>CADBYC010000074.1:2596-3131 GCA_902798755.1 uncultured Ruminococcus sp. | reverse complement strand
CGGCTCCAAGCTGCCGTCAAAAAGAATTCTTGCCGAAGAAACAGGCGTCAGTGTAATTACCATAGAACACGCCTACGCGCTGTTATGTGATGAGGGCTACATCGAGTCCAGAGAGCGCAGCGGGTATTTTGTGATCTTCCGCGGTGAGGACGGCTTTGCTGTACCATCACAGGCTATCAGCAAACCACCCGTAACACATCAAAACAGCTCGGTATCTTATCCGTTTCCTTATTCCGTACTCGCTAAGACCATGCGCGCTGTCATCACGGATATGCCGGACGCTATCCTGCAGAAATCGCCTAATAAAGGATGTGAAGAACTGCGGCATGCGATCGCGCAGTATCTTGCGCGAAGCCGAGGGATCGTCGCCGAGCCGTCTCATATCGTCATTGGCTCCGGTTCGGAATATCTGTACAGCCTGATCGTAGAATTACTTGGATACGAAAAAACCTACGGGATTGAATCCCCGTCCTATAAAAAGATCGAGCAGGTGTACCGCGCCTGTGATGTGTCCGTTGAGAAACTGCGTCTGGGT
>CADBYC010000074.1:0-2566 GCA_902798755.1 uncultured Ruminococcus sp. | reverse complement strand
CGGCGTCTCAGCCAGCGCGTCGAAGCGTTTTGAATATCTGAAATGGGCGGCAAAGGGACAGCGGTATATCGTGGAGGATGACTTTGAATCGGAATTCTCGGTATCCAAAAAGCCGGAGGAATCTTTGTTTTCTCACACAACTGACGAAAATGTGATCTATATGAACACCTTTTCCAAAACGATCTCACCTGCACTGCGTGTCGGGTATATGATACTGCCGAAGCACCTTGTTACGGTTTTTGAAGATCGGCTCGGTTTTTATTCCTGCACGGTGCCGACGTTCATTCAACTGGTTCTGGCAAGACTGATCGAAAACGGGGATTTTGAACGGCAAATCAATCGCGTCAGACGACAAAAGCGAAAAGAAATCGTGTCAAATGGTCATTCACACGAATAAACTGTACCATGCAGAAAAAATAATTGGATAGATTGCTTAATTTGCAATTAACCTATTGACAAAGTAGGTAAGTAGGGTTTATAATGCGCTTGCACTCATTCGAAAGGAGATAACGACTATGACAGCATCAAAAAACACCTGTATGATGATGTGTATGTGCGGCAGCTGCGGTCGTGCTTTGGTTCGTTATGCTCTCAAATCGTGTTGATTGATCAGATGCGGGGGGAGCGTAATGCTTCCCTTACTTTTTTTGCCCAAACGGATAACGGGCTCAGGAAAGAAGGGTTGTTGTGAACTGGGATGTGATCGTCAGCTATCTACCTTTATATAAGGACGGTCTGTTGATAACCTTATATACTGGCTGGTTCGGCATCTTGATCTCGATCGTTCTGGGGCTGGTGACGGCTTTGATCGTTCACTTCAAGGTTCCGGTACTGAAAACGATCGCTAAAATCTATATCGAGATTCTGCGGAACACGCCCCTGCTGATCCAGTTGGGCGGCGCCTATATGGCCGAGACCTTCCGTTCCGGCATCGAGGCGGTCGACACGATCCAGATGGAATCCGCGCTCAGCCTCGGCATGACGCGCAGGCAGGCAATGTTCCACATCATTCTGCCGCAGGCGGTGACCTACTCCGTGCCCGCCTTCGTCGCGAATTTGATCTTCCTGCTGAAAGAGACGAGCGTCTTTTCCTGTATCTCCATCTTGGAGCTGATGTTCACGGCAAAAGACAGGATCGCCGTGAGCAGTACGACGGTCGAGAGTCTGTTTCTGGTCGTCGTCTTTTATCTGATCGTGCTCCTGCCGGTGTCGATCATCGGCTCTGTTGTCGAAAGGAGGCTGAGATATGCAAGCTTTGGTAACTGATCTCGAAAATCAGCCTGATCTCCGTCGCATTATCCATCGTTCTGGGAATTTTGCTCGGCGTCGTCATGACGTTCAAAAACCCAGTGACAAAGGCGATCTGCCGCGTCTATCTGGAGATCGTGCGGATCATGCCGCAGCTGGTGCTGCTGTTCATCGTCTACTACGGCTCGGCACGGCTGATCGGGCTGAAATTTGAACCTGAATTCGCCGCAGTCATCGTATTCACCTTCTGGGGCACCGCCGAGATGGGCGACCTCGTCCGCGGCGCCTTACAGAGCATTCCGAAACACCAATATGAGAGCGCCTACTCGCTGGGGCTGAATCGCAGCCAGACCTATTTCAGCATCGTCATTCCCCAGACCATCCGCCGCCTGCTGCCGCTGTCCATCAACCTTGTGACGAGGATGATCAAGACCACGCCGCTGATCGTCATGATCGAGGTGGTCGAAGCGACAAAGGTCGCACGTCAGATCATTGACGCGAATCGCGTAGCGTCCCCTAACGCCGCGTTCGGATTGTTTTTCGTCATATTTGTCCTGTACTTTGCGGTGTGCTGGCCGATCAGCCTGCTCGCTTCGCATCTGGAAAAGAAATGGAGTAACTGATCATGGCAGATACGGTTTTGACCATTAACAATATAAATAAGTCCTACGGCGATAACCTGATTCTCAACGGACTGAGCCTTGACGTCCATAAGGGCGAGGTCATTGTCATCATCGGTCCCTCCGGCTGCGGCAAGTCGACCCTGCTCAGATGTATCAATGCGCTCGAGCCGATCCAAGGCGGCGAGATTCGTCTTGACGGCGAACTGATCGACGGCAACAGCCGCAATATCGCTCAGATCCGTCAGAAGATTGGTATGGTATTCCAGAACTATGAGCTGTTTCCTCATAAGACCGTTTTGCAGAATATCATACTTGCGCCAATGAAGGTGCAGAAGCGCAGCAAAGACGAGGTCACTGAGGAAGCCGAACAGCTTCTGGAGCGCGTCGGATTGCTTGATAAAAAGGATAGTTATCCGCGTCAGCTCTCCGGAGGTCAGAAGCAGCGTGTCGCGATCGTCCGAGCGCTGTGTATGCATCCTGAGATCATGCTGTTTGACGAGGTAACGGCAGCGCTCGATCCTGAGATGGTGCGCGAGGTGCTCGACACCATGTTGGAGCTTGCAAAAAACGGCAGCACGATGCTGATCGTGACCCATGAGATGAACTTTGCCCGCGCGATCGCCGACCGCGTGTTCTTCCTAGACGGGGGAGGGATCGTGGAAGAGGGCGATCCCGAGAACTTCTTTACCCATCCG
>CADBYC010000073.1 GCA_902798755.1 uncultured Ruminococcus sp. | reverse complement strand
ATTAAAAATCAGTTACATATTTCAAACGAAAGAAGGTAGATTTTTAGAATGAAAAAGAAAGAAATGATCACTTATTCCGGCGAAGAATTGATGCAGATGAAGCTCCCTCCCGTGAGGTTTGTCGTCAAAGATTTCCTCTCTCAAGGGCTGAATATCCTCGCGGGTCAGGCGAAGGTCGGCAAGTCTTGGATGATGCTTGATCTCTGTATCAAGGTGGCAAAGGGTGAAAAGTTCTTCGGCTTTGATACCGAGAAGAGTACCGTGCTGTATCTCTGTCTGGAGGACAGTCCGAACAGGATCAGAGACCGAATGGTGAAGCTGACGGACGCCGCTCCGGCGAATCTTCACTTCGCTGTGATGGCGGATAATCTTGCGGGTGATCTGACCAAGCAGATCGAATCCTTCATCGACAAACACCCCGACACCTCGCTGGTGGTGATCGATACGCTGCAAAAGGTTCGCAAAGCCAAGGGCGATATGTACGCGGGTGATTACAAGGTGATCTCGATCCTCAAACGGCTCGCCGAAAGGCGCGGGATCTCGATCGTTTGTGTCCATCATACGAGAAAGAAATCGGACAAAGATCCGTTCAATACGGTGTCGGGTTCGACCGGAATCACCGGCGCGGCGGACAACATTTACGTGATGAAAACGGACGATTCCTGCTCGGATTTTGCAAAGCTTTATATGCGCGGAAGAGATATTCCCGAGAGAGTTTTGACCATTCAGTTTGACAATTTCAGGTGGAATTGTTTGGGTAAAAGCAGTCTTGAAAGCGACGGTTTTATGAACGACGGCGCCATGCTCAGCCTGCTGTCTTACCTCAAACGGGAGGAGATTTTTGAGGGAACGGCATCGGATTTGTGTAACACTTTAGGTCTGAAAATCGAGAGCAATGTCCTCTCCAGAAAGCTCGGAAAATATGAAAACGAGCTCCAAAAAGCGGGCGTTGAATTCACTCGTGAGAAGAAAAATCACACGAGGATTTTGACCTTGGTGTACTCTCAATCAGATCACGGGGACGATGGGGACGATATTTTTCTCCACACCGTAAGGGACGATATTTTTCTCCACACCGTAAATACGCCGAAAAGCGCATAGCTATGCGGCTTCTCAACATAGGGGTGTTATCGTCCCGGTCAATACCGTCCCCGAATCAAAGGGACAAGAACAGCTCATTGAGCAAGGCTTATTGTCTACTTTGACGAATATCGGATTTGTTCGATTTTGAAGCAGGTGAAAAGGAAGTGGGTTGCTGTTTCAAGTTATCGGGCATCACAACGGACGGCAACGCCGACCGTTAAGCCGTTTTTGAGACATTCTCAGAGCCGGTTTTCAGGTGGGTTGCTATTGGCTCATTTTCAATTTTGTGGGTTGCTGAAATTTTCTGATCACGAATTCAAGCCCAAAACCGGAGCTTAATGTGGGTTGCGAGATATTTCGGGCAAAAAAAGTGCACAAAAGAGAAAAGTTTTCTCCGCTTAGACAAAGAAAAAGGTTGTCCGGATTAACTGGGTGTAAAGTAAAAAAAGCCGTCCCGAAGGACGGCTCTTTATACTCAGTTACGATGATAATTCGGAAATAATTTCATGTAGTTTTTGCTCGGAGAGGAAGCCTTTTGAAGCGCCTGATTCTCCGATTTTATAGGACGCAAATACCGTTGCGTATCTCAAGGAATCCTCGGCGGTCGCGCCTTGAATATAGAAATGCGTGAAGGCTGCGAACAAAGCGTCTCCCGCTCCGACGGTGTTGACGACAGGTCGTGTATAGACGGACGGGATCATGGTGAAGCAATCTTGCTCGCGCTCATAGAGCAAAGAGCCGTCGCTCCCCTCCCCTACTACAACGATTTTACAGGGATAAACTGATGTTAATTCGCGGACAAATTCCTCTTCTTTTCCGATGATATTTTCGTTGGAAAGGAAGAGCACGTCCGCTGCTTTCATGAAATCTGCGTTGTATTTATCGTAGATATCGCTCAGACAATGCACGTCGCAGAAGATCGGTTTACCCGTCTTTTTTGCCGCTGAAAGCAGCTCGCGCGAGAAGTGTATATTGCATAAACAGAACGCGTCAAAGGCATTTAAGTCGGTATATAAATCATCGGGCAGACGAATTTCCTGCACATTTTTCAGGTCGGTATACACGCGCCTTTTGCCGTTTTTATCATACAAAACGACGCTCTGCGGCGTCTGTTCACACCGCGCGATTCTGAGATTTGAGATCGGTTTACACGCACTCAGGACAGACTCTCCCGCGGTATCGTCCCCGACAAAAGTGGCAAAAGTTACTTCATCCGAAAGCGATGTGAGCGCGAGACTGACGTTTAATCCGACGCCTGAAGCGATCGAGTTGATACCGAAAAAGTTGTAATCCACCGCCTGATATTCGATCGGAAACCCTTTGACGGCGCATGAGGTCTCGACATTAGCAAGACCTGATACAAAAATCTTACTCATCATTATCACCTGAGATCATTCTATTACGATCAGTGTACTCAGTCAAGTTACAAATCAAAGGTTACGGTTTGTA
>CADBYC010000072.1 GCA_902798755.1 uncultured Ruminococcus sp. | reverse complement strand
CCAAGGGCTGAATATCCTCGCGGGTCAGGCGAAGGTCGGCAAGTCTTGGATGATGCTTGATCTCTGTATCAAGGTGGCGAAGGGCGAAAAGTTCTTCGGCTTTGATACCGAGAAGAGCACCGTGCTGTATCTCTGTCTCGAGGACAGTCCGAACAGGATCAGAGACCGAATGGTGAAGCTGACGGACACCGCTCCCGCGAATCTTCACTTCGCTGTGATGGCGGATAACCTTGCGGGTGATCTGACAAAGCAGATCGAATCGTTCATCGACAAACACCCCGACACCTCGCTGGTGGTGATCGACACACTCCAGAAGATCCGCAAAGCCAAGGGAGATATGTACGCGGGCGATTACAAGGTGATCTCGATCCTCAAACGGCTCGCCGAAAGGCGCGGAATCTCGATCGTTTGTGTCCATCATACGAGAAAGAAATCAGACAAGGATCCGTTCAATATGGTGTCAGGTTCGACCGGAATCACCGGCGCGGCGGACAACATTTACGTGATGAAAACGGACGATTCCTGCTCGGATTTCGCAAAGCTTTATATGCGCGGCAGAGATATTCCCGAGAGAGTTTTGACCATTCAATTTGAAAATTTCAGATGGAATTGTTTGGGTAAAAGCAGTCTTGAGAGCGACGGTTTTATGAACGACGGCGCCATGCTCAGCCTGCTGTCTTACCTCAAACGGGAAGAGATTTTTGAGGGAACAGCGTCGGATTTGTGTGACACTTTAGGTCTGAAAATTGAGAGCAATGTCCTCTCCAGAAAGCTCGGAAAATACGAAAACGAACTCCAAAAAGCAGGCGTTGAATTCACTCGTGAGAAGAAAAATCACACGAGGATTTTGACCTTAGTGTACTCTCATTCGGAGTGTGGGGACGATGGGGACGATATTTTTCTCCACACCGTAAACACGCCGAAAAGCGCTTAGTTATGCGGCTTCTCAACATAGGGGTGTTATCGTCCCGGTCAATACCGTCCCCAAATCAGAGGGTAAAGAACAGCTCATTGAGCAAGGCTTATTGTCTACTATGACGAATATCGGATTTGTTCGATTTTGAAGCAGCAGGAGAAAGAAGGGCGGCTTGCATTTTGCCGCCCTTCCAATTACAACGGACGGCAACGCCGACCGTTATGCCATTTGTGAGAGTTTTCAAGTCAACTGCTTTAGGTGGCTTGCTTGAAGACTTAATCCAAAGTTTAGGTGCTGTGTGAGCGAATAATCCGATGGTTACAAGCAAAAGTAACGGCTTGCTTTTTTGGCGGAAATAATGGTGCACAAAAGAGAAAAGTTTCCTCCGCTTAGACAATGAAATAGTTGTCCGGATTAACTGGGTGTAAAGAAAAAAGCCGTCCCGAAGGACGGCTCTTTAGACTCGATTATGATGATGATTCGGAAACAAGTTCCTGTAGTTTTTGCTCGGAGAGGAAGCCTTTTGAAGCGCCTGATTCTCCGATCTTATAGGACGCAAATACCGTTGCGTATCTCAATGAATCCACAGCATTTGTACCTTGCATATAGAAATGAGTGAAGGCTGAGAACAAAGCGTCTCCTGCTCCGACGGTGTTGACGACAGGTCGTGTATAGACGGACGGGATCATAGTGAAGCGATCTTGCTCACGCTCATAGAGCAATGAGCCTTCGCTGCCCTCCCCTACTACAACGATTTTACAGGGATAAACTGATGTTAATTTGCGGACAAATTCCTCTTCTTTTCTGATGATATTTTCGTTGGAAAGGAAGAGTATGTCCGCTGCTTTCATGAAATACGTGTTGTATTTATCGTAGATATCGCTCAGACAATGCACGTCACAGAAGATCGGTTTGCCCGTCTTTTTTGCCGCTGAAAGCAGCTCGCGTGAGAAGTTTATATTGCATAAACAGAACGCGTCAAAGGCATTTAAGTCGGTATATAAATCATCGGGCAGACGAATTTCCTGTACGTTTTTCAGGTCGGTATAAACGCGCCTTTTACCGCTTTTGTCATACAAAACGACGCTCTGCGGCGTCTGTTCACACCGCGCGATTCTGAGATCTGAGATCGGTTTACAAGCGCTCAGGACAGACTCTCCTGCGGTATCGTCCCCGACAAAAGTGGCAAAAGTTACTTCATCCGAAAGAGATGTGAGCGCGAGACTGACGTTTAAT
>CADBYC010000071.1 GCA_902798755.1 uncultured Ruminococcus sp. | reverse complement strand
AAATCGGCGATCGTTACGGGCGTGTGCTTTTCCTGAGAGAATACGGTACCTACATCAAGGACACGATCCTCGCCGATTTGACCGCGCTGAACCGTAACATCATGCTTTCGGTCGATATCATCCCTGTCCCGATCGACGAATCGGTCAAGGAGGCTGAAAGCCGTCTGCTCGGTGTTGAAACCAATATCACCAATTGGCAGCGCCGTCAGAACGCCAACAATAACTTTTCGGCGACTGTTCCTTATGATCTGGAGCAGCAGAAGAGCGATATCAAGGAAATGCTCGACGATCTGACGACCCGTGATCGCCGGGTGACCTATGCTACCGTGACACTCGTTCATACTGCTGATACAAAGAAGCAGCTTGACAGTGATACAAAGGCGCTGATGAACGCAGCGTCGGGCGATCGTTGTCAGATGGGTATTCTCAAATTTCAGCAGATGGACGGTCTGAATACCGCCCTGCCGCTGAGTACCATGAAGATCGATAACTACCGTACTCTGACGACCGAATCCCTGACTGCTCTTCACGGATTCCGCGTTCAGAACATTCTTCACACCAATGGTAATTATTACGGTCAGAATGTGATCTCCAACAATCTGATTATGGCTGATCGACGTGAGCTTTTGAACGGTAACGCCTTTATCCTCGGCGTATCCGGCGGTGGTAAGTCATTCATGGCGAAGCAGGATATTGCAACATTAAAGCTGTCTATGGACTGCGATATCATCATTATCGACCCTGAGCGAGAGTATTCGCCTCTTGTACGAGCGATGAATGGCGAGGTCATCCATATATCGGCTACCTCTGAGAATCATATCAATCCTATGGATATGAGCGTCGAGTACGGCGACGGCGCGAACCCCGTTATCCTCAAATCCGAATTCATCATGTCGCTTTGCGAGCAGCTCATCGGTACGACAGGCTTGGGCGCAATTCAGAAGTCGATCATCGACCGCTGTACGGCTTCGGTATACCGTGATTATCAGCAACGCAACTATACCGGAACAGTTCCGACCCTGCGTGACTTCCGTGCAGAGCTGATGAAGCAGACGGAACTCGAAGCACAGGAAATCGCTCTCGCGCTTGAGCTGTTCACCAACGGTTCTCTGGATACCTTTGCGAAGCCTACGAATGTGGATACAAAGAACTGCTTGATCTGCTATGACATCCTCGACCTCGGCAAGCAGCTCCAGTCGATCGGTATGCTCGTTGTACTCGACAGCATCCTCAACCGTATCACGCAGAACCGCGCAAAGGGTAGATCCACCTTCATCTTCATTGATGAGATCTATCTTCTGTTCCAGCATGAGTATTCCGCAAACTTCCTCTTTACTCTCTGGAAGCGTGTCCGTAAGTACGGCGCTTTTGCGACGGGTATCACGCAAAACGTGGAAGATATGCTCCAGAGCCATACCGCGCGTACCATGCTCGCAAACTCTGAATTCCTTATCATGCTGAATCAGGCTCCGACTGACAGAGAGAAGCTGGCGGATCTGTTGAACATCTCTAACAATCAGCTCGGATATATCACAAACGCTGATGCGGGCAGCGGCTTGATCAAGGTGGGCAGTGCGCTCGTTCCCTTTATCAACCGTTTCCCGAAGGATAATAAGCTCTATAAACTGATGACGACCAAGCCGGGCGAGGGTGAATAACCCTCGCCTTTTGGCGAAAGGAGGTAAATAATGAAAAGTAAAGTATTGTTAGCCCTGATCATCATAATTGTGATCGCTTTTATTGTCGGTATTATCTTTGCGGTAATGACCGCGTCGAAGCGCATTGAAGAGAATCTTGAGCCGGAAGAGCCGACAAAGGTTGAAACGATTTGGTCAATTATGGGAACAGAATCAACCCCTGACCAGGTGCCTTATCCGTATGCGGATAAAAATGCTTTGGATTACGGCAAAAACAAGGATATGATCGGTTGGCTGACGGTTGACGGTACAACAATCGACTATCCCGTTATGCAGTCCCCTGATTATCCCGACTATTATCTGGTCAGAGATTTCTTTAAGAAGCCGTCCACTTACGGCTGCCCTTATGTGCAGTCGAATTGCAACTTGAAAAAGCCCTCGGATAACATCATTATCTATTCTCATTACATGAAAGACGGAACGATGTTTGCCGAGCTTGAAAAGTATAAGGATAGTGACTTTTACAAGGAGCATAAAACCATCACCTTTGAGATCGACGGCAAGATGAATTATTACGATGTGATGGCTGTTATCGATCAGGCTTTCACAACGGAGGATGATAAGACATTCAAATTCAATGAATTCGTAAACGCTTTCGATCCACACAGCTTCAATCAGTTTGTTTCTCAGGCTAAGTCAATGTCTTTATTCGATACCGATATCGACGCAAAGCCCGGTGACAAGCTGCTGACTCTTGCTACATCGGAATACAACGAAAACGGTGAGCGGTTCATCATCGTAGCAAAGAGAAAGTGACGGTGATCATATGGCTGAAGTCAGAACGAAAGAAAG
>CADBYC010000070.1 GCA_902798755.1 uncultured Ruminococcus sp. | reverse complement strand
TGTTTTTTCGTCGAGCGGCACCTGCTTTTTGAGGTTGGCTTTCTCGGTCAGCGCGCCTGTGGGACAGAGCTGAACGCAGAGTCCGCAGTTGTTGCACTTTGTCTGATCGAGCGGGAGCGCGAAAGCGGGGGAGGGCTCGGTGGTGAAGCCTCTGCCCATCAGCCCTAAAGCATGGATATCCATGACCTCGCGGCAGCTTCTCACGCACAGTCCGCAGAGGATGCACTTTGCGGTGTTGCGCTCGATGAACGCGTTTTCGTCATGCGTATACTTCTGCGGCATTTCGCCCTTGAAGCGGCTCGGGTCGATGTCGTATCTCTGCGCCACATTGAGCAGTTTACATTTGTAATACTCGCGACAGCCGCATTCTAAGCAGCGCGCTGCTTCTGCCTGTGCCTCTTCCTCGGTAAAGCCTAAGCTGACTTCATCAAAGTTCTTATTACGTACGTCGGGTGCTAAAACCTTCGGATTCAAGCGCGCCTGTTTCTCACGGTCGGAATAGTCAATGGTCGTCTCCTCACGCTTGGAGATATACGGGACGCGCGTGTCAAGGCGCTGACCGTTCAGATATGCGTCAACAGCCTTCGCGCAACGGTCGGCCTCGCCGATCGCTTCGATGGCGATAGAAGCGCCGCGGTTGGTCGCGTCGCCGATCGCGAAAACACCGTCAAGGTTGGTAGTGAAGAAGTCGGGGTCGGCTTCAATGTTGCCGCGGTCATTGAGCTGTAATTCGCTGACGTCGCCCTGCACGAGCTTCTGACCGATGGCGAGAATCACGCTGTCGAGCGGGATCTCCTCGGTCTTGCCCTCTACAGGAACAGGTCTGCGGCGACCCGACGCGTCGGGCTCGCCCAGCTCCATGATCTGGAGCGTGACGGATTTGAGCTTGCCGTTCTCACCGTTGAAGGAGATCGGGGTGGTCAGGAACTTGTAGATCACGCCCTCTTCCTCGGCTTCATCGATCTCCAAAGCGTCGGCAGGCATTTCGTTTCTGGTTCTGCGGTAAATGACATAGACTTCCTTTGTGCCTAATCTTACCGCTGTCCTGCATGCGTCCATCGCGGTATTACCGCCGCCGCAGATGGCAACGCGTTGCCCGATTTCCGGTGCTTCTCCTTTAATAACTGAGCGTAAGAAATCTATACCGCCGTAAACGCCCTCGAGGTCTTCGCCCGGGGTACGCATGGAAGAAGATTTCCACGCGCCGACGGCGACGATCACCGCGTCGTTCTCGGCTTTCAATGACTGAATGGTGAAGTCTTTGCCTAACTTCACATTATTAACGAGCTTCACGCCGCTCTTTTCGATAATGGCGATCTCTTTGTCTAAGACTACTTTGGGAAGTCTGTACTGCGGGATACCGTATCTCAGCATTCCGCCCATCTTATCCATCATGTCATAGACGGTCACACTGTGACCCATGATGTTCACGCGACCTTTTTACCTGTGCGTACCATCACGTCGGGGAGATAGCTTTCCTTATTCAAATCAATATCCGCGGCAAATGCTTTGAGCTGAGCGATATTGATGGGTTCTTCCACATTCTTCCTGCGGCAGGCTTTCTCGCACGGATGCGGGCATACTCTGCCGATGGAAGCAGGGAGCGGAATCTTATTCTTGATCAGCTTGATTGCAGAATCATACTCGCCGTTTGCAATCAGTCCGACATAGCCTTGACAATCCGTTCTCGCAGGACAGTTGAGCTGGCAGGGAGCGACACAGTCGCCATCATGTGCGCTCATGAGCAGTTCCATGGCGATCTTTCTTGATTGAACCACGCGTGGTGATCCTGTATTGATGACCATGCCCTCGGAGCATTTCGCGGAGCAGGAGCGCAGGAGCTTCGGGATGCCCTCTGCTTCTACCACACATAATCCGCACGCGCCGTAGATCTCTACCGCCTTGTCATAGCACAGGGTGGGGATGTCGATGCCGTTCGCTCTCGCGGTTTCGAGGATCGTCGCGCCCTCGGGGGCTTGAATCGCTTTTCCGTTTATCGTTAAATTGATCATTCTTACCCCTCCTTTACGCCTTCACGACCGCATCAAAGCGGCATACGCTGTAGCACTTGCCGCACTTGATGCACTTATTTGTGTCTATTACATGGGGTTTCTTGACTGTGCCTGTGATCGCTTCAACAGGACAATTGCGTGCGCACAAGGTACAGCCCTTACATTTGTCTGCGTTGATACTGTATTCAATGAGGTCGGAGCACTCGCCCGCGGGACACTTTTTGTCCTTGATATGGGCTTCATACTCGTCACGGAAATACTTGATAGTCGTTAATACGGGGTTCGGCGCCGTCTGACCGAGACCGCAGAGCGCGCCGTCCTTGATGGCGTAGCAGAGTTCTTCTAAAAGCTCAATATCTCCCTCTTTGCCCTCGCCCTTAGTGATACGCTCGAGCATCTCGAGCATGCGCTTTGTGCCGATCCTGCAATGGATGCACTTACCGCAACTCTCCTTGGCGGTGAAGTCGAGGAAGAATTTCGCCATCCCAACCATGCAGGTGGATTCGTCCATAACGACCATACCGCCCGAGCCCATGATCGCGCCTGTGGCTCCCAACGCTTTGTAGTCGATGACGGTATCTATTAAGGAAGCGGGAATACAGCCGCCGGAGGGACCGCCCATCTGGACAGCCTTGAAGGGTTTGTCGGTCTTCATACCGCCGCCGATGTCGAAGATAACGTCGCGCAGGGTCTTGCCCATCGGGATCTCGACAAGACCCGAGCGCTTGACTTTACCTGTAACGGCGAATACTTTAGTGCCCTTAGAGCCTTCCGTACCCATCGCGGCGAAGGCCTCGCCGCCGTTGTTGATGATCCACGCGACATTGGCGAAGGTCTCGACGTTGTTGATATTACTCGGCTTTCTCCAGAAGCCGGACTGAGCAGGGAACGGCGGTTTCAAGCGCGGCATACCTCTGTGACCCTCGAGTGATTCGATCAGCGCGGTCTCCTCACCGCAGACGAACGCGCCCGCGCCCGCTTTGATCATGAAGTCGCAGGAAAAGTCCGTACCAAAGATGTTGTTGCCGATGATGCCATTTTCACGCGCTTGTTCCAAAGCGTTCTTTAAACGCTTGATGGCGAGCGGATACTCCGCACGGACATAGACGACAGCGTGCTTAGCGCCGATGGCGTACGCTCCGATGAGCATACCCTCGATCAGGTTATGCGGGTCGCTCTCAATAACCGCGCGATCCATGAACGCGCCGGGGTCTCCCTCGTCGGCGTTACAGATCAGGTACTTTTCGTCGCCCTCGGAGTTGCGGGCGGCGTTCCACTTGAACCAGGTCGGGAAGCCCGCGCCGCCGCGGCCTGCAAGCCCCGAAGTCTTGATAATGTCAATTACCTCTTCGGGAGTCATGCCGAGCGCCTTTTTCAGCGCGGTATAACCGTCTTTCTCAATATATTCCTCGATGATCTCGGGATTGATGATACCGCAGTTGCGTAGCGCGATACGCGTCTGCTTACTGAGAAATTCGCTGTCCTCATCGGTGACAACGAGGTTTTCGATCTTGCTTCTATCGCCTGTCTTGATGTACTCGGCGATCGCGGGAGCGTCGCTCTCAGATACCTTTACCAATCTCGTGAGCTTATCTTCATCATAGATATCTACGATAGGCTCAAGGTAGCACATACCGATACAGCCTGTAATGGAGATCGGGACTTCGACATTCTGAGAGAGAAGCGCCTTTCTAACCTTTTCCGCGCCCGCCGCGATACCGCAGGAGCCTTGTCCGATGACTACTCTCATACTGCCGCCTCCCTTAACTCTTTTAAGATCTTCTTAGTCTTGTCGGGGGTGAGACTGCCGTATGTGTCCTCATTCACCATCATGACGGGCGAGAGCGAACAACAACCCAGACACGCCACGCATTTGAGGGAGAATAAGCCGTCCTCGGTGGTCTGACCGTCCTCGATATGCAGTTCGTCCTTGATCGTCTGCAAAATGAGCTCAGAGCTGTTGACGTGGCACGCTGTGCCCTGACACAGCATGATCAGGTACTTGCCCACAGGCTCAAAGCGAAACTGCGTGTAGAATGTACCCACGCCCATGATCTCGCTCGTCGCGATCCGTCGCGATCCCCGTCCTCTCGGAGATACGCTCGATCGCCTCCTTCGGCAGATAACCGTAAATATCCTGCGTGTGCTGCAAAATGGTGATAAGACTGCCCTTAACAGAGGCGTATTCGTCGAGTACGCCGTCGAGCAATGATAAGTCAATACAATTATCCATATTTTCCCTCCAATCGCTGAAAAATCACCCAAAATACTGGTCTTAACAGCGAAAGATCCATACATTTTTCTTCTTGCTATTTACAGGAAAAGCGCACTCTCACTTTTTAGGAGAGCGCGCTATTGATATTGTGAGTAAGGCGCTTCTATCAGACGATGCCCTCTGCGAGCATTGCGTCGGCAACCTTCTCAAAGCCGGCGATGTTAGCGCCCACTACATAGTTGCCCTCAAAGCCCTTCTGATCGACCTCTTCAAAGCTCCAGGAGAGTCTCTCGGAGTTCTGGCTCATCTCAAGCGCGGAGGTAGCAACGCCGCCTGCGTTAGCCGCCTTACCAGGCGCGAAGAGTACGCCGTTCTTCTGGAAGTACTCGGTCGCCTCGAGGGTGGTCGGCATATTAGCGCCCTCAGCTACGGCGATCACACCGTTTGCTACGAGCTTCTTCGCGTCGTCGATGCCGAGCTCATTCTGAGTTGCGCAGGGCAGCGCGATATCGCACTTGATATCCCATACATTGGAGCCTTCCGCCTTCTTGTCGTGATAAACGGCAGAAGGACGAGCAGCGGCATACGCATCAAGACGAGCACGCTTGACCTCTTTGATATCCTTCAAAAGAGCAACATCAATACCCTCTTCATCATAGATCCAGCCGGTAGAATCGGAGCAGGTCACGACCTTAGCGCCGAGCTGCTGTGCCTTCTGGATCGCATAGATCGCAACGTTGCCCGCGCCGGATACGCAGATGGTCTTGCCCGCGATATCGATGCCGTTTGTCTTGAGCATCTCTCTGGTGAGATAGAGCAGACCGTAACCGGTAGCCTCTGTACGAGCTAATGATCCGCCGAAGCTCAGGCCCTTACCGGTGAGTACGCCCTCAAAGCTGTTGCGAAGGCGCTTGAACATGAAGCCGATCTCTCTGCCGCCTGTACCGATATCGCCCGCGGGGACGTCGGTGTCGGCGCCGATATGACGGAACAGCTCAGTCATGAAGCTCTGGCAGAAGCGCATGATCTCCATATCGGACTTGCCCTTGGGGTCAAAGTCGGAGCCGCCCTTGCCACCGCCGATCGCAAGACCGGTCAGTGAGTTCTTGAAGATCTGTTCAAAGCCGAGGAATTTGATGATACCGATATATACGGACGGATGCAGACGGATACCGCCCTTATACGGACCGATCGCGGAGTTGAACTGAACGCGGTAGCCGGTGTTCACCTGTACCTGACCGTTGTCGTCGACCCACGGAACGCGGAACTTGATCTGGCGCTCAGGTTCGCA
>CADBYC010000069.1 GCA_902798755.1 uncultured Ruminococcus sp. | reverse complement strand
AGAACTCGGCGTTGATCGCTTGTTTATTGACGAAAGCCACTATTACAAGAACCTTTATCTTTATACCAAGATGAGAAATGTCGGCGGTATCGCACAGACAGAGGCGGCAAAGTCATCCGATCTCTTTATGAAGTGCCGCTATCTGGACGAGCTGACCGGCAGCCGAGGAACGGTATTCGCTACGGGTACGCCGATCAGCAATTCGATGGTCGAGCTATATACGATTCAGCGGTATTTGCAGTATGAAACTCTTGTAAAAAACGATCTCCAGTTCTTCGATTCGTGGGCTTCAACCTTTGGCGAGACCATCACAGCGGTTGAGCTGACGCCCGAAGGCACAGGCTATCGAGCCAAGACGCGCTTTGCAAAGTTTTATAATTTGCCTGAGCTGATGTCGATGTTCCGTGAGGTTGCGGACATCCAGACTTCGGATATGCTGAACCTTCCCGTACCGAAAGCAAACTACCACAATATCGCTGTGAAACCGTCCGAAATGCAAAAGGAAATGGTTGCGGGACTCGGCGAGAGAGCTGAGAAAATCCGCGGCGGCAAGGTCGATTCCTCAGAGGATAATATGCTGAATATTACCAACGACGGCAGAAAGCTGGCACTGGATCAGCGCCTTCTGAACCCGATGTTGGAGGATTTTGACGGCAGCAAGGTCAACGCCTGCGTGGATAATGTGTATCGGATATGGGATGAAACTGCCGAACAACACTCGGCGCAGCTTTTGTTCTGTGACCTTTCTACTCCGAAAGGTGAGGGCGAGTTTTCCGTCTATACAGATATCCGCAAGAAGTTGATCGAGCGCGGAATACCCGAGGATCAAATCGCCTTTATTCACGACGCTAAGACCGAAACGCAAAAGCTAGATCTGTTCCGTAAGGTCAGGAAGGGCGAGGTCAGAGTGCTGCTTGGCTCGACTGCAAAGATGGGCGCAGGCACCAACGCTCAGAACAAGCTGATAGCCTTGCATGATCTCGACTGCCCGTGGCGACCGTCTGATCTGGAGCAGCGATCCGGCAGAATCATTCGTCAGGGCAACGAGAATCCCGAAGTACATATCTACCGATACGTCACAGAGGAAACCTTTGACGCGTATCTGTATCAGCTTGTAGAGGGTAAACAAAAGTTTTGCGCTCAGATCATGACATCCAAAACTCCTGTCCGTACTGCCGAGGACGTTGATCAAACGGCGCTGTCCTATGCCGAGATCAAGATGCTTGCTACCGGCAATCCGTACATCAAAGAGAAGATGGATCTGGATATCCAAGTCCAGAAGCTCCAGATGATCAAGGCGGGATTCCTGTCTGAAAAATACGATTTGGAGGATACGACGGCTTAAAACAGGATATTGAAGTAGCAAAGAAGCACCCGAAATCTACCGACGATACCTTTGTCGGCATGGAGATTCAGGGTGCTTTTTTTGATGATAAGGCTAAGGCGGGACAAGCGATACTCGATGCCTGTAAAGCGATGCAATCGTCCAACGCCTTCCAACTCGGCTCTTATCGCGGCTTCAATATGGAGATGTACTTTGATACAGTCGGTCGTCAGTACGGTATCCGTCTCAAGGGCAGAGTAGCCCATGATGTCAAGCTCGGCGTCGATGTTCACGGCAATATCACACGACTGGATAATGCACTGGACGGCATGGAGAAGCGTTTGGAGAGGGCTGTGTCAGACCTTGAAAACATCCAAAAACAGTTTGAAACCGCTAAGGTCGAAGTACAAAAGCCCTTTGCACAGGAGGAAGAACTGCGGACAAAAACAGCTCGTTTGAATGAGCTGAACGCCCTTTTGGACGTAGATAAACGCGACAATGAGCTTGTCGGCGGCGAGCAAACGGATGTAGGTGACGATGTTCCTGACCGTCAGCGAAATGCTCGCGATACAAGATAAAACATAATTATTATACTAAAAGATTGGAGAAACAATTATGAATACACATAAGTCAACACACCTGTTTTGTGCTCTTTGCAGGGTAATCAGAGAAGAGCAGAGAGAGTATATTGCTGAGCTGCTTTCGCAGCCTCCTACGTATATTCTCAGCCATGCGCAAGAGTATGTCGTCCGTGAAAAAATCAAGTCCTGCATTGGTCTTGATATCTTGACTACCGATCAAATTCGCGGACTTCTTACTGTAGAGAAGCCCCTCGATACGATCTATCGCAGCATCGACTCGCGTGAGTTGATCGCGGTAGATGACCTGATCGAAGGCGTAATCGATACGGCTGATTATTGCGTCAGCACACAAAGGATAGCGGACGCAATTATGACGGTCGAGGCGGAGGTCGCAAGATTGTCATGAAAAAATATGTAGAACCGGAGATGGTAGCTCGGGCTCGGCAGATGGATTTGCTGACCTATCTCAGATTGTATGAGCCGGAAGAACTCGTCAAAATCGCTCCCCATGTTTATTCGACCCGCACCCATGACAGCCTGAAAATATCTAACGGCGCGTGGATGTGGTGGTCGCAGGGATATGGCGGTTACACGGCTCTGGACTATCTGATCAAGGTCAAAGGGAAGCCGTTTGTCGATGCTGTTGAGCTGCTCTGCGGTGAGCGGGCGCGTCAGCCTCCTGCCTCAGAAATCATCCCGAAAACGAAAAAACCAAAGACAAAACAACCGTTGCTACTGCCCAAGAAAGCATCCAATAATTACATAGCGATCCGCTATCTCTGCTCACGCGGGATAGACAAAAGGATCGTTGATGAGTGTATCACCAGAGGTATGATCTACGAGAGCCTACCGTATCACAGCGTGATCTTTGTCGGTTACGACAATATGAACACGCCGCGCTATGCAGGCTTTCGGGCGACCAACGGCGAGCGCGTTTTGGGTGATTGTTCGGGCAGTGATAAGCAATATTCCTTTCGACTGGCGGACGGTAACGGCGATTCCGTCCACCTGTTCGAGAGTGCAATCGACCTTCTTTCGTTCGCAACTTTGCTGAAAATGGGCGGCGAGGATTATCACAAATATAATATGATTTCACTGTCGGGCGTCTATGCTCCGAGCAAGAATCCCGGGCAGGGACGAACTCCCGCTGTCCTCGATCGTTATCTGGAGCAGCACCCGAATACAACGAATATCGTGATCCATTTTGATAACGATTCCAAAGGCAGAGCAGCCGAAAAGGTCATTGAAAACAAATTGAAAGACAGATACAAAGTCGTTGATTTTCCACCGCCGAGCGGTAAGGATTTCAACGACTTTTTGTGTTTGTATCGCCGAAAACAATTATCAATAAACCGTTACCAAGGAAGGTGAAAAACAATGAATATCAAGATTTACCAAATCAATACCGACCGTGATGACCCGGTCAAGAGGCGCACTTTTCAGAGTCTTGAAGCTCTCGAAAAGATATTCAAGAGCACAGAAATCAAGAGCGACCTCTATGATAAGGTATTCGACGGCGACGTGGATTGCCATTCGCTGAATGACATATTCCGCAAGTTCAATCTCGATCATCCCGAAGAATATCGCGGCAGATCAATGTCCGTATCGGATGTCGTCGAGATCATCGAGGCTCCCGAAGGGATAGAAAAGGGCTGCTTTTTCGTCGACGATATCGGCTTCAAAAAGGTCAGTTTTGATCCCGAAAAGGCACAGGATATTACCGCAGAGGACAAGATCGCTGTGCTGTATATCGCTCCCGGTGAGCCGCCGAAGGTGATGTATATCAAGCCTGAGCTGGAAGAGATGCAGCGTCTTGTCGGAGGGTATATTGAAGAGTATATGCCCTTTGATGACGAGGTAGCCATCATCTGCAACGAGGAAGGCAAGCTGAACGGTATGCCCCTCAACCGCGCTATCTATGATGAGAGCGACGGCAAAAGAGGCGAGATGATCGACATCATCGCCGGTCAATTCTTCTTGGCGAACGCTCCCTATGAATCGGAAAAGTTCCAAAGCCTGACACCTGAGATGATCGACAAATATAACAAAAGATTCCGATATCCCGAGAGCTTTATGAAACTCGGCGGACAGATCATGGTGATCCCGGAGAAGCCGCCTGCTCGCGGTCATGAGCGGTAAGGGGGTGAGGTTGATGGCTATTCAGATCAAAGTTCATGACGGAGAACTCAGCCAAAACGAGATCGACAGCTACTTGGATGAGCTGAAAAAACAGCATCCGGATCGTCAGATCCACTCCGTTGAATTCCGCGTGGACGGCGCTTATGTCGATGTCAAATACAGATACGAAAGCGTACCGTTTCACCGTATCCGCCGCATCACCGGCTACCTTGTCGGTGATGTAGAAAAATTCAATGACGCAAAGAGATCAGACTCGCTATCTCGATAGTAGGAGAACCATGTTCAATCTTAACGAGCAGACTGTTTGTACTCCCACCGTCGTAAAACAGTAGAATAGCTCGTTAGGGGAACCTCCGTCCCCTAATACCCCTATGGAAGGATGTGATAATAAATGAGAAAAGGAATTAAGAAACAGTTTTGGTTATCAAAAGAAGAAGCTGACGATTTGAGATCAAAAGCGGAGTCTACCTGTTTGACGGAAGCTGCTTTGTTTCGTATGCTCCTGAAAGGCTACCATCCGAAGGAGAAGCCCGATATGTATTTCTATGACGCGCTGCGTCAGCTAACCTATATCGGCAACAATCTCAATCAGCTTTTGAAAAAGGCGAATACGTTGAACTTCATCGACGCGCCGATGCTCCGTAAAGAGATTGAGGCGTGGCAGAAATTCAGGTCGGATATCGAGCGCCGTTTTCTTCAACCGGAAAAGAGCGATGTGAAATGGCAGTAAGCAAAATCTGGCCCATCCGCTATTCTTTGAAGCGGGTGCTTGATTATGCTGCGAATCCCGACAAGACAGAAAAGAAAGATTATTCCGATGAGCAGTATCAGGCGCTCGCCGATGTTCTCTCTTACGCGGAGAACGAAGAAAAAACCGAGCGGGAATTCTATGTGGAGGGAATTAACTGTAACCCCGCCGAGGCTAGAGAGCAATTCGTGATGATCAAGCAGCAGTATGGCAAGGAAGACGGCATACAGGCTTATCACGGTTATCTCAGCTTCAAGGAGCAGGACATTACCCCGGAGCTTGCCCAGCAGGTCGGCATGGAATTCGCCCAGCGTGTATGGGGAGAGCGGTTTCAGGTCGTTGTGACTACCCACCTGAATACCCATCACTTACATTGTCATTTCGTCATTAACTCCGTTTCGTTTATCGACGGAAAGAGGTTGCAGAACGAAGAAAAGGCATGGATCAAATTTCGCCATATCGCCGATGATGTTTGTCGGGAGTTTGGATTGTTCTATGATCCGAATCCCGACTATACCAAACAGAACTCATATTATTATCACAGGGAGAAGGCGGGTATTCCTACTCGTTACAGCATGGTTCGTGAGAATCTCGACGAGGCGATAAGGGGGAGCCGCAACAAGACGGAGCTGATGCACCGACTTGATGAGATGGGCTATCGGTATCAGCTGAGCGCTAACCGTAAGTATTGGACAGTAATCCCGAAAGGATATAACAAACCGATCCGTTTGTATAAGCTCGGTGAGGAGTATTCCAACGAGGCGATTATGCGCAGGCTGAATGAAAACTATGACCGACTCGGTCTGCGACCGTTCCAACCTACGGTGATCGTTCTGCGCCAATACCGACTCCCGACAAGGGAGGACAAAATCAAAAAGGTAGGCGGCTTATACGGCTTGTATCTGCATTACTGCTACAAGCTCGGCTACCTACCGAAATATCAACAGGTAAGTCCTCGAAAGCTCCACTACATCTTCCGTGAAGATTGGCTGAAGCTGGATAAGCTTACCGCCCAAACGAGGCTGCTCGGCAGAGAAAACATTTCTACGCTTGAGCAGCTTTTTTCATACCGAGCCAAGATTGATTCCGAGATCAATTCTCTGACTGCCGACAGAAAGCTCCTGCGAAATAAAATAAGAACAAAAATTGATGATGGAGAGCTGTCTGAGGCAAAGGAGCAGATTTCGTTTATCAATGAAAGGCTCAAAGTTCTCCGCAGGGAGAGAAACCTCTGCGACGGTATCGCCGAGCGGTCGGATGAGATGAGCCGTAATCTGGCGACAGCCATCGCAGATGAAGAAAAAACCAAAACAAAAGAGGTGAAACAGCATGAACAACAGCGGTGAAGCTGCCGAGCAGGTAGTACGAATGTATCTGGAAGGCGTTGAAGTTGTCGCCAAGCTTACGGGTACCGGAGCGAAGAACGTCGCCGCTCTGCTGATGTCGGTTCTGAAACAGGAGCATAAGACCAAAGGCAAGGCGCGGCTGACCAGTATGCTCAAATCCGGCAAGCCCCTGAAGGTGTTCTCAATCCCGCAGAAGGATCTGAAAACCTTTATGGAACACGCGAAGCGTTACGGCGTTCTTTACAATGTTCTCCGTGACCGCACCAACAGTTCTCCCACCGCCGATGTCGATATCATCGTGCGTGAAGAGGACGCGTCCAAGATTCAGCGCATCGTTGACCGCTTCTCACTCGGTACGGTCGATAAGGCTGCGATCGTCAATGAGGTAGAAAAGGATAAGGCTGACCGTGAGGCAGTTACCAAGGATGTCCCGAAGAAATCCAGAGGTCAGCGTGTCTATGAAGAAGCGATGAGCGCTCCTACCCAAAAGGAGAAGAACGCTCACGAAAACCCT
>CADBYC010000068.1 GCA_902798755.1 uncultured Ruminococcus sp. | reverse complement strand
CAAGTATCCTGAGCGAGGAACATGTCTGTATCGTTGCGGTAATGAAAGATATCTTCTTCAGGTCATCGCGCCTGATTACAAAGCGGCGATGTTCGGTAAGGCAGGCGGTAGATAAATAATCCACCCTTCTGAGATAAGAAGGGTGGATAAAAATCATATTTCTTCCCCGATAGAATGGGGAATCTTTATTCCTGAGAGCCAACGCTGAATCCATGTTGCGTCAATAATTGAGATTTCACCATCTGCGTCCGCATCGGCGGCAGCTTCGCTGAAGGTTTCCGGTACTTTCATATCTAATAAAAGCCGCTGAATCCAAGTAACGTCGAAAATCGTAACTATCCCGTCACCGTCAGCGTCACCGAGAATGGTGGGAGCGACGGCCTGAGCCGATAACGATACGGACAAAGACATACGTCCGGATGCTTCCTCCACCGTTGCACCGCTTGCATTTACGACGGTATTATCATCCAACCAGTAGCCAAAGTCGGGAACAAGCAGACAATCAACATAGTAGGTTTCACCTTTCTCAAAAGTCCCTTCGAAAGTGGTGTATTCATCGTTGTCCTTTGTGTACCACTGAGAATATTGATACTCGGGATCGGAGTATATTGAATAATGCGCTTCGTCTTCGGGTATCAGCACAGGAGCAGGCGACTGAATACCGTCTGTTATGGTAACGGTTGTTCCGATAATGGGCTGAGCGAGCGTCAGGGTGAGCTCCTTGATCTTGGTGTAGAAGCAGGCATACACGGTCATATCGGATGTAACGATCGTATCGAGCAGAGCGCCTGCGTCTTCAATTAATTCATCTGCGTCGGCAAATTCATCCAGCGGCTTTGTCGCAAGTTCGCGGAAGATATAGTCCTCGGTCTCCATTGCGCCGAGTGTCTCAAATACTCCTGCGTTATCGAGCGCGTCAAAGAACCTTGCGCCGCGCAGTACATCTACGGAAAGATCCTCGCCGTACTCGCCGCAGTCAATGGCGACGGTACAGTAGGGCGATGCGATCCTCACCTCAGTAGCGCCGGAGCCGTCTTCATTGACGATGGCAGGTCTGCCGTACCATGTTCCGACAGAGCCGCCCTTCGGAGCAACGATCTCCACGTCATCAGAGAGGGCGATCGCTCCCGAATAGGAAGATACGGCGATGTTGCTGCAAGTTACATCAACCGATGTTTTCGTTCCGCTGATACTGATGCCTTCATCCCCCATAGCGTACAAACCTACGTCTTTACCATTGCCGAGGGTGATTTTGCCTCCGGTGACAGAGATAGCATCGGCGACGATCCCCTGCGTATAGTTTTCCACAGTCATCATACCGCCGGTCATCAGAAAGCTGTCGCAGTAAATACCGTCGGCATAATAGGAGTTGTCCGAACCTACCACACCGCTGCCATGTCCAAGATGATTGCCGTTTGCCGTATAGTATCCGTTGATCGTCAAGCTGCCGCCGTTGACCGTCATCGCGCCGCAGTTGATGGTCTCTTCATAATCGACCAAGTCAAAATGACGCCAATTCATTTCGATATTCAGCGCGCCGCTTTCAACGGTCACAGACTTTGCATACGCGTGGATCGACTGCTCAAAGCCTTCGAGTGAAAGACTGCCGCTGCCGTCAAAGCAAAGTGCGCCCGTGGTATAGATACCTAAATCGCGTGTGAAATCCGTATCAAAGGGATCGGGATCGTCCTGATAGTTAAAGTAGTTTAAATGATTTTCTCCTGTGAATTTGATCGTGAGAGACTCCAATTCTGAATAGAGGATCGAATTCCTATACTCTCCTCTGATCCGCGTAACATTGTCGAGTGTCAGAACACAGGTCTCGGGATCAAAGCTTGCCTTACCGCCGGTTACAGAGGGAATGTCTCCGCAATTTTCCTGGGTGACCTGTGTATCCCCGAGCCAAAGACCGAATTCACCGCTGAGGCGCAGTACCAGGTGCAGGGTAGATTCCTTCTGGATATTATAGTCAGCGAGCGTTCTTCCGTCTTCGAGCTGTGTCCCGGCAAATATGAGTCTCTGCTGATCGGGTGCGATCCCTTCTTTTTCCTGAATCTTCTGCTTGATATTCTCGATCGTATCACTGGACTCGACCTCAAGCGTGACTGTCTTTCCGGTCAGGGTGCGGACAAATATCTGCATTCCTGTCGGAGCAAGCGTAACATTTGCCGTAGTCGCGCTCACAGAAAGAGCGCCGAACAGCACGCATACGGAAAGAAGCACAGCAAATACTCTCTTGGTGATCTTCTTCATAATCAATCCTCCTTGTGTTCTGTTCAGGTCAGTATCTTCATTACGATATCATTGTACTATATCACGATTTCCGTCGTCAATAGATTTCCGAAAAAGACTTGTATTTTTGCGAAAAGAACTTGCCCCGCTACAGGCTTTTTGATATAATGACAGCAACACCAAATCGGGAGCAAGAAGATGAACCAACAACAGATTGCCGATCTCTCGGCTGAACTGATTATGAAATACTATGATAACGACTATATGCCGTTCTTGTGTGCTATGGATGATGACGCCATGTGGTATGGCCCCGCCGAGGGACAATTCCTGCACGGTAGGGAAAAGATGATCGAGGTATGGAACGCCGAGGATCACTCTCTGTCCTTTTCCTTGGGAAATATCGAGGTCATGCACACAAGCGCTCATCCTTCGTCCTGCGATGTGATGTTGAGTTATCACGTTACTACGCACTATCCCGATCACCATGACATCACCCTGTATCAGCGCCTGCTCCTGACTTGGTGCGAGCGTATGATTGAGGATGAGAACGGCAGCAAAGAGAAACAGCCAAGGATACTGCTCTGTCATATCTCCAACCCTCATTCCATGCATGAGGAGGATACGATATATCCGAAAAACTTTCATCAGATCTATTACAGCAGCGCTTCTCTCAGACAAAATGGAGATCGCGTCCACTTCCACGGACTCGATCGCTCAGATTACTTCTTCCTTTCCGATACCGTTGTATACATTGAAGCGGCTCACGAGAGCAGACACAGTATCCTGCATACTGTCGATGGAGAATCGGTCGAGGTGCTTACAAGTGTATCTGCGCTTGAAAAAAGATATCATCATCTTTTCCTCAGGTGTCATCAGAGCTATCTGGTCAATCCCGGTTATATCCGAAACATCCGGCGGTTTAAGCTAACGCTGTCTGATGGCACTCAGCTGCCGATCCCTGAGAAGAAATATACAGCTTTTCGTGATATGGCGATTCAGCAGTTTTCAAGCAAATCCTTGTAGACAATATCTGTATGATTTGTTATCATAATGAATAATCAGACTTGAAACTGAGGGTGAAAGATATGGAGTACGGGTATTCGATCCTGATGGGGATTTTTGCCGGTCTTATTCTGATTTATG
>CADBYC010000067.1 GCA_902798755.1 uncultured Ruminococcus sp. | reverse complement strand
CTGAGACGGACAAAAAACGATGCTGTCTCCGGTGTGGATGCCGACGGGATCGAAGTTTTCCATATTGCAAACGGTGATCGCGGTATCGTTATGATCGCGAATAACCTCGTACTCAATCTCCTTGTAGCCCTTGACGGACTTTTCGATCAGCACCTGATGCACAGGGCTCAAAGCAAACGCTTGTTTCCCGATTTTCAATAAATCAGCTTCACTGTCGGCAAAACCGCCTCCCGTGCCGCCGAGGGTGAACGCCGGGCGCAGGACCACGGGGTAGCCGACCGCCGCGGCGGCTTGTTTTGCTTCTTCTAAGTCATATGTGATTTGAGACGGGATGACGGGCTCGCCGATGCGCTCGCACAGCTCCTTGAACAGCTCTCTGTCCTCGGCTTGCTCGATGCTTTCAGACGAGGTGCCGAGCAGCTCGACGCCGCATTCTTTCAGCACACCCTTGCGTTCGAGCTGCATCGCAAGATTCAGCCCTGTCTGACCGCCGATCCCCGGCAGGAGCGCGTCGGGGCGTTCCTTGCGAATGATCTTCGCAATATATTCGAGGGTCAGCGGCTCCATATATACCTTGTCGGCAATCGCAGGGTCGGTCATGATGGTCGCAGGGTTGGAGTTGCAGAGGATGACCTCGTAGCCTTCCTCCTTGAGCGCAAGACAAGACTGCGTACCCGCATAGTCGAACTCCGCTGCCTGACCGATGACGATGGGCCCCGAGCCGATGACCATAATGCGTCGGATGTCCTCTCTCTTAGGCATGGCGCTTTCCCTCCTTCATCAGGCTGATAAACTTGTCGAACAGATAGCCGCTGTCCTGCGGACCGGGCGCGGATTCGGGATGATACTGGACTCCGAAGACTCGGTCTCTCACGCTTTCCACACCCTCTACGGTGTTATCTAATAGGTTGAGATGTGTGACTTCAAGCGGCGTGTTTTTCAGGCTCTCGGCGTCCACCGCATAGGAATGGTTCTGCTAGGTGATCTCGATTTTGTCAGTTGTGAGATTTTTGATTGGATGATTGCCGCCGCGGTGACCGAATTTCAACTTGTAGATCTTTGCACCGTAGGACAGGGACAGGATCTGATGCCCCAGACAGATGCCGAAAACCGGAAACATACCGCGAAGCTGACGAACGGTATTGATTACCTCGCGAACGTCCTCAGGATTGCCGGGACCGTTGCTTAAAAATAAGCCGTCAGGATTCAGCGACCAAATCTTTTGGGCTGGTGTGTTCCACGGCACGACGGTGACACAACAGTTTCGTTTCACCAGAGAACGGATGATATTATCTTTCATCCCGCAGTCGACCGCTACGACATGATACGCGGCATGATCAGACGTGTATTCTGTCATATATTTTCGACTGACGCGGCTGACGGCGTCTGTCGGGAGAACGTGTTCTTTCAGCCTTTTTACTGCCTCATCAGTATTTTCAGATATATCCGTGATAATCGCGCGGCAGGAGCCGTAGTCGCGAATATTACGCACCAGCTTGCGGGTGTCGATCCCGCTGATACCGACGATATGATACTGTTGCATCACCTCTTCGAGCGTATTTACGCTCTGATAATTAGACGGTTCACTGTTGTATTCACGCACGATCATCGCGGCTATGGTCGGCGTCTTTGTTTCATAGTCCTCCGCCGTCATGCCGTAGTTGCCGATCAGCGAATACGCCATTACTACACCCTGATCGGTATAGGACGGATCGGATAATATCTCCTGATAGCCAACGGGCGAGGTGTTGAATACGATCTCAAAGACGCGCGCGTCATTGTCTCCAAATCCCTTACCAAAGTATTCTGAACCATCTTCCAGTATCAGTTTTTTATTTAATTCAAGTAGCTTCATCATCACACCTGTTTCTTTTCACTGATTTTGGTTTCAAATCGATTCTTCGCCGTATCGGATGGGATAACAGTCGGATAGTTTCCGTCAAAGCACGCTGTGCAAAAGCCTGTGTCCTCACCTGTTAACAGCCTGACATGATCGATATTAAGGTAACCGAGGGATGTCACACCGATCTCTTTTGCGATGTCGTCAACACTTAGGCGGTTGGCGATCAGAACTTCCGCGCTATCGATATCGGTTCCGTAGTAGCAAGGGCATTTGAATGGCGGTGCGCTGACGCGCATATGGATCTCCTTTGCGCCTGCGTTCCACAGCAGCCCGGCGATCCGTCGGCAGGTCGTGCCGCGCACGATGGAGTCGTCGATCAGTACTACGCGCTTGCCGTCTACCACATCGCGGATAGGATTGAGCTTGATCCC
The DNA here is from genome assembly GCA_902798755.1 of uncultured Ruminococcus sp. GTDB lineage: Bacteria > Bacillota > Clostridia > Oscillospirales > Acutalibacteraceae > Ruminococcoides. The sequence continues at coordinate 3,899 of CADBYC010000067.1, read as the reverse complement.
GACGCCCTGCGCGCGCTGACCCTGTTCGGGCGCGATAAAGGTGCGGGCGATGTACTTGTTCTTGGTAAAACCGATCGCGTAGGGGATCCCCAATTCCTGCGCATAGCCGATCGCCGCCTCGAGCCCCGAATCGGGCACGCCGATGACGATATCCGCATCGACAGAGTGCTCCTGTGCAAGAAACCGTCCCGCCATCCTGCGGCAGCGGCTGACAGATGCGCCGTCGATCACCGAATCGGGACGAGCAAAGTAGATGTATTCGAACACGCAGAAGCGTTTCGGACATATATGACAATGGCTTGTATCGAATCGGATACCGCCGCTGTCGACGACTGCGATCTCTCCGGGCAAAAGATCGCGCACAAGCCTTGCGCCGACGGCGTCCAGCGCACAGGACTCGGATGCAAATACGATCTTGCCGTCATCGGTCTCGCCGTAACACAGCGGTCGAAATCCGTGCGGATCGCGCGCGGCGATCAGCTTCTGCGGCGAGCTGATGACCAGCGAATACGCGCCCTCTATCATATCCATCGCCGCCGACACCGCCTTTTCAATCGAACCGTGACTCAGTCGTTCCTGCACGATCGTATAGGAGATAACTTCGGAATCGGTAGTGGTATGGAAGATCGCGCCCTGTTCCTCATAGCGCGTCCTCAGCGCATAAGAATTGGACAGATTGCCGTTGTGGCACAGCGCCATCCTACCCTTGTGATGGTTGACGATCAGTGGCTGGATGTTCTGCAGCAGTTTTGCGCCGGTGGTGGCATAGCGCACATGACCAACTGCAATATTCCCTTTGCCTAGTGAGCTCAGGTTGTCCGTGCTGAATACCTCGCTGATCAGTCCCTCGCCTTTTTGATAAGTGAACACGCCGTCGTCGTTGACGACGATTCCCGCGCTCTCCTGACCGCGGTGCTGTAAGGCAAACAGTGCATAATAGGTCATCGATGCAAGATCGTTTGTTTCTCTGCTGTATACACCGAACACACCGCACTCTTCATGGAAACTGCTCATGGAATCACTCCGCATTTAATTATTCAAAAGAAAAAGACAAAGCCGCCTTGGAATATCCAAGACGTCTTTGCTTTATTAAATGTATTATACCCCGATATATAAGGTTTGTCAAATAAAATACAGACTGTAATCCAGAAAATTAGTCTGTATAACTTTAGGAATGTCAAACGGTAAGTAAAATGGCAAACATTATTTGAGAGTTATTATTCAATGTTGATGAAGGCTTTGGAAGGAGACTAAGCCTGTTAATCGTTTGACCCCTGAAGTCCTTTAGCTGCAAAGGGATTAATCGTCGCCCTGCAGGGCGTCGTAGCCTTCCTCGCCGGTACGAATCTTCACGACGTTCTCCACGTCGTAGACGAAAATCTTGCCGTCACCGATGTGACCGGTGTACAGGGCCTTCTTCGCGGTCTCGATGACGTCTCTGACAGGGATCGCAGAGACGACCATTTCAACCTGCATCTTAGGCAGCAGATTGGTTTCTACAGGAACACCGCGGTAATACTCGGGCTTGCCTTTTTGTGCACCGTAGCCCATGACATGGGTGACGGTCATGCCGGTAATGCCGAGCTTTGCCATAGCCCTCTTGAGCTTTTCGAAGCGGGCTTCCTTACAGATGATCTCGATCTTTGTGAACTTGCTGTCACCCTTTTCAAATGTGGGAACGGTCTTGACCTCGACCGCCTCGGCAACGGGGGTATCGCCGAGTACGACGGTGACGTCTTCACCGTAAACACTATAGTCCTCAGCAGTAGCCGCAAAGCCTGCGTAGGCTGACGGCAGACCGTGTTCGGTAATATCGAGACCCACGATCTCTTCCTCAGCGGAAGCGCGGAGTCCGACGGTCTTCTTGATGATCATAAAGGTAATGATCATCATAACCGCCGCATAAGCGGCAACAGAAACAAAGCCTAAGAGCTGGATGCCGAGCTGTGTAAAGTCGCCGGTATAGAACAGACCGGAAAGTCCCATGTACGCCTACCGCGCCGACGGGGTCGTCAACATGGAACTTCATGTCGAGAACTTCGACGAAAACAACGACCAGGATACCGGATACGATACCGACGACGGTCGAACCGATCGCGTCGAGCGCGTCACAGCCTGCCGTGATGCCGACCAAGCCGGCAAGAGAAGCGTTCAGACACATCGAGACGTCGGGCTTGCCGTTCTTGATCCAGGTGAACGCCATCGTGACGCAGGTGGCGACCGCAGGAGCGATCGTGGTGGTCAGGAAGATAGAGGCGAGCTCGCTCGGCGTTGTCGCTGCCGCGCCGTTGAAGCCGTACCAGCCCAGCCACAGGATGAAGACGCCTAAGGCGCCGATGACGATATTATGACCCGGGAACGCGTTGACCTAGCCGCTATACCGCCTACCATGTGGATTGCGCAGGAGCCTGCGTAGTCGTGAAAACCAAGCTGGGAAAGCCAGCCGCCGCCCCAGATCCAGTGCGCTTCAATGGGGTAGACAAACAGCGAGATAACGCCCGAATAGATACAGTAGGCTGAGAACTTAGTACGCTCTGCCATAGCTCCCGAAACGATAGTCGCGGTCGTGGCGCAGAAAACGAGGTTGAATACGAAGGTGGAAGCGGCGGTGAAATCGCCGTTCGCGGGGGATGCGATGAACTCCTTAAAGTGGGCGAACAGATCCATGTTAGGGATACCGATCAGGCCGAAGAGCGTATCCTCGCCCATCATGATGGTGTAGCCCAAGAGAGCGAACACCACCGTGCCGATACAGAAGTCCATCAGGTTCTTCATGATGATGTTGCCGGCGTTCTTCGCCCGGGTGAAGCCTGCCTCCACCATCGCAAAGCCTGCCTGCATCCAGAACACCAATGCGGCTCCTATCAGGAACCAAAATTCTACTGTCATTGTCATAACATATACCTCCCAAGTGTTAGATGTCATTGCGATGAGGGATGCAGTCCCAACGTGGCAATCCCCTTGTTGCTGATATCTTTATCAGAGGAGTTGCACCCCTCTTTGCGGTTTGCCAAAGCCCCTTTGGGGTTCGCAATGACTGCTTTACTAAAACGGCGTACCCGAAATGATCCAGAGTACGCCATTGTACACGATAATGATTCAATAAGTTTTATCTTACGCCGAAGAGCAGCTCGCCGTATGTCGGCAGCGGCCAGATCTTTGAATCAACAATCGCTTCTGCGTCGTCAGCGTACTCCCTAAGAGTATCCATCTGCGGCAAGATCTCATCTCGAACGAAATCTGCCTGCTCAATGATATTGTCGATGTGACTCAGATGATATGTTAAGCGCTCGAGGATACCTGCGTTGGCGCTCATCTCGTCGCACGCAGCCGAGAGCTTTTCAATATTAGCTGTCTCATACGCGCAGCTGATGTCGGGGGAGATCGCTTTCTTCATGGTGACGTTGGTCAGCAGCTTGGTCAGATAGGACTCGATGGCGGGCAGGATCTGCTTGCCGGTCATATCGACCATGGTCAGCGCCTCGATGTTGACCTGCTTGACGTAGTTTTCGAGCATGATCTCCAAGCGGCTCTCGAGCTCCGCCTCGGTAAAGACCTTGTGAGCGGTCAGCATCGCGACGTTCTTCTCGTCGAGCAGATGCGGCATCGCGTCGGCGGTGGTTCTCAGGTTGGACAGACCGCGCTTCTCGGCTTCTTCCAGCCATGCGTCATCGTAGCCGTTGCCGTTGAAGATGATGCGCTTATGCGCCTTGATGGTGTCGCGGATCAGGGTGTGTACGTCGTTCTCAAAGTTATCGGAGTTCTCCAGCACATCCGCGAACTGCTTCAAGGATTCCGCGACGGCTGAGTTGAGCATCATGTTGCAGCACGCGATGGAGTTGGAAGAACCCAACATACGGAACTCGAACTTATTGCCGGTGAAGGCAAAGGGCGAGGTA
>CADBYC010000066.1 GCA_902798755.1 uncultured Ruminococcus sp. | reverse complement strand
CTTTCTTTCGTTCTGACTTCAGCCATATGATCACCGTCACTTTCTCTTTGCTACGATGATGAACCGCTCACCGTTTTCGTTGTATTCCGATGTAGCAAGTGTCAGCAGCTTGTCACCGGGCTGTGCGTCGATATCGGTATCGAATAAAGACAACGACTTAGCCTGAGAAACAAACTGATTGAAGCTGTGCGGATCGAAAGCATTTACGAATTGATTGAATTTGAAGGTCTTATCATCCTCTGTAGTGAAAGCCTGATTGATAACAGCCATCACATCGTAATAATTCATCTTGCCGTCGATCTCAAAGGTGATGGTTTTATGCTCCTTGTAAAAGTCACTATCCTTATACTTCTCAAGCTCGGCAAACATCGTGCCGTCTTTCATGTAATGGGAATAGATGATGATGTTATCCGAAGGCTTTTTCAAGTTGCAATTCGACTGCACATAAGGGCAGCCGTAAGTGGACGGCTTCTTAAAGAAATCCCTGACCAGATAATAGTCGGGATAATCGGGTGACTGCATAACGGGATAGTCGATTGTTGTACCGTCAACCGTCAGCCAACCGATCATATCCTTGTTTTTGCCGTAATCCATAGCGTTTTTATCCGCATACGGGTAAGGCACCTGGTCAGGGGTTGATTCGGTCCCCATGATCGACCAAATCGTTTCGACCTTTGTCGGCTCTTCCGGCTCAAGATTCTCTTCAATGCGCTTCGACGCGCTTGTGACTGCAAAGATAATACCGACAATAAAAGCGATCACAATAATGATGATCAGGGCTAATAATACTTTACTTTTCATTTTTTACCTCCTTTCGCCAAAAGGCGAGAGTTATTCACCCTCGCCCGGCTTCGTTGTCATCAATTTATAGAGTTTATTATCCTTCGGGAAACGGTTGACAAAAGGAACGAGCGCACTGCCCACCTTGATCAAGCCGCTGCCTGCATCGGCGTTTGTGATATATCCGAGCTGATTGTTGGAGATATTCAGCAGATCCGCCAGCTTCTCTCTGTCAGTCGGAGCCTGATTCAGCATGATCAGGAACTCAGAGTTCGCGAGCATGGTACGCGCGGTATGGCTCTGGAGCATATCCTCGACGTTCTGCGTGATACCTGTTGCAAAAGCGCCGTACTTACGGACACGCTTCCAAAGAGTAAAAAGGAAGTTTGCGGAATACTCATGCTGGAACAGCAGATAGATCTCATCAATGAAGATGAAGGTGGATCTGCCTTTCGCGCGGTTCTGCGTAATACGGTTGAGGATGCTGTCGAGTACGACGAGCATACCGATTGACTGGAGCTGTTTGCCGAGATCGAGAATGTCGTAGCAGATCAGACAGTTCTTTGTATCCACGTTTGTAGGTTTCGCAAAGGTATCCAGAGAACCATTGGTGAACAGCTCAAGCGCAAGGGCGATCTCCTGTGCTTCGGGTTCCGTCTGCTTCATCAGCTCCGCACGGAAGTCGCGCAGGGTCGGGACTGTTCCGGTATAGTTGCGTTGCTGATAATCACGGTATACCGAAGCCGTACAGCGGTCGATGATCGACTTCTGAATTGCGCCCAAGCCTGTCGTGCCGATGAGCTGCTCACACAGCGACATAATAAACTCGGATTTGAGGATAACGGGGTTCGCGCCGTCGCCGTACTCAACGCTCATATCCATAGGATTGATATGATTCTCAGAGGTAGCCGATATATGGATAACCTCGCCATTCATCGCTCGTACAAGAGGCGAATACTCTCGCTCAGGGTCGATGATGATAATATCGCAGTCCATAGACAGCTTTAATGTTGCAATATCCTGCTTCGCCATGAATGACTTACCACCGCCGGATACGCCGAGGATAAAAGCGTTACCGTTCAAAAGCTCACGGCGGTCAGCCATGATCAGATTGTTGGAAATCACGTTCTGACCGTAATAGTTACCGTTGGTGTGAAGAATGTTCTGAACGCGGAATCCGTGAAGAGCAGTCAAGGATTCGGTCGTCAGAGTGCGGTAGTTATCTATCTTCATGGTGCTCAGCGGAAGGGCGGTATTCAGTCCGTCCATCTGCTGAAATTTGAGAATACCCATCTGACAGCGATCGCCCGACGCTGCGTTCATCAGCGCCTTTGTATCGCTGTCAAGCTGCTTCTTAGTATCAGCAGTATGAACGAGCGTCACAGTAGCATAGGTTACACGACGATCGCGAGTCGTTAGATCATCAAGCATTTCCTTGATGTCGCTCTTCTGCTGCTCCAGATCATAAGGAACAGTCGCCGAAAAGTTATTGTTGGCGTTCTGACGGCGCTGCCAGTTGGTGATATTGGTTTCAACACCGAGCAGACGGCTTTCGGCCTCTTTGACCGATTCGTCGATCGGGACAGGGATGATATCGACCGAAAGCATGATGTTGCGGTTCAACGCAGTCAGATCTGCGAGGATCGTATCCTTGATGTAGGTGCCGTATTCTCTCAGGAAAAGCACACGACCGTAACGATCACCGATTTTGAAATGGTCGCCTTCAAATTCAAAGGAATCAGGAGCGATATAATCCTTGAAGCTGTGACCTCTGCGGCGGTTCGTCTTGATATCGAAATCAAAGTTGGATTCTTCGCCGACACGATAGAAATCGTGAAAAAGGCGCAGACGCTCGGTTATATCCATCTCGGAGCAGACGCTGCCGAGCTTTTTCAGACGAGCGGTAATCTCAGCTCCGGCACGGTTGAAGTAGGCGCGAGCTTCTTCAACCGTCTTCTTGAATACGAACAGGGTGAAATACTTATCCTGTACCATCGCGTTCGCGCCGGTCGCCTTATCGAGGAGCATACGGTTATACTCATGACGGTAATCATCCAATCCGTCATCCTTATCAGGCAGAAGCAACGTGCGCTCGATATCAAGGCGATTGATCCTACGGTTGTTGATGGTGATCTTTGTCGGGACACCCGCGTCAAGAGTGCTGAGAAAATCTGCGTACTCCTGAAGCATATTCTGCTTATCGTCGTAGTCGGCGACAGCGTAGTTGATGTCAGTAAACTTGAATGTTTTAGAGAACAGTTCTCTGCCGACCTGAAAGATACCGTCGTCGTAGACGCGCTTGATCGGGATCGCGTCCTGACAGGACTTAGGAGCGACAAAAGCCTCGCTGTTCTTCTTTTTCATACTTAACAATGTCTTACTCATGGTTTTTCATGACCTCCTTCTTTCTCTTATCCAGATATGATTTAGACATTTCGTAGTAAAGGTTGGTGGATTTATAGGTCAGCTTTTTGGGCGTAAGGAACTCTGACTTGATCCATGCCCATAAAAACTTCTCTGCCGTCAAGCCGTTGTATTTCAAAAAGCCGAGTGCGGCAAACGGCGCTGCGGCGAGAATACAGATCCACGAAACGGTCTCCGTCCCCAAGATAGGCTTGAAGTAGTTTCGGATTTCTTTGTTGATTTTTATTTCCATAGTTTTCCTCCTTACAGACCCATCATTTCACGAACGATGCGGTCGGACATTTTGACGGTTCCAACAAGGACAAGCATATTGAAGATCAGTTGTCCTATGTAAGACCATACTTGGTTGACGGCTGACATACTCGAATCGACATCCGGCGGCGTGGATGCAAACAGCGAGAAGATAATGCAAGCCAATACGATGATCGCGCCCTCTAAGCAGACAGCGCAATAGCTTTTCAGGAACGTCTTTCCGACATTCTGTGACGGTTCGCCGGCAAAGGTCGATAACGGAATCGGGGCGATCGCCGTATACATATACAGCTTGAAGAATCGACCGTAGACCGTCAGTATCAGTATCAGGGAAATAACCGTGACCACTAAGCCGCCGATCAACGTTACCGCCCAGAGCGGTATACTCTCAAAGAATCCGCAATCCTCGATCGCGCTGACGATATCATCGGGGAGCGCCAGATTGTTGGGATTGGTGATTCCCGAGGATGTGATGATCGTATTGATCACGCCTTGTATGATGGTGAATATGGTCAGCATCAATTCC
>CADBYC010000065.1 GCA_902798755.1 uncultured Ruminococcus sp. | reverse complement strand
TCGCCACCCCGAGATCGGCAGCGGCGTTCATCATGTTGCCCATGACTAAGCTGCCGTCATAGATATAGGTCGGCATCGCTTTGTCAGCGAGCACGATCAGCAGCTCAGGAGCGCCGTAGAACGGGTCGATTTCCATTCCCATGATTGCGGCGTTCATTTTGGAGAGCTTATCTCTCAGCTCCTTGTCCTTGACGACAAGAATGATCGGTGATTGCTTGCCCATGCCTGTCGCGGCATAGGTGCCTGCTTCGATGATCGCGTTGAGCTTTTCATCCTCTACGGGATCGGGCTTGTATGCGCGGCAGCTGCGGCGTGTTTTCAATACGTTTAATGTTTCTGACATAGTTGATTCCTCCTAAATTATTTTCTATCTAATATGGAACCTTCTCCGGCGCGTAACGGATAGGTGTTCAAACGGGTATGCAATCGCTCGCGCGTCTTTTGGATGACGTCAAGCATTTCTTCTTTATGCAGCGGCAGATATCCCTCCATCGGCACGACGTTTGACGGATGAGAGCCGAAGTAGACTGTGTCATTCAGTTCCAGCTTTCTGATCAGCAATTCCTGTTCATCGAGAAGCTGACCGTAGGTGCATTCTTTGAATATGCCGTTTTGCATATCGTAATACAGCTGACAGCCTTTATCGGCATGGAGCGTTCCGATGAACAGCAAATGCGGTTGTACACTGTTCAGCATATCCGCTGTTGCTTTGGCGTTCTCCTTCCAAAGATCAGCCCCGGCACAGCCGAGGATCACGTTCAGGCTGAAATCCATTCCTGCCTTTTTCAGCCGGAGCAGTTGTGTCACGCTTTCTTCATTAGTATATCCTTTGTTCATCATCGTAAGCGCTGTGTCAAAGCCACTCTCAACGCCGGTATCCAGTTCGTTGATACCGCATTCTTTGAGCCTTAGCAACTCTTCATCTGTCTTGTTGCGGATGTTGAGGATAGAAGCGTACATTGAGATAGTCTCGACCTTTGGGAGCTTCTCATGTATCAGGTCGGCGATCTTTTCCAGCCGTTCCGCATTCAGAACAAACGCGTCGCCGTGCTCTAAAAACACACGCTTGACGTTCGGCGTCGTGCGCGATGCTTCTTCTATATCCTCCGCTACCTGTTCCATCGGGCAAACAGAAAAGGGGCGGTCATGATACATATAGCAAAAACTGCATTTGTTATGACTGCATCCGACCGTGACCTGCAACAGCAGAGAATCCGCTTCAAACGGCGGACGGTAGATGATTCCTGTGTAGTGCATGGTCTCACCTCGTTTTCATATAGTCGATGTATTCCTCGCCCCAAGTCTCCAGAGCGGATACGACAGGCTGAAACTTTTTGCCGATATCCGTCAGGGAGTATTCTACCTTTGGCGGGATCGCCTCATACTGCACACGCTGTATCAGCCCGTTTTCTTCTAAGTTCTTGAGCTGAACAGACAGCGTTGCGTGGGTCATCTTCGGCATCTTCCTCAATAGCTCGTTGAAGCGTAGCGGTCCGTTCTGCAAATAGAGCAAAATCAAGATCGCCCATTTGCCTGAGATCAGGCTTTGCGCTGTTGCGAAAGGGCATTTTCCGAAGCGTTCTTCTAAGGTCGTTTGTTGATCCATACTTATCATCTCGCTTGTCACTTTTTTGAACCGCTTTAATTATACGACCTATTATCTGATCTGACAAGTACGATTTTTTATGATACTCGGTATCTTTTGTGATACTTTCGTTTAACAAGTAACAACATGAAGTTGTATCCAACACAAGTTTTCGGCCATTTTCAAAAGGATCAACGTCAGCTATACTGTAGTCACAGCAAGAGAAAAGCTGAATTTATAAAACTTAAATCAGGAGGAAATCACTATGACTAACATCGAAAAGGCTTTGGCATTGATCAACACATTCGCAACCACCGATACAGAGAAAGCTGCTTCTTTACTCGCTGAGGGTTATATTCAGCACAATCTCGCATTCGGTACCGGAAGAGACGCATTTGTCGGTGCGGTTCAGGCACTTGGAGCTGCTCCCGTAAAAACCACCGTCAACAACATCCGCGCTTTCGAGGACGGCGATAAGGTATTCCTGCAGACTGTTTATAACTTCGCGGGTGCAGGCGAGCAGGTCGCCTTTGATATCTTCCGCTTTGACGAGGACGGCAAGATCGCTGAACATTGGGACAACCTGGCTGACAAGGCAGAACCGAATCCCTCCCGTCACACGCAGATCGACGGCACTATGGAGAAGAAGGATGTGGACAAGGAAGTGACCCGCAAGGTGGTTTCTGCTTTCGTAGGCGACATTCTTCGCGGTGAGAATCCCGACAACATCACCTCTTACTTTGACGGTGACAACTATATCCAGCACAACACCGGTATCGCAGACGGTCTGTCTGGTCTCGGCAAGGCGCTTGCGGTTCTCGCTGAGCAGGGTATTCAGATGAACTACAACAAGACCTACATGGTTCTGGCTGACGGTAACTACGGTCTGGCAGTTTCCGAAGGCACCTTCGGCGGCGCACCTACCTCTTACTATGATCTGTTCCGCGTCGAGAACGGCAAGATCGCCGAGCACTGGGACGTTATGGAGACGATCGCCGATAAAGAGACCTGGGCAAACGAAAACGGTAAGTTCTGATTACGGTCCATATATAACAAAGCGTGAGGCAGTTACCTCACGCTTTTGTGTTATCTATGATATGCTGCATAAACTTCTTCACAGTAGGACTCAATCTGTCATAATCCTTGAAGATGAAGGCGATCGAATAGGTCAACGTTTCGTCATCAAAGGGAATCACGCGAATGTTTTGGAACAGCATTTTTGCACCGCTGTTCTCAGGTGAGATAAACACACCTTTTCCTCGGTTGACCAAATCATAGATCTGCATCACATCGGATGACTCAAACGATTTTTTCAGCGTTACACCGTATCTGCTGCTGAAGTCCCCGATCATATGATGATAGTGTGATTTCTTCTCGACCATCAGCAGGTTTTTGCGGTGCAGCTGCGCAAAGTTGACTTTTTCATACTGTGCTAAAGGATCGTCTTTGTGAACATATAAGCATAGCGGAACAGTGAGCACGGGCAGGTGCTTGAATCGCATACCGTGACGGTTTTCGGGAAGCGCCAGCAACGCAAAGTGTTTAGAATCCTCTTTGACATAATCATCAATGTCCATATCCGGCATTTCCATACGATTCAGCGTAATGTTGGGATACAGTTCTTCGAATTCAAACAGAAGCTCGGTATCCAGAATACGAAAGATAAACGGAGCACAGGCAAAGCTGAGCGTCTGCGGACGGTTGGATAACGCAGCAAAGACCTCGTTCTCAGTATGGCGGAATCGCTCTACAATGGGACTGAATTTGTGGTACAGCAATTTGCCTTCCTCCGTCAGCACACTACCCTTCACTGTACGCTCAAACAGATTGCAGGAAAGCTCCGCTTCCAGATTTTTCATACAACGGCTGAGCGCTTGCTGAGAGATAAACAGGTTTTCGGCAGCTTTGGAAATACTTTTGTGTTTCGCTGTTTCTACAAAGTATTCGATATGCTTGAACTCCATACGATCACCTCATTTATATGGTCATTATACCATAACTCTGAAGGAGTTGTGGTATAATCAGCCATCGCCCGTTGTCGCAACGCGACAAACTGGGCGGGCATATAAATCTGTATAATAACCGGATTTATACGGTTATTAT
>CADBYC010000064.1 GCA_902798755.1 uncultured Ruminococcus sp. | reverse complement strand
CTTATTCAAAAGTGGGAGTGGGTGGATTCGAAGGCGAGCGTGCCGAGATCAAGCGTCAGCGCGATCCGAAGGTAAAAATGCCATAGCATGGCATTTTTAGCGAGAGCGTAGGCGCGACTTTTGACAGGCGGTGTCGCTCCGAAGACGGGGTGTGTTTTACTGACATATCAATGGCAACCCTCTCCCACCATACGAATGAAGACGATATCAAATGATATCGTCTTTTTTTCTTATTCAAAAGTGGGAGTGGGTGGATTCGAAGGCGAGCGTGCCGAGGATCAAGCGTCAGCGCGATCCGAATGCGCAAAGCTCCACCGACATGATATCGGCAGAGCTTTGTTTCCTATTTTTATCATATATGTTATTTTTTCTGCTCTTTGCCACTCTGCTTCTCTTTGGGCTTGCCGAGCATCGGCTGAGCGACGTGAACGTTGAAGAAGGTAATCAACGGGCCCATGAAGAAGGCGGTGATGATCGTGCCGATACCGACCGAGCCGAAGATCTCTGAGAAATCCTTGCCCGCGATCAGCAGGAGGATCACGCCGAGCGCAACGCAGACAAGGTCACAGATAACGCGGCAATAGGCGAATTTGATCTTGCTTTGGCGCTGTGACCAGACGAGGGCGACCGCGTCGTAGGTGGAAACACCGAGATCAGCCGTGAAATACAGCGCCGACGAAAGGCAGAGGATCACGATGGCGACAAGCAGGATCACGACGCGCAACCAAATAGGGGCGTCGGGCATGAGCCGCTCGCAGACACCCTGGGAGAATTCGACGATGTAGCCGAGGAGAAAGAGGTTGATGAAGGTGGCGATACCGATCTTCTTGCGGTCAAAGATCAGCGCGAACAGCAGAAGAACGGCGTTGACGATGACGTAGAGCGTGCCGAAGCGGATCGGAATGATCGCGTCCAGACCGCTCATGAGGGACTGGAAGGGGTCGATACCGAGGGCGGCGAATTTGAACATGCCGACGCTGATACCGCAGATGGCGACGCCCAAAACGCTCATGATGATCCTTTTGACCATTTGGTTCATGACTTGTCCTCCTCTGTGTCGATGACGGCGTATTCAAAGGCATTGATGACGGTAGTCTTGCCGTGATGATCCCTTTGAGGAATACGGAAATCGTAATTGCGGTGGATATGGCCGTGGATAAAATAAGACGGCTCGTACTTATCCATCAGGGTATGAAAGCACTCAAAGCCCCTGTGGGGGATCGTCTGAAAATCGTTGAGCCCGAAGGCGGGAGCGTGGGTCAGCAGGATATCGAAGCCGTGATGCTTTTTGAGCGGCAGCCACAGCTTGCGGATACGGCTCTGCATCTGCTTTTCGGTATACATGTACGCACCCTCGCGGTAGCGGTTGGAGCCGCCGAGCCCGAGGATACGCAGACCGCCGCACTCGACGATGGTATCGTCGGCGCAGATACAGCCCTGCGGCTCGCGTCCGTAGCTGTCGTCGTGATTGCCGTGGACGTAGATCAGAGGACAGCGCGCCATGGTGACCAGGAACTCGAGATACTCGGGTCTGAGATCGCCGCAGGAGAGGATGAGGTCGAACTCGTCGAGCTTACCGGGCCTGTAGTATTCATAATAGCGGTCGGAGGGGACGTCGGACACCGCCAATATCTTCATACTCAATTTCCTTCTTTCGCTTTCATTTTCGCCTGTCGGATACCGACCATATCGACGGTCTCCTGTCCGACGGGACTGAGCTCGTCGTAGGTCGGGATCGAGCCGACCACGTTATCGACGAGATAATCCATGCTGATGATCTGCTCGAGGGTCAGCTCACTCTGTCGGGAGCCGATGATCTCGCCGCTTTGGGTATAGAACGGGGTAAGGAACGGCTTGCCGACGCCGCTGATCAGGCTGCTGCGGAAGAAATCGGCATAGCGACGGGATGCGAGCGGAAGAGCGGGAGCGTATTCGACGTCGACGACGCCCGCGGACATGCCCCAGTAATAATTCAGCGCGCGAGCTGTGTTGATATATTCACTCTTGATGGTTTTGTCGAGCGTGGAGCGGAGGATCTTCTCGTAATACACGCCCCACTTCCAGACAGGAACAGCGAGCAGGTCGGTCTTGTCGTGACCGATGTGCGAGAGACCGAAGCTGTGGCGGTCGTCCTGGGTATAGCGGGCGGTGTCCTGTGAGGAGATGATATGGATATGCTGACGGTTCAGCGAGAGGGCGGCTTCCTTAGCGCCCTTGACGGACGACCACTCGAGGAAAACCTTGGCGCGGGGGTTCGCCATCTGCGCGCCGAGGGCGAAGGCGTTGATGCCCGCGATCTGACCGTAGATCGGATAATCGCAGACGTAGCCGAGTCTGCCGCTTTGGGTCAGAGAACCCGCGAGAACGCCGAGAATGAACTTGACCTCATACATGCGGGTGTAGTAGGTGCGGACGTAGCGGTGAGAGGTATTGAGCGAGCAGTTCATGACGATGACGTCGGGATATTTGACCGCCGCTCGCAGAGAATCGTCGAGCATGCGGGGAGAGATCGTAAAGATCAGGGTGTTGCCGTCGGCGATCGCCTTTTCCAGCGTTTCGGCGACGCTCTGCTTTTCACAGAGGTAGACAGAGGTATCGACCTTGTCGCCGAGGACGGTTTGGGCGTGCTTTCTGCCCATTTCGTGGTCGCTGACCCAGCCTGACTTTTCGGGAGCGATATCATAGATGAACGCGGCTTTCAGCTTGGCGGGTCTGGAGATCGGCAGGACCTTTGACAAAACCGACTGCTTCTTTTCCTCGGACGGAGCGGTCTTCAACTCGATCATGTCGTCCTTTTCGTTCAGGGCGATCTCTTCCCAGATCCTTCTGAGGTTGATGCGGATCTCCGCTTCGCCCGCATTCTCGAGTTCGGTATAGCCGTAGATCCGGATATAGGTGAGCATGGCGTCGCCGACGGTGATCTTGAGCTTATCGCCGCCGTTCTCGACATATGCTTTTTCAAAATAATAGTACGCGCCCGAGAAGCGCCGCTGTTCGTCGATCGTCCAGTACTCGTCGAGCCGTTTGCCCATCGCGCGGAGCAGGTCTCGGTAGCCGCCGCGCTTCGTGATCTCAATGAAGTTGATCTTGCTGTAGCGGTTGAAATCAAGATACTCGTAATAGAGCTGCACTTCTTCGCTGCCGTCGCGCTCGGGCATGATGCGGGTCACATTGGCGGGAACGCTGTAGGCGCCGCAGTATTTGAGTACGCTGACGCGCTTGTTGCCCTCTTCGACATAATAGCGGTTGAGGTATTCATAGACCTTGATCGGCTCGCGGATACCCTCGCTGATATGCGAGCGATAGAGGGCCTCCCACTTGTCCGCAAACTCCGTGCCCTCGTCGATGATCGGCAAAAAGTTTGCCGCGAAGGCGTTGAGCCTGCCTGAGGTCTTGGTGCCGACGATGAACCATACGGGGATCTGCATGACGCCGAGGGGTACGCCTGTGAGCGCCTTTTCGGGAGGGATAATATCGTCGAGCGCGGGAAGATAGGGCTCTTCGTTTTTCGCAAGCCTTGCGCGGACTTCCTTTTGTCCGAGCTTCAGGGCTTCTTTATAATATAATTCCTGTTGCATGGGGTCTCCTATGGATAAAAGGGGCTGTCGCATGAATGTCGATAGCCCCATAGTGTTGCTGACTGTTTATACTAATCCTTAATAAAAACCTTTATCAAGGTTTAGATAATATGTAGTGACCCCACTTTGCAAGACGTGGATTTACCTGTATACTTAAAATACAAGAAATAAGGTAACAGGGATTACCGCATACAAAGGAG
>CADBYC010000063.1 GCA_902798755.1 uncultured Ruminococcus sp. | reverse complement strand
TATGTTATGAACAATGGCGTTCATTTAGGATTCTACGTCCTAAGTGTCGCCTTTTTTATTTTGTCAGTATCTCTAAAACAAGGAGTGCGATAATATGAATCATACAGAACAAGAGCTGATGAAGCAGATCGAAGAAGAGGACGTCAAGTTCATCCGTCTTTCCTTCTGCGATATTTACGGTGTTCAAAAGAATATCTCTATCCAGCGCAGCGAACTGCCCAGAGCGTTTGAGAAAGGGATCGGGATCGACGCTTCCTACATCAACGGCTTCGGCGGTGATTACGGCAAGGATATCTGGCTTCATCCCGAGACGGATACGATCACGGTACTGCCGTGGCGGCCGGAGCACGGTAAGGTCGTCAGGATGTTCTGCACGCTGACCTATGAGGACGGCACCCCTGTGGAGACCGATACCCGCGCCCTGCTGAAGAGCGCGGTCAAATATGCTCAGTCAAAGGGATATCGCTTCCATTTTAAATCCGAGTTACAGTTCTATCTGTTCAAGATGGACGCCGACGGCGAGAACACCGGCGTTCCCTATGACAGCGCAAGCTATATGGATATCGCGCCTCTCGATAAGGGCGAGAATGTGCGCCGTGAAATCTGCCTGACGCTCGAGCAGATGGGGATCGACCCCGAGAGCTCTCACCATGAAGCAGGACCGGGACAGAACGAGATCGACTTCCGCTATGCTGATCCGATTACCGCGGCGGATAATACCGTGACCTTCTTGAGCGTCGTGCGCACCATAGCGGCACGCAACGGCTTGTACGCGGACTTCTCACCCAAGCCGATCAAGGATAAGACAGGCTCGGCGCTGCATATCTCTGTATCTACTAAAGCAAAGACGGGTGAGGATGTGACCGACGCCTCGATCGCAGGTATCCTGCATAACATCGCGGGTATGACGGTATTCCTCAACCCGAAGGCAGAGTCCTTTGAGCGCTTTGGCAAGCACAAAGCGCCGAAGTATATCACATGGTCACAGACGAACCGCTCGCAGCTTATCTTCGCACGTTACACCGAAAACGGGAATCGCTGTGCCCAGCTGCGTTCACCCGACCCCGAGGCGAATCCGTATCTGGCATACGCGCTGATGATCTACGCGATCATGGACGGTATCGAAAACAACAGGGCGTTGCCGCAGGCCACAGATGAAAGCGTTACGAAATGTGCAAGCGCCGATACGGCAGAGCCGCAAAAGCTGCCCGACAGCTTGGAAAAGGCGCGTATCGAAGCGACCAATTCACCCCTTGTACAGCAGTTCATTCCCTCGGCAATTACAAGGATTTACTGTGCCGAATAGCGGAACTTCACACTAATGACAAAAGAAAGGAGAGCGCACTTTGGAATTGACAGAGCATCGGTACAGAATGCTGATCGTGTCCTCAGACGACAGATTCAGCAGAGACGTCAGCACTCTCCTGCAGGGCGATCAATTTCAGCAGGACTGCTCTCGCAACGCGTCGGACGCACGCTGTAAGCTGCTTGAAAACCAATACGATTTTGTGATCGTCAACGCGCCCCTGAGAGATGAGTTCGGCTCTCGTCTGTGTATCGACATCAGCCGCAACAACGGCACTATCGCCGCGATCTTTGCGGCGAATGATACCTATGACGAGATCTACGCGAAGGTATCTGTCCACGGCGTTTTCGTGCTCCATAAGCCGACATCCAAAACACTGGTCTCTCAGGCGGTGTCCCTGATGGTATGTGCCAGAGAACGCCTGCGTTCCCTTGAGAAGAAAGTCGGCAATACCGAGAGCAAGCTCGACGAGATCCGCATCGTCAACAAGGCGAAGTGGTTGTTGATCGATCAGGAGGGATTGAGTGAAGCCGACGCGCATAAATATATCGAGAAGTCTGCCATGGACTCAGGTATCACCAAACGGCTTGCAGCTCAATTGATCATTGACAAATATCTGTAAATGACGTATTTTCTTAACAGGGAATGCGTCTTTGTCTTTTTCGGACAGATGAAGATTTGATTGACATTTTATTTGTAAAGGAGAACGCTTATGTGCGGAATAGTAGGCTATGTCGGACCGCGCGACTGTACAGACGTGCTGGTATCGGCTCTGACAAAACTGGAATATCGCGGATATGATTCCGCAGGCATCGCCGTGTTTGAAAACGGCAGGATCGAGGTCGCCAAAACCAAGGGCAGACTGGCTGATCTGACTCAGAAGATGGAGAAGGAGGGCAAGCCGCAGGGTCACGCGGGCATCGGTCATACCCGCTGGGCGACCCACGGCGAGCCGAGCGACGTCAACTCTCACCCACATTCGGGACGCAGGGTCACCATCGTCCACAACGGTATCATCGAGAATTACAAACAGCTCAAGCAATTCCTGATCGAGAACGACCGCAACGAGTTCCTCTCCGATACCGATACCGAGGTCGTGGCGCAGCTGCTCGACTTCTACTATGACGGCGACCCTATCCGCTGTATCCGCAAGACGCTCCATGAGCTGCGCGGTTCCTTTGCGCTGGGGATCATCTTCGCCGACCGTCCCGAGACCGTTTACGCGGTGCGGTGCGAAAGCCCGCTGATCGTCGGTCAGGGTCAGGGTGAGGTGTTTATCGCCTCCGACGTGCCCGCCATCATCAAATATACCAAGAACTACTATCTGCTTGAACAGGGCGAGATCGCCATTTTGAAAGACGGCAGCGCCGAGTTTCGCTCCCTGCACGGCAGACTACTCAAAAAGGAATTGCTCTTTGCCGACTGGGACGAGGACAGCGCCGAGAAGGGCGGTTATCCGCACTATATGCTCAAGGAGATCCACGAGCAGCCCACGGCTGTCAAAACGACGATCACGCCGCGCATCGAGGACGGTCTGCCGAACCTATCCGAGTGCGGTATCATTTTCGGAACGCTGAGAAATCTGAAAAACATCTTCATCGTTGCCTGCGGTACCGCCATGCACGCGGGTATGGTCGGCAAATATGTCATCGAGAAGCTCGCGCGCGTCTCCGTGACGGTCGATATCGCCTCTGAGTTCCGCTATCGCGATCCGCTGTTGACGCACGACGATTTGATCATCATTATCAGCCAGAGCGGCGAGACCGCCGACAGCAAGGCGGTGCTGAGCCTTGCCAAGTCACGCGGCGCAAAGACGCTCGCGATCGTCAACGTCAAAGGCAGCTCCATCGCCAGAGAAGCAGACATGGTCATCTACACCCATGCGGGTCCCGAGATCGCCGTCGCCTCCACCAAGGCGTATATGGTTCAGCTTGCGGTCATGTATCTTTTCGCCTTTGAAACGGCTCTCGCCAAGGGCAAGCTTGAAGAGAAGGAATGTCGCAGACTGACCGCCGCGCTTCTTAAAATGCCCGACGTCATTGAGAAAACGATCAACAGCGTCGTGGATATGTGCCAGTATGTTTCCACCAAGCTGATCACCGCCGACAGCCTCTTGTATATCGGCAGGGGGCTTGACTATGCTCTCTCGATGGAGGGCTCCTTAAAGCTCAAGGAAATCAGCTATATCCATTCCGAAAGCTACGCCGCGGGTGAGCTCAAGCACGGCACGATCTCGCTGATCACGGAGGGTATGCCCGTGATCGCTGTCGCGACCCAGAACACCCTGCTCGAAAAAACCGTCAGCAATATCAAAGAGGTCAAGGCACGCGGCGCGATGACGATCGTGATTTGTGACGAGC
Organism: uncultured Ruminococcus sp.; assembly: GCA_902798755.1. GTDB lineage: Bacteria > Bacillota > Clostridia > Oscillospirales > Acutalibacteraceae > Ruminococcoides. The sequence continues at coordinate 146 of CADBYC010000063.1, read as the reverse complement.
GCGCGGATATCGACGCGGACGCGGTCGATTACATGATCCGTATTCCGAAGATCAACGAGACCTTGATGCCGATGGTCGCGACGGTGCCCATGCAGCTCCTCGCCTACTATACCTCGGTCAACAAGGGCAACGACGTCGATAAACCC
>CADBYC010000062.1 GCA_902798755.1 uncultured Ruminococcus sp. | reverse complement strand
ATCGTCGATAAAAACGGTCTGCGATTTGACACGGCGCACTGCGATAAAGAGCCGAAACACTTCTGCGTATTTGAATACATCTATTTTGCGCGTCCCGACTCGGTGATCGACGGCGCTTCCGTCAGTCTGTGCCGCAGGAGAGCAGGCAGATTTCTCGCGAAGGAACACCCTGTCGACGCGGATATCGTCATCGGCGTTCCGGATTCGGGCTTGGAGGCGGCGATCGGGTACTCGTATGAATCGGGTATACCATACGCCATCGGCTTTACCAAGAACAAATATATCGCCCGTACCTTCATCACCCCGGGACAGGGCTCGCGTGAAGCGGGCGTGGGGATCAAGCTCAACCCGATCCGTGAGATCGTCAAAGATAAGCGCGTCGTGCTGATCGATGATTCGATCGTGCGCGGTACGACCTGCCGCCGCATCGCCGAGTTGTTATGGCAGGCAGGGGTCAAGGAAATCCATATGCGCGTCAGCGCGCCGCCCTTTGTCGCTCCGTGCTACTACGGCACCGATATCGACTCTACCGATGTGCTGATCGCCAATCGCATGAGCACCGCTGCGATTGCAAAAGAGATCGGCGTGACCTCGCTCGGTTACCTCAGCGTTGAAAATGTCAGGCTGCTGACGGGAACGGACAGCGGCTACCGCGATTCCCGACAAAACCGCAAAGAATCGCTTTGAAACCAAAATCAGCGAACAGCAAAAGGGATGAATAAAATGAATGACAGATCAAATTTTGATCGTAAATTAATCTTAGAAAACGGCGCCGTGTTTTACGGAAAGGGCTTTGGCTGTACGGACGACAGGATCGTTGAGATCGTGTTCAACACCTCGCCTGTCGGCTATCAGGAGATCCTGTCCGACCCATCATATACCGATCAGGGCGTCGTCATGGCGTATCCGCTCATAGGCAACTACGGCATGGCGGACGACGATTATGAATGCGAAACGCCGACCATCGGCGCGCTGATCGTGCGCGAATATAACGGTGAACCGTCCAACTTTCGCGGTAAGGAGCCCTTAGAAGATGCGATGAAGCGTTACGATATCGTCGGCATCAGCGAAGTCGATACCAGACGGCTGATCCGACATATCCGTGATCACGGCTCGTGTAAGGCGCTGATCACCTCTGCAGATACTCCGACAGAGGTTGCAGAAAAAGCGATAAAAGAAGCCTCACTCCCGCATGACACGGTCAGCCGCGTCAGCAGAAACCGATTCCAAAGATACGATTCAGCCGAGCATTTGTATCATGTTGTCGCCATCGACTGCGGTATGAAAATGAACATCGTGCGCTCACTCACCCAAAGAGGCTGTGATGTGATGGTCGTTCCGTGGAACGCACACGCGCGTGATATCCTTTCGCTTGATCCCGACGGCGTTTTCTTATCCAACGGCCCCGGCGATCCCGAGGATGTTCCCGAGGTGATTGATGCCGTGAAGGAGCTGATCGGCACTGTTCCGATCTTCGGTATCTGTCTGGGTCATCAGATCCTGTCCCTCGCCTACGGTGCGAAAACCTACAAGCTGAAATTCGGTCATCGCGGCGGCAATCATCCTGTTAAAAATCTGCTGACAAATAAGATCGAGATCACCTCACAGAACCACTCCTACGCAGTAGATGCCGAGAGTCTGAAAAAAACGCCGCTCACCGCGACGCATATCAATCTTCTGGACAACACGGTCGAAGGCGTCGAGTGCGCGAAAAACGCCGTCTTCGGCGTGCAGTATCATCCCGAATCCGCTCCGGGGCCGCAGGACAGCTCCTATCTGTTTGACCGGTTTATCGATTGGATGAAGGAGGCGAAGGACAATGCCTAAGAGAACGGATATCAAAAGGATCATGGTCATCGGCTCGGGTCCGATCGTCATCGGTCAGGCGGCGGAGTTCGACTACGCCGGCACACAGGCTTGCTTGGCGCTCAGAGAAGAGGGCTACGAGGTCATCCTGTGCAACAGTAATCCCGCGACCATCATGACGGATACCATGATCGCGGACAAGGTCTATATGGAGCCGCTGACCCTTGAATATATCGCGAAGATCATCCGCAAGGAGCGCCCCGACGCGATCCTGCCCGGCATCGGCGGTCAGACGGGTCTGAATCTCGCGATGGAACTGGAACGCAAAGGCGTATTGAAAGAATGTCAGGTCGAGCTGCTCGGCACATCCTCAAAGAGCATCGAGCGCGCCGAGGACAGAGAACTGTTCAAGGAGATGTGTGAGAGTATCGGCGAGCCCGTCATCCCGTCACAGATCACCTATAACTTGGAAGAAGCAAAAGAAGCGGCCGCGGCGGTCGGATATCCCGTTGTGCTCCGTCCCGCTTTCACCCTCGGCGGTACAGGCGGCGGTTTTGCGGACACCGAAGCTGAATTATTGGAGATTGGCAGACAGGCGTTTGCCCTCAGTCCCGTTCATCAGGTGTTGATCGAAAAGTCCGTCAAGGGATATAAAGAGATCGAGTATGAGGTCATCCGTGACGCGAACGATACCGCGATCACCGTCTGCAATATGGAAAACCTCGACCCGGTCGGCGTGCATACCGGCGACAGCATCGTTGTCTGTCCGTCCCAGACTTTGACTAACAAGGAATACCATATGCTGCGTGACAGCGCGTTGAAAATTATCCGCACCTTGAAGATCGAGGGCGGTTGTAACGTCCAGTTCGCGCTTGATCCGCAGTCCTTTCAATATTACGTGATCGAGGTCAACCCTCGTGTGTCGCGTTCCTCGGCGCTCGCGTCTAAAGCCTCAGGCTATCCGATCGCCCGCGTCAGCGCGAAGATCGGCGTCGGACTGCGGCTCGAGGAGATTCCGCTTGCCAATACGCCCGCGTCATTCGAGCCTGCGCTCGACTATGTCGTGACGAAGCTGCCGCGCTTTCCGTTCGACAAATTCGCCTCCGCTCCCAACACCCTCGGCACCCAGATGAAGGCGACAGGCGAGATCATGGGCGTCGGCAGGACGTTGGAAGAAAGCCTGCTCAAAGGTATCCGCTCACTGGAAACAGGGGTTGATCACCTCTACCTCGAAAAATTCGATAGTATGGCGACAGATGAACTGCTCTGCTATATTCGACAGGGCACCGACGACCGTATCTTTGCGATCGCCGAGTTGCTCAGGCAAAATATAGACATAGACACGATTTTTGAACAGACCGAGATCGACCGCTTCTTTCTCCGCAAGCTCAAAAATATTACTGACATGGAACGCGAGTTGAGCGCTCATATTAATGATATAGCCGTGTTGTATCACGCAAAGCGGATGGGCTTCTCCGACAAGGCGATCGCGCGCTTGTGGAGCACCGATGAATTGACGATCTATCATACCCGAAAAGAAAAAGGGATTTTTCCGATATTCAAAATGATCGACACCTGCGCCTCTGAGTTCAAGAGCTATGTGCCGTACTTTTACTCTACTTACGAGGAGGAGAACGAGAGTATACGAACTGATCAGAAAAAGATCATCGTGCTCGGCGCGGGTCCCATCCGTATCGGTCAGGGCGTTGAGTTCGACTACAGTACTGTTCACGCGGTACAGACGATCCGCCGCGCAGGATATGAAGCGATCATCATCAATAACAACCCCGAGACCGTTTCCACCGACTACACGACAGCCGACAAGCTCTATTTCGAACCCCTCACTCCCGAGGACGTCATGGCGATCATTGACTTTGAACAGCCCGAGGGCGTTATCGCTTCTCTGGGCGGGCAGACTGCGATCAACCTCGCTCAGCCGCTGATGGACAGAGGCGTGAAGATCATCGGTACAGACTGTGCCGCGATCGAAAGAGCCGAGAACCGCGACAGCTTCAACGCGATCATCAAGGAACTTGGAATCCCGCAGCCCGCGGGCAAGGCCGTTACCTCTATCGAAGAGGGCGTAGCGGCAGCCGCAGAGATCGGCTATCCCGTGCTCGTTCGTCCGTCCTTTGTCCTCGGCGGTCGCGCGATGCAGATCGTTTCTAAGGAAGAAGACCTCAGACATTATCTGAAGACCGCTGTTGAGATCGACGAGGACAAGCCTGTACTTGTAGATAAATACATCATGGGTAAAGAGGTCGAGGTCGACGCGATCTGCGACGGCGTAGACGTATTCGTGCCCGGTATCATGGAGCTGGTAGAGAGAACGGGCGTGCACTCCGGCGACAGTATTAGTGTTTATCCGTCCTTCTCCATCTCCGACAAGGTGAAGGGAATTATCTTACAGTACGCGAAAAAGCTCGGTAAAGCCATCGGCATTATCGGCCTGTACAATATCCAGTTCATCGTTGACGAAAACGACGATGTATATATCATCGAGGTCAACCCGAGATCATCGAGAACCGTTCCGTTCCTCTCTAAGTCCACGGGCTACTCCCTCGCGGATATCGCGACTGAGGTCATCTTAGGCAAGAGCCTGAAAGAGCAGGGAATCTTCCAGCTCTATCCCGAGGAGAAGAAGCGCTACTATGTCAAAGTCCCGGTATTCTCCTTCCAGAAGATCAAAGGCCTTGACGCTTATCTCTCTCCCGAAATGAAGTCTACAGGCGAAGCGATCGGCTACGATAAAAAGCTATCCCGTGCAATGTACAAGGCGCTCGTTGCGGCAGGCACCAAGGTGCAGAACTACGGTACCGTCATTGTCACC
>CADBYC010000061.1 GCA_902798755.1 uncultured Ruminococcus sp. | reverse complement strand
CGGCTCGTCGAGAAGGAATACCTTAGGATCACGGACGATCGCACGACCCAGCGCGACACGCTGTCTCTGACCGCCGGAGAGAGCCTTCGGCTTTCTGTCAAGGTACTGCTCGATACCGAGGATACGGGCAGCCTCGCCAACGCGGCGCTTGATCTCTTCCTTGGGCATCTTGCGGAGCTTCAGACCGAACGCCATGTTATCGTAAACGGTCATATGGGGATACAGAGCGTAGTTCTGGAATACCATCGCGATATCTCTGTCCTTGGGAGCTACGTCGTTGCAGAGCTTGTCGCCGATCCACAGCTCGCCCTTGGAGATATCCTCAAGACCCGCTACCATACGCAGGGTGGTGGACTTACCGCAACCGGAAGGACCTACGAGGATGATGAATTCCTTGTCAGCGATCTCAAGGTTGAAATCGGTAACAGCGGTAACGCCGCCGTCATAAATCTTGTAAACATGTCTCAGTGATACATTAGCCATTAAAAAACCTCCATATTATCCAAATCTGCACGCCTAAAGAAGTGCAGCAAAAACTAACAAGAACACGCTTTACGCACTTATGATAAGTGTACAGGTATAATATATCACACTTTCTTGTACACTTCCACTTGTTTTTTTACTAAAGATTTCGCCGAATATTTAGTCATTATTCCGATAAGTCAAAAAAAGGTGCCCTATAATTGTGCGTTTTTGACAAGGAAAAAGCCGATGTATAAGCCAAATACCCCTATTTTTTGTGTGTTTTGTTAGTATCGACGCAGGATTTTGCCCTAACCTCGCGCAAAAAATCAACCTATGATCCGCATTTTTTTCAAAATTTTTTACACAGACTTGTCCGAAAATACCAGATCAGCCTCGTCTTTTGTCATTTCGCGGACCTTTCCGGGGGATAAATCGCCGTCGAGCGACAGCGCGCCGATCCGTACGCGCTCGAGCGCCTCGACATGATAGCCCAGCGCGGCAAACATACGCTTGACCTGATGGTACTTGCCCTCGCTGATCTCGACGGCGACGCGTGTGCCGTCAAGGAGAGAGGCTTGTCCGCTTTTGCATACTGTGCCGTCCTTGAGGACGATCCCCTCTTCAAAACGGACGGATATACTGTCGTCAGGCGTGCGGTCGAGGGTGGCGATATAGCACTTTTTGACGTGCATCTTCGGGGATAACATTCTGTGGGCGTAGCTGCCGTCATCGGTCAGGATCAGCATACCCGTCGTATCCTTGTCGAGTCTGCCCGCGGGGAAGAGTCCTTTGCGCCTGAGCTCGGGCGGGAGAAGGTCGAGCACGGTCCTTTCGACCCTGTCTTCGGTCGCGGAGACGACGCCTGAGGGCTTGTTCATCATATAATAAACGTGGGTCTGATAGGTCAGGGCTTTGCCGTCCAGCGCGACGGCTTCCTCTTCTGTATCGATCTTGATATCGACAGAGCGGCTCAGCTCGCCGTTGACGGTCACGCGCTTGTCACGGATCGCCTTTTGCGCTTCCTTGCGGCTGAGAGCCGTTTGGGAGGAGATGAACTTGTCCAGTCGTTCTTTCATATCATTCACCGATCAATTCAGAATTCTCATTTCACTGCCGTCACATTCGCTGACGTGGGCGGCGATGATCCTGCCGTCGCTCAACAGTACGACGGCGTTGAGCGTATCGTCGACAAAATAGACGTACTCTTTTGCCGGCTTGCCCTTGTACGGCGTAAGGTCAAAGCCCTGCTGCCGCTGTAACTCGTTGTAGCTTGTATAAACATCGTTCCAGTGCTTGGGAACGGTGATCTCGTTTTCGAAAAGGTATTCGGGCGACTCATAGCCGCAGGCAGTAAGGAAGGCTTCGATGTCGGAGCTGTCCTCTGCCTGTAAGGGATAAGGCTTATCGCCGATCATCACGGTATCCGGGGCTGCCGAGCGCAGCACCGGAAAGCATGCCGCCAAGAGCAGCAACACGCCGAGGACGCACACGACCGTGATCTTGATATTTTTGAGCTTTACCGAGCGGAACATATCATCACCGCTACAGTATATGCGAAGCGGCGTTATAACATGTCAGCGATTACTTTAGGGCTGTCGGCAAAACCGACCGCGCCGCATACCCGCATGCTCTCTACCGTGCCGTAGCCGTAGGTCACGCCGAGGAAATCTACGCCCGCGAGAAGAGCTCCCCTCGCGTCAAAATCCGTATCACCGATCATCAGGGCCTCGGAATCATCGGTACAGCCCAGCCGCTTGATGGCGTAGGGTATGATATCCGACTTCGCGCGGCGGGTACCGTCAAGGGTAGAGCCGCAGATCGCGTCGAAATAAGGCGCAAGCCCCATGACCTGTGCGACCCTCTCGGCGACGGGCTCGTTCTTTGAGGTACAGATGGCGAGCCTTTTGCCCTTTTTGCGAAGGGATTCGAGCATATCGGTCACGCCGTCGAAAAGGGCGCTGTACTGCTGACCGACCTCGTCGAAGTAGTCGCGGTAGAGCTCCATCGCCTCTAAGATCAAGGGCTCGGGTACGGCGCACATGCCTCGAAAGGTATCCTCGAGCGGAGGTCCGACGTACATGGAATAGTCGGAAAGATCGGGACAGGGCAGGGACAGCGCTTCCATCGCGTGGGCGATCGAGACACGCACGCTCTCGGCGCTGGCGACCAGCGTACCGTCCAGATCAAAAAGAATATACTGATAGTTCTTCATTTTATCACCGATACAATTTTATTGTTTTACACGCGGTTTGTCAATATCGGTTTCATTGACTTTTGCACTATATAATGATAGAATACATTTAATAATGTGTTATCCTCAGCAAAGGAGAATGAAGATATATGAAATTAGGAATCGTCGGACTGCCGAACGTCGGCAAGTCCACATTATTCAACGCCATCACCAACGCGGGCGCGCAGTCCGCGAACTACCCCTTCTGCACCATTGAGCCGAATATCGGCGTGGTCGCCGTGCCCGATAAAAGGCTGGACAAGCTCGCGGAAATGTATGACCCCGACAAGTACACTCCCGCTACCATCGAATTCGTCGATATCGCGGGTCTGGTCAAGGGCGCCTCTAAGGGCGAGGGACTGGGCAACAAATTCCTCAGTAATATCCGCGAGTGCGACGCGATCGTGCACGTGGTACGCTGCTTTGACAATGACGATATCATTCACGTAGAAGGCTCTGTCGACCCCGCGAGAGATATCGAGACTATTGATCTTGAGCTGATCCTCAGCGACGTCGAGATGGTACAGCGCAGGATCGACAAGGCGCAGAAGATGGTCAAGGGCGACAAGAAATTTCAGGTACAGGTCGACTTCTTCAAGCGCGTACTGGACACGCTCAACGAGGGCAAGCCCGCGAGAGCGGTGGAATGTACCGACGACGAAAAGGCGCTGCTGTCGGAGGTCGCACTGCTGACCAACAAGCCTGTCATCTTTGCCGCGAACATGAGCGAGGACGACTTCTCGAACGGTATCGACAATAACGAACGCCTGAAGAGGGTGCGCGAGATCGCCGCGGAGCAGAACGCGGGCGTACTGCCCATCTGCGCGGAGATGGAAGCTGAGATCGTGGAGCTTGACAAGGAAGAAAAAGAAATGTTTTTGAGCGATCTCGGACTCGAGCAGAGCGGTCTTGACCGCCTGATCACCGAGTGCTACACCCTTTTGGGACTGATCTCCTACCTCACGGCGGGCAAGCCCGAGGTACGCGCGTGGACCATCAAGAACGGCACGAAGGCGCCCCAGGCGGCGGGCAAGATCCACTCTGACTTTGAACGCGGCTTTATCCGCGCGGAGGTCATCGCCTATGACGACCTGATCGCGTGCGGTTCGATGGCGGCGGCAAAGGAAAAGGGTCTGGTGCGCAGTGAGGGCAAGGAATATGTGATGAAGGACGGCGACGTCGTCTTATTCAGATTTAATGTGTAATACTGTATCTGTTGAGATAATGGTGAGATAAAATACGGTTGAGGTAGAAGCCCGTTTAATGGATTTATGAAGTGCTTTGACTGAAGCATTTCC
>CADBYC010000060.1 GCA_902798755.1 uncultured Ruminococcus sp. | reverse complement strand
GTAGCAGTATAATTGATAGGTTTTTAGGATTTCAAGCCATTTTAATTCTGAATTCGCATTAAAATCGCTCGTTTTTCTGTATTGAGGGTCTTCGGTAGGAACGGAGGAATTGAACCACCTCGAAATGATCGGCGCGATCGTATATCAGCTCACGCGGAATCTCAGCGAGGAGGATATCAAGAAAGCCGGCTTTGACGCCTACTTTGTCGATCACACGACGGGTGTCTATCCCGTATCGGCGGCGGGAGTGCCGTTCGACGCGTTTTCGATCGCTTCAAAGGGCGACCCGATCACCGACCTTCACGAGAGTCTTGCCGCTGAACAAAAGGCGAGGACAACGTATGACAATATCCTGCGGTTCTGCGACGACCCCGACGTGATCGACCCGATCCGCTTCCTCAGAGCGCGCGAGGTCGTGCATTATCAGCGGTTCGGCGAGAACCTGCGGCTGTTGACCGACAGGCTCGACAGCAAGAATTTCTACGCCTTTAACCCGAGCTTTGACACCCGCTGTTTCAAAAAGAAGAAGTAAGTTAACCGCACGCAAAAAAAGCCTCCGTGCCATACGGAGGCTTTGTGCTGTTGGTTTTATGCGAGCTTCTTTGAGATTGTGAGAATATTCTTGCCGTCCGTATACTTATAGGTAACGGAGTCCATAATTTTCTTTACTAGAAAAATACCAAGTCCTCCGATCTGTCTTTCCGAGGCGCTGAGGGTGGTATCCGGATCGGGCTTTGCAAGCGGATCATAAGGAACGCCCTCGTCGATGAAGGTCATCACAAACTCTCCATTATTCTCTGAAAGAATAATCTCGGCGTTTCCTTCACTTTCCGGATAGGCATAGCTCGCGATGTTGATATAGATCTCCTCGACCGCGAGGTCGATCTGGGAGCGGGTTTTGAAGGAGATCATCTTATCCGCGAGAAATTCTTCGACCAGTTCATTCACTTTTGTCAGGTTTTCATGCGTTGCCTTGATCAACATTTTCCTCACCGCCTTTTTTCAATTCGATACATACCGCCGTCAGATCGTCAAAGGGCGGTTCGTCGCCGATAAAATCAGCAACGCTCCTTTCTATTCCCTCGATGATCTTCTGCGGGGATTTGTTCTTGTTCATGTTCAGCGCGATCAGCATATTCTCGAGCGTGAACATGCAATTATACTTGTCTGTCGCCTCGGGAACGCCGTCCGTATACAGGAACAGCTTGTCGCCCTGTTCGAGCTGAACCTCGTTGTTCTGATAACGTATGCCCTTGTATGCGCCGATCACCAGACCGTGCTTGGATTGATAGAGCTTGAACTCACTGTCTCTGCGCATGAGGGCAGGCGGTTCGTGACCCGCGTTGGCAAAGGTCAATCTGCCTGTAGACAGCTCCAAAACGCCCAGCCATACCGACACGAACATTTCCATCGGGTTGTGGTCGCAGATACGGTCGTTGACAAGGCTGAGGATATCCGCGGGCGAATCGCCCGAATGGGTATGCTCGTTGATCAGAATGTTTGTGACCATCATGAACAGCGCCGCGGGAACGCCCTTGCCTGCAACGTCACCGATCGAGATGGCGAGGTGGTCGTCGTCGATCAGGAAGAAATCGTAGAAATCGCCGCCGACCGCTTTCGCGGGGTTCATCGTAGCAAAGATATCAAAATCATCACGCTCAGGAAACGCGGGGAAGGTATGCGGGATCGAGCCCGACTGGATCGCGGAGGCGAGCATCAGCTCCGTTCCGATGCGCTCTTTTTCCGCCGTGACGGTGGTCAGGTCAAAGATATAGGTCAGCATATCCTCTTCCATCAGGTCGATTGAACCCGCAAGCTCTGCGATATCGTCGATGCGGCTGATATCCCTGCCGAGCTTCTCGCCCTGCACGTGCTCTTTGGCAAAGCGGCGGGCTTCATTATTGATCCTGCGGATCGGAGCGACGAACTGACGGCGCAGATAAACATAAGATACGATCGCCGCGAGGAGCATCAGCAGGATCGTGGAAAAAGCGATGGTCACGAGATACGGCCGTCTGCCGTTGGTCAGCGCTTCCATCGGTCGCTGGACGCAGAGGATCGACACGATATCGCCCGCGGAATCCTTCACGGGGACAAGGGTCGTGATGTGCGGCAGAGCGCCGCGGAGATTTGTAGTACGGTAGATGGTGCCGTACTCCGTCTTGCCCTCATACAGCTCGCGATAGACCTTCGCGTATTCTTCATTTGTTGTTTCGCGCTCGTAGCCGATCTCCCACGGCGTGTAAGACGAGCCTTCTCTGACGGCGTTAAAGATCGAGACAAAGCGCCCGTAATCGGTCGTATCGACCTTGATCACATAGATCAGGGTGACGTCCATCTTCTGACAATAGCTGTCGAGATACTGCGCCGACTGACGGTAGCTGTCGCTGTCGCCGCCGTTTTGCAGATAGGAGTCGAGCTCGTCGCCGTTGATCAGCGAGGTCGCGGTATACGCCATGTGATAGGTCGACTCGGCGTACTCGGCTTCAAACGACTGGGTAAAGCTGATGTAGCCGACCGCCGATACGATCAAGCCGAACACCAGCAGGATCGTCACCGCGAAAACGACGATATTCACCGCAAAGCTCGAGCGGACTTTATTGATAGGTTTCATTATATCACCAAAGGTTTGTTCCCTGATCAGAATGTCAGGGTATCCAGACGCGCGGTCGAGCGGTTGATACGGCTCTTACACGCTTCGATCAGCTCTCTGCCCGAGGGGGTGTCCGCCTCACCTATACGGATCACGCGGCGCAGGACGCGGAGCAGACCGATCACGGAAGCCTTTTCCTTGACGGATTCGATCACCGATTCGTCAGAGGTTTCAAGATAAAGCTCGAGGATGCGATGCAGTAATTTTCCGACCGTCTCGGCGTCGACCATCAAGAAGTTCTTGAACACTTCTTTGTCACAGATGCCGAAGCCCTCATAGGCATTGTAGATGAACGCGAGCTCGTAGATCGGGTGACCGGTACAGAGCGTGTCCATATCGATCAAAAGCGCCTCGTGCCCCTGCATCATAATGTTCTTTATATGCAGGTCGCCGTGGAGCATCGTGCCTGTTTCGGGGATCGCTTCGATCAGGTTCTCCAAGCGCTGAAAATCGGCTTCTTCAAACACGGGCTTTGCCTCTCTGAGCCATTCGCGCGCCTGATCGCTCTGGCGGGGCAGGCTCTTGGGCGCCTGAGTCGCGTGCAGGATCTTCCCTAATTTGACGGTTTTCTCCGCAAGGAAATCGACCTTTGTTCTGTCGTCGCGCAACAACTCCGCAAAGCTCTTGGCGTCGAGCAGTTCAAAAACAGAGCCGTAGGTATCCCCTACCTTGACGACGTCGAAGGGGATCGCCGTGGGGATACCGAGAATGAAGGCGGTGCGGGAGAGATCACGCTCGCGCTTGATATCGTCGAGCGAATCAGCGTTCTTGTACACCTTGAGGATCAGGTCGCTGGCGACGCGGTAGATCATGCCGTTCGCTCCCTCGCCGATGATCTCGCAGTTGGAGACATCGAATATTCTGTAGGCTTTCTCTATATTGATCATTTCGGTGAAGCCCGTCATGTCAAAGATCTCGTAAACGTCGGAGGACACATTGATCATGCGGAAATCGGGAACGGTTTTCACGAGCTTTAACACGATCCTCAGACCCGCGCTGCTGATATATTCAAGGTTCTCAGCGTCGGCGATCAGCGACTTAGGCGAATGGGCATGGACGCATTCCAGCGCCTCTTTCTCGACATTATGCGCGTTGTTCGAATCGATTCTGCCATGTAAATAGAGAGTCAGTTCTCCGTTGTCAAATTTACTTTTCATATGAACCTCCCGAGAATCCGTTAAGTCGGTCAGATAGCTTACGATGTCTCCGTATAATAATACACAATAATAATACACAATAATATTACCATGTATCCATAGAAATATCAAGTATAAGAAAAAATAAACGCCATGGAAATATTGTCGAAATAGTCAAACATAAAAATCGGGAGCAGACCGAAGCCTGCTCCCTTTGGAACTAATTCAGTTATTCAATTTGAAACCGATTTGATTTAATCAATCCCAAGCGGTTACGACATAGTGACCCAACTCGTTCTGAGTACCGTCCATCCAGTAACCTGCATGGCTGAAGTCAGTGATATCCTCGGTCTGAGCGCCGTTGCCGTTGTTCAAGATAACGCCTACAGCGCCTGCGGGAACATAGCACTTGAACTGG
>CADBYC010000059.1 GCA_902798755.1 uncultured Ruminococcus sp. | reverse complement strand
CGCCGAGGCTCTTGGTATCGACGAGGAACAGGATGCGGTTCATCCTGCCGTATTTCAACAGGCGGTATGCCGCTGTGATCGCGGTAAAGGTTTTGCCCGAACCGGTCGCCATCTGAATAAGAGCGCGGGGACGGTTATCCGCTAAGGATGCGTCGAGATTCTCGATAGCGGTGATCTGACACTTTCTGAAACCGGACTTGTCCAGCTTGGGAAACTGCTTCATGTTGTTGCGGATGGTATTGTCTGCTTTGTCTAACTTCCGAAGTGTTTCGGGTCTATGGAAAGAGAATACCGTACGGGAACGGTATTTAATGTCGTTGTAATCGGTGAAGCGGATCACCTTGTCCGTGGCTTCATAAGCAAAACGGATCTTGTAATCAATCTTGATGTATTTGAGAGAACTGTGAGCATAGCGCGAGGACTGTTCTTCAACAGCCGTGATGTTTTCTCCGAGAGTGGACTTCTTCGCTTCGATGACTCCGACAGGCTTGCCATCCACAAAAAGCGCATAGTCGACCGGACCGGTACTCGTAGGGAACTCTCGTACCGCTACGCCTGCACCGGCTGATACATTGAGATTGCGCATATTCTGAATGATCCAACCGGACTGCTCCAGCTTCGCGTCAATTATTTGTCTTGCTCTCTGCTCAGGAGTCATCATCGTCACCTCGCAACAGATTCTGCCAAATTTATACTTATCCTTATATATTCTATCATGGTACTACATAAAAATCAATTAGTATTTAGGTTCACAGAATCATATTGACAGAGAAAGAATATCTCGACAAATACGAACAGCGGGGACGACTGATGTGTCATCTCCGCTGCTGTGTATCTGCGTATATTTCTGTTATCATCTTCACGCCAAGCTTGAAGCCTTCGATGAAGGCGTCCTTCTCAGAGAGAGCGATCAGCGAGAGCTGACAGTTCTCGATCTGTTCCAGTTTCTCTTTCTGCTGTTCGGTCGTGAGAACTAATCGGAGTTCATCGAGTAGCTTTGTCATCTCTGACAGCTTTTTCTTGGTGTCCTTGCTCTGCCTGTACTCACTCGGATTGATGTTTCCAAAGTAGAAGTTCTCTAATGTGGTCATGTTGTCATGCCCCTTTCAATCACAACACAATACCACAGAAAAGGAATAAGTCAAGCGATCTTTAGGATTATAAGAAGAAATCTCAGCGGTAGTTCGTTTACCGCTGAGATTTCAAAAACATGTTGATTTACAAACCGAATATTCATCAGACCATCTATCGGATTTCTTATCATCTGTATGGAATCTGATGAGAGAGTGGTTTATTTACACCAGCACTGTTACTTACTCTCCTTGTAAGCCGCGATACGCTTTGCTACGTTGTCCTTGATGTTGTTGTAAAAGAGCGCGTAGTCGCCGTTGTGGTAGCTCTGGGGGCCAAAGGTGTCGCCTCCGACAGGTTCGGTATCTGCGTTCGTCAGGACGGAGCCGCGATCAAGAACGACCTTTGCGTCAGCTCCAATGTTTTTGATCTCATATTCGCCGGTTTTTTCGTTCAGAACACGTGATCCAAGGTTTTCACTTGCCGGTGCATATGTCTCGTCGAGCTTCCAATTCAACGGATTGATGCTGATCGCGTTCGGAAGAAGCACAACATTACTGGCGTTTTGCTCCACATTCTTCGGTCCTTCGGTGTTCCAGCTGATGATAACGCCGGTATCGCTTTCGCCGGTGGCGAACTTCAGATGTGTATTTTCCTCGAGGTAATCCTTTGTGATAGAGAAGCCTATAACATATGCTGCGATCATACGTTTATAATAATCGGGATGTTCCTTGAAATAATCCTTCAGCACAAGGCTGACAATGCCCGAGCCCTGGCTGTGACCCGCGATGATAAACGGGCGTCCGTTGTTGTAGTTCTCAAAGTAGTAGTCAAGCGCAGCGGTGACGTCGGCATACGGAACAGTGGCAAATGCTGTGCGCGGGTCACCGGACTTCTTTGCTTCTTTTGCTGCGAACATCATGCCTGCCTGACGGTAGTACGGCATGAACACGTTGGTAGAATCCTCATAGACACTTGCCAATATCGGATAGTTAGTTTTCACGCCCTCCAGCATTTCGGCGTTGTCGAGCGGAGCAAAATCAGGGTCACCTTCGTTTGCGGCCATGTATTCAGTCGGGTAAATGAAGAACGTGTCGACGTCCTTGATGATCTCCGGGATCTGATACCAACAAGCCTTATTGGAATAGTCCGGTGTTTCTCCTGCGCTTGCAGTTGTTGCAGTTTCTGCTGTTGTTGCCGCAGTTTCGGTTGCTGCGTTGTTGTTTGCTGAGGATTGACCGCCGCACGCTGCCAGACCGAACGCTAAAACAACAATTAGTGCCAATGCCAGAATTCTTTTTCTCATTTACTGTTCCTCCTTAGAGTTCTTCTTATTATACGCAGAGATTCGAAGTTTTTACCTGCTTCTCCGCATTCTTTCCCTGCGATAAACTCCGACGAAATTCATATAGTTCGTCGAATTAACTATATTATTTCATCTTGCTTAGTGCTATTCAAGTGGAGTTGCCAGAATGCCAACATCAATTTTTCTTCTAACTTGCTTTTGTGAATGTACTGGATTATCATAAATATAAAAGGGGGGCATACTGATACCATGAGTAACCTGTTTGCAGATTCATTAAAAAATCTGAGAATCAAAAAGGGTCTTACCCAGATCCAGCTTGCGAACCTGATGTTTGTCAACAAGGCTACCATTTCCAAATGGGAAAGCGGTAGCCGACTTCCGGATGCCACCATGATCACCCGCCTCGCCGAAGTTCTGGAGGTGGATGTCGGCACGTTGCTCTCTGCCACGGTCGAGAGCGACGAATCGCTCAACATTATTATGGTGGACGACAACAAGTCCATTCTCTCCTACAATCTGCTGATTTTGGAGGAAGTCGCACCGAACGCGATTATCGCGGGTTTTAACCGACCGCAGGAGGCGATCAAATACGCAAAAGAGAACCGAATCGATCTGGCTTTTCTGGATATCGAGATGGGAATGGTCAGCGGCTTTGATCTCTGCCGTGATCTGCTTGAGATCAACCCCTGTACAAAGGTCGTTTATTTGACTGCCTATCCCGAATATTCTCTCGACGCATGGGACACCGATGCCTGCGGATTTATGGTTAAGCCGCTGATCCCGGAGAACGTCCGCAGACAGCTGAAAAAGCTGCGCTATACATTGCCTGCAGGAGGTGCGGACGAGTGAACAGTTGGATCGAACTTCTCAGCTTCTCCATATTCGGCGCAGCGTTGTTGTTGAGCGCTATCGGGTTGTGGTTCACCATCGTCATTCCCGGAATCGACCGCTGGAGCCGGCGCTTTTTCATCAGCTATTTTTTCGTTTTTCTGCTGTGCTGTCTGTCCAATATCGCCGAGGTGATCCTCCAATATTATACCGTTCCAAAAGCTATATTCATATTCCTGCTGCTTCTGGAATCCCTGTTGCTCTCGCTCCCGCTGCTTATGCTGACGGCTTATCTGCTTCATTATTGCGGTGAAAATATGCGCTCGAGCAAACTCTTTTATGCTGTGCTCGCTCTGTGGACAGTCTATGTTGTCCTGCTTGTCAGCGCCCCGTTCATTGATGGTTTCATGTATATCAAATCAGATGATCAGTATTTCCGCGGTCCTCTGTATTCGCTTCCTCTGATACCGCTGATTGTGGCATTGTTGCTCAATTTTGCGGGCACGATACGCCGCCGGGCACAGCTTTCCCGAAAAGTCTTTCATGCTTTCCTTATCTCCATTCTGCCGATCGCGATTGCTTTGATGGTGCATCTGTTCGTTGATGTTTTCCCACTTATTGACGTTAGCTTAGTTCTGTCCGCACTTGCCATGTACAGTCTTATCCTGTCCGATCAGATTGAGAAGGATCGCCTCCAACAACATAAGATCGTCAGGCAGCAACTGGAAATCGCCCATGAGCGATCCAGCGTTATGGTGTTGCAAATGCGGCCGCATTTTATCTATAATACCCTGATGAGCATCTACAGCCTTTGCAGGCTCGACCCACAGAAGGCTCAGCAGATCACAATGGATTTCACCAACTATCTGCGCAAGAATTTCAACGCCGTCGCCAGCGAAAACAGCATACCTTTTTCTACGGAACTGGAGCACACCCGCGCTTATCTCGCCGTAGAACAGGCACAATATGACGATCTGCTGATTGTTGATTATGACACACCTTTTATGAATTTT
>CADBYC010000058.1 GCA_902798755.1 uncultured Ruminococcus sp. | reverse complement strand
TTATTCTTTACATACCAGCAAATGCTCTTCGCCCAAATCGTAGTACAGGGTCAAATGATCCTTTGAGGTATCGTATACACGCAGAACTCCTTTGATATCATCCGCGAGCTCCGTTACTCCATTCGTTACATCGGCAAACTCTTTCAGCAGGTCGGGAGAGAAAGCGATTGTGCTCTCTTTTTCAAACACCGCGGTATAAAGAATCCCTGCTTCAACAAGATCCTGAAAAATATGGCTGCCGTAGCTCAGCTCGGGAATATAGCCAACCTTGGATTCTGAGACCTCTGCAATCACGGAAAATTCGCTGATATCTGAGAAGCCGGACGGTACGCCGAGTTCCGGTGACGATGTGCATATCCTGCCGGGCGTCAGAAGCAGTAAATGTTTGCCCTGATTGCGGAAGCGCCAGTTGACTTGAGAGAGCGCTTCCTTTATCTCATACTTACGGCGGTACGGCATCTGATAGTAGAGGATAGGATCGATATACACAACGCCGTCGATGGCGATCTCACGGGAAAATCCCATAGACACCCCCTTGGTTTCGAGCAGGATACGCCTGTTATCTACGCCGTCGGGGACAGTGATCTTATCTCCCTCCGCTGTCAGCTGCAGCGGACGGCACTGCAAAAGATCAATGACATAGCTGCCGTCAGGAGCGAAGTTAATCGTGTATTCCGTATCAACAGGATATTCGTAATGGGTTTGGATCAACTCGAGGATGTCACGCATATCAGTCATCAGCTGTTCGTTCTTCGTTAATCCGTCACAGGTGATGAAGAGGACGTCCCTCCAGTCGCCGCGTTCTCTGAGACGGCTCTCGGTTTCGTAGTTGTGCGAGTAAATCATATTTTTTAAATATCGCGGTACAGATTTACAGATGTTCATCGCGTCAAAGCCTTCGACATCGTTCGTGTCAGCGCTGATAGCGTCCACGATCCTCTGAGAAAACTGCTGTCGATCACTCATGTCCGTGCTGAGGACCTTTGTCGGCGCGTCGAGAGAAACCAATCTTGGATAAGAACCTGTTCTGCGGTCGACCGCTGCCGTACCTAAACCCATGACGAGCCGCAGCATACCGGATTTCGGCTTTTCGCTGCCCATGCGGTAGGGGCTGACTGAATAACCGACACCCGCCGTGCAGGGCATGAAAAAGCCCTCATACCGCGAGCCCGATACGCGCTGCACCAGAATAGCCATCTGTTCGTCGCGCTTATCCAGCCCCCGGCGTTTTCTGTAGTCGAGCGCGGACATGCTCATCGTGCTGGCATAGACAATTTTGACTGCTTCTTCAAACTTTTGCAATCGTTCCTCCGGATCGCCTTGATTGCCGCAGAAAACAGATTCATATTTACCGGCGAAGGCGTTCCCGAAGCCATCCTCTAAGATGGAACTGGAACGGACGATGACCGGATCGTTACCGTAGTAATCGAGGATTCGACGAAACTCCGCCTCGATACCGGTCGGGAATTTGCCCTCCATGATCTTTTTCTCAAACTCTCCGGCAAGAGTAAAATAGCCTTCCTCCGTCCGCTGTTTAATTCTCAGATCCCAAAAGCCGTTGTCCACTATATACGCATAAAAAACATCTGAGCCGATGTAGTAGGAGTCGTGCGGTTCAAAACGCTCAAAGATGTCCGGGCGATGGTTCTCGACAATCTTTCTGGAGAGCAGCATACCGCACGCCTTGCCTCCGATCATACCGGTACCGACCATTCGGGAATGAACTTCAAAATAGTCCTCCGGCGTGAAGTTGCTCTTGATAAGCTCGCGCATTTTACTGTCGCGCGTCAGCATGATATTGCAGATCTTTGAGCAATCCTCGGTGACGGCCACGCCGTTTTGGTGGAGGAGCTTGGTTCGGAAGAAAAATCGCTCCCAACTATCGACATTCTGATCCTGTGCCTGGGTTGCTTCTTTGTTCATCACGCTGTAGAAATGACTGACCTCGGTGCCGTCCCTTAGCACGGTGAAGCTGTTATCCTCACGGCTCAGACGATAGGGCTGGAACATGGTCTGCGAGTAGCGGTTCCATACCTTCATCGGGCGGACAAATACATCCTTTTCATCCTTATACACATCGAGGAAAAGCTGAGTTGTATCGCGAATCGTCGCAATCGCGTCAAAGGAATGTCTGCCGCGGATCAGCGGAAAATACGCAACGGTGTCGAGGATAAACAGGTAAGGACAGGTGAGGTGGAAGAAGTTGCCCATCATCAGGTCTGTTGACCACGCCTGTTCGAGTTCAGAAAGGCAGTCAAAGATGTAGAACGTGTCATAACCCTCGCGCTCGATTAGGTTGTGGATATTGACGGTGAAGGTTTCAAAGCGGTGGGATAGCTCTACATGCTCGATCCTCAGTCCCTCGCGCGGGGTGAGAATCGGCTCATGCTCTGCAAAGCGGATGTAGATCAGGTTCCTCCCGTCTGCTATCGCCTGATTGGAAAAACGCTCTGCAACATAGCGGAACTCGTCAAGCGACGGTACCTGCCAGACGACATTGTCGCCGAGACGGATGTTCTGTAAAGCGTCGTCCATCATCGGGATTCCTGATTTAGTTTTTTCAAATGCAGCCATGTTAGTTCCTCCTGATAGTGTTATGTGTCGATAGTGGAAATGGTGAGCGTGGTTTCCTCTAATACATCCAAAAGTACACGTACTGTATCGAGCGAGGTAAAGGCTGTCACGCCGTTCTCAATCGCTGTTCTGCGGATCGCGGCGCCGTCCTCGTAGTGCACACCTGATAGGATCGCGCGCGTGTTGATCAGGTAGCTGACGTATCCTGAGCGTAGCGCGTCGAGGAGTTGATTTGAGCCTTCACTAATCTTTCTCAATGTTCTGGTCTTGATACCGTGCTCTCGTAGCACTTTTGCAGTTAGATCCGTTCCCTCAATATTAAAGCCGAGGTTGTAGAAGCGGCGAATCAGCGGGATCGCCTCTTCCTTATCTTCATCGGCAAGGGTCACGATGACCGTGCCGTAGTTCTGCACCTTCGTGCCCGCTGCGACGAGTGCCTTGTATATCGCTCTCGACAGGCTCTTGTCATAGCCGATCGCTTCGCCGGTGGACTTCATCTCAGGGCTGAGGTACGCGTCGAGGCCCTTGATCTTCTGGAACGAGAAGACCGGCACCTTGACATAATAGCGCTTCTTTTCCTCGGGATAGAGCTGGAAAATACCCTGTTCCTTCAGCGAATTGCCTAAGATGACCTCCGTCGCAATATCCGCGAGGGAATAACCTGTACTCTTGCTCAGGAACGGAACCGTTCTCGAGGATCTCGGGTTAACTTCGATGATGTAAACGTCGTCATTTTCGTCGATGATGAACTGGATATTATACAGACCAACAATACCGATAGCCTTGCCAAGCTTTTTCGCGTATTGCAGGATGATCCCTTTTACTTTATCCGAGATTGAGAAGGATGGGTAGACCGAGATACTGTCGCCGGAGTGGACGCCAGTTCTCTCGACCAGCTCCAT
The DNA here is from genome assembly GCA_902798755.1 of uncultured Ruminococcus sp. Lineage (GTDB taxonomy): Bacteria > Bacillota > Clostridia > Oscillospirales > Acutalibacteraceae > Ruminococcoides. The sequence goes on along the minus strand of CADBYC010000058.1, from coordinate 1,635 downwards.
GATACCGGGTACGAATACGTCTACGCCGTCGCAGATCGCGTCGACCTCAACCTCTTTGCCCGTGATGTACTTATCGACTAAGACAGGTTTATCCTCGTCAATCTCAACGGCGGTCTTTAAATAATGCCTCAGGTCTGCTTCCTTACTGACGATCTGCATGGCTCTGCCGCCGAGCACGAAGGACGGACGGACGAGGACGGGATAGCCGATCTCCTCTGCCGCTTTCACGCCCTCTTCGATCGAGGTAACGGCGCGGCCGGCGGGCTGGGGGATACCGAGTTCTTTGATGATCGCGTTGAAGGAATCACGGTTCTCGGCTCTCTCGATCGCGGCGCAGTCGGTACCGATGATCTTCACGCCGCGGTCCATGAGGGGCTGGGCGAGATTGATCGCGGTCTGACCGCCGAGAGAAACAATAACGCCCTCAGGCTGTTCAAAGTCGATAATCGCCATGACATCCTCGGGAGTGAGGGGCTCAAAGTAGAGCTTATCGGCGGTGGTGTAGTCGGTCGAGACGGTCTCGGGGTTATTGTTGATGATGATCGCCTCATAGCCCGCTCTGCGGATGGTCTGCACCGCATGAACAGTAGAGTAGTCGAACTCCACGCCCTGACCAATACGGATCGGTCCTGCACCTAAAACAATGATCTTCTTTTTATCGGTGCAGATCGATTCATTTTCTTCTTCATAGGTCGAATAAAAATACGGTACATAGCTGAGGAATTCCGAGGCGCAGGTGTCGATCATTTTGAATACTGGCTGAATGTGCGCATCCTTTCTCATCTTATATATCTCCGCTTCATCGCATTTCCAAAGATGAGCGATCGCCTTATCCGAAATACCCATTCGTTTAGCGCGATACAGCATATCGGGATTGCCGACATTATCCCGCAGCTGTGATTCCATCTGTATGATGTTGCGAATCTTGCGCAGGAACAGCCTGTCGATGGCGGTCAGGTCATGGATATTGTTGATATTGCCGCCCTTTCTGAGCAGTTCAGCGATTGCAAACACTCTGTCATCGGTATCGCGGGTGATATATTTGTATAGTTCATCGGAAGTCATTGACTCAAATCGCAGAAGATACAAATGATCCGCGCCGATCTCCATCGAGCGCACCGCCTTGAGCAGGCTTTCTTCGATGGTTCTGCCAACGCTCATGACCTCACCGGTCGCCTTCATCTGGGTGCCGAGGGTGTTTGGCGCAGTGACGAATTTATCAAAGGGGAATCGCGGCATTTTTGTGACAACATAGTCGAGCGCAGGCTCAAACGATGCGAGGGTGTTGGCGAGCTGTATTTCGTCGAGGCGCAGACCGACGCCGATCTTCGCGCTGACGCGCGCGATGGGATAACCCGACGCTTTACTTGCAAGCGCAGAAGAACGTGACACGCGCGGGTTGACCTCGATGATATAATACTGCGACGAATGCGGATCAAGCGCAAACTGTACGTTACAGCCGCCCTCAACCTTCAGCGCTCGGATCAGTCTGAGAGCGCTGTCGCGGAGCATCTGGTACTCTTTGTTGGTCAGCGTCTGAGACGGACAAAAAACGATGCTGTCTCCGGTGTGGATGCCGACGGGATCGAAGTTTTCCATATTGCAAACGGTGATCGCGGTATCGTTATGATCGCG
>CADBYC010000057.1:10316-12827 GCA_902798755.1 uncultured Ruminococcus sp. | reverse complement strand
AAGTGCAACAACTGCGGACTCTGCGTTCAGCTCTGTCCCACAGGCGCGCTGACCGAGAAAGCCAACCTCAAAAAGCAGGTGCCGCTCGACGAAAAAACAACAGAAACCTTTATTGATATAAACGGAGAGAAAGCCGCTGTGCTGGTCTCCCGCTACAACGACAAGATCCTCAGAGTGATTCCCAATGATGAGATTTCACGCAACGCGAACCTAACACGCGAGCAGCTCCTTGCAAAGTTGCAATAATTGACTAAAGGCTGTCTCACCGATCAGGTGAGGCAGCCTATCTTTTTATTCGGTTGAGATTGCCACGGAGTCGGGTTTACCGACTTCTCGCAATGACATATTATTTATTCGGAAAGGAAGGGTCATATGAATCAGACAAATAACCTTCTCTATCGAGAGTGCTTTGAGCACGATAACTGCGGTATCGGCGCGGTCGTCAATATCAAGGGCAAGCCCTCGCATACCACGGTCGACAATGCCCTGACGATCGTCGAGACCTTAGAGCACCGTGCCGGTAAGGACGCAGAGGGCAAGACCGGCGACGGCGTCGGAATCCTGCTCCAGATCTCAGACCGCTTCTTCCAAAAGGCATCAAAGGAATTGAACATCCCGATTGGTGCAAAGCGTGATTACGCGGTCGGTATGTTCTTCTTTCCGCAGCATGAGCTTCGACGCAACCAGGCGAAGAAGATGTTCGAGATCATCGCCGAGAAAGAAGGCTTATCTGTTCTGGGCTGGAGAGAAGTTCCCTGCGACCCGAACGCGATCGGCAGCAAGGCGCGGGAGTGTATGCCAAAGATCGAGCAGTGCTTCATCAACCGCCCTCAGGATATCAAGCGCGGGATCGACTTTGACCGCAAGCTCTATGTGGTGCGGCGATCCTTTGAGCAGAGCAATGAGGACACCTACGTCGCCTCGCTGTCGTCGAGGACAATCGTGTATAAGGGCATGTTCCTCGTCGGCGATCTCAGGCGGTTTTATCTTGATTTAGAGGACGAGGCGTATGAGAGCGCGATCGCTCTGGTGCATTCGCGCTTTTCGACCAACACCTTCCCGAGCTGGCAGAAGGCGCACCCGAACCGTATGATCGTGCATAACGGCGAGATCAACACTATCCGCGGCAACAGCGACAAGATGCTCGCGCGTGAAGAAAACATGGCTTCGCAATATCTGATGGGCGACATGGACAAGGTGCTTCCGGTCATAAATCCCGACGGCTCGGATTCCGCACGCTTGGATAACACCTTGGAATTCTTGGTGATGAGTGGAATGGAGCTGCCGCTTGCCGTGATGATCACTATTCCAGAGCCGTGGGACAACAACGACGCGATCTCACAGAAGGAACGCGACTTTTATCAATACTACGCGACGATGATGGAGCCGTGGGACGGTCCCGCGTCGATCCTGTTCTCCGACGGCGATATGATGGGCGCGGTGCTCGACAGAAACGGACTCAGACCGTCGAGATACTATATCACCGACGACGATCATCTGATCCTAAGCTCCGAGGTTGGAGCACTGCCGATCCCCGCTGAAAGGATCGTGAAGAAGGAGCGCCTCCATCCGGGCAAGATGCTGCTCGTGGACACCGTGCAGGGAAGATTGATCGGCGATGAAGAGATCAAGCTTCATTATGCTTCCAAAGCTCCCTACGGCGAATGGCTCGACAGCAACCTGACCCGCCTGAAATATCTGAAGGTGCCGAACGCAAAGGTGGAGGAGCACCACAGGGAGGAGCGCCGTCGCTTGCAAAAGGCATTCGGCTACACCTATGAGGACGTGATGACGTCGATCCTGCCGATGGCGCAGAACGGCTCGGAGCCGATCGCCGCGATGGGATCTGATAAACCGCTTGCGGTCTTGTCCGATCAGCCGCAGCCGCTGTTCGATTATTTCAAACAGAACTTCGCGCAGGTGACCAATCCGCCGATCGACGCGATCCGCGAGGAGATCGTCACCTCGACTACGATCTATATCGGTAAGGACGGCAATCTGCTGGAGGAAAAGGCGGATAACTGCAAGGTGATCAAAGTCGTCAATCCGATCCTGACCTCGACCGGTATGCTCAAGCTCAAGAGGATGAACCTGCCGGGCTTCAAGGTCGCCGAGATCCCGATCCTGTACTATAAAAACACAAAGCTGAGCAAGGCGATACGCCGCTTGTATGTGGAAGCGGACAAGGCGAGCGCCGCGGGAGCGAATATCCTGATCCTCTCCGACAGGGGAGTGGACGAAAACCATCTGGCGATCCCGTCGCTGCTCGCGGTATCGGCGCTGCACCAGCATTTGGTCGCAACAAAGCGCAGGACAGCGCTCTCCATCGTGCTCGAAAGCGGAGAGCCGCGAGAGGTGCATCACTTCGCGACCCTGCTCGCCTACGGCGCAAGCGCGGTCAATCCGTATCTGGCGCTCGAGACGATCCATGAGCTGATCCACGACGATCTGCTCGACAAGGACTACTATGCGGCGATCGAGGATTACAACAACGCCGTTTTGCACGGTATC
>CADBYC010000057.1:0-10306 GCA_902798755.1 uncultured Ruminococcus sp. | reverse complement strand
CTTTGAAGCGCTGGGACTCAGCGAGAAGCTGATCGATGAATACTTTACGGGCACGGTCAGCCGTATCGGCGGTATCACGCTTGAGGATATCGAGCAGAACGTCGACCGTCTGCACTCAGCGGCATTCGATCCGCTCGGGCTGACGGTGAGCGGGGAGCTCGAATCGCGCGGCAGTCATAAGAGCCGCAGCGGTAAGGAGGAACACCTCTATAATCCGCAGACGATCCACGCATTACAGGCGGCGACAAGAAATAACGATTATAAGCTGTTCAAGGAATACTCCCGTATGCTCAACGAAGAGATGCAGCCGGTCAGTATCCGCGGACTATTTGATTTCAACTTTGCCGATACGCCGACCCCGCTCGACGAAGTCGAAAGCATTGACAGTATCGTCAGGCGCTTCAAGACGGGTGCGATGTCCTACGGCTCGATCTCTCAGGAAGCGCATGAGGCGTTGGCGCTCGCCATGAATATGCTGGGCGGCAAAAGCAATTCCGGCGAGGGCGGCGAAAGCCCCGAACGGTTAGCGACAAAGGGCACAAAGCACAATCGCTGTTCGGCAATCAAGCAGGTGGCGTCAGGCCGTTTCGGCGTGACCTCGACCTATCTCAACTCTGCCGATGAGCTGCAGATCAAAATGGCGCAGGGCGCAAAGCCCGGCGAGGGCGGTCATCTGCCGGGAATGAAGGTCTATCCGTGGATCGCAAAGACCCGCCATTCCACCCCGGGCGTGTCGCTGATCTCACCGCCGCCGCATCACGATATCTATTCGATCGAGGATCTGGCTCAGCTGATCTATGACCTGAAAAACGCGAACAAAAAAGCGCGCATCTCCGTCAAGCTCGTCTCGGAAGCAGGCGTAGGCACGGTAGCCGCGGGCGTGGCGAAGGCAGGCGCACAGGTCATCTTGATCTCAGGCTATGACGGCGGTACAGGCGCCGCGCCGCGCAGCTCGATCTATAATGCCGGTCTGCCGTGGGAGCTGGGTCTTGCCGAAGCGCACCAAACGCTCCTGCTCAACGGATTGCGGCATAAGGTCGTCATCGAGACGGACGGCAAGCTGATGACAGGCCGTGACGTCGCGATCGCGGCGATCCTCGGCGCGGAGGAATTCGGCTTTGCGACTGCGCCACTGGTGACCTTGGGCTGTGCGATGATGCGCGTCTGCAACCTCGATACCTGTCCCTTCGGCGTGGCGACGCAGAATCCCGAGCTGAGAAAACGCTTCATGGGCAAGCCCGAGTATGTCGTCAATTTCATGCGCTTTATTGCCGAGGAGTTGCGCGAGTATATGGCGCGGCTGGGCGTGCATACCATTGACGAGCTGATCGGACGAAAGGATCTTTTGAAAAAGCGGGACAATCTTTCGCCGCGAGAACAGCAGATCGATGTGTCCGCTATTCTTGATAACGGTCTTGATGATATGCCGATCCGCTATGATGAAAAGGACCCCTATGACTTCAAACTCTCCGATACACTCGATGAAAAGGTGATCATCAAAGCGTTCAAAAAAGCACTGCGCGAGGGCAAGTCGGCTCAGATCGAGATCGACGTTCGCAACACCGATCGCTCCCTCGGTACGGCGTTCGGTTCCGAAATCACCAAAAAATACGGCGAGAATCTCAAGGACGATACATACCGTATCATCTGCAGCGGCTCGGGCGGTCAGAGCTTCGGCGCGTTTATCCCGGGGGGCTTGACAATGGAGCTCAAAGGCGACAGCAACGACTATTTCGGTAAGGGTTTATCGGGCGGCAAGCTTATCGTATATCCCGATAAGAAAAGCCGCTTTAAGGCGGAGGAGAACATCATCATCGGCAACGTCGCTCTCTATGGCGCGACAAGCGGCAAAGCGTTTATCAACGGTATCGCGGGCGAGCGCTTCTGCGTGCGCAATTCGGGCGCGACAGCCGTCGTTGAGGGCGTCGGCGAGCATGGCTGTGAATATATGACAGGCGGCAGGGTCGTCATCCTCGGCAGCACCGGCAAGAATTTTGCCGCCGGTATGTCGGGCGGTATCGCCTATGTACTTGATGAACACCATCACCTTTATAAAAGGCTGAACAAAGAGCTGGTAGAGTGTACGGAACTGAGCGAGCAGAAGGATATCGACGAATTAAAAGCGTTGATCACGGAGCATGTGGAAGCGACAGGCTCCGAAAAGGGCAAGCGGATTCTCAGTGACTTTGACGCGTATCTGCCGAAGTTCAAAAAAATCATCCCTCACGATTACAGGATCATCACCGAGGCGATCGAGGAAGGCAAGCAGAACGGTCTTGACGAGGACAGCGCCAAGATCGAAGCCTTCTATCAGCTGATCCGCTCGAGATAAGGAGGAGTGCAGTATGGGAAATCCCAACGGATTTATGGAATATAAACGACAGGATAATCCTGCATATACCGTGGAAGAACGTATCAAACACTATAACGAGTTCCACACCCCGATCAGTGAAACGGAGCGAAAGCATCAGGGCGAGCGTTGCATGCACTGCGGCGTACCGTTCTGTCAGGCAGGCTTGCCGATCAGCGGCATGGTATCGGGCTGTCCGCTGAATAACCTGATCCCCGAGTGGAACAACCTTGTCAGTCTCGGCGCGTGGAAGCAGGCATACAATCGTCTGAAAATGACCAACAGCTTCCCCGAGTTCACCTCGCGCGTGTGTCCTGCTCTGTGTGAAAAGGCATGCACCTGCGGCGCTAACGGTGATCCTGTCACCGTCCGCGCCAATGAATATGACATCATCGAAACAGCCTATCAGGAGGGCTGGGCTGCACCGCAGCCGCCCAAACAGCGAACAGGCAAAAAGATCGCCGTCGTCGGCTCGGGTCCCTCGGGACTTGCCGCCGCCGACCAGCTCAACCGCCGCGGCCACTGCGTCACGGTATATGAGAGGAGCGACCGCGTCGGCGGACTGCTGATGTACGGTATCCCGAATATGAAGCTCGAAAAGCACATCATCGAGCGCAAGATCAACGTGATGGAAGCAGAGGGCGTGACATTCAAAACCGGCGTCAACGTCGGCGTCGATATATCTGCCGAAGAACTGCTCTCTCAATATGACCGCGTGATCCTCGCGTGCGGCGCTTCTCACCCGCGTGATATCGCAGTCGAAGGACGAGAAGCGGACGGCGTATATTATGCGGTCGATTTTCTGAAATCGACCACCAAGGCGATGCTCGATAACGGCTTAAAGGTAGGCACCTATATCTCCGCAAAGGACAAGAACGTCCTGATTATCGGGGGCGGCGATACCGGCAACGACTGCGTCGGTACCTGCGTTCGTCACGGTGCAAAAAGCGTCATCCAGCTCGAGATGATGCCGAAGCTCCCCGATACCCGCGCCGAGAACAATCCGTGGCCGGAATGGCCGCGCGTCTGCAAGACCGATTACGGTCAGGAGGAAGCCGCCGCGGTTTACGGCAGCGATCCGAGAGTTTATCAAACGACCGTGAAAAAGCTGATCAGCGATGAGAACGGAAAACTGAAACAGGCGGTGCTCGTGAAGCTGAACGCCGAGAGGGATGAAGCGACCGGACGGCTGAAAATGGTGCCGATCGATGGAAGCGAAACCACAGTCGACGTCGATCTGCTTTTGATCGCGGCAGGCTTCTTGGGCAGTGAGAGCTATGTTACCGATGCGTTCTGCGTGGCTCTCGACAGCAGAACGAATGTGCAGACGGAAACAGGCAGTCATCAAACCTCTGTCGACAGGGTGTTCACGGCAGGCGATATGCACCGCGGTCAATCGCTGGTGGTATGGGCGATCCGCGAGGGCAGCCTAAGGGAGCTGTCGCAAAGCGACTGAGGGTTGTCAAATAACAAGGAAGGTATTATTATGACAAAATATATATTTGTAACCGGAGGCGTTGTGTCGGGGCTGGGCAAGGGCATCACCGCCGCCTCTCTGGGCAGACTCTTAAAGGCGCGCGGCTTGAAGGTCGCCGCACAAAAGCTCGACCCTTATATCAACGTCGACCCCGGCACCATGAGCCCATACCAGCACGGCGAGGTATATGTGACCGAGGACGGCGCCGAAACCGACCTTGATCTCGGGCACTATGAGCGCTTTATCGATGAGAACCTGAACAAATACAGCAACCTCACCACCGGTAAGGTCTACTCAAACGTGCTCAACAAGGAGCGTCACGGCGAGTATCTCGGCAAGACGGTACAGGTGATCCCGCATATCACGGACGAGATCAAGCGCTTCATCTACAGCGTCGGCAAAAAAACTGATGCAGACGTCGTCATCACCGAGATCGGCGGCACGATCGGCGATATCGAGAGCCAGCCCTTCATCGAGGCGATCCGACAGGTTGGTCACGAGGTAGGCGAGGACAACCGCCTGTATATCCATGTGACCCTCGTGCCGTATCTCAAAGCCTCCGGCGAGCATAAAAGCAAGCCTACCCAGCACTCCGTCAAAGAACTGCAGGGCTTCGGCGTGTCGCCCGATATCATCATCCTTCGTACCGATGAACCGATCACCGACAAGGGAATTTTCGATAAGATCGCCGGCTTCTGCAACGTTTGGCCTGACTGCGTGATCGAGAATCTCACCCTGCCCGTATTGTATGAAGCGCCCTTGATGCTTGAAAAGGCGCACCTCTCCGACATCGTATGCCGCGAGCTGAATCTGAAATCTCACAAGCCTGATCTGAGCGACTGGGAGCATATGGTCGAGCGCATCAAAACGCGCGAGAGAATCGTCAAGATCGGCCTTGTCGGCAAGTATGTCGAACTGCACGACGCTTATCTCAGCGTAGCCGAAGCGCTCCGTCACGCAGGTTACTATCAGGGCGCGTCGGTCGAAATCAAGTGGATCGACGCGGAAAGTATCACTGCGGAGAACGTCGATGATATCCTCGGCGAGACTGACGGTATCATCGTCCCGGGCGGCTTCGGTCAGCGCGGGATCGAGGGCGCCGTACTTCGGCATTTGTCTGGGTATGCAGATCGCGGTCATCGAATACGCAAGAAATGTCGCGGGCATCAAAAAAGCGAACTCCGGAGAGTTCGCTCAGAATGTTCCCAAGGTGATCGATTTTATGCCGGGACAGAACGACGAGATCGACAAGGGCGGCACCCTGCGCCTCGGCGCGTATCCGTGTGTCGTGCAAGAAAACACAACCATGTACAGTGCATACAACGCCCGAGAGATCAGCGAGCGCCACCGCCATCGCTACGAGTTCAACAACGAGTATCGCGACGCGCTGCAAAACGCGGGACTGGTACTGTCGGGCTTATCTCCCGACGGCAGATTGGTCGAAACGGTCGAGCTCAGCGACAGACCGTTCTACGTCGGCGTACAGTATCACCCGGAGTTCAAATCACGCCCCAACAAGCCGCATCCGCTGTTCTCAGCCTTTATCAAAGCGGCATTGGGCTAAAATCATACGCGTACTTCGGTACGGCGGCCGTTAACTCTCCGGCCGTATTCCGTTCAGCCTGACAGCAAAAGCATGAGTCCGATTTTGTGCCTTGTCACAAAGTCCCTTCCGAGTTGCTTTTGTTGTCAGGCTTTTTATCCCTATCAAAAACTGCTTGTTTCCTATAAGGGTATATAGATTTACATACCTTCCATGTTTGTCAGAGTGCTTCAACGGGAGATGAAATGTGAAATGGGCGCAATGCGATTAAGAATACATTTGACAAATTCTTCCTTTAGCGCTAATATCAAGACAGTGAAAGTATGGAGGTGAGAACGAATGAAAGGTGTCATTTACGCACGGTATTCTTCCGACAACCAACGAGAAGAAAGCATTGAGGGGCAGCTCCGTGAATGCAATGCGTTTGCCGAGAAGAACGGTATCCAAATCATTGATAATTATATCGACAGAGCGCTCTCGGCAAAGACAGACAACCGTCCTGCTTTTCAGAAAATGATTACCGATAGTGCTAAAGAGCAGTTCGACGTTATCATCGTCTGGAAGCTCGACCGCTTTGCCCGCAACCGTTATGACTCAGCACATTACAAGGCGATCCTGAAAAGGAATAACGTCCGCGTCATATCCGCTACCGAGGTGATCTCCCAAGGACCGGAAGGCATTATTCTTGAATCCTTATTGGAAGGTATGGCGGAATACTATTCGGCAGAACTGGCTGAGAAAATCGTCCGAGGGATGACAGAAAACGCCTACAAGTGCAAGTTCAACGGAGGAGCAATTCCTTTTGGTTACTATATTGATGATGAACGGCATTTTCAGATAAACGATGCAGAAGCCGCTGTTGTACGCGAAGCATTTAAACTCTATAACGGTGGTATGACATTACAGCAGGTGGCAGATCAGCTTAACAGCAAGGGCATCCGAACCCATCGAGGCACCGCGTTCAGAGTAGCATCTGTCTCAAAAATGATTTCTAACAGAAGATACATAGGTGAATACAAGTTCCGCGAGATAGTGATAGATGACGGTATACCCGCTATCGTTACGAAGGAAGAATTTGAAGCAGCAAATCATCGTTTAGCGGGGAATAAGAGGTCACCCGCTAAATTCAAAGCAAAGGATGAAGATGAATACATTCTGACCACTAAGCTATATTGCGGAAAATGTATGTCGTTCATGGTTGGCGAGAGCGGTACCAGCCGCAGGAATATCACATATCGGTATTATAAATGCTTCTCAGCAAAGCGCAAACGAGGTTGTGATAAAAAGGCAGTAAAGAAAGACGCTATCGAAGACCTTGTTATCGATCAGATTCAAAAGCTCATATGGGATGATGAGTTGATAGATGAGATCGCTGAGACTGTGATTAAAGTTCAAAACGAAGGCGGCAGTGAAATCCCTATATTGACAAAACAGCTCTCCGACACAGAAAAGAGTATCGCCAACGTCATGAAAGCGATTGAGATGGGCGTCGTTACTGAAACGACCAAAGATCGACTGTTGGAGCTGGAGAGTCAAAAGAAGGAACTTGAATTCCAATTAGCTGCTGAGAAGATAAAACGCCCGACACTCACAAAAGAGCAAGTCGTCTTCTGGTTGCAATGCTTCAGAGATCTCGACACAAAAAACCCAAAGCACAGAAAACGCCTGATCGATAGCTTTGTAAACGCAGTGATTCTTTATGATGACAGAATTGAGTTTTACTTCAACTTCAAAGAGGGCGCCAAAACGCTCAAAAAAGAGGATCTGGAAAAAGGTTCGGATTTATTCGCTTTAACTCCACCAGAAACGCTTCACTGACGTGAAGCTCAATGAATAGTGAATAATGAATAATGAATAGTGTATAACTGATGAAACTTTATGGCGTTTCTGGTGTATTATTCGTTATTCATTATTCACTATTCTTTATTCATTTAAAATGGGGTTACTCTCTTTTTCTTATCGTGAGTTATGTGTTATACTTTCGGTTAGATAAAACGCAATTTATTTTGGAGGTATCATTATGTCAAAAGACGAAAACAGATTCAAGGTTCTTTATAAGGACGGCTCCCAAATTAAAGATGCTGGTGTACGTCAAATCCTCGTAGATACCGAAACAGGCGTAAACTACCTTGTATGGAAATCCGGTTATGCAGGTGGTATTACTCCGCTGATGGATTCCGAAGGGAAAGTAATCGTCACGAAAGAATAACTTCTGATTAATATGATAATGATTTCTATCTATATAAAACACCCGCCTGCTCACGAAATGTGAACAGGCGGGTAAATTTTATGCTGTAATCGGAATATTCTCTATTTTCTCCATACCGAGGAAGAACTGGCGGATATACATATTCAGCTCTACATTCAGTTCATAGTTTCGGTAAACGTCAACTCGTTTGATCATCGAATTTACTATCATTTTTTTTGCTTCAATGGTAGCACTATCATAAAGGCTTGGCGAAGATTCCAACGTCAATAATATGTAGAGAAAACAAACATGGGGTTTGCAGATATAGGCTTATCAATCAATAAAAGAATAGCAATCTTTTGGGGAAAAGATAATTTTCAGCAACAGCGGGTTGCTTGTGTTTTATTACGGTTTGTATTAGTATTGGTAACAGGGAGGTGTTTTTATGAACACAAAGGACGTTATCTATGAACTGAGGACAAGGAACGGGATGTCGCAGGATGAGCTTGCGGAAAAGATTTTTGTGACACGGCAGGCGGTGTCGCGCTGGGAAAACGGCGATACCGTGCCGAATACCGAAGCACTGAAGTTGCTATCAAATCTTTTCAATGTTTCGATCAACACGCTGCTTGGTTCGCCACGTCAGTTGATCTGTCAGTGCTGCGGTATGCCGCTTGACGATACGATTATCGGCACGGATAAGGACGGCGCACTGAACGAGAACTACTGTAAATGGTGCTACGCGGACGGACAGTACACCTACAGCGATATGGACGAGCTGATCGACGTCTGCGTAAAGAATATGGTGAGCGAACAGTTCACCGAGGAGCAGGCGCGCGCCTATTTAAATCAAACGCTGCCGCAGCTCGATTATTGGAAGCGCTATGAACAGCTGAGCGACAACGGCGAGTTTGAGCAGTTCAAGCAACAGCTGATCGACGAAATCAACGCTCTGCACATCGAGGGACTGCCGAAGGTAGAGCGCCTGAACGCACTTGTCGGAAGCTTCGTCAATCTCGCTTATCCCCTGCCGAGCGGTGTCAGCGCTAAGTTCCTCAACGACAACAAGACCTATCTCGGCAACCAGCTTGAGTCGGAATTCGGCGGCGAACGCTGCTTTGGCGTTTTAGCAAATATGGATTTTATTCTGGTCAGCACCTATGAGGCAGAAGGTAAAAATCCGGAATTGGTGCTGTATAAAAAGAGATAGAATAACACGCAAACAAATTATGATTCCGTCAGACAGGTTTATGTTTGACGGAATTTATTTATGATATAATACTAATACCTAATAAAAAGTAGACAATCTTTGCGGACTATTTTCCGCAATACTGCGTTGTCGTCCTTGCAAGGCGCCAGCCTTGCGGCGTCCTCCGCCTTGTCTTGCGAAAAATATCTTCGCAAAATATAAGTCTACTTTCTATCAGGAATTAGTATAAATTAGTAAAAAGACAGTAATATAATTACCCTCTTGACAGGCTAATGACCATTAGTTATAATGAGACTAACGGTTATTAGTCTTTTTCTTTGGAGGATATTATGACGACAAGAGATAAAATACTGAACGAAACGCTGACGCTCTTTTCAGAGAACGGTTTTGACGGAACGAGCGTGGAGCAGATCGCCGAAAAGGTCGGCATTAAAGCGCCGTCGCTCTACAATCACTTTAAGGGCAAGGAGGATATTCTGAACGCGCTGATCGACACGGCAGAGGCGCGTTATGAAGAGAGCTTCGGCTCTGAGAAGCATTTCGGCAAGTTGCCGCACAGCCGGGATGAATTTATTGCAATCGCTATGAAAAAGGTGGAGTTTACCGTTTTTGACCCGATAATCGGGAAAATCCGAAAATTCCTTGTTCGTGAGCAGTTCAGAAGCGAGCGCTTTGCCGAAATCACCACACGCCACCAAGTCGGCGGTGTTCAAAAGATGTACGCCAAAATCATCGAAGATATGATGAACGAGGGCTTGTTCAAGCAGGACGACCCGTCGCTTCTCGCCATGGAGCTGACCTCGCCTGTTGTGGTGATGATTGCAAAAGCCGACAGACAGCCGCAGTACCGACAGAAGGTTATGCAGGACATAGAAAAGCACCTGCGGCATTTTTGCGCTGTATATATGATGGGGTGAGAAAATGAAAATATTCGTATTAAACGGAAGCCCCAAGAGGGATAAAAGCGACACCATGCACATCACACGCGCATTTCTTGACGGCATGAACGAGGTCGCTCACAACGAGATCAAAATCATTACCGCCATCGACAAGCACATCGAATACTGCACCGGCTGCTTTGCCTGTATGCTGGGCGGCGGCGAGTGTATTCATCACGACGATATGCGCGGGATTCTGGAGGAAATCCTCGACAGCGATCTGCTGATATGGAGCTATCCTCTCTACTGCTACGGTATGCCCGCGCCGCTGAAGGCACTGCTTGAACGCACGCTGCCGCTGTCAAGGATGACGATGCAGAAGGTCGGCGACCGCTATGAGCATGTCGGTCAGGCGGATTTTTCTCACCTGAAATATGTGATGATCTGCGGCTGCGGTTTCCCGAACAGCCAACACAACTTTGAACCTGCCGTAATGCAGTTCGAGCGGTGTTTTCCGAACGAGCACACGATCATCACCGTTCCCGAAAGCCCGATGTTCAACGCGCCCGAAGCGGCTGCCGTCACCGAGCCGCGCCTCAACCTCATCCGCAAAGCAGGCAGAGAGTACGCCGAGAGCGGAACGATCGGCGAGGATTTATT
>CADBYC010000056.1:1160-6752 GCA_902798755.1 uncultured Ruminococcus sp. | reverse complement strand
TACCGATTCTTCTGTTACCGGCTCCTGTCACGCGCCCTCTGCCTTTTTACATTTGTGACTTTTGCCTATTGACAAACGGTCACTACATAACAGTATTAGTGAATAGCAGCTGCGCTCTGCTGTCGGATAGATGGCAGAGCGTTTGGCATAGGAGGTGAAGTCATGCACGATATATGGAATCCGTGGCACGGATGTAAAAAATGCAGCGAGGGCTGTCAGAACTGCTATATGTATTTTCTCGACGAACAGCGCGGCAAAAACGGCGCGGATATCTATCGTACCAAGGCGGGATTCCGCTATCCCTTGTCAAAGGACAGGAGCGGACGGTATAAGGTGCAGAGCGGCGAACAGCTGCGCGTGTGCATGACCTCCGACTTTTTCTTAGAGGAAGCGGACGGTTGGCGCGATGAAGCGTGGAGCATTATCCGACAGCGCCCCGACGTCGTGTTCTTTCTTTTGACGAAACGCCCCGAAAGGGTAGGGGAATGTCTGCCCTATGACTGGGGCGACGGCTGGGAGAATGTTTTCTTCAACGTAAGCTGTGAGAACCAGAAGCGCGCCGACGAGCGTATCCCGATCCTGCTATCTTTACCCTTTAAGCACAAGGGGATCATGTGCGCGCCGTTCATCGGTGAGATCAGCATCCGCGAGTATCTCAAAACAGGTCAGCTCGAGCAGGTGATCTGCGACGGCGAGAATTACGCGGGAGCGCGGCCGTGTCACTACGAATGGGTCAAGCGGCTGAGCGACGAGTGCAGGGAATTCAACGTGACCTTTGCCTTTGTCGGTACGGGCAGGCGCTTTGTCAAGGACGGAAAGACGTACCGTATCGAGAGCAGCGAGCTGCAGGCAAATCAGGCGTATAAATCGGGGCTGAGCTTCAAGGGCAAGCCGATCGAATATAAGCTGTGTAATCTGCTCGGTATGCCGCTGTCAGGCGAGCGGCTGTATCAGCCGTACTTTGGCGAGAAATGCCAAAACTGCGGAATGAGGATCATCTGTAACGGCTGTACCCTTTGCGGAAAATGCAAGCAAAATCAACCATAGATTTGACGATAAAGAGGTAAGAGATGATTTTATATGTTAACGCGTGTGTGCGATCCGATTCGAGAACCAAAAGGCTGTCAGAATATTTGCTGTCAAAGCTGCATGACGACGATATGACGGAGCATCGGCTCTGTGAGATCGACTTTCCGAAAGCGGACGAGGGATTTCTGCGTCACAGGGATAGTCTGATCGGGAAAGGGGAGTACGGCGACGAGCTGTTCCGCTACGCGCGGGATTTTGCCACGGCGGATACGATCGTGATCGCTTCCCCTTACTGGGATCTGTCCTTTACCGCCGCTCTCAAGCAGTATATCGAGCAGATCAACGTCACGGGTATCACCTTCCGCTATTCGCCCGACGGGATCCCTGTCGGCTTGTGCAAGGCTAAGCGGGTGTATTATGTCACCACCGCGGGCGGCAACTATGTACCGAGTGAATTCGGCTTTGGGTATATCAAAGCACTGTGCGAGGGATATTACGGTATCCATGACGTCAGGCAGATACAAGCGGTCGGGTTGGATATCGACGGCGCGGACGAAGAAGCTATCCTGCAAAAAGCGATGAAAGAGATTGATTTGATGTTCAGATAAAACGAAAGCACCAACGGGCGTTGGTGCTTTTTTTGTAGTGTTTATTATTCGTATTCGGAATTATCTTCTTCTGCGCCCATATCATTCAGCGCGAACTGCTCAGCGCATTTCTCGGCGCTCGCAAAGGTGAAGTAGTGCAGCTCGATATTGTGCTTTCTGACGATGTCGATGATCTTGTAGAAGTCGGAGTGGCTCATGGCGTTGGTCTGTATCCAGATCACGTCCGCGTTCATGATCAAGCCCGCGTTGGGCTGGGCGGACGGTTCGACAAAGCGTACGTTCGGCAAAAGAGGACGGATCGCTTTCAACCATGAGAGGTGACCGCCGAAAACGACGGCGCGCTTTTGGGCTGAGTAGGGGAAGGTGACGGTCACGGAATATTCTTTTTCGGAATTATCCGCTTCACGGATCATGGAGCGCAGCTCGCCGAGTTCTGCCGTCGCTTCGTTCAGGCTGTCGTTTGCGTGGTCGAGGGCCTCGGCGGATTCCTTGAGACGGTGCTCGAGCTTGTTGAGCATCGCTTTGAGGTTCTTGTTCTCGCGCTTGAGCTCTCTGAGTTCACTCAGGCTTTCGTCTGTTATGCTTTCAGACGGTTCTTCGCTTTCTTCCTCGTCCTCGTCGATGAAAACATAGTTTTCGTCCCTGCGGGAGAGGGAACAGGCGAGGGTCAGGTAGTCATAGAGAATGTTGATCTCATTCTCTGATAAGTCGCTGTCGGTGAGTAGGGCTTTGAGATACGACAGCTCGGGCATACCGCGCGGCGGGACCACGCCGCTGAACAAGTAGACGAGCTGCGAAAAGCTGATCTTATCCTCTGAGATACCGAGAAACGGCGGGGCGACGAGCTTTTGATTGAGCAGGCTCTCGGACGGCGTGGTGAGAAAGCGCTCGGGGTCTTTTGCCGCTTCTATCAACGCGGGAGCAGGCTTGGGAGAATCGCCCTGAGCGCGAATAAGCTCCGCGCTTGCCCACGGGAGCTCAAGACAGGAATCGGCGAGAATGATGTAAGGCAGGTTATACACCCAGATAACGTCGCTGTTTGAGTCCAAGAGGCTAAAAAACGCAAAGCACATGCCGAACGGATCGCTGATCATGGGACGGTACAGCTGAGCGTAGAGCTCGTCGCCGAGCAGGTCTTTGAGCTGATGGCGGAAGCCGCCGCTTTGCAGCATGATGTTCATATAGAAGGCTTCTCTGAGATAGAGCGCGTTTTGCAGATCTTCTTCGACCGCCATGGTATTCTCGCGCGTGTCGGAGGCGGTGAGGGTCACGTTTGTTCCGTCCGTCTGATTGAGGACGGAAGCGGCGCTCTCCGTCTGTTTGCTGTTCTCGATCTCCTTTTCGAGCATAGCGATTTTCGTTTTGGCGGCAGATACCGCCTTTTCGTTGAGCTTGTCGTAGATGGAAAGGCAGCTTTGCGTGAGGTGGTGTGTGTAAGCGATGAAGCGGTCGCGAAGATCGTCGATCGTGTCGCTGTCGAGCAGAGAGAGGACGGCTTCAAAGCGCTCTCTGGCGGGATCGCCGTCGAGTTTGTCGGAATTAGCGAGAGTCGCGTCGGCGCTGTCCATGAACGCCTTGGTGCTGTCAAAGCCCGCTTTACTGCTGTTGCGGTAGCGGATGATATACAGCATGCCGCGTATCAGATCGTCGCAGTGGACGGAGTCGGTGACGTCGGGCAGGTCGATCCTGTCGAGCTCCTCTCGGCTTTCGGGCAGGTACGCGAGCGCTTCGTCGAGCTTGCCGCTGTTCCTGAGCTGATCGAGTATCCAGATCGCGGCGGCGGCTTCGACGTGATACAGCTCGTCGAGCTTGCCGAAGGTGTCGGTCGGACAGGGAGCACAGAACTGAGCGAAGATCTCAGCAACGCTGAAGTCGGGGTATTGAGATTGATTGTCCTCCTGCACTTTGGCGGCAAGGGCAGAGATCGCCTGTTGACGGCGGGTGAGGATATCGTAGTTGAACTCAGAGAGATCGACCTCTTTGTTCTGCTGTCCGTAGCTCCTGATCAGGGTGAGGCGGTTTTTGAATAAGGCTTCGATATATTTGTCAAAGGATTTAGCGGACGCATTGTCGTCAAAGTCATATGGAGCGACTTCGATCAGCGCTTTTGTCTGCTCAATGATCTGCTGTAATTCTTTGACCTTTTCATTGATCGTTTTCATGGCGGTTTCCTTTTTTATCAGAATCAATATGCTATATTCTACCATATTTGAAAGCGGAAAATAAAGGTGAGTTTTTTACGAATTTTATTGCCTAAACGGGCGCTTTACAGTATAATTAAGATAATTAACCGAAAGGGGAATGACCATGAAAAAGGCATTGGCGTTATTACTGGCTGTGTGCGTGATCGCATCGCTTGTCGCTTGCGCGGGCGGCAAGAAGGAATCAGCGACCGAAAAGAGCGATACCGATACGAAGAAAAGCGGTTATCAGGTATCTGAGGACGTGCCCGAGGGCAGCGTCATCGACGGTGTGATGACCTATATCGACGGTGAGGATCCCGTATTGAAAAAGACGGTCGCGCCGTGGCTCGACACCTGTGTGCTGTATGAGGTCAACGTCAGGCAGTATACCGAGGAGGGCACGTTCAAGGCGTTTGAAGCGCACCTCGACCGCCTGCAGGATATGGGAATCAATACCCTGTGGTTCATGCCGATCCACCCGATCAGCGAGACGGAGCGCAAGGGTACGCTGGGGTCCTATTATGCCGCGAGCGACTATAAGGGCGTCAACCCCGAATTCGGTACGACCGAGGACTTTCAGCACCTTGTCGACAAGGCGCATGAGATGGGCTTCAAGGTCATTCTTGACTGGGTCGCCAATCACACGGGCTGGGACAGCGCGTGGATCAAGGATCACCCCGACTGGTACGAGCACAAGGACGACGGCTCGATCAAGTCGCCGTATGACTGGACGGATACCGCTCAGCTGAATTACGAGAACTACGAGATGCGCGCCGAGATGATCCGCTGTATGCAGTACTGGATCGAGGATATCGGGATCGACGGCTTCCGCTGTGACCATGCGATCGGTGTGCCCGCGAACTTCTGGAACGCGGCTGTCTACAAGCTCAAATCCATCAACAGCGATATCATGATGCTGGCCGAGACCTCCGCAACGCAAGGGCTGACCGAATATGCCTTTGACACCTGCTATAACGATATGCTGTACGGTCAGGCGCTGATGACCAAGGGCGGGGTAGCGACCTCGTCCATCAAGGACGGTATGGACGTACACCCCAACTACCGCGGCGACAGCTTCCCGATGAATTATCTCGACAATCACGATAAGAATTCCTATGAGGGCAGCATCGTCGGACGCTACGGGGATACCTACGCGCCGCTGTTGGCCCTGAGCTTCCTGACGCCCGGTATCCCGCTGATCTATACCGCCAACGAGGAAGGGTATGATCATGAAATCGAGTTCTTTGAGAAGGATACCGTCAAATGGGACGACGAGCCGAAGTACGCGCCGCTGATCAAGGCGCTGTCAAAGCTCAAGACAGGGAACAGCGCCCTTGCTTCCACCAACAGAAGCATCACCTATGCCGAGCCGAGCAATTCCAAGCTGTTTGTCTTTACGCGGTCGGACGGAGATAATACCGTGATCTATGCCGCGAATCTCGGTAACGAAGCGATCGAAAACGTCAGCTTTGACTTGGGCGTGGGTACTGCGAAATGCGTGCTGCACGTTAACGGAGATGAAGTCGATACGACCGTGACCGAAGTGACGGAAAAGGACTTTTTGGGCAGAGATTACGCGCCGTATGAATTCTATATCCTGATCGCAACGTGATCATCAAAAAAAAGGAGGCTGTCGCAATCAGTATTGCGATAGCCCCTTGCTATATATTATGATACTAATCCTTAATAAAAACCTATATCATCTATTGCGCTATATTTCGTATAGCTTTGTTGGGCTCCTTGACAGGCGCCAGCCTGTCTGCGTCTCCCGT
>CADBYC010000056.1:0-1141 GCA_902798755.1 uncultured Ruminococcus sp. | reverse complement strand
GGCTCCTTGACAGGCGCCAGCCTGTCTGCGTCTCCCGTCGCGCTATCCGAAATATATCACTAATATCTGATTAAATCTTTTTATCAAGGATTAGTATGACTTTGGCGTGTGATTGAAGGTGACGCGGATCGGAGCGCGGTTCTTCGCCGCGTCCTGCATCGCCTGCGCCTGCGCTCCGACCAAGGTCGCGGCGGCGAGCTTTGGATCAGACAGCGCCCTTGCCATCTGAACGCTTTGGAGAAGATCCAAGTCGTCTTTCATCAGGCGCGTTTCGTCGATGCCGACCGAGATGATGGCAAAGCCGCGTTCCTCTGTCCACTGCTCGTTGATTTGGCTGATGACGCCGTCGCAGATGATATCGGACGAGGCGCTGAGATCGTAAGCGGTCGTGCCCTCTTTGCAAAAATCCGAGATCGCGTGACGAAGCAGCATGATCAGCTCCGCTGTGATCTGCGGCAGGATTGTGCTGAGCATGACCGTTCCCGTTGAACAGCCGCACAGCTTCTTGTAAAAGACGGCGGGCTTGACGATGGTAAAGGAGAACACTCCGCCCATCATCAGCGTTGCGTCTATGCTGACGCCTGTGTTGCGGTCGGTCAGATCAATGGCGGTTTTCAGGCTGAACGGATTGCCGAGGTGCTCGCGCATATCCAGGAAAACGATCGCCTGATAGACTGCCGCGACGCCGCCGTAGCCGAAGCGGTCAAAGCTCTGCTTAGCAACGCCTTTGAGCCCTCCCTTGTGGAAGATGCTCGGGCTGCGTTCGGTGTGATAGGTGTTCTCGCCCGGTTGGTCGTACACGCCGGTGACCTCGCCCTTGTCGATCGCGAGGGCGCATTGCCCTGCGTTGACGATGATGGTCGAGCCGTCGCTGATGACATTCTCTTCACCTTTGGTATTGGCGGAGTGGTCGGACGTCTGTTTGCTTGCTCTTTGCGCCAGTACGCCTGCGGGCAGGGCGGCACAGCTGTAGCTCTCCAGCCATGAATCCGCCAGAACACCGCCGACAGAGCCGCGGGCCGCTTTGAAGATCCCCATTTTCATACTATTTTCAAATAAAACACTTTAACAATTTGTAATAGTGTGGTATAATGTATACGGTGATGAAAAAATGACAAGAAAGTATACATTTACAGAGAAA
>CADBYC010000055.1 GCA_902798755.1 uncultured Ruminococcus sp. | reverse complement strand
CCGCATTCTTCATGTATACTGTTCATCATAAAACCTCTTGTTCATGGTTTTTGGGCATAAAAATAGGCAAAGACGCTTTGGATATCCAAGGCGTCTTTGCCTTCATGTATTATATGACTCAGCGCGTCATTTGTCAAGAACAGACCCCGAAGAAATGATCCTCGGGGTCTATGGTTGAAGGGAGCCTGTCTTTTAGGCAACTTAAAGAGAGTTATGATTCAGATATTTTGAAGGGAACGGTTTCGACTCCCGAAAACCCGTTATTCTACATCCTGCAGGGCGGCGTAGCCCTCTTCACCGGTACGCACCTTTACAACATTATCTACGTTGTAAACAAAGATCTTGCCGTCGCCGATGTGTCCGGTATAGAGCGCCTTCTTCGCCGCTTCGATCACATCGCGGACAGGGATCGCGGATACGACCATCTCGACCTGGATCTTAGGCAGCAGGTTGGTATCGACCAAAACGCCGCGGTAGTATTCGGGCTTGCCCTTCTGAGAGCCGTAGCCCATGACATGGGTGACGGTCATGCCGGTGATACCGAGCTGAGCCATCGCTCTCTTGAGCTTTTCAAACCGAGCTTCCTTGCAGATGATCTCAATCTTCGTGAATCTCTGCTCACCGTTATCAAAGGACGGAACGCTCTTGACCTCGACAGCCTCAGCCACGGGTATATCCCCCGCGACAACGGCGACGTCCTCACCGTATACGGAATAATCCTCCGCGGTCGCCGCAAAGCCCGCGTATGCCGACGGCAGACCGTGCTCGGTGATGTCGAGACCTATGATCTCTTCCTCAGCAGAAGCGCGTAGTCCGATCGTCTTTTTGATGATGATAAAGGTGATGACCATCATGATCGCCGCGTAAACGGCAACAGAGCCAAAGCCCAAGACCTGTAAGCCGAGTTGACGGAAATTGCCTGTATACAGCAAGCCGCTGAGCCCTGCGGGAGCGTCGGGATTCGCAAGCAGACCGACTGCGATCGTGCCCCAGATACCGTTCGCCATATGCACGCCTACCGCGCCGACGGGATCGTCGATATGCAGCTTCATGTCGAGCGCCTCGACGACAACAACGACAAGGATACCGGATACGATACCGACAACTGTCGCGCCGATCGCGTCAAGGGCGTCACAGCCTGCGGTCACGCCGACTAAGCCCGCAAGAGAAGCATTCAGGCACATGGATACATCGGGCTTGCCGTTTTTGATCCACGTAAACGCCATGGTGACGCAGGTGGCGACTGCGGGCGCGATCGTGGTGGTCAGAAAGATCGACGCGAGCTCACTCGGCGTGGTCGCCGCCGCGCCGTTGAAGCCGTACCAGCCGAGCCACAGGATGAATACACCCAGTGCGCCAATAACGATGTTGTGACCGGGGAACGCGTTGACCTTGATGACCTTGCCGTTTTCATCACGCTCATACTTGCCAAGTCTTGGTCCTAAGATCGCCGCGCCTACCAGCGCCGCGATACCGCCGACCATGTGAATCGCGCAGGAGCCTGCGTAGTCATGAAAGCCGAGCTGACTGAGCCAGCCGCCGCCCCAGATCCAGTGCGCTTCGATCGGGTAGATGAACAGGGAGATCACACCTGAATAGATGCAGTAGGCGGAGAACTTCGTCCTCTCCGCCATAGCGCCGGAAACGATCGTTGCGGTCGTCGCACAGAAAACAAGGTTGAACACGAAGGTGGAAGCGGCGGTATAGTCGCCGTTCCCGGGAGACGCGATGAACGCCTTGAAGTGGGTAAATAAGTCCATGTTCGGGATTCCAATCAGACCGAATAAGGTATCCTCACCCATCATGATGGTATAGCCCAACAGGGCGAATACCACGGTACCGATACAAAAATCCATCAGGTTTTTCATGATGATATTGCCGGCGTTCTTGGCGCGGGTGAAGCCCGCTTCTACCATCGCAAAGCCTGCCTGCATCCAGAACACCAGCGCGGCGCCGATCAAAAACCAAAATTCTACTGTCATAGTTTCACCTTCCAAATATGAAATGAGGCGTACCCTGCAAAAACAGAGTACGCCGTTGTACTTTTATAGGCTTCCCCTTGAGGGGAAGCTGTCAGGCAAAGCCTGACTGATGAGGTGGAAGCGATTCCGTTATATCAATTAAAGATATTGTTATGCAAGGTTTCCGCCTCAACCGATTTATCTCACTCCGAAGAGCAGCTCGCCGTAGGTCGGCAGCGGCCAGATCTCAGCGTCAACGACCGCCTCTGCCGCGTCGGCATAGGTGCGCAGAGTATCCATCTGCGGCAGGAGTTCATCGCGGACGAAGTTCGCTTGCTCTACGATATCGTCGATATGCGCGAGGTGATCTGCCAAACGCTCGAGGATACCCGCGTTGGCGCTCATCTCGTCACAGGCGGCGGAGAGCTTCTCGATGTTGGCTGTCTCATAAGCACAGCTGATCTCGGGAGAGATCGCCTTCTTCATAGAAACGTTCTTCAAGAGCTTCATCAGATAGGTCTCGATCGCGGGGATGATCTGCTTGCCGGTCATATCCACCATCGTCAGCGCTTCGATATTGACCTGCTTGACGTAGTTCTCAAGCATAATCTCCATGCGGCTCTCAAGCTCAGCGACAGTGAATACCTTGTGAGCGGTCAGCATCGCGACATTCTTTTCGTCCAGCAGATGCGGCATCGCGTCGGCAGTCGTTTTGAGGTTGGATAATCCGCGCTTCTCGGCTTCTTCGATCCATGCGTCATCGTAGCCGTTGCCGTTGAAGATGATGCGCTTATGCTCCTTGATCGTCTTGCGGATCAGGTTATGAACGTCGTTTTCAAAGTCCTCGGACTTCTCCAGCACATCCGCAAACTGCTTCAAGACTTCCGCGACAGCGGAGTTGAGCATCATATTACAGCAGGCGATGGAGTTAGAGGAGCCGAGCATACGGAACTCAAACTTGTTGCCCGTAAACGCAAATGGCGAGGTGCGGTTGCGGTCGGTGGTATCACGTCTAAATCGCGGCAGAACGTCAACGCCGAGCTTCATATATTTCTTCTTCGTGCCCTCATACTCGGTATCGTTCTCGATTGCGTCCAGCACAGCAGTCAGCTCGTCGCCGAGGAAGATGGAGATGACGGCGGGCGGCGCTTCATTCGCGCCTAAACGGTGATCGTTGCCTGCGGTCGCGACGGACAATCTCAGCAGATCCTGATACTCGTCGACCGCCTTAATGACCGCTACGAGGAACAGCAGGAACTGCACGTTCTCGAACGGCGTCTCACCGGGAGTAAGCAGGTTGACGCCTGTATCTGTGCCGATCGACCAGTTGTTGTGCTTGCCCGAGCCGTTCACGCCCTTGAAGGGCTTTTCGTGCAAGAGACATACCAGACCGTGGCGCTCCGCGACCTTTTGCATGATCTCCATGGTCAGCTGGTTGTGGTCTGTCGCGACGTTAGTCGTCGTGTAGATGGGAGCCAGCTCATGCTGTGCCGGAGCGACCTCGTTATGCTGGGTTTTCGCGAGGATACCGAGCTTCCACAGCTCGTCGTTGAGATCCTCCATATAGGCGAGGACGCGCGGCTTGATGGTGCCGAAGTAGTGATCGTCGAGCTCCTGACCCTTGGGAGGACGCGCTCCGAAGAGCGTGCGGCCTGTATAGATCAGATCCTTGCGCTTTGCGTACAGCTCCTTGGGTACAAGGAAATATTCCTGCTCGGGTCCGACAGAGGTAACGACGCGCTTGACATCCTCATTGCCAAAGAGCTTTAAGACGCGCATCGCCTGGATATTCAGCGCCTGCATGGAGCGCAACAGCGGGGTCTTTTTATCCAGCGCGTCGGCGCTGTAGGATGCGAACGCGGTGGGGATACAAAGGGTCTTGCCCTTGATGAAAGCGTAGGAGGTGGGGTCCCACGCGGTATAGCCTCTTGCTTCAAAGGTCGCACGAAGACCGCCCGAGGGGAACGAGGACGCGTCGGGCTCGCCCTTGATCAGCTCCTTGCCGGAGAATTCCATGATCACTCTTCCGTCGGGAGAGGGAGTGATAAAGCTGTCATGCTTCTCGGCGGTGATACCTGTCAACGGCTGGAACCAGTGGGTGTAATGAGTCGCGCCCTTCTCGACCGCCCATTCCTTTAATGCCGCGGCTACGGCGTTCGCTACCTGAATATTCAGCTGCTCGCCGTCGTCGATCGTTTTGCGGAGCTGCTTGTAGATCTTGGGATCCAGCCGCTCTTTCATCGTCTTGTCGTCAAATACCAGACTTCCGAAATATTCTGCTACGTTTGCCATAATACCTTCTCCTTTTCATAAAGAAATAGACAAAGGCGTCTTGGACTTCTGTGTCCAAAACGCCTTTGTCTTTACAGCACGCATTATACGCCCCGACTTTTCATTTGTCAAGGGTAATCGTGAAAAAAATATCAAAAAAATTTAACGCTTTGAAGTTTTAAACAATTGACATATTATGCAAATAATGCTATAATATCCACGATAAACAAAGGCGTTTATTTGGGAGCTCGTTCCCGAATAGCGCCTTTTTACGTTGATCGTACTTCCGTGTACGGTATAAAAGGGGTGAAGGGAGATATGACTTTAGAACAGCTGCGCTATCAGGCGCTGGTGGTCTCGTCGTCTGAAAGGTTTATGCAAGAGATAAGCTCCCTTCTGCATGAGAGGAATTTTCATACCGATCATGTCACGAACGCGGGCGAGGCGAGGCGAAACCTGACGGAGAAGCGCTATGACTTCGTGATCGTCAACGCGCCGCTTAAAGACGAGTTCGGCTCGCGCCTATGCGTCGATGTGACTGAGCATATCGGCACGCTTGCGGTGATTTTCGCGTCATCGGATGTGTACGAGGATATTATGCAAAGGACGGTCTCTCACGGCGTTTTCGTCGTTCGAAAGCCGTCCTCTCAGCAAACGATCACGCAGGCCGTATCACTCCTGATCTCCGCGCGAGAAATGCTCAGGACGGTACAGAAAAAGGCAGGCAAAGCCGAAGACAAGCTCCAAGAGATCCGCATCGTCAACAAAGCAAAATGGTTTTTGATCGACAACGAGGACATGAGCGAAAGCGACGCGCATCAGTATATCGAAAAACAGGCGATGAACGCGGGCATCACCAAGCGACAGGCGGCTCAGATCGTGATCGACCGATACTTAAAATAGTCATTGCGAGGCCTAAACGGGGTCCCCGAAAAGCCCCGCTTTTTGGGGAGAGGAGGAGCCGCCACATGAGGTCAAGGCATACCAACCGGATATGCCTACCGAATACGGCGAGCGACGACGTGTGGCAATCTCAACCTTATTTCTAGACTGCTATCTCAACCGAACAAGGAAGGAAACAACATGAAAATCAATCGAAATTATGATAACTTAGTACCGAACTATCTCTTTGCCGAGATAGCGAAAAAGACGTCGGCGTATGCCGCCGCTCATCCCGAGCAAAAGCTCATCCGACTCGGTATCGGCGATGTGACGCTCCCTCTGCCGCGCACTGCCGTACAGGCGATGAAAATCGGCGCGGGAGAGCTGAGCCTCAAAGAGACCTTCAAGGGCTATCCCGAGTATGAGGGCTATGACTTTGTACGCGAGGCGGTCGCAAAGTATTACGCGGGCTTCGGAGTAACAGTCAGAGCGGATGAAGTCTTTATCAGTGACGGCGCCAAGTCCGACACAGGCAATATCGGCGATATTTTCGGCGCTGACAACACCGTGCTGATCCCCGATCCGGTCTATCCGGTCTATGTTGACGCGAACATCATGGCAGGCAGAAAGATCATATACGCGCCCGGTACAAGGGAAAATCGTTTTCTCCCGATGCCCGACAAAAATATCCATGCGGATATCATCTACCTTTGTTCCCCGAATAATCCCACCGGCGCGGCGTACAGCGCCGAACAGCTCAAGGCATGGGTGGACTATGCAAATCAACATGACGCGATCATTCTCTATGACGCGGCATATGAAGCGTTTATCGAGGACGACTGTCCGCGCTCGATCTTTGCGATCGACGGGGCAAGAACATGCGCGATCGAGTTCTGCTCTCTTTCAAAGACCGTGCGCTGCGGCTATACGGTGATCCCGAAGGAGCTTGCCCGCGACGGTCACAATATCCATGCCCTTTGGTACCGCCGACAGGCAACCAAATTCAACGGCGTGTCCTATCCCGTTCAGTGCGCCGCGGCGGCGGTATTCTCACAGGAAGGGCAAAAAGAATTCAAAGCCAATATTGCCTACTATAAAGAGAACGCCCGGATCATCTCCATGGTGCTCGACGAGCTGGGGATATTCTATACGGGCGGCAAAAACTCGCCGTATATCTGGCTCGAATGTCCTAAGGGCATGGGGAGCTGGGAGTTCTTTGATGATCTTCTCGAGAACGCTCAGGTGGTCGGAACACCCGGCGAGGGCTTCGGCAGTCAGGGCGAGGGCTATTTCCGCCTGACGTCCTTCGGCGACAGAGAGAATACGATAGA
>CADBYC010000054.1 GCA_902798755.1 uncultured Ruminococcus sp. | reverse complement strand
TCAGGCGGCTCTGAAGATCGCTTGCGACCTCGTTGACGAGGGTATGAGAACCGAGGAAGAGGCCGTTCTGATGATCGACCCCAGAAACCTCGATACACTTCTCCATCCGCAGTTCGACGCGAAGGAGCTCAAGGCTGCTACCCCTATGGGCAAGGGTCTGGGCGCTTCTCCCGGCGCAGCTTGCGGTAAGATCGTCTTCACCGCTGAGGACGCTAAGGCTCAGGGCGGCGCAGGTGAGAAGGTAGTTCTCGTTCGTCTCGAGACCTCTCCCGAGGATATCGAAGGTATGAAGGCTGCTCAGGGCATTCTGACCGTTCGCGGCGGTATGACCTCTCACGCAGCGGTTGTCGCTCGCGGTATGGGTACCTGCTGTGTATCCGGCTGCTCCGACATCACCATGGACGAGGAGAACAAGCAGTTCACTCTGGCAGGCAAGACCTTCCATGAGGGTGACTTCATCTCCATCGACGGTACCACCGGTAACATCTATGACGGCATCATCCCGACCGTTGACGCTACCATCGCGGGCGAGTTCGGCCGTGTAATGGCTTGGGCTGACAAGTACAGAACCCTGAAGGTTCGTACCAACGCTGATACTCCCGCCGACGCTAAGAAGGCTCGCGAGCTGGGCGCTGAGGGTATCGGTCTGTGCCGTACCGAGCATATGTTCTTTGAAGGCGACAGAATCGCTGCTTTCCGTGAGATGATCTGCTCTGATACTCTCGAGGAGCGCGAGGCTGCTCTGGAGAAGATCCTGCCCTATCAGCAGGGCGACTTTGAGAAGCTGTATGAGGCTCTCGAAGGCAACCCCGTAACCATCCGCTTCCTGGATCCGCCTCTGCATGAGTTCGTTCCCACTGAGGAAGCTGACATCGAGGCTCTGGCTAAGGCTCAGGGCAAGAGCGTAGCTGAGATCAAGGCTATCATCGATTCTCTGCATGAGTTCAACCCGATGATGGGTCACCGCGGCTGCCGTCTGGCTGTCACCTATCCCGAGATCGCTAAGATGCAGACCAAGGCTGTTATCCGCGCTGCGATCAATGTCAAGAAGGCTCATCCCGACTGGACTCTCGTTCCCGAGATCATGATCCCGCTCGTAGGCGACGTCAAAGAGCTCAAGTATGTCAAGAAGTTCGTTGTTGAGACCGCTGACGCTGAGATCGCCGCTGCAGGCGTAGAGCTCGAGTATGAGGTCGGTACCATGATCGAGATCCCGAGAGCTGCTCTGACTGCTGACGAGATCGCTACTGAGGCTGACTTCTTCTGCTTCGGTACCAACGACCTGACTCAGATGACCTTCGGCTTCAGCCGTGACGACGCAGGTAAGTTCCTCGACGCTTACTATGACGCTAAGATCTTTGAGAACGATCCGTTCGCGAAGCTCGATCAGACCGGCGTTGGCAAGCTGATGGATATGGCGATCAAGCTCGGCAAGCCCGTGAATCCCGCTCTCCATATCGGTATCTGCGGCGAGCACGGCGGCGACCCGACTTCTGTCGAGTTCTGCCACAAGATCGGTCTGGACTATGTATCCTGCTCTCCCTTCCGTGTTCCGATCGCTCGTCTGGCTGCTGCTCAGGCTGCGATTAGCCAAAGTGGGAAGTAATCTCTAAACCCGCATTTTTCCTATGTTTTTGCGATTTAGGTGCATCTACTTAATGTACTGAAACGCATTATAACGAATTTGCAGGTGTAAGGATATTTCACTTCTAATATCCTGAAATATTTAACAAACGAGAGCAACATCGCAAGGTGTTGCTCTTTTTTGCGCCCAAAAATCGCACAATAGTAAATTATGTCATATACATATATAATAAAGCTGTAAAGGAGGTTGAGGTTATGAGAAATCCGAAATATCATCTCTATATGGATTACGGCGAGTACAGGGAGATCATTGATGCCCTTATCGCCAAAAAAAACGACTTGATCGCCACCGGTCATTACACGGACGCTATCGATGAGATTCTCATCAAACTCAGCCGTGTCAAGCAGAAAAAGGTCAAGGTAATCTACACTGCCTAACAATCAAATATTGTATATGAGTCAGCGCTCACTTCTTTATTCAAAAGGAAGTGGGCGCTTTTTTGCGTTTACGGGACTTTTTTGACCGTCTTCTATTTCTGTGTATTCCCCGAAAGGGTTAAATACAAATCTAATTTGAAAGGAGGAAAACGTATGCCAAATAGTAAAATGATTGCTATCTGTAATCAAAAAGGTGGTGTTGGCAAAACGACTACCACCCTCAATCTCGGTGTTGCACTTGCTGATCAAGGAAAACGTGTGTTGCTCGTTGATGCTGATCCGCAGGGAGATCTGACTACCTGCCTCGGCTATAACGCAGATGATCTCAGCGTCACGCTCGCCAACAAGCTCATATCTGTCGTTCGTGAGGAACGGGGTAATCCATATGATGGTATCATCCGACACCCCGAGGGTGTGGATCTGCTGCCGTCCAATATGGATTTGGAATCCACCGAAAACTTCCTTGTGACAGCGATGAGCCGCGAGAGCGTGATGAAAACATACCTGAATAAGGTCAAGCACAATTATGACTATGTTCTGATTGACTGCCGCCCTTCGCTCGGTATGTTGACGAAAGCGATGACGCAGTTGTTTCAGACGGTTGAGAAGATCAGGACGCACACCAATCCCGAATTGGCGATTGACGGAATTCTGTTGACCATCGTGGACAACCGCACCAATCTTGCTAAAAGTACAGTGGAGGCAATCCGGCGCAACTTCGGTAACTGTCTGCGAATCTACAATACACAAATACCGATCGCCGTCAAAGCCGCCGAGGTCGCGTCCAAGGGCAAAAGTATCTTTGCCTACGAGCCGAGCAGTAAAGCAGCCGTCGCATACGCCGATTTCGCTAAGGAGGTGTTAGCGCATGACAAGCAAAGGGCGAAAGAGCGATTTCGATCTGCCGACGCTCGATGATCTGTTCTCGACACAGCAGGAGCGTGATGAAGCGAAGCTCGATAAGATCAGAGATATTCCGATTGCCGAGATTGATGACTTCCCCAATCATCCGTTCCAAGTCCGTGATGACGAGGATATGTTGCAGCTTGTAGAAAGCATCAAAGAGCATGGCGTAATGACGCCCGCTGTACTCCGTGTCAAAGATGACGGACGCTTTGAGATCGTAGCAGGACACCGCCGAAAGCGAGCTTGTGAGCTTGCCGGGTTGGATACGCTACGCTCAGAGGTCAAGCATCTGTCCCGTGATGAAGCGACGGTCTATATGGTCGAGAGCAATTTTCAGCGATCAACCATACTCCCCAGCGAGAAAGCCTATGCGTATAAGATGCGTATGGATGCCTTGAATCGGCAAGGACATAGAACTGACTTAACTTCTGTCCCAGTGGGACAGAAGTTAGCAAGAGAGGTTTTATCTGAGCAAACCGGAGATAGTCAAACGCAGATTCAAAGGTACATCCGATTGACCTACCTTATCCCCGAACTGTTGCAGTTAGTGGATGAAGGCAAGATGAAGATGCGCCCCGCTGTCGAGCTGTCTTATCTCAACGCAGATTTTCAGAGGGATGTGCTGGAGAACATTGAACTCAACGACTGCACGCCCTCTCATGCCCAGACGATACGAATGCGGCGATTGTATGAGGAACACAGCCTGACACCGGAAGTGATCGCCGATATCATGTGCGAACAAAAGCCCAATCAGCGTGAACGCATGGTGTTCAACGGTGAGCGTATGCGAAAGCTATTGCCTCGCGACTTGCCGATGAACAAGACGGAGGATTATATCTGCGAGGCGATCGCGTTTTATCGCAAGCACAACCGTGAGCATGAGCAATCTCGCAAATCGAACAGGGACGCGCGGTGATTTACCGCTCCCCCTTTCTCACACTCTAACCCCCTGTTACTCTCGCTTACTTACCGAAAGAGAAATACTATATCTCATTTTATTTATTATTATCTCTTAATGGCAGACGGAGAATAGCAGGACTAATAATCCCAACGTAGGAGGTGAATCAGGTGAAAACCATTATCGGTATCGTAATTTTTGCGCTGGTACTCGGCGTGTATCTGTTCATTACCATCAAAAACCACAGAAAAAAGTAAACTATTCACAAGGAGGAGGTGAGCTGAAATGGCAGAGATGACCTTTCAGCAGAAAACAAAAACGATGGCGAAGCTGATTGAGAACGGCATCACATCCGAAAAGGACTTGCAGAACCTGAACTTTGATTCCGTGCTGCAAATCCCCGGCATCACCATGCAGGATCTTGCCGTTGTTTCTCAGCTTCAGAAGCACACAAAAGACAACAAGCTCTATTCTTATCTTTCGGGAGGTGAACGGAATGAGTAGTGAAGGATATGAGATCATCCCCATGAAGCCCGAAGAGGTCTTGTATTCTTATCGGAACAGTCAGCAGATCTCCGGTCAGACTGGATTGGTCGGCTATATTCGCGCGGATATGGGAACAAACGGAAATCAGTTTTGGGTTACTTGGAACTGTTTTCGCAATGATCTAAACACGCCTGAATTCAGCACTGAGCTGTCAGAACTGCTCCATTCGCTCAGACAGGAGGGCAAATACCTTTCTGACAGGGATACGTTAACACGGTTTTGCCTTGACAGTAAAAACGCGCTGCCTTATGAAACCGGCAGAGATTTCGGCGTGAGAGTCAACACAAGAGATCATGCCTATCTCATGCGACTGAATCCGCATAAGGGAGAATACAATCTCTATTGCTACTGCTATCGCAAGGACTGGCTCGACAGTCATATCCGGCAGGCAAAGCGCGGAATCCGTTTCATTGATCCGCATTACCGTGAAAGGTTCAGAATTGCCGATGGCGATGAGATCATCATCAGCGGTGAGCCGAATGCCTACACAGTCAGGGATGTTCCTGCTCGGTATGTATGTCGCTATATTGATGACTCCCATTTTGAATACGGGCCGAATCTCCGTCATATCTGTGAATTCGCGGAAATGATAGAGGATTTGGGGTATAAGGTCATACCGCTCAGAGCATCTTTACCCGAGAAAGCCTACGTTTACATCGAATCCGAGAACAAGATCGGCGTTGTAACGAAAGGCGAAATGGGTTACAAGGAAATGGATATTACCTTTTCCGATAAGCAAGACGCGCTGGATATGGTGGACATCAACAACAAAAAGCACGGCATTACCAAAGCGCAGTCGGAGGCGATGAAGTGCGGTTCCATGTTTGGATGGCACGTTCCTGCCGCCGACCCGAAAAACTATGAAGAGAACGGTATCCTCAAGAATTTCAGAGCCAGAGATACCGCTCGATAAGGAGGTGTTCTGATGGCGAGAAAATACGAGCTTCTCAACGAGATGTACGACAAGACGACAAAAACAATGACCAATCCTGTTGTGTGGCGTCATTTTCTGGAGTCCGCTTGCCGTAACTATCGTCTGCGATTTGACGAGCAGCTCCTTGTCTTTGCTCAGCGCCCCGACGCTACCGCTGTTCTTGAAATAGAACGGTGGAATAAGCAGTTCGGCAGATGGGTCAACCGGGGAGCTAACGGTATCGCGGTATTTGAGGATGCGGAGCGTAATTCTCAGCGATTGAAGTATTATTTTGATATATCGGATACGCATGAGAGCCGCTTATCCCGACCGGTCCCGATCTGGAATATGCGTGAGGAGTACACCGAGGATGTCATCGACACCCTCGAAAGCACCTTCGGCGCGTTGGAAAACAGGGAGAATCTGGAAGAAGCGATCCTCAGTGCGGCAAATAACGCCGTTGAGGACAATGTTCCCGATTATGTCGGTGATTTACTGCTTGCGATGGATGATACCCTGTTATACGGACTGACCGAAGATACGGCACGGTATATGTATAATAACCTCGTTACCCACAGCGTAGCCTATATGCTGATGACGCGCCTCGGCGTGGATACTTCCCTGTATTACAGTAACGAGGATTTCAAGGATATCGTCAATTTCAATACGGAGGACGCATTGAACGCGCTGGGATACGCCACCGGCGATATATCCGAAATGGCGTTGTCCGAGATTGCAAAAACCGTTCTGTCGCTTGACAGAGCCAATCGCACATTTGATAATCCGCAGAGAAGCGAATACAATAATAACACAATACAACCCGAAAGGAGACTTGAACATGACAGAGATAGCTTACACCAGACAGGGCGATTACAATCTGCCCAACCTGACCTTACCCGAACAGCCGAAGGTCGAACTGGGGATGTACGCTCAGATGAGGCGCAGATTCCTGAAAGAGCATCACAAGATCCTGTACTACAACCTCCTGACGAAATGCAAGCTGATCGAGAACCTGTACGAGACCGAACAGACGGCGCTGAAGATGGAGAACGATCTTATCCGTCAGATGGCGCAGGATCAGGGCGTGACGGAGCAGTTGAAGGCGCAGGATCAGATGACATGGGTTCGCCGGATGAACAACATCCGACAGGCGGCGAGAGAAATCGTGATGGACAAGGTGATCTACACCGTATAACCCCCGATGGGCAGACTCAGCATGATGATGAGCCTGCCCTTTCTTTATCTACAACCTTTGGCTTGGCGGATCGTATTTATGATTACCTGACCGATCATATCATCAACTTCTATGAAGAAGCTGACGGAGAGCCTCTTGAGGTGGTGGAGGACGGTTCCGATCCGGTGGTGGTCGCCCGTATCGAGCATGACCTGCATGATACGAAAATCATGGAGGAAATGATCGACTATTTTGACGGTCAATACGAACGGATTGATAATGATGAGGAAACTAACGCACAGTATGACCTCATTATGAAAGCGTTACAGGATCGCCTTGTTATGCTCGACGACCGTTTTGTCAGCGGAGACACCCGCTTTGATGTTTTCGATGAAGACGGCGAAAGATTAAAGTATCCGTTCTTCGGCGTCGATGAGGTCGTTAACGAGATTTTTGCGACTACTCCTTACCTCGGTGCAAGCCTTGAGGACATCGGTTCTTATCTTGATGGTGTATCCGATACCGACAGGCGAATCGAATATATCCGCAGTATCTTCAACAATGATTTTACCGAGATTATCTTAGCTGACGATACACGTGTCGGCTACAAGACCTATGATAACGGTGTTCTGATTTGGAAAGGGCGTTATCCCAGCCGTGAAGGACAAAGGTTCCTCAGATGGGATGCGGTAGCCGGTCATTTCGACGCAATGCGTAAGCTCGGTATGCTGCGCAGCGATATCAAATCGCTGTTATCGCAGGACGGGCAGCTGCAATATCTGGCAGACGCGGCAGGAGCCAACGCTCCTGCTTTTGTCTTTCCGCAGGAGATCATCGACAATGTTCTGACCAGAGGTAGCAATGTTGCCGAGGGCAAGATGAAGATCTATGAGCAGTTCCAAAAGAGCCTTTCCCGTGATGAAAACATCCGTTTTCTGAAAAATGAGTACGGCATCGGCGGCGGTTCAAGTGCGGTAGCCTATACCGGCATATCCGAAATGCACGACGGTAAGGGTATTGAACTGAGCTTCGGCTTTGATCCCGACCGACCGCGACAGCTGTTGAAATGGAATTACGTTGAAAAGCGTATCCGTGAGCTGATCAGTCTTGACCGTTATCTCAACGATAAGGAAAAGGAAACGTATCCGTTATGGCTGGAACGTACAGAACAACGCCGTGTCGAACAGGCTCAGGAGGCACGCCGCCGCGATGAAGAACGCCGCCATCAGATGGAGATGGAAACATCCCCCGAAGAACGGCAGCTAAACGAGGGCGTTCAGCATACCTATGTGTATCAGTATCACCTCGGCGACACGGTGTATATCGGCGCTTCATCCTATGAGCTGCTGTCCATCGACGATGACCGCGTGATGTTGTTTGATTCAAACTTTCCCTTATTCAATAA
This sequence comes from uncultured Ruminococcus sp., assembly GCA_902798755.1. Taxonomy (GTDB): domain Bacteria; phylum Bacillota; class Clostridia; order Oscillospirales; family Acutalibacteraceae; genus Ruminococcoides. The sequence continues at coordinate 4,421 of CADBYC010000054.1, read as the reverse complement.
GGAAATGCCCCTTGCCGAGTTTGAGGCAAAGGTGCAGGAAAACCCGCTGAACAATCACCTTCGCATTCTGGTGGAACAGAAGGTCGAACCGAAAGAAGCATCACCGTCCGAAGAAAACAGGAGCTTCAGTGATAAGCTATGGGACGATTATCGTCAGGCGCAGGACGCGAACCCTAACCGAATCGTTTTGTATCGTGTCGGTGAATTTATGGAGATCATGGGTGACGATGTGCCGAAGATAGCGCAGGAGCTGGATATTACGCCAACTCAGCGCGTGTTATCCGACGGCAGTCGTATCCCAATGTGCGGATTTCCTCGCAACCATACACAAGCGCTGTCGGATATGCTGATGGACAGAGGTCACGATCTGGTGCTTTGCACCGATGAAAACGGCGAGTATCAAATGATTCGTCTGAACTCTGATTCAAAAGAAGATCCACGACAGAGCAGAGTGATTGCAAGCGTTGAGTATATCAACAGAGCCGGTGAAATCTATGACACGCAGGAATACACCAGCGAATACCATTTCAGAACGGAGATTCAGGAGGAAAGCGACGTTGCCGATAAAATAAAGGTAAAGCTATATGCCGATAAAGACGGCATGGTCGGTGACTATCCTTTCTTAAATATCCCCGTCGTTAAGTCGATAGACATCATTGATTATGCCCCGTTCGCTAATGAGCACGATATGCTGCTTGACCGAGCAAAGGATCTGATCAACGAGTTTTGCCGCAAAGAGTACGCCGGTGAAGGAGCGGATTTTTCCAATCTGTCCGAAGTCAATTTGGCGTATACCGAGACCGAAGACGGCTTGCATGAGATACAATCATCTGCCGATCTTGAGCAATTCAATATCGTCACGAAGGTTGACGGTCAGGTTGTCCGTACAGAACAGTATGAATCCTTACAGGCTCTAATTGATAACGCTTTAGAGGCTCTTGAATTCGGCGATCTCGTATATGTCAGCGAGGAAGAGCTTGCACCTTACTATGAGGAGCATGACGAACTCGACGACGTTGATCCCGAAGAGATTCGTCAGCGTTTAGCCGAAGCCGGAATCGTAAACGGTCAGCTTGTCGATGAGGAAAAGCTGAATAATGATCCGTTTATTCAACAGGTAATGGCTGATGCGGACAGGATAGCACAGGAAGAACAGCCCGAAGAAGTAAAGCTCCATTCCGTTGTGGTGGACTTAACGCCGAACGAATCGGACGGAGCCAACAGCGACCTGATCGGTCAGCGCCTTACCCTTGATGACCGTGAATTCGAGATCAAAAGGGTGAACGCCTACGGCGACGTCAGTATGGAGGATCTCACCTTCAGGGGCGAAACAGGATTCCCTGTCAATCGTGTGGAAAAGGTGGATTTTGTCCGCAGGGAGCTGGAAGAACAGCGAGCAAAAGATCTCACACCGTCGTGGGAACGTCAGCCGCGGGAAAAGGCACAAACCTTTGACCTGCATCCCGATATTCCCATGTCGCAGCGGCACACCTTTGACCTCAAACATTTTGAGTTGGAGGAAGTCGGAAAAAAGGCTCGTTTCCGAAGAAATGTCGAAGCGATCCGCATACTGAAAGAGTGTCAGTTTGACAATCGTTTTGCCACTCCCGAAGAACAAGCTATCCTTGCGCAGTATGTCGGCTGGGGCGGTATCCCCGAAGCGTTTGACGAACACAACGACGCATGGTCAAACGAGTTTACAGAGCTATATGGCTTGTTATCTCCTGAAGAATACGCGTCAGCGCGCGCCAGTACACTGACTGCTTTCTACACGCCGCCTGTAGTGATCAACGCCGTCTACAAAGTGATGGAGAACATGGGCTTTCAGCGCGGCAATATCTTGGAGCCGTCCTGCGGTATCGGTAACTTTATCGGTATGCTGCCCGACTCCATGAGCGACAGCCGTGTGTTCGGTGTTGAGATCGACACGATCTCAGCCGGAATCGCGCAGCAGTTGTATCAGAAAAGCTCCATGCGGCACAGCCGTATGAAAAGGCGGAGATCCCCGATAGCTTCTTTGACGCTGTTGTGGGAAATGTCCCCTTTGGTGATTTCGGCGTATCCGATAAGCGGTATGATAAATACCACTTTATGATACACGATTACTTCTTTGCCAAGTCGCTGGATAAGCTCCGTCCGGGCGGCGTGATGGCGCTCGTTACCTCACGCGGAACGATGGATAAGGAGAATTCCGCTGTCCGTAAGTACATCGCCCAGCGCGCCGATTTGCTCGGTGCTATCCGTTTGCCCAACAATACCTTTAGAGGAAACGCGGGTACAGACGTAGTATCTGACATACTCATTCTCCAAAAGCGAGACCGTATCATCGACATTGAGCCTTCATGGGTGCATTTGGATACCGACGCAAACGGTATCACGATGAACAGCTATTTTGTTGAACACCCCGATATGATACTCGGCGATATGAAGATGGTATCCGGTCGCTTTGGCATGACTGCCGACTGCATCCCATATGAGAACGCCGACCTCGGCGAGCTTCTTGATGAAGCAGTCAGCAACATCCACGGCGAAGTGACCGACTATGAACTGGACGAGGATGTGGAGGAAGATTTATCTATCCCTGCTGACCCGTCCGTCAGGAACTTCTCCTTCACGTTGGTAGACGGCAAGATCTACTTTCGAGAGAACAGTCGTATGACTCCGTTCGATGTGTCCGCGACGGCACAAAATCGAATCAAGGGAATGATCCCGATCCGCGACAGCGTTCGTCGCTTGCTTGAAATGCAGACCGAGAACTATCCCGATGATGTGATCAAAGCAGAACAGGAACGGCTGAATAACCTATACGATAACTATACGAAAAAGTATGGTTTGATCAACTCGCGCGCCAATAACTCCGCGTTCTCGATGGACAGCTCTTATTCGCTTATTTCATCCTTAGAGGTGATTGACGAAGAAGGTAATCTGGAGCGCAAGGCGGATATTTTTACCAAGCGCACGATTCGACCGCATGAGCCTATCACCTCGGTAGATACCGCGTCGGAGGCGCTCGCTGTGTCAATGGCGGAACGTGCAAGGGTGGATATGGATTTCATGTCTGAGCTGTCGGGACTGTCCGAAGAAAAACTGTATGAGGATCTGAAAGGCGTTATCTTCCTGAATCCCTTGTACGGCTTTGGGAACAATCACGAGGCGAAATATTTGACGAGCGACGAATATCTGTCCGGTAATGTTCGCGAAAAACTAAATACCGCGTTTCAGTCGGCTCAGCTCTATCCGCAGGACTACGCCGTAAACGTGGAAGCGTTACGAAAGGTTCAACCGGAGGACTTGAAAGCCTCTGAGATCTCCGTCCGTCTCGGCGCGACATGGCTGCCGGTCGAGGACGTTCAGGACTTTGTGTACCAGCTTCTTGATACCCCTTACTATGCGCGGTGGAAGATGAAGGTTCACTATTCACCCATCACAGGTGAATGGAATATGGAGAACAAGACCTATGACCGCACCAATGTCAAAGCGTATAAAACCTACGGCACCGACAGGATCAACGCCTATCAGATCATCGAGCAAACGCTGAATTTGAAAGACGTTCGTATCTATGATTACGAGGAAGATCCTTTTGGAAAGAAGAAGGCTGTCCTGAACAAAAAAGAAACCGCTATCGCCCTTGCCAAGCAGGAGCAGATCAAGCAGCAGTTTCAGGAATGGATCTGGTCAGACCCCAGCCGCCGAGAACGCCTTTGCAATTTGTATAACGAGAAATTCAATAACACCCGCCCGAGAGAATATGACGGATCTCACATCAATTTCGTTGGAATGAATCCCGAAATCGAGCTCAGAGAGCATCAGCGTAACGCTGTCGCTCATATTCTTTACGGCGGTAATACGCTGCTTGCACACGCGGTCGGCGCGGGCAAAACCTACGAGATGGCAGCCGCAGCGATGGAGAGCAAACGCCTCGGCTTGTGTAACAAATCCCTGTTTGTCGTGCCGAATCACCTGACCGAACAATGGGCAGCAGAGTTTTTACAGCTCTATCCCGCGGCGAATATCCTTGTCGCTACCAAAAAGGATTTTGAGCGAAAGAACCGCCGCCGATTCTGCGGACGTATCGCCACCGGCGACTATGACGCTGTTATTATCGGTCATACTCAATTTGAGAAAATCCCTATCAGCCAAGAACGCCAGATTATGATGCTACAGGATCAGCTTGAGGAGATTACCGAAGGTATTGAATCGCTCAGCCGAAATAGAGGGGATAACTTTACCGTAAAACAGCTTGAAAAGAGCCGCCGTTCCATAAAGGCTAAACTGGAAAAGCTCGAAGCACAAGACCGCAAGGATGACGTTGTGACCTTTGAAGAACTCGGCGTTGATCGCTTGTTTATTGACGAAAGCCACTATTACAAGAACCTTTATCTTTATACCAAGATGAGAAATGTCGGCGGTATCGCACAGAC
>CADBYC010000053.1 GCA_902798755.1 uncultured Ruminococcus sp. | reverse complement strand
CGTCGTGCTCTCGGGCAGAAGCTTTCACATCTCGCCGAGGACGATCCGTGAGCGGATCTTATCCTATCTCAACACCGTGTCGCTTCAAAAGCACAGCACCGAATTCGATATTCCCTTCGACCGTCAGCAGTTGGCGGACTATCTGAATGTTGACCGCTCCGCTCTTTCGAATGAACTGAGCAAGCTGCAAAGAAAAGGGATTATATCATGCAGGAAGAATCATTTTGAATTGCTATCTCATTGATCTGACTATAAGATTTCAGATGAGCAAATGGTTCTCTTCCGCATTTTGAAAACAACAGTAAACGACCTCCGGCTTTATCCGCCGAAGGTCGTTTTAGTATGAGTATAACTCTTCTCTTTTCAGACTACTTACCGTAAATCACCCGCCATTGCTGCAGATGATTTGTGATACTTGAAGTTATTATTCTACAAATTTCTACAATCTTGGGAATTTTATCTCTACAATTATGGGAATAAACTTTCAACAATCTTGGGAATCTACCCTTTAATGACGATTTGAAAACAGACAGCTAATACATTGCAGAAGAAATCGAACACGCCGAGAAAAAGAACGGCGCCGATTAAAAACGCATCCGAAAAACAACTTGACAACCGCTGAAACCTAAGCTATCCGTGAACACTGTTTGATTCAACAAAATACGACAGTTTTTTGTAAAAGATAAACAAAGACAGAAATCAAAATGTTGAAGGGGCTGGCAAAAGAGTGAGTAAATAGATTTGAAAGCGAGCGTTTCCTTAAACTTCCTTACGCTCACAGCTTTTTGATGGCGTTCTTCATCGACCTGACATATTCTCCGACGAACGCAGGCGCGTTTTTACCGTGCTTCTCGATCAGCTTGATGATCGCGGAGCCGACGATCGCACCGTCTGAGATATCCGCCATCTTCTTCGCCTGTTCAGGCGTTGAGATACCGAAGCCGATTGCGCAGGGGGTATCTGTGTTTTCCCTGATGACTTTGACGATGGAAGCAAGATCGGTCTTGATCTCGCTGCGCATACCGGTCACGCCGAGGCTGGAAACAACATAGATGAAGCCGTCCGCTTCCTTAGCGATCATCGCGATACGGTTCTCGGAGGTCGGCGCGATCAGCGAAACAAGATCGACGCCGTACTTACGGCAGATCGGGAGGAATTCGTCCTTTTCTTCAAAGGGCAGATCAGGCAGGATCAGTCCGTCTATCCCGATTGCCCTACAGGTCGATATAAACCTTTCTGCGCCGTAGGAGAACACGACGTTCGCGTATGTCATAAAGACCATCGGAACACTGACGTCGCGGCGCAGTTCTTTGACGAGGGCAAATACACGATCGGTCGTGACGCCGCGTGATAGCGCTCTGAGATTCGCCCCTTGTATCACAGGGCCTTCCGCTGTAGGATCGGAGAACGGGATACCCAGCTCGATCAGGTCGGCGCCGTTTTCAGCGGCAGAGCGGACGACCGCCGCGGTGGTTTCCAAGTCGGGATCGCCACAGGTGATGAAAGGGATGAACGCCTTTCCGTTTTCAAACGCTTTGCGGATATTACTCATGGATATCCTCCCCTCTGTAGCGCGCGATGGCGGCACAGTCCTTGTCGCCTCTGCCGGAGATCGTGATCACGATGATCTTATCCTTATCCATTGTCGGCGCGAGCTTCATCGCGTGCGCGACGGCGTGGGCGGATTCGATGGCGGGGATGATCCCCTCGGTCTTTGCGAGATATTCAAAGGCGCAGACCGCTTCCTCGTCCGTGATCGGCACATATTCCGCGCGTCCGATATCGTGCAGATGGGCGTGCTCGGGTCCTACGCCGGGATAGTCCAGTCCCGCCGAGATGGAATACACAGGAGCGATCTGACCGTATTCGTCCTGACAAAAATAAGATTTCATACCGTGGAAGATGCCGAGCCTGCCGGTGGCGATAGTCGCGGCTGTCTCAAAGGTTTCCACTCCCCTTCCCGCCGCTTCACAGCCGATCAGCCGAACGTCCCTGTCATTGATAAAATGATAAAAGCTGCCGATGGCGTTGGAGCCGCCGCCGACGCAGGCGATCACCGCGTCGGGCAGTCTGCCTTCCTTTTGCCGGATCTGTTCCTTGATCTCCCTGGAGATGACCGCCTGAAAATCGCGGACGATGGTCGGGAACGGATGCGGCCCCATCACGGAACCGAGGCAATAATGGGTGTCGCTGATGCGGGAGGTCCACTCGCGCATTGCTTCCGATACCGCGTCCTTGAGCGTTGCCGTTCCCGTCTTGACGGGAATAACCTGAGCTCCGAGCAGCCGCATACGGTAGACGTTCAGCGCCTGGCGGATCGTGTCCTCCTCCCCCATGAACACCACGCACTCCATCCCCATCAAGGCGGCGGCGGTCGCGGTCGCGACGCCGTGCTGACCCGCTCCCGTCTCCGCGATCAGACGGGTCTTGCCCATCTTTTTCGCAAGGAGCGCCTGTCCGAGGACGTTGTTGATCTTATGCGCGCCGGTGTGGTTGAGATCCTCGCGCTTGAGGTAGATCTTCGCGCCGCCGAGGTCGTTCGTCATCTTCTCAGCAAAATACAACCTTGAAGGTCTGCCGGCATATTCGTTGAAAAGCTCCCCGAGTTCTCTGTTGAATTCGGGGTCGTTTTTATAATGATCGTACGCTTTTTCCAGCTCGATCACGGCGTTCATCAGTGTTTCGGGGATGTACTGACCGCCGTGGATGCCGAAGCGTCCGTTAGGGTTCGTCATGATCTCTCTTCCTTTCTGACTGCGGCGATAAAAGCCGCCGCTTTCTCTCTGTCTTTCAAACCGTCCGTTTCAATGCCGGAGCTGACGTCCACCGCATAAGGGTGCAGAAGCCTGACGGCTTCATAGACGTTATCGGGCGACAGCCCTCCCGCGAGAAAGTACGGTCTTTTGGCGTTCTTCAATAACGACCAGTCAAATACGGCGCCTGTTCCCGCTCCCGAATCCAGCAGGACATGATCGGCAGAACAGCGCTCCGCCTCGGCGATATCGTCGCGCGTTTTGATTTGAAACGCCTTGATGATCGGCTGATCGGTGCGCTGTCTGAGGCTTTTGATATACGCTTCATCCTCGTTTCCGTGGAGCTGGGCGAGGTCGATGATACCGCTGTTCAAAAGGTCGGCAACAATCTCAGGTGCTTCATCGACAAACACCCCGACCGCCCTGATCTCGGGGTCGAGCAGAGCTTTGAGCTGAGCCGCCTTTTCGGGCTCGACATATCGTTTGCTCTTCTTTGCAAACACAAAGCCGATGTAATCGGGCTTCAATTCGTTTGCCATATCTATATCACAGGGGCGGGACAGTCCGCACAGCTTGATCTTTGTCATAGCAAACTCCTCAGCTGCATAAGCTTCGCCTTTTTGTCGGGCGCTTTCATGAGGGCTTCGCCGATCAGCACCGCGTCAGCGCCGATATCACGCAGACGTCTGACGTCCTCCGCGCTTCTGACGCCGCTTTCCGAGACGAAAAGGATCTCCTGCGGGATCAGCTGTCTGAGCCTTGCACTGTTATCGGTATCGACCGTAAAATCCTTGAGATTGCGGTTATTGACGCCGATGATCCGCGCTCCTGCCCCGATCGTCTTGACGATCTCAGCTTCATCGTGCGCTTCCACCAATGCCGACAGCCCGAGCGTATCGCAGATGTCGATGTATTCCTTGATCTGTCTTTCACTCAGGATCGAGCAGATCAGCAAAACAGCCGAAGCGCCGAGCACTTTCGCTTCATAAAGCATATATTCATCGACGGTAAAGTCCTTTCTCAGACAGGGAATCGAAACAGCGTTCGCGATCTCACGCAGGTACGCGTCGCTTCCCAAAAACCATTTCGGCTCTGTCAAAACAGAAATACAGTCCGCTCCCGCCGCTTCATAGTCCTTTGCGATCTGCACATACGGAAATTCCGCCGCGATCAGACCCTTGGAGGGAGAAGCCTTCTTGCACTCGCAGATAAAGGAGATATCCTGCTTGTTCAACGCTTTTTCAAAGGAGAAAGCCCCTTTCGGCAGTTCTTCCGCCTGCCGCCTGATTTCAAAAAGCGGCGTTGTCCGTTTTGCTTCCTCCACTCTTTCGTTCGCGTGATCGGCAAGTCGGTCCAGGATGGTCATACTTCCACCTCGGGACGGTTGCTGACTTCGATCAGCTTATTCAGCGTTTGGAGCGCCTTGCCGGAGTCGATGAGCTGCGCGGCAAGCGTGATGCCGTCCTGCATACTGTCCGCCTTGCCGCCGATATACAGCGCCGCGCCCGCGTTCATCAGCACGGCGTTGCGCTTGTGTCCCTTCTCACCGCTCAGGATCGCGCGGGTGATCTGCGCGTTTTCCTCGGGCGTACCGCCCCTGAGATCGTCCTTTGAGCAGCGTTCAAAGCCGAATTGTTCGGGAGTGATGACCGACGACTTGAACCATCCGTCCTTGATCTCGCAGATCGTTGTCGGCGCGCTAAGGGAGATCTCATCCAGCTTTTCCTGACCGTACACGACCATGCCTCGGCGCACACCGAGATTGACCAGCACCTGTGCCAGCGGCTCGACAAGATAATCGTCGTACACGCCTAAGAGCTGCATCGTCGGCGTGCCGGGGTTTGTGAGCGGGCCGAGGATATTGAACACGGTGCGAAAGCCCAGCTCCCGCCGAATACTGCCGACGTATTTCATAGAAGTATGATACTTCTGCGCGAAGAAGAAGCACATGCCGACCTCACCTAACAGCTCGATGCATCGCGCGGGACTTTGGTTGATATTCACGCCGAGCGCCTCCAAGCAGTCTGCTGTGCCGCACAGCGAGGACGCCGCGCGGTTGCCGTGCTTTGCAACCTTCATCCCGCCTGCCGCCGCTATGATCGCCGTGGTAGTGGAGATATTGAAGCTCTGAGCGTTATCGCCGCCCGTGCCGACGACCTCGAAAAGCTCCATACCGGTGTTGACCTTTGTAGCGTGATCGCGCATCGCCGCGGCACAGCCCGCGATCTCTTCCGTTGTTTCCGCTCTCGCGCTCTTTGTCGACAGCGACGCTAAGAAGGCGGCGTTCTGTGTTGCCGTCGTCTCTCCGCTCATGATCTCGTTCATGACGGCATATGCCTCATCATAGGTGAGATCCTCCTTGCTGACGATTTTTTCGATTGCTTCTTTAATCATGATAAACCTTCCTTTACTGTATTTTCAGAATTGTGACTTACTCAGCCGACTAAAAAATTCTTCAATATGGTTTTGCCGTCCGGCGTCAGGATGGATTCGGGGTGGAACTGTACGCCGTAAACGGGAAAGATCTTGTGCTGTACCGCCATGATCTCTCCGCCCTTTGTCGTCGCGGTAACGCGCAGGCAGTCGGGGATGGTATCGGGATCGGCGGCGAGGGAATGATAACGCGCGACGAGGGCGTTCTCGGGACAGCGGCTGAACAGCGGACAGGCGCTGTCGAAATGCACCTCGCTCTGTTTACCGTGCATGAGCTGTTTTGCGTAGGTGATCGTCGCGCCGTACACCGCGCAGATCGCCTGATGCCCGAGGCACACGCCGAGGATCGGTATCTCCGCGCCGAGCTTTCGCACCACCTCGATGATGACGCCCGCGTCCTCAGGTCTGCCGGGTCCCGGGGAGAGGATGATGCGGTCGGGATGAAGCGCGCGGATCTCCTCTGCCGTCAGCTCGTCGTTGCGCATGACCTTGATATCCGGATTGATCTCTCCGATGTACTGGTAGAGATTATAAGAAAAGCTGTCATAGTTGTCGATCAGTAAAACCATCATTCCACCTCCTGAGCGATCTCAAGCGCCGTGAGCGAGGCTCTCGCCTTGTTCAGGCACTCCTCAAATTCCTTGACGGGGTCAGAGTCGGCAACGATCCCCGCGCCGCTCCTGACAAACACCTTGCCGTTCTTTTTATAGGCGATACGGATAGCAATACAGGTATCCATATTGCCGCTGAAGTCGATATAGCCGATCGCGCCGCCGTAGATGCCGCGCTTGTTGTTCTCCAGCTCTCCGATCAGCTGACAGGCGCGTATCTTCGGCGCGCCGGAGAGAGTGCCCGCGGGCAGTACCGCCTCGACCGCGTCGAGCGCGTCGCGATCCTCTCTGATCTCTCCCCGAACCGTCGAGCCGATGTGCATGACGTGGGAGAAACGTTCGATGGAGTGGAGCTTTTCGACCTGCACCGTACCGAAGCGGCTGATCTTGCCGAGGTCGTTCCTGCCCAGATCCACCAGCATATTATGCTCTGCGAGTTCTTTTTCGTCACACAGCAGTTCTTTTTCCAGCGCTTTGTCCTCTTCTTCCGTTTTTCCTCGCGGTCTTGTTCCCGCAAGCGGGAAGGTGTGGAGCACGCCGTCCTCCAGCTTGACAAGGGTCTCGGGCGAAGCGCCCGCTACTTCGATGTCCGTCCCGGAGAAGTAGAACATATACGGCGACGGATTGATGGTTCTGAGTACGCGATAGGTATTGAGCAGACTGCCTTCAAAGGGAGCTGACAGGCGGTTCGACAGCACGATCTGGAAAATATCGCCCTCGTAGATATGACGCTTGGCTTTCTCCACCATCGCGCAGAACTGCTCCTTATCGAACAGCGGCTCAACCTTGCCCAAGAGCTTTCCGGCAGGCTCGGTTTTCTTTGCCCCGTTTTTCAGGAGAGCCTGGAGCTGTTCGAGCTCCATAACCGCTTTGTTGTAGCCAACCTGAACGTCGTCCAAAGGCATATTGACAATGAGGATAATCTTCTGTCCCAGATGATCGAAGGCGATGACCTTGTCGAACAGCATCAGATCGACGTCCTTGAAGTTCTCGTTATCTTCAACGTCGCGCTTTACGCTCGGCTCACTGTACGCGAGATAGTCATAAGAGAAGTACCCGACCAATCCGCCTGTGAAGGGAGGCAGATAGTCAAACCGCAGGCTTTTATACTCGCTGAGGATCTGTCTGAGATAGGCGGAGGGGTCGTCGGTTTTTACTTTCAGTTTTCCGAGCGTCATCTCTCCGTCAACGCAGGTGATCTCCATCTTCGGCTCAAAGCCGAGGAAGGTGTACCGTCCCCATGTCTCGTTCGCCTGAGCGGATTCCAGCATATAACAGTGCGTGGATACATTTTTCAGGATCCGCATCGCTTCGATCGGCGTGGTGAAATCCGACAGGATCTCTGTGCTCACAGGGATCACATCGTATTTCTTTGAAGAAGCAATCTCCTTGACCTGATGATAATCCGGCAGTATTTTCATAATTGACCCTCCGTTTATAATAAATAAAAAAGTCCTCGACAGAATAAACTTCTGTCAAGGACGAATCATCTAATCCGCGGTGCCACCTTGATTCACAGCATGACCTGTGCGCTTAGCAGGATACCAACATATCCCCGGCAAATGACGTCTGCCTGCAACGTCGCAGAATACTCTGTGACAAAAGCCACATTTGACTGCGCCCTCAGCGGTCCATTTGACAACTTGTTTCTGACCCGACTCTCAGCAACACGGGTTCTCTGTACAGGCATGATTGCCGTTATTTCCGCTTCAACGGTTTGAAGTGTTAAATTTTTACATAATATATCACAAACGGAATGGAATGTCAAGAGTTTTTTGCATAATTATTTGAGGTGAACATAATTTTTCAGGGACTATCATAGACGTAAGGCAAGCGGTATGATATATCGATAACTGCAACGGAGTATTGATATAAAATGATTTGGTAGGTTGACTCAGAAATAATAAACGAGCATAGAACTCATCACGGAGAACTCTATGCTCGTTTTTCTTACGTAAAGCCGAACCCTGTTTTATACGCGGTTACTTATGCTCTGTTGAATTTCTCTTTCGGCTGTTTGCATCTCGGACAACGCCAGTCGTCGGGAAGATCCTCAAAGGCGACGCCGTCATGCTCCGCAGGATCGTATATGTAACCGCAGACGGAGCAAATGTAGACGCCGGTCGCCTCCTGCTCGGTGAAGTCGATCTCGGCAAAGACCGTCTCAACAGGATGGTCGAGATCCATCACGCGCTTCGCTTCGAGATTCTCATAGCCCTGGGGTGTATGCGTACCGCAGTAGACAGTCGGGTGGTTGCGGACGAACTCGCGCACACGGCCGAGGGTAGTGAGCGCTTCCTGCAGATCGTCAAATACGACAGACTGTTTGTTTTCATAGAGCGCCTCGTCCACATAGGTGATGTCGCCGTGGAGCATGTAGAAGAGACCGCCGTCCTCGACGATCACAAGGCTGTTGCCCTTGGTGTGACCCTTCGCCTTGATGTAATAGATACCGTCGCGGATTTTCTGGCTCTCGGGGAAGTTATAATACGCGCCGTCGGTGAAGTTCACGGGAACGATGTTGTCGATACCCTGTAATTCGGCGGCGTCAAGCTCCTCGGCGTTTACATAGATCTTCGCGTTCGGGAAAGACTTTAATTCGCCAGAATGGTCGCTGTGCCTGTGGGTCAGCAGGATCTTCGTTACCTGCTCGGGCTCATAGCCG
>CADBYC010000052.1:7930-15489 GCA_902798755.1 uncultured Ruminococcus sp. | reverse complement strand
TCGGACTTATCTATATGAACACGAGGAACCGATTCAAATAACGAAAGCACCGATACACATGACGGTTTAGCGACAGATCATTTACGAATACCGCGTTTGACGATAAATTAACCACACAAAAAAGCTGAGGAAAGACGATGATCATTCTGATAACCGGCGCGTCACATACCGGCAAAACGGTGCTGGCGCAGAAGCTGCTCGAAAAATATCACTATCCGTATCTGTCGATCGACCATCTGAAGATGGGCTTGATCCGCAGCGGCAATACCAACCTGACGCCGATGGACGATGACGAAGCGCTCACAGCGTACCTCTGGCCGATCGTGCGTGAGATGATCAAGACCGCAGTCGAGAACGACCAAAACCTGATCGTCGAGGGCTGTTATATCCCGTTCGATTGGCGAAAGGATTTTGATGAGAGATACTTACCGTCGATCCGATTTATCTGTCTTGCTATGAGTGAAAAGTATATAGAGGATCATTTCAGCGAAATCATTGCGCATGAGTCAGATATAGAATCCCGATTAGTCCATGCGGATTGTACGATAGAGGGTTTGAAGTCAGAAAACAGGAGTATCATCGACGGCTTTCAATGTGCCGGTGAACAGATCGAGCTGATCGATTCTGACTACGAACAGACGACAAATCAGTTATCATCTTTGAATTGACACAATAACACTGTATATATCGAGGTGCAACATGGGACTGTTTGCTAAGAAATACAAGGTCGATTACTGCGGTCAGAAGATGGCGTATCCAAACGCGAAGGACGAGTACAGAGCAGGAGAAAAAGTGACGTTGTACTTTGACATGATCGCCACGGATACGAACTATTCATTCACCCTTGACGGCGCAGAGCTGATGAGGGACTATGATCGGGAGAAGGGCTTTGTCCTGAGCTTCACCATGCCCGATCACGATGTAAAGCTGCATTGCTTTTCACGCAACACGATGCTCATAGATATGCCTGAGGAAGAATGAGAGAAGGGAACAAAAGATGACAGGTTATATTGCTGAAATGAGAAAGCTCGTCGGACACAGAACGCTCATACAATGCGCGGCAAGTATCATCTGCGTTGACGAACAGGGCAGGATATTGCTGGGTAAACGCTCGGACAATAAGATGTGGGGTTATTCCGGCGGCGCTGTCGAGATCGACGAGCGGGTGGAGGATTGCGCGAAACGGGAGCTCTATGAAGAAATGGGGCTGACTGCCGAGGAGCTTACATTCTTCTATGTCAATTCGGGACCCGAGGCGCATTATATCTATCCGAACGGCGACGAGGTCTCTAACTTTGAGATCATCTATATTTGCCGTAAATGGCACGGCGAGCCGAAGTCGCTCGACGGCGAGATGGAAGAACTGCGGTTCTTTTCATGCGAGGAGATCGACCTGTCCGAGATCTCTCCGCCGATCCGTCAGGTGGTCGCGGCATATATCCAAAAAGCGAATGAATAAGCAAAATCTTTCCGACTTTTGAATATACATCGGAGACCGCGCCTGACGATTTGTACATGAATTCGATCAACGTGAGTCATGAGGATTTAAGGGAGAGAAACGAATGACCGCCAAGCTGTTTATTCAAGCAATCATAAAGTTTGCGGCAGGTCTGATTTTGGTGGGGCTGCTGCTGTTCCTGCCCGCAGGGACGTTCGCATTCTGGCAGGCGTGGCTGTTCATCGGAATATTGTTTGTACCAATGCTGATCGCAGGATTTGTGATGATGTTCCGCAGTCCCGTGCTGCTGAGAAAGCGCCTCAACGCAAAGGAAGAACAAAAAGAGCAGAAAGAGGTTGTTGCGTTAAGCGGGATCATGTTCCTCGCAGCGTTTGTGATCGCGGGACTTAACTTCCGCTTCAAGTGGCTCGTTTTGCCGAATTGGACGGTAATCATCGGAACGGTCGTCTTTCTGCTTGCTTATGCCATGTACGCAGAGGTGCTCAGGGAGAACGCCTATCTTTCACGGACGATCGAGGTGCAGGAGGATCAGAAGGTCATCGACACGGGACTGTACGGGATCGTGCGTCATCCGATGTACTCCGCGACGCTGTTCCTGTTTATCTCAATGGGCTTTGTGCTTGCCTCGCCAATCTCGGTCGCGATCCTGCTGTGTTATATCCCCATTATCGCAAAACGCATGAAAAACGAGGAAAAGATTCTTGAAGAAGGTCTTGAAGGATATACCGACTACAAAAAGAGAGTGAAATATAAGGTGATCCCGTTTGTTTGGTAAGCACATCAATGAAGGATGAGTAAAATATTTGCTTAATCGGCTATGCTGTCACGTCAGGGAGGACAAAACAATGCTGGAAATTCTGAAAAACAGGTTCAACGAAAGCTGAAGGCTTTGCGGAATATGGAAGAAAGCGGCGGCGAGCCTGATACGATCGGCTTTGATGAAGCCGGAGAGAAGCTCATCTTCTGCGACTGTTCCAAGGAATCTCCCACCGATCGCAGAAGTCTGTGCTACGATGATGAGGCTTTGCAAAAGCGAAAGAAGAATCCGCCGACAGGCAGTGTGGAACGGCTGGCGAAAGAAATGGGCATCGAGCTTCTGACAGAAGACCTCTATTACAGATTACAGCAGATCGGAGAATATGACTTAAAAACGTCGAGCTGGATCCATGCGCCAGAGTCGATCAGAAAGAAAGGCGGAGCCTTGTTCTGTGAGCGTCGGTACGGAAGGGTGTTTACCTTTCACAACGGAGCGGATTCCTATTATTCATCCCGCGGTTTCAGAGGATATATTTGCGTGTGAATCCTGATCTGTTTATGCGTTGAGAACAAAATCGATCGGTGTGAGGAGCTATGAAAGAAAATATCCTGCAAGTGAATAACCGCAATGAATTCAGGCAATGGCTCTCATACCATTCATCAAAAGAAACGGAATGCTGGATCAAGGTGAAGCGCGGGAGACCGATCAGCCCGGATGTGTTCTGGTATCTGGACGCCGTTGAAGAGGCGCTCTGCTTTGGCTGGATAGACAGTACCCTTGCAGTTGTTGACGGAGTACGGATGCAGAGATTTTCCCCGAGAAAAAAGAACAGCCCGTGGACGGAACTGAACAAAGAGCGGGTTCGCCGTCTGGAAAAACTGGGCTTGATGACCGACGCCGGCAGAGCAGTCCTTCCCGCGATGGGCGCTCGGAGCTTTAAGGTCGACCGTGATATAGAAACAGCGATGAAAAACGCGCGGTGCTGGTCTAAATTCAGGAGCTTCCCGCCATTATATCAGCGGGTTCGCGCGTATAATGTGGCTTTTTACAAGAAGCGGAATCCAGCCATGTACGAGCAAGCGCTTGCTCACTTGATCGCGGAAACAAAAAATGGGCGATTGTTCGGAGAATGGAATGACTATGGCAGACTGTTGAACTACTGATTTATTTGCTGATTGAGAACGGAGGGTAAATATGAGAAAAAAGATCATCGCGGTCAACGCAGGCCCGAGAAAGGGCTTTAATACCGATACGTTGATCAACGAAGCAATCAAAGGCGCTGAGTCAAAGGGCGCAGAGGTAGTAAAATTCGATTTGTTTCGGTTGGAACGGTACACGGGCTGTATCTCCTGCTTCGGCTGTAAAAAGGAAAAGAATAAGGGTCATTGTATCTGCCGTGACGGATTGACGCCCGTGCTCGACGCGATCAGAGAAGCGGATGGTCTGATCATCGGATCGCCGAATTATCTGTCCGAGATGACGGCTTCTTTCCGCGCACTGTATGAACGCCTGATTTTTCAGAGCCTGACCTACAATCTCGAAACCCCTTGCTGTAATCAGAACCCGATCCCCGTGCTGCTGATCATGACCAGCAACGCGCCGGATACCATGTACAGAAGCCTTGTGAAGAATTATCAGAACACGCTGAGCCGCTTTGTCGGCCCGACTAAGACCTTGATCAGCGGCGACACCTTACAGCTCAGGGACTACAGTAAGACCGACTGGGAGTGGACGATGTTCGACCCGAAGTCAAAGCAAAAGCGCCACGAGACCGTCTTCCCGAGGGAATGTGAAAAAGCATTCGAGATGGGCTGTTCACTTGTAGATTAAGCGATCATGAAATGTCGAATACAGTGATTAGGCTCGGAGAATAGTTTATCGTGATCAAAAATAAAACGCAGGCTGTGCCCTCAAATCGAGAGTACAGCCTGCTGTTGTTTATCGCCGATTTTTTATCACCGATTTTTTGTGCGCGGTTTATCCGATAGTACCATTAAATCAATACTCCGTTGCAGTGGTCGATCTCGTGCTGAATGATCTGCGCGGTAAATCCTGTGTAACTTGCCGTTTTCCATGCGAAGCTGTTGTCCTGAAACTTCACGCGGATGGTTTTATAGCGCGTCGTCAGTCTCGGCCCTCCGAGCAGGGAAAGACAGCCTTCCTCGGTTTGAAAAGCACCCGACTTGCTCACAATTTCTGGATTGTACATCACGGTGTATCTGCCGTTATCATTGAAGGCGATGATCCTTTTGGTGACGCCGATCATATTCGCTGCCATGCCGACGCACGTCTCACGGTGCGCCATGAGCGTGTCCAGCAAGTCCCGCCCGACGAGGATATCTTCCTTTGTCGCATCCTTCGATTTGATCCCCAAAAACAGCGGGTCATGCACTAATTCTTTGACCATTCTTCCGTCCTCCGCTTCTTGCTTGTTCAGCAAGATCATATCATAAAACGCCGTGCTTTACAATAGAAAGTCGGGCAAATATTACCACGCCTTATCAAAGAAAAGGCCTCGCCCGGCAAACAGTGCATTGTCACATTCAGCAAAAATCTTTCTCTTTCTTTGTCGGTATTGCCGCTGGATATACGGCGCGGGTTGTGGTAGTGTTGTAGCCGTAAGGGAGTGATACCGTGAGTATACTAAACGATTTCTTCTACGGCAACCTCACACCGTATGAGTATCGGCAGAGCAAGGAAACAAAGGCGATGAACGCCAAGGTGCTGAACGACGAAGAGGTGTTGATCGGAAATCTGCCCGAGTCGGAGCAAGTTCAGCGAGAACTTTTCGAGGAGCTGTTCCGAGACCGAACGACCCTGACCGCGCTTTCGGAGCGTGACGCCTACATCGAAGGCTTCAAAGCGGGAGCGCGCTTCATGCTCGAGATACTGTCATAACAAGAGAAAAGCCGAAGCAGTCTGCAAAACACGCGGATTGTTTCGGCTTTTTGTATGCCATGATATACTGATCAAACGCTTCGCAGACTTGCATTTACTTTTACAATTAACGGTCGGGGCTCAAAATTCAAAGTCCCGTTTATTGTCGTAATGCCGTTGTATAATAAGTGTACAGTCAAGGTTTTGGCGGCCTTGACGGACCTCCTGAATACAAAGATCTGTCTCAATTCTCACTGTGTTTGAAGCGTTGAACCGTCAAACAATACATACGTGAGAAAACTGAGGCGCCTGCTGGCTTCGGCGTTCTTGTGTATGGATCAATGAAAAATCTTATTGTTTAGGAGGTTTGATACTATAAGCACACAAACTTTTCTCGCGCGTTGCTGCGGCGCAAAGGCGGTGAGAGACTGATGACGAAGCAGAGTACGTACACAAGTTACGAACAGCTTCCGCTGTTTCTTGACGCCAAATTGCTCAGCGCCCTGCTCGGTATTTCGAGATCGGGCGTGTATGAGCTGATGCATGAAGCGGGCTTCCCTTCCGTAAGGATCGGCTCGCGTATCGTCGTCCCCTCAAAGGATTTCCTCGAGTGGATCGACGCGCATAAGGGTGAAGAAATATGAGCAAAGCCTCTCTTTCGAACGTCTTTATCGTACCGAACGAGGTCTTTATCTTAGGGCTTCACCCGACCGCCTTCATGCTTTACTTCTATCTTTTGTACCGCGAGGACCGCAAAACCTACACCTGCTTTCCGTCGTACCGAAACATTTCTCAGGCGCTCGGCGTCACGAAGAAAACCGTTTCAAAGTATGTCGGGGAGCTGGTCGACAAGGGGCTGATCGAGACCCGTCATACTCACATGACGGCGAAGGACGGCACGATCCTCAACGGCAACCTTGAGTATCATCTGCTTCCGCTTAAAACGGCGATAGAGCGGTTCTATGAAGAACAGGCAGAGCGAGCCAAAGAGGAGCAGAAGATCGCGCTTCAGCGCAAGTTGTTTGAAGAGTATCAGCCCGCCCGTGTGAGCTGAACGCCAAAGCCATAAGGCAAAAGCCCAGGCTGTACCGTCAGCAGGAGGTGCAGCCTGAGCCAACATTATCATAGACGAATAAGGAGGAATGTTATGATGAATTGGGACGCATTTAAGAATCACGACGGAACGTATTGTGTACACAGGGAGTATAACAAGCCGATGCCGGACGCGGAACTCGGACAGGAAGCTACGCAAAACCGAAAAAAGTTCAAGAAGCTGAGGACGGTCAGCGGAGATGAATTGATGAAGAAAACCGTCAAGCCCGCTCGCTTTGTTGTCAACGGATTGCTCCCCCGAGGACTGAATATTGTCGCAGGCAAGCGCAAGGAGGGCAAGTCGTGGCTCATGCTTGACCTCTGTTTTTCTGTCGCCGAGGGCGAGAAGTTCCTCGATCATGACACCGAGCAAGGCACGGTTCTGTATCTCGATTTAGAAGATCCCGAATCGAGATTGATCCAGCGCGCGAGAGGGATACGCGACGTCATTCCTTCCAAGTTCCATGAAGCGACAAAGGCAGGCAGACTCGGCGGAGGGCTCACCGAACAGATAGAGGATTTTGTCAAGGAGCACCCCGACACCAACCTTGTTGTCATTGATACTTTGCAGAAGATCCGCAAGCCGAAGGGCGACACTTACGCGGGCGATTACGCTGTCATTTCCGCTCTGAAAAACCTCGCCGACCGACTGGATATCGCCATCGTTTGTATCCACCATACGCGCAAAATGAAAGCGAAAGATACCTTCGATTCCGTGCTCGGTTCGACAGGTTTGACAGCGGCTGCCGACGGCATTTATGTGCTCGAGCGCAAGGCGGACGGCAAACCTTTCGGCAGGATTTCCTTCATCAGCAGAGACCTGCCCGACGGCGATCTTCCTGTCCGTTTCGAACACGATACCTGCCGATGGTATCCGATCGCTTCATCCGATATGGAGCGCGAGTTACTCCTTGCCGACGAAGCTATGTCCGCCCTCGTTTCGTTCATGAAACAGGAGCTGATCTATGAGGGAACAGCGACAGATTTATGCGAGCGTTTGGGTCTGAATATCGGCGCGAATAACCTCAGTTCCAAGCTCAGTAAATACAAAAATTCGCTTCAAAAACTCGGCGTTGATTACACCAAGGAGAAGCGAAATAATCATAAAGTTTTCACCCTAAATTACAACCGAAAAGAGCCCGAGTACGATGGTACGATGAAATCGGCATACACCCCTGAAGCTTTGAAAAAGCCCGGTGAGGAGCCGTTTGTCGGCATTTCTGAGAACGGTCTGCACCGTACCGCGTAAATCATCGTACCATATTCAGAAGGGTTTTTCAGCGTTTGAAACCAACCGATTTTGAGCAGGTAAAAGCGGGGGTCGCTTACGTGGCTTCCCCCGCCGATCACATCGGACGGCAGAGCCGACCGTTT
>CADBYC010000052.1:0-7925 GCA_902798755.1 uncultured Ruminococcus sp. | reverse complement strand
CGTCCCGATTTGGAGGTTTTAGATGAAAAAGAACAGATTCAATACCTATCTTGACGAGGATTTAAGTAAGAAAATGACCGCTGCGATGGAGCTTTCCGACGCTGGTTCCGAGAGCGAATTCATCCGTAACGCGGTCGAGTTTTATATCGGTTATATCTTCTCGGAGAAGTCCGCCAACTATCTCTCTCCGACCATCACCGATACGATGAAGGAGATCCAGTACAGCTATGAGCAGAGAGTGTCCGAAATGCTGTTCAAGACTGCCGTAGAGCTCTCTAAGATCAATCACGTTCTGGCGGATTCTTTCAAGATTCCGAGAAGCTATCTTGAAGGGCTGACCGCTCTGACCGCGCGCGAGGTCGCCGAGAACAACGGCATCATTCACCTGGAACAGTATGTAAACGGCGGTGACCATCATGCCGAAGCTGATCATTAAATCGAATTATTATAAGAATCCTCAGAGCTATCATATTGATAAGTACGTCCGCTATATCGCTACGCGCGACGGCGTAGAAAAACAGCGCGGAAGGAAGGATAACAATCCGTATACCAAAGCACAGCAGGAGCTGATGGATAAATGTATCTTTACCTTTACCGACGTCGCTGATATGCCTGAGCTGCAGGCCTTCCTCGACGAGCCTACACGCTACCGCGCCAGCGAATTCATCGACGCGGTGCTCGACGCTCACGCCGATGATCTTGCCGACGTCCCCGAGTTGATGAAGTATATCGCCAACCGTCCCGGCGTTGAAAAGATCGGTTCTCACGGTCTGTTTTCTCAGACGGACGAGCCGATCAATCTCGAAGAAGCGGTCAAAACCGTGGAGGATCGCAAGGGAAATGTATGGAATCATATCATCAGCTTAAAGGCAGAGGACGCCGCGCGTTTGCACTACGATAACGCCGACGCGTGGAAGCATTTGATACGCAGAAATATCAACGAGCTCGCGCAGATCCATCACATGGAACCTTCGGATATCCGGTGGTACGCGGCGTTCCATGAAAAGGATCATCACCCGCATATCCATATGCTTGTGTTCTCAAAATCAGGCATTGGCTACCTCAGTAAAAAGGGTATGGAAAAGATGCGCAGCGTGCTCACCAACGATATTTTCCGCGGTGAAATGTTCCGTATGTTCACAAATCAAACGGAGATTCGTAATCGTTTAAAGAGCGAAGTCAACGATTTATTGGAAGAAACCTTGCGCTCCGATAGTCCTTTTCAGATGTATTATTTCGCACTTTTGAGACGGCTTAAAAAGGAATTGGACGGCTGTAAAGGGAAGAAGGTATACGGTTATTTGCCGAAGAAAGTGAAGCGTTTTGTCGACTATGCTGTCGCTCAGTTTGCCAACGATCCGAGCATCAAAGAGCTGTATCAAAAGTGGTGTGAGGTCAACCGTCAGAAGCTGAGTATGTACCACGACAGCCTGCAGGAAGACGACGTTCCTATCGAGGATAACAGCGCGTTTCGTTCGCTGAAAAACGCCGTGATCCGAGCGGCTTTGGCGATGGATTTCTCGCAGTTGCCGACCGAAAATTACAGTAATATCGGCGGATTATTATCTCAGCTTGCGAAGCAGATCGCGCATAGTTCCGTGAAAAAGCTCGACGCTCTGAACAGGAAAACCGTCCGCGGAGAGAAGAAAGAACAGCAGAAGATCAATGAAAAGAAGCTCGCTCACGGACTGAAACCGGGAGGAGCTTTTGAAAAAGAAGAGGAAGAGCCGACCGAGAACTTCTCCCTCGAACCGCTCCTCGATACCATTGACGTCATCCTGCTGAACAAGAAACCCACCAAGCTCAACCGTGTTCATGTACCGTCTGAGGAGAAAATCCAAGAGGATTATGAAGCATATCTCAGAGAGAAATACGGCGACAATTATGACGAAGACCTTGATGAAGAGGAAGGTCAGGGCTGGGGTCAGTCGATGTAACGCTGTCCGGATTAAGTGGGTGTAAAAAGAAAAGCCGTCCCGAAGGACGGCAAATCTTATGGATTTATTAATATTTATATTCCTTGATGATACACAGCTCACCCTGCACATCATAGCGCATGGTGAAGTCGTCATACTCGACCAGGCAAGCGCAATGACCGCCAGGTACGGCTGTATTGGCATACAGATTATATGTAATGATATGGCGGTCGCAGTGCTGGGTTGCTTCACCGCCAGGATAGAGGAGCATGGATTCCAGACCTAAATCTCTTGCGGCGAATGCGGACATGACTGCTCCCTCAACGCACATGATCCGATCATATGTATAATGATCCCTTATGTATTCGGCGAAGGCTTTCATCTTTTCTCTGTCGGTCATGGACGAAGTCCAGCAGGCTTTCTCTGCCGAGCGAACAACGTTCAACGTCTTTTCAATATCCTCGGGAGTACGGTTGACGTCAACCTTGACATTCACTCGACGGATCAGTTCGCCTTTGTAGTACAGCTCGATCGGAAAGCTTCCGTGCGCTTCTCCGATACAACTGACCGTCGTCTGAAAAGGAAAGTACAATCCGCTTCTGTAGTGAGCGTAGACGTAAGCCAGAGGATGATCCTTGCTGTCTGTCACTTCGCAGTCATAGCCGTGAAGGATTCCGTTTTCCTTTTCAATCAGGTAACTCTCCTTGAAACGGCTGTCGGTGTAGTCAATCTCGTTTCGGTAGTGACCGTTGTTGACTACCGTCATGATATCGTGTGGATCGATTTCGCTCTTTGGCAAGAGCATCAAGGTTATGCTTTTATCGGTCAGTGTGACTTCCGACGGAACCTTCTTTAAATCGAAGGTGACGCCTTCTACCGTGACATACCGATCGGTCGGTGACGGTTCATAGACGGGCTTCGAAATCGGATAGCTGTCTGATACATTCACCATCCATCGTTGCAGGTGTGAAGCGTCCATCACGGTCACGGCATGATCGCCGTCTATATCGGCAACAGAAGAAGTAACGGCGACGGGAGTCTTGATCCCGACCGTGTACCGCTGAATGAACGTCGCGTCGGTAATGCTGATCTCGCCGTCGCCGTCAATATCACCTAACATTCTACTCTCGGCTCTGACGGATACAGACATCATCATCGCCATACAAAGCGATAAATACAAAACAGATTTGATTTTCATAATAAATACCTCCTTCACGGTTTGGTGTATTTTAGCTTAGGTTAGGAGGTTTTACAAGTAGAAAAACGCACAGATTATTCGTGCAATCCGACGGAAAAATTTACCCCGCATTAACAATGAAAAAGCTGGATATTTCAATCGTTATGTGGTATGTTGTTTGACTTAGAAAGGGGGATTGTTATATGGCAAAGCGCAGACCGAGCGGAGACGGTACCGTCCGCAAGCGCGTCGACGGACGTTGGGAAGGGCGCATCATCATCGGACACAAGGCCGACGGTACGCCGATCCAGAAGATCCTGACCGCCAAAACGCAGAAGGAGCTTATCGACCGCATCCACCGCGCTCAGGAAGAGTACGACGGCGTCGATCTCAGCGAGAAGAGCGACATGACTCTCGAGGAATGGTGTGAGCGCTGGCTGAACGATTACGCCAAGCCCAATCTGAGACCCGGGACGATTAGCAGATACAGCGGTGTCGTCTACCGCCATATTATCCCGAACCTCGGCGCTAAGGTGATCCGCTTCATCAAAAGCTCAGACATCCGCCGATTCTACGCGAACGAGAAGGCAAACGGCAGACAGCGGTGCCGTCATGCAAATGGCAAAGGCTTGTCCGATACAACAATACGCGGAATCCATATGCTCCTGCACGAGATCCTCGAATCTGCCGTCAGAGCACACCTGATCCCGTCCAATCCCTGCGACGGCGTGGCGATACCGAAGAACAGCTACGCGCCGAAGAAGATCCTCACCGAAGCGGAGCTCGACCGCTTTATGAAAGCGATCGCGGAAGAACCGCTCTGGTATGACTTCTTCTATACCGAAGCGACAACAGGACTGCGCAGGGGAGAGATCTGCGGTCTGAAATGGGAGGACATAGACTTTGATTCAGGCAGGCTGAGCGTTCGCAGAAACGTTACCAGGCGCACCTCAAAAGCGATACTGATCGGCGAGACAAAGACGAACACGGGCAAGCGCAGTATCCTGCTCCCGCCCGGCACGCTCCATCTGCTGAAAAGACGCCGTGAGATGATCACTTCGGAATGGGTGTTTCCCGACTTCTTTGACAACGCCGTGCCTGTCGCACCGCACAGCGCTTATCATAAACTCAAGGCGATCCTGAAAAAGGCTGACCTGCCCGATATCCGCTTCCACGATCTCAGACACACCTTCGCCACCCACGCGCTGGCAAGCGGAGTGGACGCGAAAACGCTGTCGGGCATCCTCGGACATACCGATCCGAGCTTCACGCTCGACACCTACACCCATGTCACCAGCGATATGCACCAGAGAGCAAAGGACATCGTCGGGAGCTTTCTCGACGACTTAACGGGAGGAGAAGAAGATGGCGAAGAAACGTAAAGACGGCGAAGGAACGCTCCGGCTGAGAAAAGACGGACGCTGGGAAGGCAGGATCATCATCGGTTATGATGAAAAGGATAAGGCGATCACCAAGACCGTTACGGCACGCTCCAAGCGCGCGTGCGAGACGAAGCTCAAGGAGCTGAGGACGAAACACGCCCCCGCGATCGGCGTCTCCGGACGGCAGGCAAAGCCCGATATGAAGCTCGCCGACTGGCTCGATATGTGGTACAAGCTGTATGTCAAGCCGAAGTCAAAGATCGGCACGCACACGCAGTATGAGACCTTCATCTATCAGCACATCAATCCGCAGATAGGGGAGATCCCGCTCTCAAAGCTCACCCAGGAGGATATCCAGACCTTCCTCAGCAACGAGAAGAAAAACGGCAGGCTCACCCTGCGTAATGTATACGGCGCGGGCATGTCCGATTCCTCCGTCCGCAAGATGGGGATCATCATCAGCTCCGCCCTGAGGAAAGCGACAGAGCAGAAGCTCCTGCGTTCCAACCCCGCGAAAGGCACCAAGTTGCCACCGAAGAAACAGGCAGAGATACACATCCTCACACATGAGCAGTTCAGAAATCTGCTGTTACAGGCAAAGGAGGACGGCGCGTATGAGATCATCCTTCTCGAGCTGAGCACAGGCGTCAGGCGCGGAGAGCTCTGCGGTCTGAAATGGGACGACCTCAATTTCTCCACGGGTGCGCTCCGCATCAGCCGACAAATCATCCGTACCGAAAACGGTCTTGAGGAATCCTCGCTCAAGACGAAGGAGAGCAAGCGTACGGTTTACCTGCCCGATACTGTCCTGCAAGTCATGCAGGAACTGAAAGAAAAGACCGACTCGCCGTGGATCTTTCCCTCGCCGCGTGACAGCGCGAAACCGCGCGATCCGAAATCGCTTCGCAAAAAGGTCATCAACGTGATGGAGCACGCAGGAATCACAGGCGTGCGCTTCCATGATCTCAGGCACACCTTCGCTACCTACGCCCTCGAGTACGGCATGGACGTCAAAACGGTGTCGATGATCATCGGCCATTCCTCTGTTGCGACCACACTCAACACCTACAGCCATATCACAAGCGAGATGGAGAAGAAAGCAGCCGAGAAGATCGAGGACGGTATCGGCTCAAGCGACGCGTTCGAAGAGCATGAAGCAAAGCTCCCCGAGCCCGAAAAGAGGGAGAGACCGAAGCCGTTCAAGCCCTACAAAAGGAAATACCGCCGATCGGGAACCGGCGGTATCTACAAGCTGAACGATCACCTCTACGAGGGGCGCTATACGCCCACCAACGCGCAAGGTAAGCGCGAACCCCACAACGTCTATGCCCAAACCTACGAAGAGTGCGAGCAAAAGCTCAACGCCATGATCGAAGAGGTAAAAGCGAGGATCAAGAAGGAGAAGGGAGCGAGGAAAGAACAAAGCAATATAAATTCATAGGCATATGTGTTATTAAATTTAAACTAAAATGATAGTATTTACTTATAAAAGAAGTGTGTTATAATAGTGATAGATTATCTCAAAAAAGGAGTAAGCGGCATGAATGAGAATAATAGTCTGGATATTGTAAAATCAATGACTGACAGTGATTTTCAAGCAGAGATTATAGAAAATGACAGATCAAATCTGCAAAACAAAGTAGCATTTCCGTTTACGGAAATGTTAGCTTTAGGTGCTGCATTCAGTCCTTTGGTCACATCACTCGGAAAGGCGTTATCGCCGACAACAGATATGATTTGCCGTGTAACTATTCCTAAAGGCACACATCTTGCGGCATTTAAGGATGGGACCGGTAATCTTGGAGCAGTCTTTAACTCGAATAATCAGTTAGTTGGTCAAGCGAGAATTAACCCGTTGAATCCACAAGCTGCTCAATCTGCAGCTGCGATAAATCCATATATGATGGTAATTGCGGTTGCACTTATGTCAATCAATCGTAAACTGGATGATATCAATAATACGCAAAAAGACATCCTTGCTTTTCTTGAAATGAAAGAAAAGGCTGTACTCCTGGGTAATCTCAGCTTCCTGTCAGATGTTATCAACAATTATAAATTCAACTGGAATAACGCGCAGTACAAAAACAGCAATCATATCAAGGTGCTTGATATCAAACAGGAGTCCGAACAGAGTATTGCGCTGTTCAAATCGCAAATAGAAACTGTCTTTGAGCGTAAATCACTCTTTTATCTTGATAAAGATGCAAAAGATAAAGCGGCAAAGCTGTTCTCCAGATTTACCGATTATCAGTTGGCAGTATATCTTTATGCATTTTCATCCTATGTTGACGTTTTGATGTTGGAGAACTTTGAGTCGGCTTATTTGCAGAGAATTGAAGAAAAAATTCAAAACTATGCGTTTGAATATCGTGAAAGGTATTCCGAATGCTATTCAAAACTCGAGAAATTTTCTCATGGTTCTGTAGAATCTTTGGTAATGAAAGGCGCCGGAGAGACCGGCAAGTTTTTCGGAAATGTCATCAAGAGCATCCCGATGTTTAAAGATTCCAATATAGATAAGGATATGAACGAGAATGCAAGCAAGCTGGAAGAGATGGAAACTCGCAAGAACGAAAACATTGCTGCGCAATTAGTTGGAAGACAGAAAGTTGATGTATCACCATTTATTGAAAACCTAAAAACAATGGATCATTTATATAATGATCCACAGGTAATTCTATTTGATAAAGAAAAACTGTATATTGCATAACTGCGGCAAGTAAACAACCGCTAAGAAAAAACTCAGCGGTTGTTTGGCGGGTGCCTGAGGAGTCGAACCTCACGGTTTCTATTCCTATTTACATTCAAATCTTCTTGTTTCCTCATTTAAGTACGCTTTTCTACGACACCCAGAAATACCGGTAGAGGGACCCCCCAGCACACCGATCGCACCAAATGCCAAAAGACAAGTAATCAAATCATTTTTCAATGAAATTGACACCTCATTTCCGTTTTTGAATTTGCGTGAAAATGAAAAGGTTAGAGTTGAGGTAATTAAAAAGAAAAGAATTAAGGGAATCATATTTATATATCAGCCGTCAAGCAAGACGCTTGACGGCTGTTTTGGCTCTGCACCATAGAAATGATGCAGTCAGAATATGCGGTCGGTGAGTAGCGGTTTTCACATTCCCGCGTTCACTTTTCAGACCCTTGCGTTCGCTTTTTCGAGCCTGCGTTCACTTTATTAGAGGGTGCGGTCACTTTCTTCTGATCGGCTGCCCTTTTAGCTTTGCCGTTATTGATTCTCTTACGCTCCTCAAGAAACCACCGGGCTTCACTTGGACTTATATGCTTCGCTTTCAACTTTGTAGTTAACAAGAATCAAATTCTCTTTCATTTCAAACATCTCCACTGAAATAGAAAGCGCCCCGCGGTTGGCAGGGCGCTGGAGTAGTAATGATTAGCCTTGGATCTGAATGGTCTTGCGTTCCGGAAGCGCTACCGGCTTCT
>CADBYC010000051.1 GCA_902798755.1 uncultured Ruminococcus sp. | reverse complement strand
AGTCATGGGCAACATGATGAACGCCGCTGCCGATCTCGGGGTGGCGAGCTGTTGGGTACACCGCGCAAAAGAGGAATTTGAGAGCGAAGAAGGAAAAGCAATCTTAAAAGAGCTCGGTATCGAAGGCGACTACGAGGGTATCGGTCATCTGATCCTCGGCTACGCTGCAAAGCCTTTGCCCGATCCCAAGCCGAGAAAAGCAAATTACGTTTACAGAGCATAATCACAATAAAACGAACTATATACATAAAAACGGGGCTTACGAGAACTTCGCAAGAGACCTGACGAACTCCCTTGAATCCATCAACGGAATCTACAAGGAAGTCATCAAAGAGAACAACGAGAACGACAGCTTTATGCAGGCGACCGCAGAGATCCCGGATTCTTTCGGCTGCAAGACCGTAAAGGGCTTCCACACCTTCTCGGAGGCATGGGCTCAGTCCTATAAGGAAAGCAAGACCTACACCATCAAGCTCAACGGCGACGTAATCGCAGACAGCAAGAACGGCTTCAACTTTGACAAGCTCGACAGAAAGACTTATCAGTTCCAGGGAAACGGCGGCAGCAACAACACCTCTACCTACAAGGGCCGCATCGACGCCCGGTACTGCGTACCCGACTTCGCATGGGGTATCAGCGGCGGATCCAAATAATCCGTAACATCATCACAACAATTCAACAAAACAGAGAATACAACAAGTAAGTGATTCACCTGAACCGCCCTGTCGAGCGATCGGCAGGGCGGTGCTGTCATATGACAGCATCAGGGAAAATTTCGGTGTTTTCAGATTTTATTTCCTCTGCCACATAACAGATCGGATAATCTGTAAAAGACCGACACAGGCGTTTTGTGGGCATTTGTGAGAGGGATTAACGGATCATAGTCGGCATGTGCTCCATCTCCATTTGCAAATCAGGCAATTTCATGGTAAAATAAGCAATAGCATTATATTAGAATCGCTCCGATTTTTCTATGATAAAAGCAGATGAACAAATGTCTTGAAGGAGGTGCAAAGGCAATGTCAAAAATCGGCGTCTTGATCTGGAGAAAGCTATTTGAAAAAGGCGACGAAAAACGGATCACCAAACAAAAGCAGGATATCAGCGACTTGATGATCATGAAGGATATTGCTTACATCGACGATGATGAACAGGGGCACTTGCTCGATGTCTACCGACTGCCGACGACGGACGAGACCGCTCCTGTGATGATCAACATCCACGGCGGCGGGCTGTTCGCCTCTTACAAGGAGGTCAACACGCATTTCAATTATGAATGGGCTATCGCGTGGTGAGTATCAGCTACCGCAGGATCCCCGAGACGACTCTCTGGCATCAGATCGACGACGTCATGTCAGCACTCAGGTTTATCCGAGCAAACGCCGAAACATTAGGCTTGAACCTCGACCGCTGTTACCTGACCGGCGATTCAGCGGGAGCACTGCTCAGCCTGTTCGCGCTGTCAACAAACGGCAGCGAGAAGCTGCAGCAGACTTTTGGCATCAAAGGCACAGGTATTCGGTTCAGAGCCGCGGGGCTTATCTCTATTATGCTCGATACCCAACATCTTGACCTGCATTCGCTGTCAAACATGGTAACGAACAAGGCGGATAAAGGCAAGGCATATGAGAAATACTTGCTTGGTCCTGTTTCCTTATTGAAAGAAACCGAACTCCCTCCGCTGTACCTTGTCACCAGCAAGGAGGACGTGATCCGCAAGGACACCATGAAGCTGAAATCACATCTGACCTCGGAGTATCGCTACAAGTATTTTTCAAAAAACAAGGGTCGTAAGCTCCTTCATGTTTTCTCTGTCGCTTATCCGATGTACCCCGAGAGCAAAGAAGTGTTCCAAGAGATGGACAGCTTCTTCAAAGAACATTGAGTATGAATTCGCGCCCGTCAATGAGCGCCACCGTCAACGTTTGACGTTAATACACCAACAGAACAATGCAGATACATAACAGCGGGGATGACACATCAGTCATCCCCGCTTTTCGCGTTTATACGATTCGCTTATCATATAGAATCAATCATCTTTAAATGGTGAGAGGTAGGTCAGTCAACGGTTCGCCTGTCCTCTTTCAATATTGCGTAGCGTGAAACATCGCAAATGCCTTGCATATTTTTGCCCGCTCGGCGTGATGTTCCCTCATATTGCAGTCCGCATTTCTTCATTACGTCGCCCGAGTGAGGACTTCTCGGATCGTGAGTAGCTGTGATTCGATTCAAGCCGACTTCATCGAATAAAAACCGAATGACACGCTGAAACGCCTCGGTCATGATACCCAAGCGCCACCAAGATACGCCTAAGCAATAACCGATCTCGGCTTCTTCAATGTCTTCTCTGAGATTTATTACGTCTATCGCGCCGATCGGCTCGCCCGACTCTTTCAACACGATCTTCCACCCGTAAAAATCGGGTTTGTTTTGATTGTCAAGCAAGTATTGATGATAAGTGTCTTTTAACTGTTCTGCGCTTTCATACGGCGCCCATGTCAAAAATCTCGTTACACGCTCGTCATTCGCCCAATTTCTGAACATCGGTTCATAATCGGATTCTATTGTTTTTCGCAATACCAATCTTTCTGTTTCGAGTGTAACTGTGCCAAGATGTTTCATTGTATCGATCCTTATTCTGCGTTACTATCAATAAATTCCATATACGTTTTGCGGTTGTATACACCGATTTTACCACGAAACAGGCTGATAATCAATAGGTCGTCTGCTTAGTTGTCTGTATGTTCTGACGATCAAGCAAAGCGAGATGATGAAAGTCAGCACGTCGGAAACAGGCATGGAATACAGCACGCCGTCGAGCCCGAAGAAGCGCGGGAGCAAGAGCGCGAAGCCCACGCCGAACACGATCTCTCTGACCATGGAGAGCATGGTGGATTCCACCGCCTTCCCCATCGCCTGCAGGAAGATGAACGTCGCCTTGTTTACGCAGGCGAGCACGATCATGCACAGGTAGACGCGGAACGCTTTGACTGCAAAATCGGTGTAGTAGACGCTCTCATTCGCCGCGCCGAATATCTGTATCAGGAACTGCGGGAACAGCTCTACGATCAACAGGGCGACCGCACCGACGACGGCTTCCGCGATCAGCAACTTTGTGAACAGCGCCTTGACGCGGCTATGCAGCTTTGCTCCTATATTGAAGCCGACGATCGGAATACAACCCGCCGCCATTCCGATGACGATGGAGATCACGATCTGGAAGAACTTCATCACGATACCGACGACCGCCATCGGTATCTGTGCGTACTGCTCCTGAGAGAAGATCGGATCGACCGAGCCGTACTGACGGATCATGTTGTTGATCGCCATCATCGCCGCGACCAGCGAGATCTGCGCAAGAAAACTGCATAAGCCGAGCGACAGCGTACGCTTGACGATGTTGCCTTTCAATCGAAGATCGCTGAAAGACGGCTTGACGACCCTTGCGCGGCGCAGATAGACGACCGCCAAAATTGCGGTGATGATCTGACCGATGACAGTCGCGACAGCCGCACCCATCATGCCCCACTTGCATACAAAGATGAAGATCGGATCGAGAATGATATTGGCTGCCGCTCCCGCTAAGGTGGAGATCATAGCAAACCGCGGATTGCCGTCCGCGCGAATGATCGGGTTCATCGCCTGACCGAACATATAAAAGGGAACGCCGAGCGCGATCCAGAAGAAGTATTCCTTTGACAGTTCAAACGTTTCGTTGTTGACCCTGCCGCCGAAAGCGGTCAGGATCGGCTGAGCGAAGATCAGGTACACTGCTGTCAGCAACAGACTGCCGACGACGCAAAGCACGATAGAATTGCCGACGCTTCGTTTGGCGTTGCCGCTGTTGTTCGCGCCTAATGAAATGCTGACAAAGGCACAACAGCCGTCTCCGATCATCACGGCGATACCGAGCGCGATCACCGTCAGCGGAAAGACGACCGTATTTGCGGCGTTGCCGTAAGAGCCGAGATAGTCGGCGTTGGCGATAAAGATCTGATCGACGATGTTATACAGCGCGCCGACCAACAGCGAAATGATACACGGCACCGCGTACTTGCGCATGAGCCCGCCGATCTTTTCCTCGGCTAGATAAGAGTGTTTTTCCATATGATACCTCCGTAAAAAATGAAAAAAGCGCAAGCCCGAAATGTCGGACTTACGCAGTTTTGCTACTCACATTGATAGGAATTATATAATGTTTTATCTAAAAAATCAAGCGGTTATTCCCGCTATGCTTTGCTTTATCCTTGCGGTCATGGCTTCTCGACGATCTCGATGTTGCCCGTCAGGATATCGACATATTGCAAGGAGTGAACGCGCGGTGCGCCTGTCGTATATTCTTCGATAGTAAAGATATTTTTATAAACGCCTTTGATCTCTACCTCGTCGTTTTTCAGCTCCAGCCTCGGATGATTCAATCTGACATTGATATGGATCTTCGGAGAGACGGAATACAGGTAATTGACCTTTTTCTTAATCATATCAAGCTGTGTCATAGTCATTCCTCCAAAAAATGTAAAAACGTGTAACGCCAACCGGACTTACGCGGTCATACGCTACACGTTGTAGTATCATTGTATCACATTTTATCAGCTATTTCAAATGGTGAATTTAAACAAAAGCGAAGAGATTTACCTTCTTTTGAATAACAGGACATGAAGAAACACCGCACAAGGACAGCGTCATAAGACTTGCCTTGTGCGGTGTCATCAAACTAAAGGATCACAACAGGGATCATCAGTTGAACTGAGAATTGTAGATCTCGCTGTACAGACCGCCGAGCTCCATGAGGGAGTCGTGGTTACCGGTCTCTACGATGTTACCGTCCTTCATAACAAAGATCAGGTCGGCATTCTTGATGGTAGAGAGTCTGTGCGCGATAACGAAGCTCGTTCTGCCGCTGGTCAGAGAATCCATCGCCTTCTGGATCAGGATCTCGGTTCTGGTATCGACGTTACTGGTCGCTTCGTCGAGGATCAGCATAGGAGCGTTTTCGGTCATCGCTCTCGCAATGGTAACGAGCTGTTTCTGACCTGCGGAGAGAGCGCTCTCCTTCTGGATCTCGGTGTCAAGACCCTGCGGCAGGGTGGAAACATAGTGAGCGAGGTTGGTCTCTTCGAGGATCTCCTGGAGTCTGTTCTCGTCAACGTTCTTCAGGTTGTAAACGATATTCTCTCTGAGCGTACCGTTGATGACCCAGGTCTCCTGCAGGATCATACCGAAGATCTCTCTAAGCTCGTGACGGGACATATCCTTGATGGAAACGCCGTCGACTAAGATATCACCGCTGGTGATCTCATAGAAGCGCATGAGCAGGTTGACCAGCGTGGTCTTGCCCGCGCCGGTAGGACCGATGATCGCGACCTTCATACCGGGCTTGATCTTACCGGAGAAGTTGGTGATAGTGAGCTTCTTGGGATCGTAGCCGAAGCATACATCCTTGAATTCGACCTCGCCGCGGATGTGGTTGTGGTCGAGGAGCTGTTTCTTGTCGCCTTCGTCATCGAGCTCTTCCTGCTCAAGGAAGGTGAAGACTCTGTTGCAGGCAGCGGTACCGAGCTGGATGGTGGAGCTCGCCTGACCGATCTGCGCCAGAGGCTCCTGGAACAGCGATACATAGATGATGAAGCCGGTGATGATACCGATATCGGAGATAGCGCCGTTCGCAAAGAGCAGACCGGCAACGATCAGGACAGCGGCATAGGTCAGATAGGATACGAACTGCATCGCGGGCTCGATCAGAGTACCGATCGCCTGAGACTTGTACAGGATCGTACCGAACAGGTCGTTCTTAGTCTTGAACTCCTCTACCTTCTTATCTTCAGCGTTGAACGCCTTGATAACAAGCTGACCGGAGTAGTTTTCTTCTACGGTAGCGTTGACTTCGCCGAGGAGCTTCTGGTTCTTATCGAACAGCGGCAGGGCGAACTTGAAGGTGAGAGAAATGATGATCAGCATGATGGGGAGCGAGCATACGACGACGAGAGCCATCTGCCAGCAGGCGATGAACATCGCGGCGAATACGCCGACGAGCATAACGCCGGACTGTACCAGCATACCGACGGAGTTCTGCAGGGAGGTGCTGAGGATATCGACGTCATTGGTGATAACGGAGAGGATATCACCGGTCTGAGTCGTATCAAAGTAATCCAGAGGCATTTTGTTGATTTTGGAGGAGATCTGTCTTCTCAGATCCTTGGAGAACTTCTGGATAATGGTATTGAGGATAAACGCGGAGATAAAGCCCGCGAGGAAAGAGATTCCGATGTAAGCGACAAGAATGATCGCGTAATGGGTAACGTTGCCCATATCGACAACGAATTTACCTGCGACAGCTTCTTTGCCGACAGGAGAGATCTCGTTGGTCAGGTTGCGGATCATACCGGGGGTCAGGATCGTGAAGATGACCGAGGTGATCAGCAAGATGATCGAGATGATGAACGGAGCGTAATAAGGCTTGAACGCCTTTACAAGACTACCCAGCTTGTTCTTTTCTTTAGCAGGAGCATTTACGTTTGTACTCATAATCCTAACTCCTCCTTACTAAGCTGTGATAATGCAATCTCCTGATATACAGGACAATTTCTGACAAGGTCATAGTGCTTGCCGATACCGACCATCTTACCGTTATCCAGTACGACGATCTGGTCAGCGTCCATAATGGTACCGACGCGCTGTGCGATGATGACGCGAGTGGTATCGGGGAGCTGCTCCGCGATACGGCCTCTGACAGTCTTGTCGGTCTTATAGTCGAGCGCCGAGAAAGAGTCGTCGAAGATCAGGATCTCAGGCTTGGTCGCGACCGCTCTCGCGATACAGAGTCTCTGCTTCTGACCGCCGGAGAAGTTCGAACCGCCCTGAGCGACAGGAGACTCGTACTCGTTTCTCTTCTTCATAACGAAGCCGTCAGCGTCAGCGATCTCGGCAGCCCATCTGACGTCCTCGAGGGACATATCGGAATCCTTGAACGCGATATTGTCTTTGATGTTGCCCTAGAAGAGGAAGCCTCTCTGGGGAGCGTAACCGATGCGGTCTCTCAGGTCTTTCTGGAGAACGTTCTTGACGTTGACGCCGTCGACGAGGACTTCGCCTCGAGTACAGTCAGCCATACGCGGGATCATGTTGATGATCGTGGTTTTACCGCTGCCGGTAGCGCCGATAAACGCGATGGTCTCGCCCTTCTTGACCTTGAAGCTGATATCGGAAACAGCCTCTTTGTCAGAACCGGGATAAGCAAAGCCGACGTTCTTGAACTCGATGGTGCCTGCTTCCTTGAAAGAAACAGGATCGGTGGGATCGAGAACGGAAACTTCGTGAGTGATGACCTCGTGGATACGCTTAGCACTGACAGAAGCTCTCGGCCAGATAACGATCAGCGTGACCATCAGGACGAAGGACATTATGATCTGGCTGGCGAGCATAACGAAAGCGT
The DNA here is from genome assembly GCA_902798755.1 of uncultured Ruminococcus sp. Classification (GTDB taxonomy): domain Bacteria; phylum Bacillota; class Clostridia; order Oscillospirales; family Acutalibacteraceae; genus Ruminococcoides. The sequence continues at coordinate 1,043 of CADBYC010000051.1, read as the reverse complement.
TCGTCGCGCTGAAGGACTGAGCGGCGGCTTCCATATCCATGCCGTTGAGGACGAATGCGCTCGCCCACAGGATGGACAGGGACAGACCCGTCATGACCATCATAACGAACGGTGTGAAGAAGGACAGTACGCGACCCGCGAAGATCTGGACCTTAGTGAACGCTGCGTTGACCTTCTCGAATTTGTTTTCCTGATAGGTCTCAGCGTTGAACGCTCTGACGACTCTGACGCCGGTCAGGTTCTCTCTGGAAGCGACGTTCAGCGCGTCGGTCAGCTTCTGGATGATCTTGTACTTCGGAGTCAGCATCATCAGCAGAATGACAACGACAACGACGAGGAGTACCAGCCAGATGGCGGTAACAAGCGTCAGAGAAGTGTTAGCATACTGCAGAAGCAGAATGACAGACCATACCATGACGACAGGCGCCAGGAAAGCGGTCTTTAAGAATGTGAGCCACGCAAGATGGACATTCTGCATGTCGTTGGTGGTTCTGGTGATCAGAGATTCTGTAGAGAAAGAAGCGAAGTCCGAGATAGCGAACTCGTTGACTCTCTCATACATTTTCTGTCTAATACCGGTGACGGTGCTGCTGGCGGCCGCGCTGGCTACGAATCGGATAATGACCTCGATCGCCGCCATCATGATCGCGCAGATGACCATATACAGGCCATACCACCAGATCTCGGCTACACCGTTTTGACGGCTGTTCTGCACAGCGCCGGTCAGCAAGCTGATGTAGCTTACGATTTGCATCATGAAGAAAACTTCGCCCAGCGTCAGCAAAAAGATCGCGATGACTGAGACCCAGTTTTTAGCCTTCATGTTTTTGAAGAGTAATTTGAACATGACATCCCCTCTTTTTGAATTTTTTTGCATATTGATACTAATCTCTGATAGAAAGTGGACTTGGATTCGCAAGGCTGTTCTCCGCAAGACAATCATGACCACCCGTAAAACGGGTGGTTTGCTCTGGGGCTATAAGCCCCTGTTACTGACCCGCGTCTCAAGGCGCGGGCTTTAACTTTGTTCAAGCCTTATTGTC
>CADBYC010000050.1 GCA_902798755.1 uncultured Ruminococcus sp. | reverse complement strand
CCGACCTTTTCGGTTTAAAAAAACCGAAAAGCCCACCTTCCCCTCAAGGGGAAGGCTTCCGGTCTATATATCCTGAAACCATTCGAGGTTCTTATGAAAGAAAAACTACAACGCACTCCCGAGGGGCTGTTCGCGCTGATGCGGCGGCACCCCTACCTGCTGACGATCGTCCTGTGCGGGCTGCTGCTGCCGTTCGGGCTGGCCGACCGCGCAAACATCACGGCGGCGAGCTGCGTCTATCTCGGAGTCGTCATGGGAGCGATATCCGTCACCGCTGTGTTTGTGTTCAACCTCGGCAAAAGCCGATCCGAAAAGCTCCTGCTGAGCGGTATCATGCTCGCGTGTATCACGGCGGGCATGCTGACGATCGGCTTTGTTGAAAATAAGGCTTACGCGGTCGCGCTCGTCGCGCTGATCGCTGCCTCTGCCGCTGTGTTTTTCATTCGTATCGCTTACAAGGTCAACAACGCCGTCATCATTGCGGTGCTGATCGCGCTGGGTATCGCGATCCGTTTCGTATACATTTTATATACGGGCAGCGTCGACCGACAGCACGACGGAGGGAATTTCAACGATATCCGCGGGCACATGGGCTATATCAAGTACTGGTACGACTACGGCTTGAAGCTGCCCGATTATGACGTCAGGATATACGAACAGCACTATCACCCGCCGCTGCACCACTGGCTGATGGCGCTGCTGCTGCGCGGGCTGACGGCGATCGGCGTCAACTTCCCCACCGCGGCGGAAGCGATCCAGATCCTGCCGATGCTGTACTCGTCGCTGACGATGATCGTAAGCTACCGCGTCTTTCGCTTGGTGAAGCTGTGCGGCAATCCGCTGATCGCGGCGATGGCGATCGTCTGCTTTCACCCGACGTTCATCATCTTCGGCGGCTCATACAACAACGACATGCTGTTGATGCCGTTTGTGATGGGGGCGATCCTATGGGGGCTGAGATGGTACAGAGAGCCCGTGATGAGGAACATCATTCCGCTTGCGCTGTGCATCGGGCTGGGCATGATGACAAAGCTCTCGGGCTGGATGGCGGCGCCTGCCGTGGCGTTCGTGTTCATCGTCGTTCTGATCAGACACATCAAAAAGCCGCTGAGGTATATCGGGCAGTTCGCGGTGTTCGGCGTGATCTGTATTCCGCTCGGCATATGGTGGCAGGTGCGCAACCTGATCAAATTTCAGGTCCCGCTGTCTTATATCCCCAATTTCGGAGAACAGAGCTTTATGTACTCGGGCAACCTGCCGCTGACACAGCGACTGTTCAGCCTTGGTAACGGTCAGCTTGACTTTGTATACGGCTCGATCACCACTGTCGACGCGCCGTACAATGAATACAATCCCACGCTGGGGCTGTTCAAGACCGCGATGTTTGACGAATGTGCCAACAGCATCAACGACGTGCATTTCCCGCAGATCCATATCACGGGACCGATCCTGTTCTGGATCTCGGTCGTACTGTTCCTAACCGCCTTTGTGTGCTTTGTTGTCAGCATGGTCAGAAAGAGCGGGAATACGGACGGCGCGGAACGGGTCTATTTCAGCCTGCTGTTCGGCGTGGAGCTGGTCAGCTACTATCTGTTCGCTCTCGCCTATCCTCACTCCTGTACCTTCAACATACGCTACTGTATGCCGCTGATACCGCTTTGCGCAATGGGGCTGGCGCTGGTACTGCAAAGAAGCGAGAGCAGTCAAAGCGCCCTGTCAACATGGTTCCGCCGCGTGATGTACGCGGTGAGCGGGGCGTTCTGCTGTATGAGCTATATCGTCTACACGCAGGTAGGCATGAGCATGTAAAGGTTAATATGGATACGATCTCGTCATATTATATCCAAACTAATTATTGAGGTGATTTTATGCAAAACAAGCTACTCAAACCGCGTATCTCCTCTTTTGAGAACAAGTTCCTTGGATTTATCGAAAAGCACATCATGGTCATCGCGGTCTTTCTGATCTCGGCGGCGGCGATCGCGATCCGAGCGCTGCTGTTCGACCATCTCTCCATCGACGCGTATAACTTCCTGATCCCGTGGTATGACACCTTAGCCGAGAAAGGTTTTGCGGGTCTATCGGAGCCTGTAGGCAACTACAATATCCTGTATCAGACGATCATCGCGCTGTTCACCTACCTGCCGATCAAGGCGCTGCACACATACAAGCTGTTTTCCTGCGTATTTGATTTTCTGACGGCGGGGCTGGTCGCCTATGTCATATACAAGAGCTTCTCGAAGCGTCCGAGGCTAAAGGCGCTGATCGCGTACGCGGCAGTGCTCATGTCTCCGCTGGTGTTTCTCAACTCGGCATGCTGGGCTCAGTGTGACGTGATATATACCTTCTTCTGTATCTTCTCGGTATACCATATCTATCAGGAAAAATACGTCAGCTCGCTGATCCTGTTCGGCGTTGCGCTGACCTTCAAGCTGCAGGCGATCTTTATCCTGCCGTTTCTGCTGTTCGTATACCTTTATAAGAAGCGCTTCTCGATCCTGTACTTCCTGATCATTCCCGCGGTGATGGTCGTTTTGTCCCTGCCGGGGCTTTTCATGGGAAGAGGCTTCAAGGAAATATTCACCATATACCTCAAGCAGACTTCCGAATATAAAAGCATGGCGATGAATTATCCGTCCTTCTGGCTGTTGTTCAAAACAGAGGGGCTGGACAGCTTTTATAAGGAATTCAGCACCGTCGCGATTTTGCTCACGATCACGGTACTGCTGGTGCTGATGATCGTATGGCTGAAAAAGAAGCCGCAGCTTTCGCTCGAAAACGTGCTGATCATGGCGTTTTTGATCAGCTACACCTGCGTACTGTTCCTGCCGTCCATGCACGAAAGATACGGCTTTATCTATGAGATACTCGGCTTGATGCTCGCGTTCTGGTTCGTCAAAACCATTCCGCTGCTGGTGCTGATGTACTTCACCTCTATCGCTACCTACAGCAACTATCTGTTCCAGCTGAGCACCAACAGCACGGTGCTGTGCGTGATCAATACGCTGGTATATGTCGCATATGTCGTCTATCTGAGCAGACAGTTGTTCAAAGAGAAAGAGGAAGCGGCACCGGTTTTGCAGGATAAAAAAGCATAATACTTTTATCGGTTGAGATTGCCACGGGGAACCCTCAGGCGCTGTGCGTCAGCTCCCTTAGGAAAGGGAGCCTATGCCCTCGCAATGACTATTTTAATAAACAACGGGCGGTCAACGACCGCCCTGTTTTTGTGTTGTATATTATCTTGTTCTGCTGACAACGATGAAGTTATCAAATTGCTTTATATCGTAACGTATGTCAAAGCGGCTCGCGTAGTCGGCGGGGAGGATAAAGACGTCGTCCTTGTACTCGTCCGCGGTCATGTCCTGCGGGAGGACGAAGTTGTAACGGTCAAAGCTCTTCGCGAAGCGGAACTCAGCGGTATCGTTGTAATACTGCACGGTGGAGTAGAAGCGCGAGGGCTCGACCCCGCAGTAATACATCAGCACGAGATAGCCGCCGTTGACCCTGCCGTCGGTATAGAGGTCGGCACAGTATACGGTGTTTCTGTCAAGCGAATCGGCATACTGCGCCGCCTCGCCGAAGCCGTGCATGAACTGCGCCCCTATCTGCTGTCGGTATGCGTCGCCGAAATAGGCGTTAACGAAAAGACCCGACGCCGCCATGATCAGACACAGCACAACGGCGCACAGCTCCCGCTGTCGGTCGGCTAAGAATCTGATACCTACCGCTACAAAATAGATGACCGGTATGAAAAGGACATTGATGCGGTTGATGTTCTGGCGAACGATCAGCGAGAAAATGAAGGCGGCGACAAACCACGCGCACATCGCAAAATCGAAACGATCCGATTTCAGCTTGATCGCGCGCTTGAATGACAGAAAGCCGCCCAACAGGAACAGAGGGAAGGTAAACACGTAGATGATGTTGAAGCCGTCGATGACGTTGTGCAGCTCTCGGTTAGGATAAGAGAACAGCAGAGAGAACAGGCTGCCGATGTTCTTGAGCACATTGGAAAAGAACTCCTGATCGAAGGGCAGGAACACCGAGTTCGATCTCAGCGCCGTAAGACGCGGTACGCTGAACAAGGCGGTATGGATCTCGGGCAGCTTGAACAGGTTGACGACCCAGAACATTGCCAGAGGGACGGCGATCACGATACAAACGACGCCGCTGATAACAAGCTGCTTTACAGTGAGATAACGCCTTACCAAAGCATATACCACCAGTATGATCAGCATGATGGGCACGACGATATAGGTAGAGGCGTAGGTATACAGCGACAAAGAGAACAGCGCCGCTGACAAAGCGTAAGACCATGTCTTTTTGTCCTGACAGCCCTTGACGAAGAAGTACAAGCCGAACAGGATCAGAAACGGAGCGGGGTTAGCGTCCAGTCCCCACCGCGAGCTGATGATATGCCACGGAGAGACGCAGAGCAGCAGAGCGCCGATATACGCGGTGAAGCGATCCGTCGTCTTTTTCAGCAAAAGATACAGGACAAACACGGAAAGCACGCCGAGCAGCGCCTGCGGCAGGCGGTAGACAAAGAGGCTGTTGCCGAATAATTTGATAAACAGCGAGGCGGCGTACATATAGAACGGACCGTGACCCGCGCCCCACGCGACGGGATAGACGGGGTTATGATAGCCGTTTCTGTCCACGCCGTAATTCGCGATAGCCCACGAATCATAGCCGATGCTCGCCTCGTCCTGATTCATGCCCGCAGGCAGCTCGGACAGTCCGATCAACCTCAAGGCGGCGGCGCCGAGCAGAAGAACGGCGACGAAGATCAGCTCGAAACGGCGGCTCTCGATCAGGCGGGTGAAGCGCTCAGAAAGCGGTCTGCGTCTTTTGATCAACGCCGCGAGCAGGATAAAAACGCATATCAAGCCCATAGAAATATAATTGAAATAAACCATAGTTTCACCACGCAAATCCAAAGCATTTTAATGATAGTATTGTATCAAAAGTAATGATACATGTCAATTACGGATAGACACAGCACAGGAATGATAACGCAAAATGCCCGCTGAGGAAAACTCAGCGGGCATGGCTTTTTCAATTAGCGATATGCGGATCAGATATCGGATTTGGTCGCGGTGCGGCGGTTCTTGGTGATGAACTTGATCACGAACATGGTGCCGATCATCAGCGCGATACCGATGGGCAGAGCGATGTACCAGGTCTGGACAAAGCCCGCGACGATGAAGCTGACGAAGGATACCGCCGCGACGGTGATCGCGTATGGCAGCTGGGTGCTGACGTGGTTGATATGGTTACACTGAGCGCCCGCCGAGGACATGATGGTGGTATCGGAGATCGGGGAGCAGTGGTCGCCGCAGACAGCGCCCGCAAGACAAGCGGAGATACCGATGACCTGCAGCTCGCCGCTCGGGAAGATGGACAGGACGATCGGGATAAGGATACCGAAGGTGCCCCAGGAGGTACCGGTCGCGAAAGCGAGCAGGCAGGCGACGAGGAAGATGATAGCGGGCAGGAAGTTCTGCAGAGAAGCGGCGGCGCCGTTCATCATGTAAGCGACGAAGTACTTCGCGCCGAGCAGGGTGGTCATGTTCTTCAGCGCGGTAGCGAAGGTGAGGATGAGGATCGGGGGAACCATCGCGAAGAAGCCCTTCGGGACCTGCTCCATCGCCTCTTTGAAGGTGACGATACGGCGAAGCATGAGGTAGATGATGGTGAATACCAGCGCGATCGCGCCTGCCCACGGCAGACCAACGGTTGCGTCGGTGTCGCCGAACGCGTCAATAAAGGAGACGCCGTCGAGGATACCGCCGTTGTAGACCAGCGCGAAGATGGAAACGCCGATGAGGACCAGTACGGGCAGGATCAGGTCGATGACCTTGCCGTTGGGGTTGACGCCCTCGTTCTCGAGCTCTTTGTCGACTCTCTCGCCGGTGGTGTAGAGGTCGTCCTTGTACATAGCGTTGTACTCATGCATCGCCATGGAGCCGTAATCGAAGCCCATCACGCAGATCGCGATGATGAATACGAAGGTCAAAAGTGAATAGAAGTTGTAGGGGATCGCGGTGATGAAGAGCTTTAAGCCCTGACCGTCCTCGGCATAGGAGGCGACAGCCGCCGCCCAGGAGGATACGGGAGCGATCATGCAGACGGGAGCCGCGGTAGCGTCGATCAGGTAAGCGAGCTTAGCGCGAGAGACCTTGTGTCCGTCGGTGACGGGACGCATAACGGAACCGACCGTCAGGCAGTTGAAATAGTCGTCGATGAAGATCAGCACGCCCAGTACGAAGGTCGCGAGCATGGCTCCTGTACGGGTCTTGATGTGCTTTGCCGCCCATGTGCCGAACGCGCGGGAGCCGCCCGCCTTGTTGATCAAAGCAACGATGATGCCCAGCTCAACGAGGAAGATAAAGATACCCGCGGTGTCGCTGACAGCGGTGATCAGACCGTCGGAGGTGATGGCGTCCATCGCCTTGAGCACGTCGAAGTTCGCGTACATCAGACCGCCGACCACGATACCGATCGCCAGAGAGGAATAAACTTCCTTGGTGATCAGCGCGAGACCGATCGCGATGATCGGAGGCAGTAATGCCCACGCGGAGCCGGGGACGGTACCGTCGCCCGCTACTCTGCCCAAACCGTGGCAATCGGCGCACAGCGCGCCGTCGAGGGCGCCGTGACCCTCGCAGGTCTCACAATCGGAACCGCAGGTGTCGCAGGGTACGCCGTCAACGAGACCCGTGCCGCCGCAGTCCTGACACTGAACCGTGCCCAAAGCGCCGCCCGACACGCCGACGTAGATCAAAAGACCGACGATGACAAGAGCCGCGACAATAAGCACGATTTTCTTGGATTTTGTCATTTTGTTTTCTCTCCTTTTATTTGGATATACACGGCAACGAAAGATGGGGCGAATCCACCTCATCCACCGTTGCGCGGTCCCCCTTCCCCTCGAGGGGAAGGCAGAATAAAAGCCGCAGGAGTGCCCGCGGCTCGGAAAACAAAGCTTTTCGAATAGCACTCCGTCAATACAATCCGTCGTCATCGGAGAATCGCGATGTTGGTCGCGTACAGGGAATGACGATTGTATTCAAAACGACAGTATAACGCATTTTCTGCGTTATCCCAGCCGACGCGCCCTCGGGAGAAGCGTGCCGCTTCGGCGGAATCCCCTTTCGTCGGTGCACTCCCGTACATGGTTCCGATTACTGATGAAGTCCGCGCCTCTATCATAATTGCTATTATAGTACGAAAATATTCCGTTCGTCAACTGTTTTTTACAACTTTTTCACAAAATCGCAGGGCTTGGCAGCGCTCACAGCGGGAGGAACGGCTATATCTTCCCAATATTTCCTATATATACATATATAAATAAACCTCTCGGGTGCAAGAGGGGGTATCTTATACTAATCCTTGATAAAAAGATTTAATCAGATATTAGTGTCGGATAGCGCGACGGGAGACGCAGACAGGCTGGCGCCTGTCAAGGAGCCCAACAAAGCTATACGAAATATAGCGCAATAGATGATAAAGGTTTTTATTTAGGATTAGTATTACCCTTTGTATCGGTTGAGATTGCCACAGCCCCTAAAGGGGCTTCGCAATGACTGTTGAATAAAAAAGCTCCGAGGGAATCCCTCGGAGCGGTGCTTTCAAAGATTACTGCTTTTTGGTGATGCGCAGGTTCTGGCGGGTCTTGCGCAGCTCGGTGAGCTGGGCGGTGATGGCGTCGTCAGTGCGCTTCATGACGTTCTCGACATAGTCGTTGGCAGCTTTGCGCATTTCGGAAGCCTTGCCCTTAACGTCGTTGAGCAGCTCGGCGGCTTCAGCCTTAGCCTCGCGCATGATCTCGCTCTGGTCGATCATCTGCTTCTTCTTCTCCTCGGCGCCGCGGATGATTTCGTCAGCCTCTTTCTTGGCTTCGGCGATGATCTGGCTGCGGTCGGCTACGATATTCTTCGCCTGTCTGACCTCTGCGGGCAGGGTGTCCTGGATCTCGTCGAGGATATCATAGATTTTATCTGCTTCAATGATGACCTTGCCGCCGGAGAGGGGCATGGTTTTTGCGTCTGCTACAAGGTCCTGTAATTCCTGGATCAGTTCGTCTACTCTCATTTTACATATTTCCTTTCATGTTCAGCCGATCGGTGGATCTCACTTCACGCCTTTGATCTTGTTGAATATCTCGTCATGAATACAAGCGGGTACAAAGTTAGTGATGTCGCCGCCGTGGAAAGCGACGTTCTTGACGATGGAGGAGCTAAGGTAGGTATAGCTCGAATCGCTCGCCAGAAAGACCGTGTCGAGATCGGGATTGAGCTTGCGGTTGGTCAAAGCCATCTGGAACTCGTACTCGAAGTCGGATACCGCGCGCAGACCCCTGACGACCGCCGTAGCGCCCAGATCCTTGGCGCACTGTGCCAAAAGGCCGTCGCAGCCGATCACCCTGACGTTCGGGATATCGCCGACCGTGCGCTCTAAAAAGCTGATCCTCTCCTCGATCGTGAAAGCGGGATGCTTCTCGCCGTTGACAAACACGCCGACGATAACGTTGTCGAACATTTTGCTCGCGCGGGTGATGATGTCGATATGACCGAGGGTGACGGGGTCAAAGCTGCCGGGGCAGATCACGGTACTGTGCATAAGTGAATCCTAACCTTAAAATACTGTCACATATCAGCTTGTACAAAATCTTCATGACGATATGTGCTTACCCTTATTTTACCATAGGTTCGTTCCCTGTCAAGAGTAAATTTGTAATATTTTTGTAATATTTTATCATTTAATGCACTTTCACAAATAATAACCCCTGTTTTTTTCATTCTTTGTGCAATAATTGGGAGTATTTCCTGTAAAATCCCCTTATTATAGGGCGGGTCGAGAAAGGCGACGTCGAATTCGCGGGAGGTGTTTTTGAGGTAAGCGATCGAATCGGCGCAGACGACGGTCGCCAAATGTTGCAGATTTGTAACCTTTAGGTTGCGTTCGATGACCGCCTTGGCTTTCTTGGACGCGTCGATGAAAACAGCTGATCGCGCCCCGCGTGAAAGGGCTTCGATACCCATCTGGCCTGAGCCCGCGAAAACGTCGATGAAGTCGCGGCCTTCGATCTCAAACTGGATGGAGGAAAAAACCGCTTCTTTTACTTTATCGGTTGTCGGACGGACGATATCGTCGCCCTTTAGGGTTTCTAAGGCTCTGCCGCGGGCAGAGCCGGTGATGACTCGCATAAAATATACTCTCCTTTATCAATCGCTGTCCTGAGAGCTGTTGTTATCAAACAAGTAAGCTTGATACAATAATGCACAACTGTAATCATGCGTCAACCCTCCGCCCCCTACGGGGCACCTCCCTTAGAAAAGGGAGGCTATGAGTCCTCATGGAAGTAGTTATAGACGCTCAGGGCGGCGGGGTGGGTCATGCCGGGCGCTTGCTCGAGCTCCTCTACCGAGGCGGTGGAGATCTTTTTGATGGTGCGGAAAAAGCGCATGAGCTCCTTGGCGCGCTTTTTTCCTATTCCCGGAATCTCTTCCAAGGAAGAGCCTAAAACGCGTTTTCGCTGACTGCGGTTGAAGGTGATAGCGTAGCGGTGCACCTCGTCCTGGATATTGGTGACGAAGGTGAACACGGCGCGGTTGGGGCGGATCGCGATCTCGCCCGTATCGCTGACGATGGCGCGGGTGCGGTGGTGGTCGTCCTTGACCATGCCGAACACGGGGATATTAAGACCCGAAGCCGCGACGACGGGCAGAACGGCGCTGACCTGTCCCTTGCCGCCGTCGAGCAGGATCAGGTCGGGAAGTCTGCCGAAACCTGTTTCTACTCCTTCCTCTTGCGCCTTTTTGTATTCATCTAATCTACGGGTCAGCACCTCTGCCATGGAGCCGAAGTCGTCCTGACCCGAGAAGGATTTGATCTTGAACTTGCGGTAGGCGCTCTTTAAGGGGCGGGCGTTCTCAAACACGACCATGCCCGCGACGTTGTCGGCGCCCGCTAAATTGGAGATATCGTAGCTCTCGATATACTCAGGCAGGCGGTCAAGGCCGAGCAGGTTCTTCAGCTCGTCTAAGACGCTCAGCTGCTTGCCCGTTACGCCCTTGAGCTGTCCCAAGGCTTCGTAGGCGTTCTTCTGGCACATATCGACCAGATTCTTCTGCACGCCGCGCTGAGGGATAGTGATATAGACGCGCTTGCCTTTTTTATCCGTCAGCCACAGCTCGGTGTTCTCGAGATCCTCGATCTCGCCGTCGAGGGCGATATGGGCGGGGATCTCGGAGCGCAGGGTGTAATAACGCAAAATGAACTGGGAGCGGAAATCGACCTCGTCGTCCACATCGTTGATGATGAAGTTCTCGGTATCGTACAGGCGGGAATCGCTGAAACGGAGAACGTTGACGGAGCCGCGGCTGCCCTCGCGGGCGACGGCGATGACGTCGAGCTCGTCGATATTGATATTGACGACCTTTTGCTTGTCGCGCAGCTTCTTCATCGACGCGATCTGGTCGCGGTAGCGCGCCGCTTTCTCAAAGTCCAATGCTTCGGCGGCGGCTGTCATGCGCTCCTGCAGCTCCTTCATCATCTTTGAGCTGTCGCCGGAGAGGAACTCCAGCGCGTTCTCGACACGTTCGTTGTAATCTGTGAGCTTCACGCGCCCTGTGCAGGGAGCGCAGCACTGCTTGATATGAAAATTCAGACACGGTCTGAACCGTCCAAAATCCTCGGGGAAGCGGCGGTTGCAGGTAGGGAGTCCGAAAATTTTGTTGGCTTCATCTACGGACGACTTGACGTAAAAGCTCGACTTGTACGGCCCGATATAGCGCGCGCCGTCGTCGGCTTTTTGCAGGACATAGCTCAGTCGCCGCCACTCTTCGTTGGTCACGCGGATATAGCTGTAGCCCTTGTCGTCCTTTAACAGGATATTGTACTTTGGGGTGTGCTGTTTGATCAGACTGCACTCTAAGATCAGGCACTCAAACTCGCTGTCGGTGATGATGTATTCGAAGTCGTCGACGTTGTCGACCATGCGGCGCACCTTTTCGGTATGGTTGTTCTGGGAGCCGAAATACTGGCTGACGCGGTTCTTCAGCTTTTTTGCCTTGCCGATATAAATGATCTCACCCTGCGCGTTCTTCATGATATAAACGCCCGGCTGCAGGGGCAGTGCCATTGCCTTGGCGCGCAGCTCTTTCATCTTCGGATTCATCGGATCACCTCCTTGTTTTAGCCTCCCTTTGGTAAAGGGAGGTGGGTCGAAACCTGTTTCGACTCGGTGGGATTGCATAATTGAACGAGCGTTAGCAAGATACTGTTTTATTATGTCAGTCGCTTCGCTCCATTTGTACAATCCCTCAGTCACCTCACGGTGACAGCCTCCTCGCCGGAAGCGGCTCCCCCCTTGTCCTTCGGACATTCCCCCAACGGGGGTACCTTTACCAAAGGGAGCCTGATCTATCTCTCATGCACATGCTTGCCGGTCATGTGCTCGATCTTCAATTCCAGTACCGCGCAACGGGCGGCGTTCTTCCGGATATCGCTCTCGGTCATTTCCTCAGACGGAAAATATTTATTCCCCAACAGGCGGAGTTTATCCGTCCGCTGTGCTTCATCGGTGATGACGCGCACCCTGCCGAACAGGGTCACGCTGTCGAAAAAGTACGACCAGCCGTCGTCAGCCGCCTGCGGCTCGGAGAGGACGTTGAAGGACGCTTTATCACAGGAGCGGATCGCGTCGATCTTGTGCCCCTGCAGAGCGGAATGAAAATACAGACAACCGCTGTCGTAGACATAATCCATCGGCACGGCGTAGGGATAGCCCTCGTCCCCCGACAGCGCTAAGACGCCGCGCTTTCCCTCGCGGAGGATCTGCTCACATTCTTCGGTTGTCAATTGCTGTTTGAAGCGCCGCATTTTTCTAAACATATATTTCCCTTTCGATTATCACATGAGGACATTGCCCTCTCTTAGCAATTCTTATTTCTTATTTCTTCGTTCTTATCTCAACTTCGACGTATCCATCAGCACTAAGGAGAACCGACCGATCTCGTCATAAACGTTTTCGAAGCGTTCCGCATCCTCCCATTCATCCTTGCCGTAGTCCCATGAATCGGCGATCTTGACCTCGTTGTCCTCAAGGTCGTAGCCGTGCAGACAGACGCAGTGCTCGGTATCGAACCACGGATATTTGACGCCCTCGTACTCTCTGTACTGCTCGATGCGGGGGCTGTAGCGATCGTAGGTCGTCCAGATCAGCACGGGACAGCCCGCGTCGACGAATTTGTACAGCTCGTCCAGGCTGAGCCCTGTCGTATCGAAGGGATAGAGCGGGGCGTCGTTGTCCTCGACAAAATTCCAGACCGTCGTGACCACGCCGGGCGGATAGATACCCGCGCCGTCGTAGAAGCGGCGGGGATCGCCGACGTAGCCCGTGACGAAATCGTTGCCGTAGACCATATAATCGTCCACGATATCGTCGATATCAAGATCGTAGCCGAAGTGATTGAGCGCGGCGGTCAGGGCGAGGGCTTCGCACCCCGCCTGCATGCCGTTGAGCTGACCGAGCGGCTCGACGTTGTCGATGATGCCGACGTTGTTTTTCAGCTCCATATTCAAAATCTGATCGTACTTCGCCTGAGCGAGCTCGTCGATGGTAGGCGGCTCGGTGGGAGGCTCGGTAGGCGGGTATGTAGGCGGCTGGGTCGCTTCGACGACCGTCGCGGTATCGGGCGTTGCTTCGACATTTTTCGCGCAGGCGGTACAAAGCAATAACGCCGCTGTCAGTAATAACAATAGTACTCTTTTCATTTGAACCCCATATATCTTGTCAATCAGGAAAGGGTTTTCGCACAGCCTGACTGTGGATATCCGAATCGGATTTATGCTTGTCCGTTGCTTATTTCAGCTCGACGATGGTCACGCCGCTCTCGCCCTCGCCGAAGGTACCCAGACGGAAGCTCTTCACCGCTTTGTGGTGCCTGAGATACTGCTGGATACGTGAGCGGAGCACGCCTGTGCCCTTGCCGTGGATAACCGTCAGCGTATGGATATTGCTGAGCACACAGCTGTCGATAGCGGAATCGACGCTCATGACGGCTTCCTCGGCGGTTTGACCGCGGACGTCGATCTCGGTCTTGGCGAGGGACTTCACGTCCTTAGTCACGGTGCGCTCTCTGCGCTGAGGGAGCTTGACCTTGTCCGCTTCCAACAAGCGGAGGTTGTCGAGCTTGACGCGGGTCTTGATGATGCCCGCCTGTACCAGAACGCTGTCTTTCTCGGGCTTTTCGAGGACGACAGCCTTTTTGTCGATGTCAAAGATCAGGACGTTGTCGCCGGCCTTCAAGGCGCGGGGGAGCTTGTAGTCGCCCTGCTCACTCTCTTTGATGGGATCGGCGGTCTCTTCGAGCGCTTTCATGCCCGCTTTGAACTTTTGCTTTTGCTCTGCCTCGTAGCGCTTCTCTTTTTTCGCCTGCTCTAACTCATCGATGATGGCGTATGCCTGCGCGCGCGTTTTGGCGGCAAGCTCCTGTGCCTTGTGCTTTGCCATATCGACCTCGCGCTTGGCATCGGCTTTGGCGCGCTCTAAGGCTTTTTCGGCTTCCGCCTGCTTTTGCTGGGCGACAAGGGTCGCCTGACGCGCCCTCTCGAGCTCGTCGGACAGCTCCTTGCGGCTGACCTCGAGGCTCTCGACGACGTTCTCAAACTGGCGGCTCTCGGAGGACGTGAGCATTCTCGCGCGGTCAATGACGTCGTCTTCCATGCCGAGGCGCTTAGAGATTGCAAAGGCGTTGCTCTTGCCGGGCACGCCGATCAGGAGCTTATAGGTCGGGCGGAGGGTGGTGACGTCGAATTCACAACAGCCGTTCTCTACGCCCTCGGTTTTCAGGGCAAATTCTTTCAGCTCCGAATAATGGGTGGTGGCGGCGATCTTCGCGCCGCGCTCGCGGAGCTTCTCGAGGATTGCGACCGCCAAAGCCGCGCCCTCGACGGGATCGGTACCCGCGCCCAGCTCGTCGATCACGGCGAGGGTGGAGCGGTTGCACAGCTTTAAGATACCGATGATGTTCGTGATGTGCGCGGAAAAGGTGGAAAGGCTCTGCTCGATGCTCTGCTCGTCGCCGATATCCACCAGCACACGGCGGAACACGGACAGGCGGGAGTTATCTCCTGCGGGCACCATCATGCCGCACATCGCCATCAGGGTCAAAAGCCCGAGCGTTTTCAGGCAGACGGTCTTGCCGCCTGTGTTGGGTCCTGTGATAACAAGGGTATCGAAATCATCGCCGAGACGGATATCCGTCGGCACGACCCTGTCCTTCGGGATCAGGGGATGGCGGGCGGCTTTCAGCTCAACGATACCGCTGTCGTTCATCACGGGTCGGATGGCTTTCATTTTATATGCCAAATGCGCCTTGGCGAAGATCAGGTTGAGCTCGACCAAGGTCTTGTAGCTGTCGATGATATCGGTCGCGCAGCCCGCGCACAGTCCGCTGAGCTCAAATAAAATGCGCTCGATCTCTTTCTCTTCCTCGCCCTTTAGGACGCGGATATCGTTGTTGGCGTTGACGACGCCCATCGGCTCGATGAATACCGTGGAGCCTGAGGACGAGGTGTCATGAACCAGACCCGCTACCTGAGAGCGGAACTCCTGCTTGACGGGAACGACATAGCGGCCGTCGCGCTGGGTGATGATGGCTTCCTGCAGATACTTCTGATAGGTGGAGGAATGAATGATCTTGTCCAGTACCTCGCGGGCTTTGGAGGCGGCGATACGCATTTTGCGACGGATCTCGGCAAGCTCTCGTGAAGCGCTGTCGGAGATCTCGTCAGCGCCGATGATGCAGGAGGTGATGCGGTCGGACAGGTTCGGATTCGTATACAAAACACGGAAGTAGCCGTCCAGAGAGGTACTGACTCCCGCGCAGTGACCGTGCCAATCGCGCACGCCCTTGATGACGCGCAGGGCGCGGGCGATGGAGAGCAGCTCGGAGGTATTCAGGCAGCCGCCCGCCTCCGCGCGGCGGAGAGGATTCGCAACGTTGCTGATACCGCCGAAGGACGGCGCGCCGAAGCGTCCGATCAGCATATGGGCGTCTTCGGTCTGCTGCAGGAGCTGTTCGACCTTATCAAGACTGTACTGCGGTTCGACGGCAAGCGCCATCTCCCCCGCTTCTTCGATCGAGGTCTCCTCGGAGAGCATATGTAGAATTTTGTCGAGTTCGAGTGTTTTAAAATGTCTGTTCATAGCCATTTCCTCATTTATTGAGAGGGATATTTATTGTAACATGCTTTTATAAAATTGCAGGGTCGGATAGTCCTTTTGGGTCATGTAGGCGACGTAGCGCTCTGAAGAAAGGGACAAAGGAGCGAGGAGCTCTTCCTTTAGCTCAAAGGCAAAGAGCTTCTCAAAATCCGCATAGACCGTATGGCGCAGAGCGGTGACTGCCGCAAGAGGCAGTCGGGAGCCGTGGATGCCCAGTCTTTCGGCACAGGAAGCGCAATACAGCTTGCCCGTGGAGGGGACGAATACCATCTCGGGGGCTTCGTACACGCCGCAGGAGGCGCACATCACCAGATCGGGCATATAGCCGCACAGGGTGATCAGGCGCATCTCAAAGCAGGCCTTGACCTGCAGGGCGGGGCGCTTCTTGTGCGATAGATAATAGAGGGAATTGAGCACAAGGCGCAAATGCTCCTTTGACTCCTGTCCCTCGGGGCAAAGGTGCAGGCACAGCTCGCAGAAATACTGCGCCAGCGACATATTCTCGATGTCCTGCCGCAATCCAACAAACTGCTCGAGCGCTTCGGCTTCGTCAATACTGTAGCTGTCGCGACCCTCGAAAACGGTCAGGGACGAGTATGACAAAAGCCCTGTGCCGGCGCACTTAGGGCTTTTGATGTTCTTGGCGCCGCGCGCGAAGGCGCGCAGGATACCGCGGTCTTCGGTCAAGACCCATACCAATCTGTCGCGCTCACCTATATTCTGCTGTTTGAGCACCAGTCCCTTGGTCTTGAACTTCATCCTTATCCTCTTTCACTTCGCCGTTGCGCTTCGCGTAGCTGACGGACTTATATTGCAGATAATCCAGCACGCTGCCGCTCTGTACGAACGAATTCCACGCGTCTTTTTCGTCGATCACAGAATCACCCTTTACGTTTGGTATAGGGTGACTGTAGGTATCCGAATCTGCTGGAAATGGCAATATTTCGGCAATTTTCGGCTTATCAATCTTGGCAGGCGCCAGCCTGCCTGCACTTTCTGCACCGAAACTTGCACGAAATCTTGCTCATTTTCAGTCCTTCGGAGTTTTGACGGAGCAGATTTTTGTCTGATTGTCTGACCGCGGCAAAACCACAGCGAACCCTGACGGGTTCGCGAGGATTTTAACAATGGGCAGGCGGAAATATGCCCGTCAAAACCACGGTTCGGATACCTACAGTCACCCTAATCGATATTATACCCCGCATGTGGGGTGATATAGCATGAAAAATGTAGGCGCGATATCTCTTTGCTTTCCGACATTTTTCAAAAGATATGATTCCAGTCAAATTCTATCATAAAAGTGGTGACATAGCAAGAAAATTGTTGTACCAAATCGAGCGAATAAAAAGCGAATAAACTTCCCCGGTGCAAGCACTAAAGTGTCCACCGGACACTTTACCCTCGCTATGCTCGGGCGGGGTATTTGCCTAAGAGGATAAATCCTCCCCTACGGGCTCTCTCGCTGCAAGTAGCGGGGTATTATCCCCTTTTAATCGGTTGAGATTGCCACAGCCCCTAAAGGGGCTTCGCAATGACTATTGAATAAAAAGCAAAGCCGCTGACATGATATCAGCGGCCTTGCGGCAAGACAGGATTATTTGTCGTTGTTGATCTCTTCGGTCTTGTAGATGAACTTCACTTCGCCGTCCATCTGATCGGTCAAGCCTGAGTATGACTTGTAGTTTTGAGCGACCTTGACGGTGGCTTTCAGGCGTTCGACGATATTGCCGACGTCATTCTTCAGCAGAGAGGTGATCTTGCTGATACCTTCGTCGCTGAACTGCTGTAAGCCGTCGCTGAGCTGCATAGAGCCGTCGCGCAATTGGCTGACGCCGTCGATCAGGGCGGGTACGCCGTTCTTCAAAGTGAGGACGCCGTCCTTGAGGGTATCTGCGCCGTCGCTGAGCTGCTTAGTACCGTCTTTCAGGGCGGACGCGCCGTCTTTGAGAGCGGAGCTGCCGAGCTTGATCTGCGTCGTGCCGCTGTGGAGCTGATCGGCGCCCGCAGACGCGGAGCCGACGCCGTCGGTGTAGGTCTTTAAGCCCTTGTTAAAGGTATTGTAGCTGTCGAGCTGGGCTTTCAGGGCGATGATGCTCTCTCTGCCCGCCTTTGCCTTGGCGAGGGCTTCGGCAATGCCGTTGAGCACCTCTTCGCTCTGCATATTCACGTTGATTAAGGATTGGATCTGCTCTTCCGTTTTCTGAGCGATCGTAGCCCGGATCGCTTCGCTCTGCATATTCTGATCGACGAGGGAGGTGATGGTCGCTGAGACCTCATCGGAATTCATCTGTGCTTCGATCGCGCCGTTCACCTGCGTCTGCACAGCTTCATCGACCATACCCGCCGCTACGGCGTTGTTGTACTCGTCAACGGTGTAGCCGAGGGTCTCGATGACCTTGGCGGTGACCTGAGCGCGCACGCCGCTCTCGACCTCTGCCTGAACGTTCTGTCTGACCGCTTCGGTAACGCCGGCGGTGACGGTCTCGCGGTTCGCTTCGACTGCCGCGGTGACCTTTTCCTTTGCGGTGGCTTCCGCCTGCGCCTTGACCTTCTCCTCGGAGAGGCTGTCGATCAGGGTGTTGAGAACCGTCGTATAGTTTTCGGGAGTCAGGTTGGGGATGTCGAGACCTGCTTCTTTGAGTGATTTCTGAGCGGTGGCGAGGATACTCGTGAAGGTCATATCGCTGCCCGCGTTCAGCGCGCCGCTGTTGCTGTCGAGGGTCTTTAAGCCGCTGCTGAGATCGAGCGCGCCTAAATCCAATGTGATGGTGCCGTCGCTGAGAGTAGCGGCACCCTTGCTGAGCTCTTTCGCACCGTCGTCGACCTGAGCGGCGCCGTCGCTGAGCTGTTCAGCTCCCGCATAGAGCGCGTCAACGCCCTCGCTGAGCGTGCCTGACTTTTCGAGCAAGGTATCAAGTCCTGTGTAAAGCTGAGAGGAGCCGTCGATCAGGGCGGTCATGGCGGACTCGAGCGTGTTCATGGAGGCTTTAAGGTCGTCAAGGCTGTCAAGCTCGTCGGGGTCGATATCTTTTGTCAGAGGATTGGCGGCGATGGTGACGGTAGCGCCGAGCTCGAAATCCGTCACGTCGGCGTTCACTTCAAAATAGGACGGGATATCGATCTCGTCGCGGGTGAGTCCGAGGTCGTGCTGTAAGCCCGGGAAGGCGATGCCCGCGAGCATGGTGCGGTCGCCGTCGGAGATGACCTTGCCGTTGGTGACGGTCACGTTGCTGAATTTCTCGCCGTCTAAGATCATGCCCGACATCATCAGGAAGGGCACGTAAATGCGCTCGTCCTTGCCGTCGATCTTGACGGTCTCGTAAGCGTTATTGGTATAGTCAAAGCGGATCGTGACCTTGCCGCTCTTGCCTGAGAGAGCTTCGGGAGAGATCACCTTGCCGTCGAGAGAATAGGTGACGGTCAGATCGACAGGCAGGGGCTGTTTGCCCGTTCCTTTGAGGTACAGATCCTTGCCGTTTGCTTCCCATACGCGCATATTATCGCTGTCAAGGGTGAAGGACGCGTCGGTCTTGACGTTCTCGATATCGCCTACGGTGCTGAGATCCCTGATGGTATCGGCGCCCTTATTGTTTTTGATCCAGTCGCTGACGATGATCTTATCCACCGTACCGTCAGCCTTTGCCATAACGTAGACGGTCTCGTCCTTGAAGATCTCCGCTTCATCGGGGGTAGCTTTGTCCTTATCTCCTAAGCTGATACCGTTGAGCGAGAGGGCGAATACGCCGACCAGCGAAGCGGACAGCACGAGAGTCAGGCACAGCGCCACTGACATCAATTTGATCAATCGTTTCATAATATCTCTCCGTTCTATCTATCTTATACTAATCCTTAATAAAAACCTTTATCAAGGATTAGATAATATGTAGTGACCCCACTTTGCAAGACGTGGATTTACCTGTATACTTAAAATACAAGAAATAAGGTAACAGGGATTACCGC
>CADBYC010000049.1 GCA_902798755.1 uncultured Ruminococcus sp. | reverse complement strand
AAAATAACCTCCTTGTGCATCTCTTCGGCACACATCGTGTGTCCTATCGCATAAGGAGGATTCCGTATGCAACAGCGGGATGCAAAGAATACACCGCAGGAGCGCGTGTGTCCTTTTCCGTCTCAGACTGAGGTGTCAGCTTTATAAAGCGTCAGTCATTGACTGAAAAAGCGGCGCGCCGCCTTTCGTTTTGCCGTCAACTCCCCGTACGGCAAACACTTAACGCGTATTCTTTTACTCTGTTAATATTCTTTCGCAAAGCCTGTTTATAGAGAGGGGCTTGCTCCTCCCGTTTCTTCATATGTAGAAACTAACACTAATTATACTCGTCGAATACTGAATGTCAATAGGTTATCTGCACGGTTTATTCAGATCGAGCTCCACCAGATCATGGTGCGGTACCTGCTTATCCTCGGGCGGCAACTCCATATAATCGCCGAACGCCATTTTCAGATAAGCGTCATATCCCTTGGGGATCGGCATGGAAAGCCCCTCAAATTCATGATAGATGACTTCCTTGAACGCGATCTGCGGATACTCGTTCTTCATATATCCCGGACCCGCGCATAGCTCCGTGCTCTTTTTATGCGTATTAAAGCCGTAGCGGGTCATTTTCTTTTCGTGCTTTTTCCATATCTTTGTGCGGCGCTCGCGCGACGGCACAAGCTTGAGTAGGATAGAGCTGATTAGCTTGATCAGCCCGCCGTGCTTGCTCGGCACGACCTCGGTGATATACAGGCTGTACATCATCGCGTGATAATACTGCATATATCTCTGAAATCTCCCGTCGGGACAGCCGTCAAGCGGAAAGACGTCCGTCACGATGCCGTGCGGTACGTCGATATCCTTTTGATTCTCTTTCACCATCGTCGCCGAGGTGTCGATCAGTGTCGCAAAGCTGTTCCCCGTGAAAACCTCGCCGTCGGTCTTGAGCATCAGGAAGCGGTCGTTGCTCTCGAACTGCTTCCACAGCTTGAGCATTCTCTCATAATCTCTGCGGGGCATCATCACGTCGATGTCGTCGTCCCACGGGATAAAGCCGTTATGTCTGATCGCGCCGATCACACAACCGCCCAGCAAAAAGTAGGTCAGGTCATGCTCTTTGCAAAATTGATCAAAGTAAATCAGCGACTCGAGCTCTTTTAATTGCAGCTTTCTGAGCGTTTCTCTGTCGATGGATATTACATCACTCATAGTATTTCTTCCTGTTCATCGTCATAAACAACGGTGTTGTTCTTCACTGCTTCTTTGATCTGTTCGATCCTTCTCTGCGCGCTGCCGTCCAGATTGTGCTTCCAGAAGGGCATTTTGATCAGTCCGACTAACGTACCGATACCGTAGCTGATATGCAGGACAGGGAAGAGGAGCGGAAGGATCAGAAACAGCGGATTGATAGATTTTTTGATCACGAACGCGCCTACGGTGTTGACTAAGTTGAACATCGTGTACATCGCTATGATGATCGCGAAGTACACGGGCTGACCCGCCAAAGCCCAGATCAGCGAGCTTCCCACCACAGCCAACAAGAATACAAAGGGGATAAAGTGGAAGTAGCTCAGACATCCCGGGCACACGCCCAGCGTCAGACCGATCCAGTAACCGTTGCCGTATTTCTGAGATATCATACGCTTGAAGGTGCTTCTCGTGTGCTGGAACGAGATGATCTCGGGGCAACAGCACATTTTGTACCCTGCCTGACGGATACGGTAATGCAGCTCGTTGTCTTCCGTTCTGCCTAAATCCTCGTTGAAGCCGCCGACCTTTGCGAACACCTCGCGCTTATACGCCGCATGGAACAAGCTGTCATGATATTCCTTTTGCGCCGCGGGTCTGCGGTAATCGGCGACAGAAGAACCGAAAAGGCTCTCCTCCGCCGCTAATAGCGTTTTTGTCCACGGATTGGGGTTCGCGCAGATATTCGGACGGCCGCCGCCGACGATATCCTCGCCCTCCTGGATATTGAACACGTTACGCGACACGAACTGACGCGGGATCTTGGAATGAGCGTCTACGCGAATGATGATATCGCCTGTCGCGTGTTCGATCGCCACGTTCCACGCCGAAGCCTGATTCTTTCCATTAGAGGTATATATTTTCACGTCATAGAATCCGTTGTCGGTATTCTGAAATTTCTCCATCACATCGCGGGTATGGTCGGTCGATCCCGAGTCGATCATGATGACTTCGATCTTTCTGTGAGGATAGTTCTGATCTCTGAAATCGCGTAACAGACCTTTTAAAGCCTTTTCTTCGTTTCTCGCGATCGTACACAGTGATACTCTCATGTTAATTCACCTCTAAAGACGCCTTGGTCATCCATTTTGCGCTGACGCACAGCGACTGTGTCATATACGGAATGACGTACAGCATCGGTAAAACGAGCAGACACAACAGCAGCCACGGTGTAAAGTTGAAAATGAGCTTAGCGGCGTTGGCTGTTCTGTATTGCATGATGTATTTGTTATAGGCAAAAACCTGTTTTGTGCTGAACTGCGGATTATCCGCGCTGACGGTGTATACGGTAAAATAGCGCACGGAATACAGTACTGTCGCGATCGTTGACAGCACCGAGAGGATAAAGTAAAAATTGTGATACCAAATAGAACCGTAGAAATCGCCCGCGGTGATGTTGACCGACACGATCTCATAAATGATCAGCGGCGCGTAAAAGATCAGGATCGGCAGTATCATTCTCACAGCGATACTCAGATTCAGTCGGAGCGCTCTGCCGTAGTTTCCGCGGCTGAAATGATAGAATACGTCCTTAAGCTCGATCGTATTGCTGTATGCCGCTCTGTAAAAGGCTCTTACATATCCGTTGATAACGGGAGAGAACAGAACCCCCATGATGATCTCAACGGGATAGCCGATCGAATAGATCAGGATATTGGCGAGCGTTTTGTCAGGAACAAGGCTCATGACCGAATAAGAGATCGCGGTAGTCGTACCGTCGATAATGACGAACGGCAGTATAATGATCAACAGCGCGATGATCGCTTTGACAAAGTTCTCTTTTAAGATACTGCGCGCCTGTTGTTTGATAATTGCTTCTGCACTCAAAATATCATCCCTTGGTGTAAAGATTGTACATTGCTTCCAGACAGATCTGAGCGTGTTGGAAGAACTTATCCACGTTGATACATTCGTTGGCGTTATGGATATTGCTGATCTCGCCCTCAAAGACAGGGCCGAACGCAACGCCCTTGCCGCCTAACTTGCGGGCGTAGGTGCCGCCGCCGGTGGTATACAGCGAGGGCTTTTCACCCATGACGTTCTCATAGGATTCGGACAGGAGCTTTATGATCTCGGAGTCGTCGTCAAGATAGAGGGGCTTTAAGTGAGACAGCACCTTGACGTGGATCTTTTCCTTCTCCGCCTGACGGGTGAGTTTTTCAAGGATCTTGTCGCCGTCGGCGGTCACAGGGTAGCGGATATCCATCGTGCAGGTCGAGTAACCCTCGTCGATGTGTACGGTGCCGATATTCACGGTCAGCGGACCCGATTCCTTATCTCTTGTCTTGAGACCCAACATTACGCCGTCGGTATCTGTACCGATATAATGGCTGATGAAAGAGGGCAGAGAGCCCATCGAGGGGAGAGAGAAGTTTGAGGTCAGCAGGTCGATCAGCGCCGTAGCGGCATTGAGTCCCTCTTCGGGGTGTGCCGCGTGAGCCGCCTTACCGCGGGAGAGCACCATCATGCCGTCGATGGTGTAGTAGAATTCAAACGAACCGGGCTTTGCGTCCGCAAGACGCGCCAGCTGATGATCTTCTGTTTCCGAGCAGTCGAGCAGGGCGTATGCAGTATCGGGGACGGCGTTCGTAGCCTTTCCCGAGTGGAACTGCGTCAGCGTCGTGCCGTCGTGCGTATCGGCATACAGCTCTAATTGCAGGATTCCCTTTTCGCCCTTGCAGATACCGTAGTCGGAGTCGGGCGTAAAGGACAGATCAGGCAAAGGCTCATGCTTGAAGTATTCGTCCATATCCTCCATGCCGCGTTCCTCGGATGTGCCGAAGATCGCGCGCAGGGTGTTCTTGCCGACCACGCCGTTATCCTTCAATGCCTTGAGGCAGTACAGGGCAATAAGCGCAGGACCTTTATCATCGACGATACCTCTGCCGTACATATAGCCGTTGTCGCCGATCGACAGCTCAAAGGGGAGCGAATCCCAGTTGTTGCCCTCGGGAACTACGTCAAGGTGCGTCAGAACGCCGCACAGCTTTCCGCCGCTGCCGAGCTCCGCGTGACCCGCAACGTTATTGATACTGCCTGCAGTCAGTCCGAAAGAGATCGCTTTCTTCATCATCCAGTCCAGTGCTTCTTTACAGCCTTCCTGTATCCCTGAGACCGATTGGATCGCGATCAGCTCGCCCAGATCGGCAATAATATCTTCCTTATAATCCAGTATTTTTTCCCCGAAACTCATAAGGTTCCTCCTTGCATTTCCTTCTGTTTGATTCTGTATGTTCTGCGGCTCTTTCGTTTTGCCGAAAAACCGCGGTTGATAGCTAAATATAAGACCAGTACGATGAACGCTCCCGCCGCTATGATACAGCCTGTTTTCAAAAACGGCGTTTGATAGCGGAATTCGATCGTGCTCTCTGTATTACCCGGTACTCTGACTGCCATAAAGCCGACGTTGACCTTTTCGATATCGACAGGCTTGCCGTTGACGGTCGCCGTCCAGCCTTCGTCATACGGAACGCTGAAGAACAGCAGATTATCCCCGCCTTTGTTGTTGAACGCAGCGGTAAAGCCCTCTTTGGTATAGGCAAAGGACGAGCAGGAATTCGCTCTCAGCTTTTCCGCTTCCTCAAAGTAATGACTGTTATCATAAATGAAATCAGCCGTGATACTGTCAAAACCCTCGTATTTCGGACGGAACTCGTCCTGCAGGTCGTTATCATTATGCGTGAAGTTCAGGTTGAGATACATACCGTCGGTATATCCTGTGATGTCGGCATATTTCTCCATCTGATCCTGCGTCAGCACCAGCGCTTTTAACAGAGCAAGATGCTGTATCTTGTCCGACAGGTCGGTGAATTCCTCGATGGTCAGGTATTGATCATAGGTGAATCCCATCGGGATATAGTATTGGTTTTCGTAGATATCAAATCCGTTTTCGGTATTGATGTAATTGTAACCGGGCATCAGATTCGTCGTCTGAGGCGGAGATTCATCTTCCTTATCTTCTATAAAGAGATACTTGACCGACAGTAAAGCTCTGAGTCCGTAGAATTCGGTCGAAGGACGCGAGCCAACGTCGCGTTTGACGCCGATCGTATTATAGAACTCCATCAACGAAGCGGGCACAATACTGTGGAACGCCTGTATATTGGGAACCTGCCAGAACATGCCGAGGTTGTCGGAGGTCTCGTAGAAGTCCGATCTCACTTCATGGATATCATCAAGCGTAATGTCTTTTCCTCTGTTAAGCGCGTAGTTGATCATGAATTCATCATCTCTGTCAGCGTACACTCTGCCCGCCCATATATAAAGGGGCACGTACAGCGCGACAAATAAGCTCAGGAACAACGCGGCCGAGGTGAAAAAGAATTTCGGTTTCTTTTTATTGATGACGTATAAAGCGTATGTCAAAGCCAGTCCGCCGACCGCGACGAGCACAAACAGCCAGAACCGAATCGGCGATTCCTCCAAACCGATCTTTAAGGAGGACACTTGCGCGTCGGCGTCCGTTTCTTCAGGCGTCAGTCCGATCAGGATCGCGATCGCCAGCGTGATACCCGCCGTCGGCAAAAAGCCACGCATAAAGTGGATCTCTTTCATTCGATCCAACGACTGTACCGTGACGATGATGACCATCAGCGTCAGCATATAGAACCATCTGGCGTAGTAGTTGTCGTTCAAAAGCTGAAAGGCGCTGTTGAACACGGGGATAAACGCCATGACGATCAGTATGATCATCATTCTTCTGAAAAAGCTGCGCTTCTTGTCCCGCATACACAGGATTGCAAAGGTCATGGAGAACATCGGAATGTATAAAGCAACCGACGACCATTTCCCGCCCGCCGAGGGAGTAAAATTGTTCTTTGCGGGCACGTCGCCGGGGAAGAACATGCTGACAATAATCTGGATATATCGCTGTGTATTCGTGTATATCAGCGCTTTCCAGCCGTTGATGAGATTCGATACGCGATAATTCCCCGTGATCGCCGCGATCGATGGCAGCAGCAGGAACATCGACATGCCGAACCCTATCACACATTCCACCGCCAGCATCACGAATTCCATCGGCTTGAAGCGATAGGCTTTCGAAATCAGCTTGACGATATAGTAGATGACGACAAAAATGACCTGTCCGACAAAGAAGTAGTAATTGACTGTCGCGCAGGCGAATACCGCCAAGGCGACAACGCCTTTTCGTTTTGTGGCGTGATATTCATCCAGCGCCGCGAGCAGCAGCGGGAAGAAGATCATCGCCTCATGAAAGTGGAAGAAAAAGATATTGTATACGGAAAAGCCCGAGAAGGCGTACAACACGCCGCCTATGACGGCATGTTTCTTGTCCCGTACATATCTGCGTATGTAGATGTAAGAGGTCAGTGAAGCACAACCGAGCTTGAGCATCAACAGCGGTCCGATCGAGTACGCTACCCATGACGACGGCATCAGTACCGTCACCCAGAAAAACGGAGAGCCGAGCAGATAGAAGCTGTAGCTTCCGACAAAATTCGCGCCTAAGTCCGTCAGATGGCTCCAGCCCGTGTTGCCGCTTTGGATGGAATCATGCGCTAATTGATAGAAGGGGATCTCCTGTACATTGAAATCGCCGTAGTGCAAAAAGTATCCGCCGTCACGGATCATGACGGGAACGACGATGAAAGCCGACAGAAGAAAAGCCCACAAAAAGGCATAAAGGGCATACGGATGCTTCTTGCGTTCCAGCCGATTTAATACCAATTTCAGCCCTCCTGTCGAAAAAACTTTACCTCTTGAAAAAAGTGTGTTATGATAGGTAAAACGCGCACACTGATATTCTGCACATACCTTAACTGATACATTATAACATACCTTATCAGAAAATGCACGAATTATTTTTAGTTTTTGTCAAGAAAAAGGAGAATGACCGATGAACCGTTTTTACGCCATGATCTCACGCATGAAATATATTGACAGATGGGGCTTGATGAATAATACCAGAACGGAGAATATCTCTGAGCACAGCTTAGAGACCGCGATCCTCGCGCATGCGCTGGTAAATATTGCCAATATCCGATTGGGCGAAAATCTCAACGCCGACAGAGCCGCCGTGATCGGTATGTTCCACGACGCGGGCGAGATCATCACAGGCGACATGCCCACGCCCATCAAGTATTATAATCCCTCTATCAAAGACGCGTACAAGGCGGTCGAGAAGGTAGCGGAGGACAGGCTTGTCTCCATGCTGCCTGATGATTTACAAGATATTTACCGTCCCGTGATCTCCAATGAGGACGAAGTGCTCGAACGCTACGTCAAGGCGGCTGATAAGATCTCCGCGCTGATCAAATGTATCGAAGAGGTGCGCATGGGGAATAATGAATTTCAAAAGGCGAAGGAATCCACTGAGCAGGCGATCGGCGAGATCGACCTGCCCGCGCTGAAGATTTTCATGGAAGAATGTATGCCCGCTTACTACCTGACCTTGGACGAGCTCGGCTGATTCTCTCGTCACCTTATACAATATGTAGTGCGATTCATGTCGCAACGTATCAATACTTGTAAAAAAAGTATGAATTTCGGCTTTAATTCTAATATAGAAAATTAACTCATGTGAATTGAGTATAATAAGACATATTATGTATTATTATGATGTGTGACTATGTCTGTTCATCATTCATTGATTCGAAAACATGAAAGGCGGCAGCTTTTATGGCTAATTATAACGACGACTTTGTCGATATTTCTTCAACGGAAGACGTCGATAAAGCATACGGGAAAGACAACAGAAGACCGCAGCCTAAGAAGAAAAAGAACAAAGGCTTGGGACGCAGGATCTTCGTTCTGGTGCTTTCGTTGATCATGCTCCTTGTCGGTTCGGGTCTGTTGTATTACTATAACATCCTCGACAGCATGAACTTCAAGGATCTTGAACCCTCTCCCGTGACGGCGACCACCAACGTGTCCGAGACGACCACTTATTCGATCGCGAGCGGAGGAGCGACCCTGCTGTCCAGTGATAACGTACTGAACATCCTGCTCTTCGGTCAGGATTCACCTGCGACAGAACAGGACCACGGCCGTTCCGATACGACGATCCTCTTATCCATCGACAACGTGAACAAGAAGCTCAAGCTGACCTCGTTCCAGCGCGACACCTACGTCAGTATCCCCGGACACGGCGACAATAAGATCAATTCTGCTTTCACCTTCGGCGGCGAGCGTCTTTCGATCGACACCATCGAGACCAACTTCGGCATCAAGGTCGATAAGTATGCGACGGTCGATTTCTCATCCTTCCGTCAGGTCATTGAAGCTCTCGGCGGCGTAGATATCGAGCTGAATCTGGAAGAGATCAAGTATATCAACGCTCAGATCGATGTCAATGATCAGACTGACGTCACCAGTTTCCTGACTTATGACGAAACAAAAGAAAAGCAGATGGTACACCTCGACGGTTATCAGGCGCTCTGGTACGCAAGAGACCGCGGCGAAGAGAGCCTCGGCGGTAATCCCGAGTACAGCTTCTCGGGTGACGACTGGGATCGTACCTCCCGCCAGCGTAATCTGATCGAGACCATCGTCAAGAGCCTGCGCGAAAAAGCTTCTCTCACCGAGCTGGTCGCCATCGCGAACCGTATCGGTCCGATGATCACCACTAACCTCAAGAAGGGCGATATCACCTTCCTTGTGTCCAATATGATGACCTATATCAACTATGATATGGAAGAGATGTCTATCCCGACTCAGGACAGATGGGCGTATGGTACGACTCCCGACGGTCAGAGCGTTATCTCTATCACCGATTGGGACGGCGTTCGTACCGACGTGGCGAAATTCATCTATGAGGATTCCGTCTCGGGCGGTTCTTCAAAATCTTCTTCCACTACAGCTCCTACTACTGCGGGAGTTCAGTAAACATCAGACAATTGAACCGCGGAAGCTCGGCTGACGGGTTTCCGCGGTTTTGTGTATTATGAGATCCTTATACTAATCCTTAATAAAAACCTTTATCATCTATTGCGCTATATTTCGTATAGCTTTGTTGTCGTCGTCGTTCGCTGTACTCGGTAGGCATATCCGG
>CADBYC010000048.1 GCA_902798755.1 uncultured Ruminococcus sp. | reverse complement strand
CAGAAAGCCGAAGGCTCTCTCCGGCGGTCAGAGACAGCGTGTCGCGCTGGGTCGTGCGATCGTCCGTGATCCTAAGGTATTCCTTCTCGACGAGCCGCTGTCCAACCTGGACGCTAAGCTCCGCGCTAACATGAGAACCGAGATCTCCAAGCTCTATCAGAAGCTCGGCACCACCTTTATCTACGTTACCCATGACCAGACAGAGGCTATGACGATGGGTACCCGTATCGTCGTTATGAAGGACGGCTTCATCCAGCAGGTCGATACTCCTCAGCATCTGTATGATCTGCCCTGCAACGAGTTCGTAGCAGGCTTCATCGGCTCCCCGCAGATGAACTTCATGGACGCTACCCTCGTGAAGGAAGGCGGCAAGTTCGCCCTCAAGTTCGACGAGTATACCGTCGTTCTGCCCGAGAGCAAGAACAAGAACGGCGTCCTCGAGCCCTACGTTGGCAAGGAAGTCCGCTTCGGTATCCGTCCCGAGCATATCCATGACGAGCCCGAGTTCATCGAGAAGTGCGAAGGCAAGAACGGCGTTATCAACGCTAACGTTGTCGTAACCGAGCTGATGGGCGCAGAGATCTATCTGTACGTCAATATCGGCGGCACCCAGTTTACCGCCCGCGTAGAGCCGACCTCCACCGCGAAGCCCGGCGACTATGTTGACGTCGCGTTCGATCTTGAGCGTATCCACATTTTCGATAAGGACACCGAGATGACCATCACCAACTGATAACGTCGGTGTTGCTCTGAACAAGTTAAAATTGTGCATTTGCCCGCTGCGCAAGCAGCGGGCTTTTTGTCGTGAGCACTGATTAATGACAATGTCATTGCGAGGGCATAGGCTCCGCAATCCTCAGGTGAGATTCTGTCCAAAACTTGTTTTGGGTTACAGAATCCATACACCGGAGAGCCGGCGCACAGCGCCTGAGGGTTCCCGTGGCAATTCCTGCAGTGGCGCTTAGCCAATCGCTACGCTCCCCCTGCGCTGTTGCATGGGAGTTGTAAGCCAAATCAAAGATTTGGACAACTCCTCAACAAAGAGAGAATTCAACACTTCCGATTGCCCAAAGCCTTCCCCTCGGGGGGGGGAGGGGAAGGCGTCAACGAAGTTGACGAATGAGGGGTTGACTTCTCCGAGCGATCATCTTAACAAAGAGCTCGAGACACCGCCGTAGGGACGACCATTGGTCGTCCGAGAATGACGAGCGCAGAATCAGGCGGAAACCTTATACTAATCCTTGATAAAAAGATTTAATCAGATATTAGTGATATATTTCGGATAGCGCGACGGGAGAGACGCAGACAGGCTGGCGCCTGTCAAGGAGCCCAACAAAGCTATACGAAATATAGCGCAATAGATGATAAAGGTTTTTATTAAGGATTAGTATTAGATAAAGAAAAAAAGCATCTGCGATGCCGGACGAGCAATGCTCGTCCCTACGGAAACGCTCGGTAATCCCTCATTCCTAATTCCTCATTCCTAATTTGCAAAAACTCCTCACTAAAGAAGCGTCCCGCCTCCCAACATCTTGTGCCTGTTCAAAGGCTTCTCCACAATTCTCCCCAATGTTCACAAAAAGTTTAAAAAATTGTAATATCAACGCTTTATTTCTGCGTTATTTTCTGTTATATTGCAAATAAGGAAATATCCCGCGGCAAAATAACGCACAAAAAAGCGATGATCAAGCCGTTTTTGTCTGTCGGACAGTTGGTTTTTCTTTTTACAAAAGATTACCGGCGTGAAACAATGATGAAAGAATTAACATTTTTTCGTCCTTTCGCACGAAAATTGATTATCCAATTTTGAAAAAAAGGTTGATTTTTCTCATTCCTTTGTGTAAAATGTATATGAGATAGGTGGCTTCTTTAGGTAAATCACCAAATCGTTCGGTATTTTGACTATTTTTTATACGGAGGAGAATTATGTCCAACAGATTATTTCAGGGAGTTATTCATCAGATGAAGGACGCTATCGACAGAACCATCGGAGTTGTGGACGAGACTTCGGTTGTAATCGCGTGCTCGGAGCTTGGACGCATCGGCGAGGTGAACGAAAGCATCACCTCCGATACCCTTTCGGCTACCGTACCCTTCGTGATTAACGGACACACCTTCAAGTCCTTTGGCTCTTCGACCAGATCCGAATACGCCGTATTCGTACAGGGCAGCGACGAGATCGCGCAGAAATACGCCCAGCTCTTGGCGGTATCTCTGTCGTCCATCAAGCAGTACTACGACGAGAAGTATGACCGCTCCAATTTCATCAAGAACGTTATCCTCGACAACATTCTGCCCGGTGATATCTATCTGAAGGCGCGCGAGCTGCGCTTCAACAGCGACGTCACCCGCGTCGTCATGCTGATCAAGATCACCTCCAAGACGGATGTTTCCGCTTTTGACGTCGTCCAGAACCTCTTCCCCGACAAGACCAAGGACTTCGTCATCAATATCAATGAGACCGATATCGCGCTGGTCAAGGAGATCAAGCCCGGTATCTCCACCAAGGATCTCGAGAAGCTCGCGGGCTCCATCGTCGACACCCTCTCCACCGAGTTCTACACCCACTGCGTCGTCGGTATGGGCACCACCGTCACCGGTATCAAGGATCTGGCTCATTCCTTCAAGGAAGCTCAGGTCGCTCTCGAAGTCGGTAAGGTATTCGACACCGAGCGCACCATCGTCAGCTACGACAACCTCGGCATCGCCCGTCTTGTCTATCAGCTGCCCACCACCCTGTGCGAGATGTTCCTCAAAGAGGTATTCAAGCGCGGTTCCATCGAGAGCCTCGATCAGGAGACCCTCTTCACCATCCAGAA
The DNA here is from genome assembly GCA_902798755.1 of uncultured Ruminococcus sp. Classification (GTDB taxonomy): domain Bacteria; phylum Bacillota; class Clostridia; order Oscillospirales; family Acutalibacteraceae; genus Ruminococcoides. The sequence continues at coordinate 9,733 of CADBYC010000048.1, read as the reverse complement.
GTTCTTTGAGAACAACCTGAACGTCTCCGAGACCTCCCGCAAGCTGTTCGTACACCGCAACACGCTGGTATACCGTCTTGAGAAGATCAAGAAGCTGACCGGTCTCGATCTCAGAGAGTTTGAGGACGCTATCGTATTCAAGGTAGCGCTGATGGTCAAGAAGTACCTGACCTCCGCTCCCACCAAATATTAATGAATCTCAGGGGGTGACCATGCCCCTGTATGAATTCATATAATCTTAGCAAAGACAGCATTGCTGTCAGCGAAAGGTATTACTATGATCGAATTCAAAAATGTATCCAAAGTATATGAAAGCAACGGCGTCCACGCGCTGGATCATGTATCGCTGAAGATCGATAAAGGCGAGTTCGTCTTCATCGTCGGCGCTTCCGGCGCGGGCAAGAGTACCTTCCTCAAGTTGATTATGCGCGAGGAGACCCCCACCTCGGGTCAGATCATCGTCAACGACATGCACCTCGAGAACATGAAGCGCAGGAAGGTCCCGTATCTCAGACGTACGATGGGTATCGTTTTTCAGGACTTCCGCCTGATCTCCAAAATGACCGTATATGAGAACGTCGCATTCGCGATGCGCTGCGTCGGCAAGAGGAACGACTCCATCAAAAAGCGCGTTCCCTACATACTTGATCTGGTCGGTCTCGCCGACAAGGCGGACGATCATCCCTCCGAGCTGTCCGGCGGCGAGCAGCAGCGTGTATCGCTGGCGCGCGCGCTGGTCAACAACCCCGAGATGATCATCGCCGACGAGCCTACCGGTAATATCGACCCCGAAATGAGCTACGAGATCATCGAGCTTCTTTCCGAAATCAACAAGCGAGGCACCACGGTGCTGGTGGTCACCCACGAGCATGAGCTGGTCAAGTCTTTCGGCAAACGAGTGATCACGATCGATGACGGCAGAGTCGTCTCCGATTCCGACGACGATAAGTTTGTCGCTATTTAAGTCGATTTCGCACGAAGGAAAGGAATGACAGTATGAGCAGTTTCGGCTATCTGATCAAAGAGGGCTTCAAGAATATTTTTCATAACCGTCTGATGAGCCTCGCGTCGATCGGCGTTTTGATATCCTGTCTGGTTCTGACAGGTTCGGCGGTTATGCTCACCATCAATGTATCCAACATCGTCGACTCCGTCGGCGACACCAACGTCACCAAGGTCTTCTTAGACGACGACCTGACCAAGTTAGAGGCAGTCTATAAGGGAAAAGAGCTCAAGGACCTCGAGAACGTCACCGACGTGCAATTCATCGACAAGGATGAATCCATACAGGCGTACCGCGAGCAGCTCGGCGAGGAGGTCTTTGCCAATATGACCGGCGACGACAACCCCTTGCCGTATTCCTACAGCGTAACGATGGACGATCTGTCCAAGTACGACGAGACCGTCGCGAAGATCAAGGCGGTCGAGGGCGTCGCTTCCGTATCGTCCCACCGCGAGGTCGCGGCAAAGCTGACCAGCCTCTCGTCCTTTATCACGACCATGAGTCTCTGGATCATCTTAGCGCTGGCGGTGATCTCCCTGTTCATCATCAGCAACACCATCCGCATGACCATGTTCTCGCACCGTTTTGAGATCAGCATCATGAAATCGGTCGGCGCGACCAACGCCTTTGTCCGCGTTCCCTTCATCATCGAGGGCGTCATCATCGGTCTGGTCTCGGCGGCGGTATCCATCGGACTGCTGTTCGTGCTGTCCGACGCGATCATCAATTCGGTACAGAAGATCCTCGACTTCCCCTACACCCGCTTCACCGAGGTCATGTGGCCGATCATCGGCGCTTTCGTCGCGGCAGGCGTGCTGGTAGGCGTGTTCGGCAGTATGGTATCCATCCGCCGTTACCTGACCCACGAGGGCAACGAGATCTTAGGCTGGTAAACAAAGAGCCTTCCCCTTGAGTAAGAGCTGATTAATTACTATGTCATTGCGAGGGCATAGGCTCCGCAATCCTCAGGTGAGATTCTGTCCAAAACTTGTTTTGGGTTACAGAATCCATACACCGGAGAGCTGGCGCACAGCGCCTGAGGGTTCCCGTGGCAATCCCAGCAGTGGCGCTAAGCCAATCGCAGATAGATCTGCTCTTGGAGCGCTGTTGCATGGGAGTTGTTAGCCAAATCGAAGATTTGGACAACTCCTCAACAAAGAGGAGCAGCGCTTTTCTTTTCAACAATAGTTATCGAATGGGCTTTTCGTATCAGGGTGACGACCGCTTTGATAGATCATCAACCATAACTTAACAGAAACAAAATACGAAATTCAAAGCATAGGAGTGATTCTATGAAGAAGATTTTAGCAATTGTGATAGCGATCGCGCTGATCTCTGCGAGCTTACTCAGCGTCAACGCGGCTACCATCAGCGAGCTTGAGGCGCGTCAGGCGGAGCTTGAAGCGCAGCAGGCGGAATATCAGCAGAAGCTCAACGACTCCAACGCCGCTGTCAATGAACAGCAGCAGGAGGTCGACGCGCTGGTCGGTCAGATTCAGTCCGTGACAGAGGAGATCCAAGTCTGCTACGACAAGATTGAGATTTACAACGACAGCATTGCCGAGAAGCAAAAGGAGATCGACGCCGCTAACGTGGAGATCGAAGCCAACATGGATGTGCTGCGCCAGCGTATCAAGACCATCTATATCTCCGGCGACGTCAGCGCTCTCGAGATCGTTCTCGGCGCGAAGGATTTCTCCGATTTCCTTGACAAGCTCCAGCTCGTTCAGTACGTCAGCAACCATGACGAAGAGCTGATCAGCGGTATCAAGGAACAGCTCGATGCGATCTCTGACGAGAAAGCGGCTCTTGAAGAGGATAAAGCCGAGTTGGAGGCTGAGCATACGACCCTGACTGAGAAGCAGGACGAGCTCAACACCCTTCTCGAAGACAATAAAGAGACCCTCGCGGGCTTACAGAGCGCAGCCGCGGACGCGGAAATGCAGCTCAGCCTCAGCGAGGAGGAGCTCAGCGGTCTGAGCGAAGAGATTCAGGCATACTACCGCCAGCAGAGAGAGGCGCTCGCCGCGCAGCAGGCGGCGGCAGCCGCCGCTTCTTCCTCCTCCGACGATGACGACGACAGCGGCAGCTCGACCATCAACTACAATGCTTCTCCGAGCGTGGAGTCTGACGGCAGCTGGACATGGCCCTTGCCCGGCAACTATAACTATACATCGCTTTACGGCGAGCAGCGCTCATATGAAAGCCATTATGCGATCGATATCGGCGCCTATATCGGCGAGCCGATCTACGCGGCAAATTCGGGTACTGTCGTATCGTCAAACGGCTCCTGTCCGCATACGAATTACGGAGACGGCTGGTGCAGCTGCGGCGGCGGTTACGGCAACTTTGTCTGGATCCTGCACGACAACGGCTATGAGACGATCTACGGTCACATGATCAAGACGACTGTATCAACCGGAGAGCGCGTTTCCAACGGACAGCTGATCGGTTATGCCGGCTCGTCGGGTTGGTCTACGGGTCCTCATCTGCACTTTGAACTGCGTATCAACGGCGTCAAGAGCAATCCCGAGAACCTCTATTAAACTAAGCTCTGCACCGGATCAATAATCCGATCATCAAACACGATGGGGCTGTGAAAAAACGCAGTCATTGCGAGGGCTTTAGCCCGTGGCAATCCCACAAAAAGGGTGATAAAACCTATGGAGATCGCCACGTCGCTTAGCTCCTCGCCATGACGTTGGAGAGTTTTTTCACAGCCCCTTTTTGCGTTCCCGCAAGCTGATAAAATAGAACAAATGTTTCACGTGAAACATTTGCCGTGACAGACAGCCTGTCTGTAGATATCCGGATCGTGCTTTTGACGGACATATAACCCGCTCCCTCCGCATAAGCTGTTGCGGAGGGATATTTATGTTGACAGCTTTACATATCGAAGAACATAGGACAGGGCTCCTGCGCCTTTTGCGGCGGAATCGCATTCGCGTGGAGCACAGCTACTGCGACTCTGTCCAGCTCAAGTGCGTGACCTATGAGCATTACCGCGGCAGGATCGGGTGGACAGCCATCGACCGCTTTGTGAAGGCTCAGCGCAACCGCGTGCTGTGCTCTCCTGAATTGGAACTGCCCCCCGACAGCGGCTACAAGCGCTTTGTGTCCCATGAGCTTGACCGCCGCATGTGCGAGAACGCCGCTTTGTACCTGTTGCGGGAATCGGACTGCCGCAGCCGCAAGGTCGTCCTGATCGACTCCTGCGGCGACAGCGTAGGGGTGACGGATCATTTGACGGAGTACTGCGATCCGCTCTATGTGGTGACTGAAGCCTTTGATATCTACGCGGCGCAGTCGGATTATCTCTTGAACGAAAAGGGCGCCGCCCTGCGCGTTTGCCGCGCCAAGGATTGCCTGCGTGACGCTGACCTGATCATCGCGCCCGAGCGGCTGACAGAGGTCCTGCCCTGCTCCCGTGAAGCGCTGATCCTCACGGGTGAGAAGCCCGCCGTACAGCAGCCGTGCGCGGCGATATATGACTATGAATTTGAGCTGCCGTCAAAGTACAGGGAGCTGTGCCCCGACTTCCTTGACGAGATGTACTTTGCTTCCGCCTTATACGCTTCGTCACAGGCGCGGGAGCTCGGCGGCGAGGTGTTCACCCGCTGCGGCGACGGCGTCACGCTCCATACCCGCCAAAGCCTGCTGAACGCTTTTCAAAGGGCTGAGGAGTGAAGCGTGTATCCGTGCGCTGACCCTGCGTTCTTTTCGCATTTATCTCCTTGACATCGACCCTGTGTTTCAGTATAATATACCATGTATGCGAATACCTAAAACGCAATGTTGAACTTGAAAGGATGATACATATGGCAAAACCGGTAATGATCACCGCGGAAGGCTTGAAACAGTTAGAGGAAGAACTCCAATATTTAAAAGGTCAAAAGCGTAGAGAGGTTGCTGAGAAGATCAAGGTAGCCCGCTCCTACGGCGACCTTTCCGAGAACAGCGAATATGATGACGCGAAAAACGAACAGGCGATCCTCGAGGCGCGTATCGTCACCATCGAAGCGACCCTCAAGAATGCCGTTCTGATCGACGAAGAGGGTATCTCCAATGAGCACGTCCACGTCGGCTCCAGCGTCCGTCTGCAGAACCTGCGCACCGACTCCGAGGTCACCTACAAGATCGTCGGCTCTAATGAGGCGAACCCCTCCGAGGGCAAGATCTCCGATGAATCTCCCGTCGGCGCCGCGCTGATCGGTCACTCCGTCGGCGACGCCGTTGAGGTAGAGGTGCCTGTCGGCGTGATCGGCTTCAAGGTCCTCGAGATCTTCAAGTAAGATCAGCGCTCATTCACCTGTACAGGAAGATATTGAAAAAACCCGAGGTAGGATATGGAACAGAATTTAAATGAAATATTAAGACTCAGAAGGGAGAAGCTCGCGAACTTACAGGAAGCGGGCAAGGATCCCTTTGTGATCACCAAGTTTGATCAGACCCACCACAGCGTGGAGATCAAGGATAACTATGACGAGCTCGAGGGCAAGACCGTGTCCATCGCGGGCAGAATGATGTTCAAGCGCGTTATGGGCAAGGCGTCCTTCTGCAATGTGCAGGATCTCAAGGGCAGTATCCAGGCGTACGTCGCCCGTGATTCGATCGGCGAGGACAGCTACAAGGACTTCAAAAAGTACGACGTGGGCGATATCATCGGTATCACCGGCGAGGTGTTCAAGACCAAGACCGGCGAGATCTCTGTTCATGCCGCGACCGTCACCTTGCTGAGCAAGTCGTTACAGATCTTGCCTGAGAAGTACCACGGCCTGACCGACACCGACACCCGCTATCGCCAGCGCTACACCGACCTGATCATGAACAGCGAGGTCAAGGACACCTTTGTCAAGCGCAGTAAGATCATCTCCACGATCCGCCGCTTCCTCGACGAGCAGGGCTTCATGGAGGTCGAGACCCCCATGCTGGTCCAGAACGCGGGCGGCGCGGCGGCAAGACCCTTTGAGACTCATTTTAATGCCCTCGACGAGGACTTGAAGCTCCGTATCTCGCTGGAGCTGTACTTAAAGCGCCTGATCGTCGGCGGTCTTGAGAGAGTGTATGAGATCGGACGCGTATTCCGCAACGAGGGTCTCGATACCCGCCATAATCCCGAGTTCACGCTCATGGAGCTGTATCAGGCATATACCGACTATCACGGCATGATGGATCTGACCGAGGCGATGTACCGCCGCGTAGCGCAGGAGGTCAACGGCTCCATGCAGGTCAAGTACGGCGAGCATGTGATCGACTTTGAGAAGCCCTTCGCGCGTATCACGATGGTGGACGCCGTCAAGCAGTACGCGAACGTGGACTGGAACGAGGTCAAGGATACCGCTCAGGCACGTGAGATCGCGGACAAGCTCCACGTCGAGTATGAGGATCGCCACCAAAAGGGCGATATCCTCAGCCTGATCTTTGAGGAGTATGTCGAAGAGCATCTGATCCAGCCGACCTTTGTCATGGATCACCCGATCGAGATCTCTCCGCTGACCAAGAAGAAGCCCGACAACCCCGAGTACGTCGAGCGCTTCGAAATGTTCATCAACGGCTGGGAGATGGCGAACGCCTACAGTGAGCTCAACGACCCGATCGACCAGCGCGAGCGCTTCAAGGCGCAGGAGGCGATGCTCGCCGCGGGTGATGAAGAAGCCAACACCACCGACGAGGACTTCCTCAACGCCCTCGAGATCGGTATGCCTCCCACAGGCGGCATCGGCTACGGCATCGACAGACTGGTCATGATCATGACCGACTCGCCCGCCATCCGCGACGTATTGCTGTTCCCGACGATGAAGTCCCTCGATAAGTAAACAGCTCAAAAATGGCTTATCTATGTGGTTTTTGAAACATCATAAGTACCGAATTTACACCATTTACACCAAACTTACACCAAACGATGCAGAAAATCGTGCAGAGCTGAAACAATCGCATAATTTTAGATTTATGACCTTGATGGATTCGTTTTCATCAAGGTCTTTTTTGTTTGACGGATAGACAAAATCAGGCTGAAATGATATAATCATAGCAAGATAAATCGGAGTTTAAAACAGACATTTTTAATTTATTTGCAGTATAAAAAGAAAGAATGAAATTATGAAAAGGAAACTTAAAAAAATTATGCTTATTGTGTTAATTATAATTACCGCAGTTATTGTGATTACGGTACTGTCAGTTTTTGTTTCACGCTTGATAAACAGCGATAAAAACAAAATTGATACCAAAACCGGTATTCAGGAATCTACTTACATAGACATAGACGGAATGAAACAGTACGTTCAGATTCGTGGAAAAAATACCAAAAATCCCGTTATGATTTTTATACACGGGGGTCCTGCAAGTCCTATGGGATATGTATCCGCTTATTATCAGAGGGAACTTGAATCTGAGCTTACTATTATCAACTATGATCAGCGTGGATGCGGCAGAACTTATTATGCAAATAACTGCGATGCAAATTCTAACATAGACCTGCTTGTTGATGACCTGAATAAAATCGTTGAGTATGCAAAAGAACGCTTTGGCAAGGAAAAAGTAATAATTGCAGGACATTCCTGGGGAACTGTAATAGGCAGTATCTATATACAGAAACATCCTGAAAATGCAATCTGTTATATCGGTATAAGTCAGATTACAAATCTCTATGAAAACAAGCTGAACGCCGCACGAACGGCTCTTGAAAAAGATGCAATCAAAGGAACAGAGGATGAGCAAAAACTTACAAACCTTATCAACAAAATGAGCAAGGTTAAAGAATATAATGATATGTCCCTTGATGACCTTGGTCAGCTTGTTTCAATAACCTCAAAGTACATTGCCTGTGAAGGCGAAATGTCGGGACTTTCTCAAATGATTACAGGCATTACTTCTCCGGATATGAATTTTGATGATATGAAATGGTTTATGTCACAAATGAATACAGAAAAATTCTTTGCTCAGAACAAGGAAATTATGGAGTATGCTTTCTTTGGATTTGATATTGATACGCTTTCAAAAACCTATAATGTGCCTGTATATTATCTTGCCGGCAAGGGTGATTATGCTGTTTGTCAGAAAGATGCAGAGGCTTATTATGAAAGTATAGAAGCACCTGACAAAGCCTTTTATTGGATTGAAAATGCAGGTCACAGTATGTTTATGGATAACCCAAAGGTTTATTGCGATACTATAAAAGATATTATGTCAGATTTTAATAAATCATTTTAGATTCCATTATCAAATTCTGATTTATCGCATTTACTATTATGGCAATCGCAGGCAGCCTTATATGAGGTTGCCTGTTTTTTATGCCCAAGAATGAATCGCAAACTACGCTTTTCTCCCGTTTCCTATATAATGATTCACAGCTGACATCTCCTTTTTGTATTTTTTAATTCTATTCATTTCTGCAAATAACAAGCTCGCTCTTCATTCCGTTAAGCTCGATAACATTTTCTGAGTCTGCGACGCTGAAATCCTCCGCCTTTTTTCCGTCCATTTCATATGAAATGCTTGTGCCGATACCCTTTTTAACAGCGGTAAATTCGGCATTTTCGGGAACACAGATTCTTGAGGTTGCCGAAATCTGATTAACCTCAACGGATCCGCTTAAGGTGTTGCACACAATGTTCATATCAAGGTTGCAGTCAATCTCAAGCGTACCGACAAAGCCGTCAATTATAACATTATGTGTTTTTGTTTCAAGCTCAAGATTCTCGCAGTTCAGATTCTTGACCTCAACCCCGCCTGCATTTATTGACGCTTCAATTCTGTCGATATACTGACTGGGGAGCTGAACAAAAATCATCACCTGCTCCTTTGCGTTTGCCTCGGTCATACCGTTTTTGCGGCTGATGTCAATGTCAATGTGATTTTTGCTGTCGTCAATCTTCACCTTAAAATCACTCTGAAGTGTTGCAAGCGTGTTAGACGTAAGGCGAACACGGATTTTTTCGCCTTCATAGCCAGACAGCACAAGTGTATTTGCACCACCCAAGTTCATATCATAACGCTTTATGTTGTCAATATCGTACTCGGTTACGCTTTCATATAAATAGTCGGTCTGCTTTTTCTCAATCTTTTCGTTTGAGAGCAGCTCATCAACGGAAACATTGAAAAGTGAAGATAAAGCAAGCATATTTTCAATATCGGGGATTCCCGTGTTATTTTCCCACTTGGTTATAGCCTGTCTTGAAACTCCGATTTTTTCAGCCAGCTTTTCCTGCGACATACCCGACTGCTTACGCATTGATTTTAATTTTTCTGCAAATGTCATATTGATGACCTCCTTAATTTGTTGACTTAATTTTAGATAATTTTGCTTTACAAAACAAGAAATTACGGTTTACATCGGCATATTTTTTCGCTACTTTGCGTAGCATTTGGCTTATTTACTGCGTTTTCATCAGAAAATCATTTTTCCATAAGAATATAATACCTTAAAATCCCATTTTTGCAAGCCATTCTTTTAGATGAATAAACAACTATACTAAGAGATGATGGATTTGAAGTGTTAAGCGATCCTCGTACAACGGGAGATGGATATTATGAGAGTTGTATTATTGCTATAGAAGGCAATCAAATAGAGCTTACTGTATGACAGATTCTGATTTATTGCATTTACTATTATGGCAATCGCAGGCAGCCTTTTATGAGGTTGCCTGTTTTATTTGGGGTATAGACAAAATCAGACTGAAATGATATAATTTCAAAAAGACAAATCGGAAAATATAGGAGCGCAGAATTATG
>CADBYC010000047.1 GCA_902798755.1 uncultured Ruminococcus sp. | reverse complement strand
GACCGCAAAGGTCATGCGTGAGCACGGTATCAAGACCCGTAAGCTCGGCAAGATCAGCGAGGGCAGCACCGAGATCCTCGACGCGATCCGCGCAGGCTATGTCAGCTACGTCATCAATACTCGCGCCATCATGTCGGGCGTGCACTATGAGGACGGCACCGCGATCCGCCAGACAGCTGTTGAGAACGGCGTGACCATCTTCACATCATTAGATACCGTTCGTGTATTGCTTGATGTACTCGAGGAGACCACGCTGACGATCTCGACGATCGATTCGTAGCAGATAAGACCCTGAAATTTTCATATAAGGATACTAAACGCTTTGATAAGCGACGTCAATGCGTTTAATAACTATTATTAATAATTCACTTGACTTATTATTTTTCTGTGGTATTGTGTTGTGCTTGAAAGGGGCGCGATACGATGACCACATTAGAGAACTTCTACTTCGGGAACATCACTCCGAGTGAGTACAAGCAGAGCAAGAACACCAAGAAGAAGCTGTCGGAGATGACACAGTTGCTTGATGAACTGCGATCTATTCTTACAAATGAGCAGCAGAAAGAGAAGCTGGAGCAGATGGAGAACTGCCAGCTATCCTTGATCGCTCTGTCTGAGAAGGACGCCTACATCGACGGTTTCAAGCTTGGCGTTAGGATGGCAACAGAAATATACGCAGATACACAGCAGCGGAGATGACACGTTAGTCGTCCCCCGCTGCTCGCGTTTATATACAGGCGTTGGAGAGATAATAGGAAAAAGGCACGCGCGCCCGACACAGACGATTTGTGAGCATTTGTGAAAGGGATTAGCGTCTGAGAGCGTGACAAAAAATACTACGCAATAACAAAGAAAACGGACGAGTTGAAACAAATAGAAATATTTTGTTTCTAAAACTATTGACAAATGCTCACTCCGATGTTATACTGTTACCATCATTGAAACACCACGTTTCTATAGGGCGATGTCCTTAGCGGAAAAAAGTGAAAACTGAATAGGATACAAAACCGCTGTCTTGCGTTTTCAAGACAGCGGTTTTACTATGCGGCGATTTGTTGTTTTCGGGATAAGCCCTGTGTAGTTAGCACCTGTTCGTCCTTTGTGACGAGGATCGCTTCCATATCGGTTCCGTCTAACAATGCCAACGCATCATCTGAAGAATAACCGATCATGGCATCGCACAGCTCGCTGAGTTGTACAGCGTTGCACCCAATCAGGGTCACGCTCGCGATATTGCTTCTTTGGGTAAAGGCTGTCTCTTGCAGCTCGCTTGAGATCAGCGTCACCATGGACTTTTCACCGAGGTCAAGATAAGCGAAGTATCGGGGATCTTTTGAGAAGGGGTTTCTGATCCCGTGTCTGCGCGTTTTACCCATATTGATGACGGTATCACCCAGCCTGATGACAGCTTCGGTCACGCCTTCCCGAATAAAGATCTTCTTGATCTGTTGAGCTGCATAACCGATGGCAACAGCATCAGCGAAGCAATTCTTTCTGTTGATCTCCTGCGCACACGCTTTGGCTTTGCTCAAAGCATAAACGCGGTTGCCGTCATACACGGTCAGTGTGCATAAAACGCCGAAGGCGAAAAAGATGTTCTGTGATTGATAGGCTTTTGTCATGGTGTTCAGCTCCTTTACTCTTTCTATGATGATATCATACTCCGTCAATATGACGCCGCCATGACGATATCGTGAAAACTTTGTGAAAGTTTCTCAGCACAATATAGGTTAGGCGCGGAAACTTCAGTCTCCGCGCCGTGACTATTTTTCTATCTTTTTATGCTATTTCATACAGCTGTTGACCCATTCGATGAAGTTAGTCGTGCTGTCGCCGGTACGCTCTGCTTCGGTATGTCCCTGACCCCATACGGTCTCAAAGTCTACATCTTTGACGCCCTCATAGTTCTCGAGCGCTAATGCAAGGTTAACTTCCGTCGATAATGCCGTATCGCCTTGATTAATGCCGGTGCGGATGCGCCAGTATTTTGCCACGTTGGATGTACCGTAGCCGCCCTGACTCTTCAGCAGATAATAGAGCGGTGTGTACATTTTCACACGCTGATCGGCGGTATAACCGACAGAATCCGTCTTGCTGAGATCTTCGCTGTAGGAGGAAGCATACTCGCTTTTAAGCTCCGTAAGGATTGAGGATAGCGTGCTGTCGAAATGTGCGCCGTTTTCGTCACCGTAGCCAAAGAGTGTATTTTCACCCTGACCCGCGTCAAGCTGGTCAAATGCTCCGAGGTTTTTGGATGCGTTCTTGCAAGCCTTGACAAATGCTTCTACACTTGTAATCGTCGCTTTATTGGTGCTCGCGTCGTAGGTGATCCATTCGCCGTTTGCGTTCAACGCGTCGATGTAATCTTGAGCGGTCTCGTAAGTGCCGGAGGTGCTGACTCCGCTTGACGAAGTATCGTTGCGCGTGATCTGATCGGCGTCCTCAATAGATGTTGCATCTTCTGCGCTATTACCGCCGTCAGGCTTGGATCCCGAAGGGGGATCGCCTGAGGGCGCACCGTCGGGCTTTTCGCCACTCGGCATTCCGCCGCCGGAAGGACCACCGCCCATACCGCCTTTAGAACTTGACGCGGTATATGGGAACGTTGTATCAGAGAGGAAGTTGTTGAGTGATTCTTCAATTACGCTCTTAATGTAATCGTAATATGTTCCCGACTGATAAATACCGTCGGAAGATTCCGTGAGTGTCAGCGCGTTGCCATTTTCATCGGTAAAGCCAGCGCTGTTGATATACGAGGCATATGCTTTGGCGAGGCTGTCGGAGATCGCCTGCTCATCATCGGAGAGATTGGAGCGTGTAGCGCCCATCATCCATTCGTATGCCGCGTCTGCTGTATCGAGGTTGGTGATCGGACACCAATCCATCGAGCCGAGCACTGCGTCGGATACGCCCTGCACCGCGCCGATCGCTTTCAGATACGGATCATACAGCTCGCTGTCACCGGTTGCGCCAACGATTGCCGACTGCGCTCCGCCTCCGCTCATGCCGAATACGAAGATACTCTCGCTGTCGCCCGCGACCACATCATCACAGTAACGGATATAACGGATCGCCGCTTTGAGATCGGTCACACCTGCGGGAGCGCCGGCGTCTCTGCCACGGCAGCCTGCATGGACATAGCGCCGCAAGGGCCGTTTACAATGCGTACTTTACGCCCTTTCTGCCGCTTTCAGCGCTCTTTTGTCCGGGGATATCACGTCAGTTTTCCGTTTAGCGCTCTCCTGTACGATCCGTTCCGGTTCTGTTGTGGTCAAGATTTTGGTCAATATATTCCTTACATAAACAAAGAGATAATTAACTAAAACCTCTGTTTGAGAACTGAAATCCAAGCAGAGGTTTTTTCTGTCATTTCATTTCAGGAAATCGAGTGTTAGCGCAGTTATGACAACAGTAATGAGCATCAAGCTCAACTGTATTTAGCCATTATAAAAGCCCGATCGTCAGCAGAGGTTGTGTACTCTCCGGTGATCGGGCATCTCCTTTATGAATACAGTTGATTTTACTTGACAAATGGCGCGGTGTACTCCTCGTTGATCTCGGCGATCTCCTTTTTTCCGTCGATATACGGTTGATAGAGTGTATCGATCCTGCCTCCGCCGCGATTGTCGCAGCCGGAGTAGAACTCGCATTCCGCGCCGCAGCTGCCCCACAGGGCTTTTCTCACGATCTCTTCGCGTTCTTCTCGCGTGGTATCCTTGATCAATATGGATTTCACGAACGGTCATCTCCTTTGAACTTTCGGGCAAGAATAGTATATCCCTTATTGTACAGCTTTATGATCAGTCCGACCGCTATGGCAGCTATGATACTGCCCTCTCTCACGCCCTTGAGCTCACCGAGAAATACAAGACAGATGACTGCTGACAAAGCGATATACACGACGTCAAAGATGATCTTGATATTCTCATAGCGTCTGCCTGTGACCTGACTGATCGCTCGGTTCATTGCTTCACCGGGGAGCATGGCGACGCCGCCCTTAAACTGGAGCCAGATCCCGAATGCGAGCACAAAACAACTGACAGCAAGATAGAGCAGTTGCTCAGGATAATTGCGCACGGGGATATCGTGGATCAAAAAGCAGGAAAGATTTGTCAGATAGCCGTAAACAAACGCCAATACCGTTTGAATGACGATCTCAACGGGCTTGCATTTTCGCCGAAGCAGGGCAACCTGTACCGCAATCTGGATCACGCTCAGCACATTCAGCCAGCCGCCGAAGGAGAACAGATCGCTGACCAGCGATACCGAATACGGCACCGATGCTACCGGAGAAGTGCCCAGCCCTGCCTTGGTCGAAAAGGCAACGCCCATCGACGCGATGAAGAGCCCGATCAGGAACAGCAGATATTGCCTGATCGTTTTGATGATTCTGTCACGTTTCATATACATTCCTTATTGATCTTCTTACAGATGTGATCATTTAGCGGTTTAAAGTTATAAAGCATTATATCATATTAACAATAAAAATGCAATCAAAATACTTTTGCCGAAACTCTTGACAAAAGTGATATTCAATTATATAATTAACCTACTATGTAAATAGGTAATTCGAGGGGTATGTTATGTATACAACAAACTGTATGTCCAATATGATGATTGGCGGTATGTGTATGCCGTCTTGTTCTGTGCGTCAAAAAACAGCCTCAACCGATTGAAGTAGTTCAATGATCATCTGTCGGGGCGTGCAAACGTCCCTTTTTCTATATATGGAGTTTTATTATGTGCGAAATCTACGGTTTCTCGGGTAATCGGAAAAAAGAACTGAATAACGATCTGCGGGAGTTTTATTCCCACGCCTGTGATCATCCGAACGGCTGGGGACTCGCCTTGCTTGATCAGAGCGTTCCCGAGATCACACGCGAGGTGTGCCGCGCCGACCGCAGTGAGCTTTTGAGCGAGCGGCTGAGCCTTCCTGTTACCGCAAAAACCGCGCTGGCGCATATTCGCCTCGCGACTGTCGGCAACGAGGATTATGACAACTGCCATCCCTTTACCGCCGTCGATGATAGTGGCAGGAGCTGGACGCTGATCCATAACGGCACGATATTTGAGAGCGATAAGCTGAACAGATTTGTTTTTCGTCAAAAGGGCGAGACCGACAGCGAGAGGATCCTGCTCTACATTGTCGATCGGATCAATGAGGCGACTGCAAAAGCTAAAAGAGAATTGAGCGCGGAGGAACGGTTTGCGATCCTTGACGAAATCATCAGCAACAGCTCACCGAAAAACAAGCTGAACCTGCTGATTTATGACGGTGAGCTGCTCTACGCGCATACGAACTTCAAGGATTCTTTGTATGAGCGCAAGGACGATGACGGTGTGACGATCTCGACCCGACCGCTGACTGACCTCGGCTGGCGTCCTGTTCCGTTCACCACGCTGATCGCTTATCGTGAGGGCGAGCGGATCTTTACCGGCGCCGATCATCATCACGAATACATTTTTGACCCGTCAAGCTACAAGCCCCTATATCTTGCATATTCCGGACTGTGATCCCCTCATTCTACGATAAGGAAGGATAAATATGAAAAACAATGCAAAGGAATTGATCCGTCGGCGGTTTATCGAACCGACAACGTCGCCGAGGACGAACTATATCGGAATCGAGATCGAGATGCCTGTCGTACCGTTAAAGGGAGAGAAAACCGATCAAAGTGTCAGCGCCGCCGCACTGAAGGAAGCGGCGCAGCGCTTCGGTTTTACCGAAACCAAGCATGATGTTTTCGGCGTATGCCATGAAGCGGTATGCGAGGAGACAGGCGACGTGTTCTCCTTCGATTGCTCCTACAACAATTTTGAGATATCGCTCGGCAAGGTGCGAACCCTGCACGAGGCGCAGGCGCGCTTTACGGATTACGTCAGCTATATCAATACGTTTCTGAGAGAGCGCGGTCACCTGCTGACGGGCATGGGGATCAATCCCTTTTATCGGAAGAATGATATGAGCTTTGTCCCCTCGCCGCGGTATCAAATGCTCGAGGGCTATTTGCGGAAAAGCCGCGAGTGGGAGCGCGACGGCGGATTCCATCCCTATACGGCGTATCCTACCTTTTCGAGCGCGTCACAGGTGCAGCTGGACGTGACCGAGGAGCACCTGTGCGAAGTGATCGAGGCGTTCTCTCTTGCTGAACCCATCAAGGCGCTGTTGTTCGCTAATTCCTATCTGCCCGACGAGCCTGATTTTCTCTGCGTCAGAGATATGCTGTGGGAACGCTCCACACACGGCGTCAATCCCAAGAACCTCGGCTTCTTTGAACCGCTCCCTCATACGAACGACGAGGTGATCGACTACCTGTCGGGGGTCAGCCTTTTCTGCGCCGAGAGAGACGACAAGTACCTGTTCTTCTACCCAATACCGTTTGATGAATATCTCGAGCGGGAGTACGTTGAGGGCGAATACTTTGACGGCGAAAAATATGTGAAGGTCAAATTTGAACCCTCGACCGGGGATATTCGGACGCTACGCACCTACAAGCAGATCGACCTGACCGCCCGCGGTACGCTGGAGTTCCGCTCCGCCTGTACCCAGCCGCTGCGGGACGCAATGACCGTCGCGGCGTTCCATCTCGGTCTGATGAGCCAAACCAAAGCGTTGACAGAGCTGCTGCGACATGACCGTTATCTGTATCAAGGCGGCGAATCACCGTACACCTTGAGGAAGCGCTTCAATCGGAGAGACGCTTTATCGCAGGAGGAACAGTCACACCTGCGTGAGCTGACGACAGTCGTTTTGCTGCTCGCGCAGAAGGGACTTCATGAGAGAGGGTTTTCCGAGAAAAGGTATCTCGAACCGCTGTTCCGACGTGCGGCAGAGTTGACTTCTCCCGCAAATGAAATGATACAACAGCTCGAAAAGGGCGCAGACATCCATACCGTTATCGAGCAATACGCAAAGCTGTAGGTGACGTTATGCTAAGACAAATCACTGCGCCCGACGGGAAGCTCCTCACGGGAGAATTCGGACTCGAGCGCGAGACCCTGCGCGTGACACACAATGGTCATATGGCGCATACGCCGCACCCATTCCCAAACGATCCCAATATCGTCAAGGACTTCTGTGAAAATCAGACCGAGATCAACACAGGCGTACATACTTCGGCAGAGGCTGTGATCGACGAGCTTGCCGCGCATACCGAAAGACTGAACAACATACTCGAAGAGCGCCGGGAAAGGCTTTGGTTGTACTCTAACCCTCCGCGTATCAAAAACGCCGACGATATCCCTGTCGCCTTATACGAAGGGGATCAAAGCTCAAAGCATAGCTATCGGCTATATCTTGCCGAAAAATACGGCAAATACAAAATGGCACTGTCAGGTATCCACGTCAATTATTCACTGTCGGAGGAACTGCTCCGACAGAGCTTTGACGCGTCCTCTTTCAGCAATTTTACCTCTAATAAGAATGAAGTGTATCTGCGTTTGGCGGAAAGCCTGAACGCATACGGCTGGATCATCAACCTTCTGCTGTCCGCTTCGCCTGTATGCGATGGTTCGTACTTCTCGCCCGATAGGATCGGAGAGCCTGTTTTGACGCGCTATGCGTCCTTGCGATGCGGCGAGGAGGGCTATTGGAACAGTTTCACGCCACTTCTGTTCTACGATTCCATCCTCTCCTACGCATTGAGTATACAGCGATATATCGACAGCGGCGCGCTGGCAGGTGTAGGAGAGCTGTACTACCCGATCCGATTAAAGCCGCGCGGCGCCAATCGCCTGAATACCCTCGTCCAAAACGGCGTGAATCATATCGAGATCCGCAACGTGGATATCAATCCCTTTGCGCCGCAGGGGATCGACAGCCGTGATCTGCAGTTCATCGAGTTGTTGATCTTATATCTTGCGGCTGAGCCAAGCACACAGCCGCAGGAGATCGCTGTGCGAAACTATAAAAATGCCGCTCTGTTCGATATTGATAAAGCAGAGATAACGATGCCCGATGGCGCTGTGCTCTGTGCGCGGGAGGCGGGACTTCAGCTGCTTGATAGAATGACGGCGTTTTATTCGCACGGTCAATACGCCGCTGCCTATTCCGTAAGCGACATACTGGCTTATCAAAAGAATAAACTGACCGTAAAGGGCGCACGCTATGCCGATCGGATCGCGGAGCGAATGGATAAACTATCATCACTGTTTTGACTTGCAACCGAACCGCAATTGGCATATAATCATGTTAAGATGTAAAGCAACAGGAGAACCATAACATGAAATACGATTTTACCACAATGCCCGATCGTGGCGGAAAGGATGCGTTGGCTGTCGACGCGATCGGTGCGAACGTCAGCTGGGGCACAGCGCCGACCGCGCCGAAGGCGGGTTTCTCCAAGATCCCGATGTGGGTGGCGGATATGAATTTTGCGACCGTGCCGACGATCCCGCAGAAAATCATCCAAAGAGCGGAGCACCCGTTATACGGCTACTATATCCCGACCGACGAATACTACGACTCCATCATCCGTTGGCACGAACAGCGCAACGGCGTGAGCGGCTTGTACAAGAGGGATATCGGATACGAGAACGGCGTACTCGGCTGCGTCAGCTCAGCGATCCAAGCGTTTACCTCTCCGGGAGAAAAGGTGCTCCTCCACAGTCCGACCTATATCGGCTTTACCCATGTACTGGAGGATACCGGCAGAGTCGCAGAGCTGAGTCCATTGAAAAAGGACGATAACGGCATATGGCGCATGGACTATGAGGATATGGACAGGCGGCTTCGGACGAACCATATCCACCTTGCGATTCTTTGCAGCCCGCATAATCCCTGCGGACGCGTCTGGGCAAGGGAGGAGCTGGAGCAAGCGATGGAGGTGTTCCGCAGGAACGACTGCGTCGTGATCTCGGACGAGATATGGTCGGATATCCTGCTCAACGGGCATAAGCATATCCCGACGCAAAGTATCTCCGATGACGCGAAGAAACGGACGATCGCCGTCTACGCTCCCAGCAAGACCTTTAACCTAGCGGGGCTGATCGGCAGTTATCACATTGTTTACGACAGCTATCTGCGCGACAGATTACAGCGGCAGTCAGCAATGAGCCACTATAATGCGATGAATGTTCTGTCCATGCACGCGCTGATCGGAGCCTATCAGCCCGAGGGTCATGTTTGGGTGGACGAGCTGTGTCAGGTGTTGTCGGAAAACGTCAATTATGCGGTCGATTTTATTCGTGAGAGCTTCGACGGTATAGAGGTATCGAAGCCCGAGGGAACGTATATGCTGTTCCTGCACTGTGAAGCCTGCTGCAAGGCTCGCGGGCTGACCATCGACGACCTGATTAAGAAGGGCTGGGACGTCGGCGTCGCGTGGCAGCAGGGCGCTCCTTTCCATGACCCGTGGGGCATTCGCATGAATCTCGCGCTGCCGCATACTGTTGTCAAGGAAGCGATGACACGGTTGAAGCAGTATGTATTTTAGTACACAAAGCGCTGAGAGACAGACAGCGATTTTATGATAGAATTACTTATGGAAAGCAGCATTAGGTGAGAGCCTTACGGATAAAGGACAGAAAAAACATCGGAGCTTTCGGAGAGATATAATCGGCTGATTATGCTCACTGAGCGCGATGGGTTTCTGCAAGGCTTCCGTCTCGGAGCAAAGCTGATGGCAGAACTCATGACAGAACAGAACTGAATAATAAATATAACGAACAGCGGATCGGGTGTGTTGTGGTCAAAACACAATGATATATAGTAGATAATATCATAACAATAGCTCTGAGAGAGTTCTGTGATAGCTATTCATTCTGTAAAAGTTCAATGGTGTTAATACTAATCCTCTTTATCATCTATTGCGCTATATTTCGTATAGCTTTGTTGTCGTCGTCGTTCGCTGTACTCGGTAGGCATATCCGGTTGGTATGCCTTGACCTCGTGCCACGACTCCTCCTCTCCCCACAAAGGGTGATGTCCTTAGCGGAAAAATCGAAAATCGAATAGGATATGAACAGGACGCATGCTTAAAGCAAGCGTCCTACTCTTTTTGGAAATCAAATAAAGGGCTTGATAAATCTACTTATGAAAAAATAGAGGATTTTTTAAATCAATTTATACTTACGCTGTGATTGAAATAAAAGACTGCAACTCCGTACACTCACTTGTAGCTTTGCAATCTTGCAACGTTAGAAAGCGGAAAAACATAGGACTTAATGTTTTGTCACAGGGCAATTATTAATATGCATAAACCAAAGAAGTAGCCACGTTTTCGAATTAGTCAATTATTCTATAATCCGGTTTAATTACTCTCCGCCGCATATATCGATAAAATATCTGTGTACGGTGAAATCATCATTCAATTCGGGATGAAAGGCAGTTACAAGTTGATTACCCTGCCTTGCAGCGACGATTCTGCTATTCACAGTTGCGAGGATCTCTACACTGTCCGATACCTCTTCGATATACGGTGCTCGGATGAAGGTCATCGGGATCTTGTCGATGGTGCCTAAACTCGCCTCTGTATAAAAACTGCCGAGCTGCCTGCCGTAGGCGTTTCGGATGGCGGTGATATCCATAGTGGCGAGATAGGAGCGCGCGTCGTTCTCTATTCGTTTTGATAGCAGTAATAATCCGGCGCAGGTGCCGAACGTGGGCAAACCTTCCAAGATCAGCTGTCTGATCGATTCCAGCAGGTCTAATTCCTTTAACAGCTTTCCTTGAACAGTGCTCTCTCCTCCCGGAATGATCAGTCCGTCAAAGGAACGCATCAGATCATTTTTCTTTCGGATCTCAAATGACGCCACGCCAAGTTTTGAGAGCATTTCTTCGTGTTCAATAAAGGCGCCTTGAAGCGCAAGCACGGCGATTCTCACGGCTTATTCACCCCTCTGCGCCATCAACAACTCGATTTCCTTCTCGTTGATGCCGACCATTGCTTCTCCCAAGTCCTCCGATAACTCCGCGAGGAGCTTCGCGTCGGTGAAGTTGGTGACTGCCTTGACGATCGCGGCGGCGCGTTTTTCAGGATTGCCGGATTTGAAGATACCCGAGCCGACAAAGACGCCCTCTGCACCGAGCTGCATCATCAGCGCCGCGTCAGCTGGAGTTGCAACGCCCCCCGCGGCAAAGTTGACGGCAGGCAGCTTTTTGTTTTCGTGTACATACTGCACGAGGTCATACGGCACCTGAAGCCCCTTTGCGATGTCGAACAGCTCGTCCTCAGCGGATGAACTAATCCTGCGGATCTCTGCCTGCATCAATCTCATATGCCGCACCGCTTGAACGACGTCGCCTGTACCCGGCTCGCCCTTGGTGCGGATCATGGCGGCTCCCTCGTTGATCCTGCGCAGCGCTTCTCCTAAGTCCTTTGCGCCGCATACAAACGGCACCTTGAACTTTGTCTTGTCGATGTGGTATTTATCATCCGCGGGGGAGAGCACCTCGCTCTCGTCGATGTAGTCGATCTCGATAGCCTCTAATATTTGTGCCTCGGCAAAGTGTCCGATACGACATTTCGCCATCACGGGGATCGACACTGCGTCCTGTATGCCCTTGATCATTTTCGGGTCGCTCATGCGCGATACGCCG
>CADBYC010000046.1 GCA_902798755.1 uncultured Ruminococcus sp. | reverse complement strand
TCAAGTGTGACCGTTGTCGTACTCGCTTTGCCACTCGTCCTTTCTCCAAAAAGCAGGGCTTTTTGGAGCCTCGTTTATGGGCGTGTCGGGGACCCCTTTGAAGCCCTCGCAATGACAAAAAGAGGATGAATGGAAGATTCGGAAGAAGGATAAAATGATCAATGAGTTTTCACGCACGGAGCTGCTGCTCGGCGCGGACGGAATGGAAAAACTGAAAAGGGCGAGAGTCGCGGTGTTCGGGATCGGCGGCGTGGGCAGCTACGCGGTCGAGGCGCTGGCGCGCGCGGGGATCGGAGCGCTCGACCTGATCGACAATGACGTGATCAGCCTGACGAATATCAACCGACAGATCATCGCGCTGCACTCGACGGTCGGACTGCCGAAAACGGACGTGATGGCGGCGAGGGTGAGGGATATCAACCCCGAATGTGAGGTGCGGACCTATCAGACATTTTACGGCCCCGATACGGCGGAGCAGTTCGACTTTACGCAGTATGATTACATCATCGACGCGATCGACACCGTGACGGGGAAGCTCGCGCTGGCGGTGAACGCGCAAAAGGCGAACACGCCGATCATCTCGTCGATGGGGACGGGGAACAAGCTCGACCCTACCGCTTTTACGGTAACGGATATCTACAAGACCTCGTTCTGTCCGTTGGCGCGGATCATGCGCAAGGAGCTGAGAAAACGCGGGATCGAACGGTTGAAGGTCGTGTACTCCGAGGAAGAAGCGCTGACGCCCGAGGGCGTGACGGAGGAGTTGCCGCAGGGCAGGAGATCGATCCCCGGGTCGGTATCGTTCGTGCCGTCCGCGGCGGGCCTGATCCTCGCGGGCGAAGTGATCAAGGACATCGTGAAAAGGAATTGAAAAATCAATACGGTAATGAAACGGCCGCGGGACTGACTGCGGTCGTTTGTTGTATGGGGGAAGCTCGGGCGATTGATGCCAAAACAGATCGGAGCATGGACAGATTTGCCCGATTGAGCTTTGTCGTGACTTCCAAAATATGAGGGCGTTTTTTATGCAATATACCTAATTATTTATCATAAGGCTGAGTGAGGGTTTTGACATTATTTTCTTGCAGTTTGTGGGAAAATATGGTATGATATAATCGATAGTGTATATCAATATCAAACCTGTACTTTATTATGAATTCGGCAACCCTCCGCCCTTCGGGCACCTCTCCGGTGTATGGATTCTGTAATCCAAAACAAGTTTTGGACAGAATCTCACCTTAGAAAAGGGAGGCTTTAAGCGTTATACACTATCAGGATATGAAGCAGAAAAGCAGACTTTTGAAAGGAGTTTTGCGATATGTGCGGTATTTGCGGCTTTACAGGAGAGCTGGAACAAAGAGAAGACGTCATCAAAAAAATGACGGAAGTCATCACCCATCGCGGGCCTGATTCGGACGGCTTTTTCATGGATAATTATATCTCGATGGGTTTCCGCAGACTGTCCATCATCGACCTCGAAAAAGGCGATCAGCCGATCACCAACGAGGCGGGCAATCTCGTGCTCACCTATAACGGCGAAATATATAACTACAAAGAACTGAAAAAAGAGCTGGAGGAGAAGGATCATCACTTCTCGACCACATCGGACAGCGAGGTCGTCGTCCACGCGTTTGAGGAGTGGGGCGAGGATATGTTTGAGCATCTGCGCGGTATGTTCGCCTTCGCGATCTATAACAAGGACACCAGAGCGGTGTTCCTCGCGCGCGACTTCTTCGGTATCAAGCCCCTGCACTATACCTTGATCGGCGACGAGCTGTGCTATGCCTCTGAGATCAAGAGCATTTTGGAGCACCCCGACTTTATGAAGCGGTTCAACGACAAGGCGCTGGACGCGTATCTGTCGTTCCAGTATGTGCCGCAGCCGATGACCTTCTTCAAGGACGTATACTGCCTGTTGCCCGGTCACTTTATGTGGTACCGTGACGGCGTGGTGGAGACACAGCGCTACTTTGAGGCAAAATTCAAGCCCGACCTCGAAATGACCGAGGAAGAAGCGGTGAACAAGATCGAGAAGGTCTTTGAGAACAGCGTGGAAGCGCATAAGATCGCGGACGTTGAGGTAGGCTGTTTCCTCTCTTCGGGAGTGGATTCTTCTTACGTTGCCTCTTACTTTGAGGGTCAGAAAACCTTTACCGTCGGATTTGATTTCGGCGAGAAATATAACGAGATCGACTGGGCAAAGTCGCTGTCGGAGAAGATCGGCGTGGAGCATCACGCGAAGCTGATCTCGTCCGAGGAATTCTGGGCGGCTGTGCCGAAGGTGCAGTATCACATGGATCAGCCCTTGGCTGACCCGTCGTGTATCGCGCTGTACTTTGTCACGAAGATCGCGAGCGAGCACGTCAAGGTCGTGCTGTCGGGCGAGGGCGCGGACGAGCTGTTCGGCGGCTACACCTGCTACAACGATCCGCGCGTCTTTAAGTGGTATCAGAAGATCGTGCCGTACTTCCTCAGACGAGGGATCGGCTGGATCTGCAAAAAGTTGCCCGATATCAAGGGTAGGGATTATCTGATCCGCGCGATCCACCCGCTGGAGAAGCGCTATATCGGCAACGCCTATATGTATGACGAAAAGCAGAAGAAGGAACTGCTGAAGAACCCCGAGATCGCGACCGATCCCGCGCGTATGTGCAGAAGAATGTACACCCGCGCGCGCCGCTATGACGACGAGACGAAGATGCAGTATCTCGATATCAATATGTGGATGGTCGGCGATATCCTTCTCAAAGCCGACAGAATGAGCATGGCGAACTCTCTCGAGCTGCGCGTGCCCTTCCTCGATAAAGAGGTATTCAAGGTAGCGGCTTCTCTGCCGACTGCGCTGAGAGTGAACAAGTTCAACACCAAGTACGCAATGCGTAAGGCGGCGGCAAGACACCTGCCCGAGGAGGTAGCGGAAAAGCCGAAGCTGGGCTTCCCCGTACCGACCCGCGTATGGCTCAAGGACGAGCACTATTATCATGTCGTCAAGGATATGTTCACCTCGACGACCGCGGAGAAGTTCTTCAACACCGAGCTGCTGCTCAACTACTTAGACGAGCACTTTGAGGAAAAAGAGGACAACTCCCGCAAAATCTGGACGATCTACGTCTTTCTGGTATGGTATCAGATCTACTTCGGCGCGGTAGCTCCCGAGGATCTCAAGCCCGCTGAAAAGCCCGCGACTGCGGCTGCGGCTCCTGCTGAGACTGAGGAAGAAGCGCAGGAAGAGGAATTTGAGGAAGCCGAGGGCGTAGAGGACGGCGGCACGAAGGTGTTCACCCCCGTCAAGGAAAGCGACGCGCAAGCGGTCGAAGAGGAACAGGCAGAAGAACCCGCGCAGGCAGAAGAGCCTGAACAGGAGGCGCCGGTGTATGAGGATATCTACTCGTCCTCTCTGAAGAATGCGCGCCGTGTGAATATCGAGGAAGAGGAACAGGCTCCGATCTCCTTTACCGACGATATCGATCCCGAGGACTTTTTCGCTAACCTGAAAAGTCAGCTCAGAGAGAACTTTGATTCCGAAGATACGGATTCAGACGGAAACGAATAAACTATAAAAGCGGCTGTCATCCTGAGCCATACGGCGGAGAATGGCAGCCTTTTACTTAGAAGCATGAGAATTTTTTACGACATCAAAACCTATCAGCCGTCAAAAGAGGGCGCGAGCGTGGCGCTGGGATTCTTTGACGGCGTGCACATGGGTCACCGCGCGGTGATACAAGGATGTGTGGAGAATAAAGGAGAATACAGAAGCGTTGTACTGACCTTTTTGGAAAGCCCCGCGAAGGCGCTGGGAAAGACCGCGCCCGATCTGCTGAGTAATAATACGCGCAAGGCGGAGCTGATCAAAGAACTCGGCGCGGATGATCTGATCTTTGCGGATTTTTGCCGTATGAAGGATATGGAGCCCGCGGAGTTTGTGCAAAAGATCCTGTGCGAACAACTGAACGCGAAGCGGGTATACTGCGGCTTCAACTTTCACTTCGGAACAAGGGGCGCGGGAGATACCGCGGCTCTGCAACGGTTGTGTGAAGAAAGAGGGATCGGGGTCTCTGTTAAAGAGCCCGTGACGATCGACGGCGAGCAGGTCTCGTCCTCGCTGATACGCGAATTGATCAGAGGCGGTGAGATCGGAAAGGCGAACAGTCTGCTCGGATACCGCTACGCGATCGAGGGTACGATCGGAAGCGGGAATCACATCGGCACGGGGATGGGATTCCCGACCGTGAACCTACCGATCGAAAAGGGCACGGCGATCCCGAGATTCGGCGTATACGCTTCGGACGTCATGATCGATGGCAAGCGGTATAAAGGCGCGACCAATATCGGTGTGCACCCGACTGTCGGAGAGAACGAAACGCCATTGTGCGAGACGTTTTTGCTGAATTTCAGCGGAGGCGATCTGTACGGTAAAAAGGTACGGTGCGAGTTAAAGGAATTTATCCGTCCCGAGAAGCGGTTCGGCTCGATGGAGGAGCTGACTCAGCAGATACGGAAGGATTGCTTGAGGTGTCGGTAAACAACATAGAATCGGTCGTTGATCGATGCAGGGCTGTCACGGCAGAGCAGACCGCCGAAAAAGCGGAAACGCTTCTGCCCGCGGACGAGCAATGCTCGTCCCTACCATCACGTTAATGATCATATAAAAAAGAGGCGTTGTGGGAACGCCTCTTTTTCTCGTTTATTTATGTTAATTTATTCCGCAGGGGTCTCCTCAGCGGGAGTTTCCGAAACGGGGTCGGATTTCTTGGATTTGAGCTTTGCGAAGAGCTTCTCGCGCTTGGGATAGAGAATGCACAGCGCGATGAAGATCAGTACGGCGAGGAGCGTGCAGCTAAGACCGGGGATAAAGCCCTCGGGAGTGTACTTCAGCTCGATATTGTGCGTGCCCTCAGTGATCGGGAACGCGAGCAGGGCGTTGCCGACAGGGGTGATCTCGGTCTCGACGCCGTCGACATAGGCTTTCCAGCCCTTGGCGTAGGAGATGGAGGTGTAGAACAAGCCGCTCTGCTTGGCGTTGATGATACCTGAGATATGGGTATCGGAGACTTCCTTTGCGGAGAGAGAGGAATCCGTGAACTTTTTATATGCCTGTTGGAACAGTCCCTCGTCGAACATCGCGCAATTGGCGTTGACGGTGCCGTTGGTGCTGTTGTTCATGGAGAAATGCAGGGTGATGACGTCGCCCTGATTGACGTTGCCGACCATCATGATGAAAGGGCGCTTGATGTAGTAGCCGATCACCTCGCTGCCGTTGACGCGGATAGACACGTTCTCGGTATTGCCCGAGAGATACGCGCAGGCGACGCCGGTATTGGGGGCGATGTAGTCGATGTTGTAGCCTTCATTGCCTGAGGACGAGGAATAGGTGAAGGAGCTTGTCGTCGCGGCAGTGATGGTAGCACCTTCGGAGTCAGCCTTCGCGGAGGAGCTGGTGATAAACTGATAAAGGTTACCGTTGACCCCCGTCGCGCGGCGGAACAGCTCGTTCTGGTTCTCCATCGGGTTGAGGGCGGTGGCAATATCAAAGTTGTATTCGCCGAATTCCTTGTTGACGACAAAGCCCTGCGGGACGTAGTAGCGGTTTTGCATGAGCTTGACGTTGCCGCTCTGGTAGGTCAGGTCGTTGTGGGTGGAATCGAGGTAAGCGCCGTAGGGGGCGATCAGGTACTTGACGTTAAGCATCATATTGGTGAACGGCGAGCTTTCCTGATAGGTGTAGCGGTTGGACGCGACCCATCCGCAGAGTCCGAACTTCTCCATGTAGGCGGTGACGTCCTTGTTGACCATGGAGTTGAACATGGAAATGCCATTGGCGCCGATCAGGGCGTTATCATTCAGGGAATGGTATTTGTTGACCTCTGTATGGGGCAGGTCGACCGTGTTCGCTTCGAGCTCGTTGACCTTAGCGACACAGGCGAGCGTATCGTTTCCGCCTAAGGGGTAGGATTGAGCGTCGGTAACGCCGTTGGCCTTGACGCCCGCGGCGGCGGAGAACAGACCCTCTACCATCGCGACGATCAGCAACAGGACGGACAGGACGACCTTGGTCATCTGGTGGTTTTGGTTCATGTCCTTGGAGCTGATCAGCAGCGCGGAGGCGGCGGTGAGCAGAACGATGACGACCGCCATGAAGATGTAGAAGGCGTTATTGCCGTCCTGACTGACGACGGAGTTGACGAGCTTGCCCGATACCAGCACGAAGATCGCGGCGCCGACGCCGATTACGCAGGAGCCGATGATCATCGCGATACGCGGGATGCGGTCGCGCAGGGCGTAGAGCAGTACCCACGCGGCGATGATCGCGCCGATCACGCCTGAGAGCAGGACAGGATCCGCCTTGACGTTGGAGTCGAATACGGGAGAGAGCTTGACGCTCTCGCCGTCAAAGTAGGACGCGGCGACGCCGAGGTAGAGCGCAAAGCCTAAGATCGCACCGATGACGGAGCCGAGCTTGACACTGTCGATATACATAAAGACGCGGAACGCCATGTAGATCAGGACAAAGGAATAGAGGAAGGAGAAGCGGTGCGGCAGCATGTTGGGGAAATGGAAGCCGTGCCACACATAGTCGAGCTGACGGATGATAAAGCTGAGCATGAAGAACAGCAGCAGTGCGCCGCAGAAGATACGCTCACGCTTCTTGATCTTGGAGCAGAAGAAGAACAGGATCGCGAAGAAGATGATGAAAACGCCGCAGTAGACGTTGGGCAAGCCCTCTTTGTTGGTGGGCTGGGTGAAGGCGACGGAGTTCGCGATGGTCTTGCCGATACCCTCTAAAACGCCGCCGAAGTCAGCGGTACTGCCGATATTGATGGAGAACTGGGCGGGGAAGGTGTTGTCGGAGGAATGGGTATAATGCAGGGCAAAGTACGCGGGCAGGGTGAGCATCGCGGACATCATGACGGAGAGGATCGAGCAGCCCGCCATTCTCAGGAAACGGGAAATAAGGTTCTTCCAGCCCTTGAACTCGACGATGCAGTAGCCGAGCGATACCAAAAAGACGAAAATACAGGTGAACAGTCCGATGTAGTAGTTGGCTAAGATCGACAGCGCCAGCGCGATCACATACAGGCGGAACTTGCCCTCCTTGAGCAGGGCGATCGTACCCGCGATGACCAGCGGGAGCAGGGCGATGGTGTCAAGCCAGATAACGTTCCAGTAGTAGCCCACGATGAAGGAGCACAGGGCGTACATGATACCGAAGGCGGTGATGGAGACGTCCTTGCGCTTGAAGGTGATCTTGAGGAACAGCGCGTAGAAGAAGCCCGCGAGACCGATCTTGACGCAGGTGATGATGTAGAGAAATTCTCTGAGCTTATCCGCGGGGACCAGTATCGAGAAGAAGTTGAGGGGGCTTGCGAGATAATAGGACATCAAGGCGACGTAGTTGGTGCCGCCGCCGCTCTTCCACGTCCACAGGAGAGAGCCGCCGTGCTGGAGTTTGTCCTGGAAATCGACCATGAAGGGATAGTACTGGTGCCACAGGTCGGTGACAAGGATCTGGTTGGTGCCGAACGGAGATACGCCCATGACCTTGAACGCGAAGAAGATCAGAATAAACGGAATGAAAAACGCCAGAAAAAGGTAGATCCATACGCCGTAGCGGTCAAAAAACGTGCCCTTTGCGAGGGTGGACTGACCGCGGGGGGGAGTGACGGAGGACTTCTTTTTAGCTTTAGCTGTCATAGTTTGCTCCTTTATTTTTTCATATTCATATGTATATTACCATTATTTAGCGGTCAGGTAAACACTATTTTCGTAATTTTGAAAAAATTTTTTCAGAATCATTTACACGAAACGCCTGATTTGATATAATGAATTTTACAGTTATAATACAGATAAGACTGTTTTACCTAAATTGGAAAGATCTCACCTGTAACGGAGGTGTCAGAATGAAGCTGATCGATATCGTTGTCCCTTGCTTTAATGAGGAAGAGGTACTCCCTCTGTTTATCGAGGAGACGAACAAGGTGATCGCGACCATTCCCGATTATGATTTTCGGTATATCTTTGTCAACGACGGTTCCCGTGACGGTACGCTGAGGGTACTCAGGGAGCTGGCAAAAAAATATGATAACGCGAAATACATTTCCTTCTCCCGCAATTTCGGCAAGGAATCCGCGATGTACGCGGGGCTGGAGAATTCGACGGGCGATTACGTCATCGTTATGGACGCTGATTTGCAGCATCCGCCGGCGATGTTCCCGCAGATGATCGCGGGCGTGGAGGAAGGTTATGACTGCTGTGCGCTGTACCGCGCAAAGCAGAAGGGCGAGAACCCGATCAGACAGCTGGTGTCGAAGATATTCTTCGGATTCCAGAATAAGATTTCCGACGTGAAGATGCCCGACGGCGCGGTGGATTACCGCATTATGACGCGGCAGATGGTGAACAGTATCATCAGGCTGTGTGAGAAACAGCGCTTTTCAAAGGGCTTGTTCTGCTGGGTCGGCTTTGATACCAAGTGGGTCGAGTACCAAAACGTGGAGCGTACCGTCGGTACGACAAAATGGAGCTTTTGGAGCCTGTTCAAGTACGCGCTGGACGGTATCACGAGCTTCTCGGTATCGCCCCTGCGGTTTATCGCGGTGCTGGGCTTTATCATCTCGGCGCTGGCGTTCATCTGGATCATCATTACCCTGATCCAGACGCTGATCATGGGTATCGACGTGCCCGGTTACGTCACGACCCTGTGCGCGGTGCTGTTCATGGGCGGTATCATCGAGATGTCGGTCGGCGTGCTGGGCGAATATATCGGCCGTATCTATATCGAAAGCAAGGACAGACCGATCTATATCGCGAAAGAAACGAATCTGGAGGATAAGGAAAAATAAGCCCTTCTCCTGAGTGGAGGACTCCGGAATGGTGCTGCTCCTATTTGTGGGATTGCCACGTCGCTTACGCTCCTCGCAATGACATGGGATAGGAAAGGATATGGAGAACGATATGGAAAAAATCAAGGGATTATTTATCAAATATAAAGAGATCATCATGTATATCATCTTCGGCGTGCTGACGACGCTGGTCAACTGGGTGGTATACTGGCTGATGGAGCCGCTGCTCAGCTCGGCGATGCACGGCGATCAGGTAATCTGGACGATCTTCGGCAAGAATATCACGATGTCGATCCTGTCGATCTTCCTCGCGAACTTTATCGCGTGGGTCGCGGGCGTTGTCTTTGCCTTTGTGACCAACAAGATCTGGGTGTTCGAATCCAAGTCGTGGCGGTTCGGACTGGTGATGAAGGAGCTGTGGCTTTTTGTCCTCGCCAGACTGATCACGGGCGTGCTGGAATGGTTCGGCGTGCCGCTGCTGGTCGCAATGGGACTGAATCAGCCGTTGTTCGGCGCGGAGGGCTTTGTCGCGAAGCTGATCGTCAGCGTGGTGGTGGTTATCCTGAACTATGTATTCTCGAAGCTGATCATCTTCCGCAAGAAGGATAAGCTCGAGAAAACGGTCAAAGACATGAACGAAGAATAAGATGGGCGCGGGTCGACCGCGCCTTTTCTATTGGTATATAGGATATTGGTTATCACACCTGTCCCAATTGATGGTGATTTTATACAACTGAGGGGTGTTTTTTTCTACATCGAATGATGAAAAAATGCTTTTTTTGATTCGGCTCGTATGCTATACTATTTATATATGGCGATTCAGCCTATAAATTAATGCTTTTTCGGAGGTTGATTATGAGTTATAGAGTAGGTATCGATCTGGGCGGCACCAATATCGTGGTGGGTGTTGTGGATCAGGATTACAACATCATCGCGAAGGCGTCCTGCAAGACCAATGTTCCGCGTCCCGAGGCGGACGTCTGCGATTCGATGGCGACGGTCGTAAAGGAAGCTATCAAAAAGGCAAAGCTCAAGATGGACGACATCGACTACATCGGTATTGGCGTACCCGGCGCGGTCAATCCCGAGACCCGTATCATCGAGACCTCCCCGAACCTGTTCTTCAAGAACTGGGAGATCGCGAAAATGATGGAGGAGCGTCTGCATAAATACACTAAGGTCGAGAACGACGCGAACGCCGCGGCGCTGGGCGAGTTCCTCGCGGGCTCCGCAAAGGGCACAAAGAACGCCATCGCGATCACCCTCGGCACGGGCGTCGGCGGCGGTATCATCATCGACGGCAAGATCTACTCCGGCTCAAACTTCGCGGGCGCTGAGCTGGGTCATATGGTCATCGTCAAGGACGGCAGAGAGTGCGGCTGCGGCAGAAAGGGCTGCTGGGAGGCGTACGCTTCGGCTACCGCTCTGATCAACATGACCAAGGAAGCGATCCGCAACGAGAAAGCGGAGTACTCCTATATGCTCCACCTCGCGGACGACGATATCGACAACGTCAACGGTAAGACCGCCTTTGACGCGCAGCAGGCGGGCGACAACACCGGCGCTGAGGTCGTAGAGAAGTATATCGGCTATCTGGCGACGGGACTCATCAATATCATCAATATCTTCCAGCCCGACGTTCTGTGCATCGGCGGCGGCATCGCGGGTCAGGGCGAGAACCTTCTCGGACCGCTGCGCACGATCATCGAGCAGGAGCGCTTCACGAAATATAACGAGAAGCAGACGAAGGTTTGCATCGCTTCTCTGGGCAACGATGCGGGTATCATCGGAGCTGCCTGCCTGTAAAACTTTTGAATGACTGCCTTTTTTGTCAGGGTTTTGTTGCTGTCGGCGTGTTATCATATGGATACAATCAAGGCGCAAAGCCGATAGGAGGTCGTTCATATGAAAAAATTGGTTATCAATCAAACGCTGACGGGAAAGCTCCTCGAAGGCTTTCATGAGATGGACAGCGGCGAGCTGATCAAGGTCTACGGCTCGGACGCGAACCGCTGCGGGCTGTATGATGAAGAGCGACACATGGCTGTGATCGTATCGTGGAACAAGCCTAAGCTGTTAGGATTTCTCGCAGACGAGCGGGCGGCGGTCAAAGGCGCAGAGGCGAGATTCAGGCGCAATCTGCAGAATTACCGCCATGTCGATACGCTGAACGCGACGATCGCGGGGCGTCAGGCTGTCGGGGTTCGCTTCGAGTATAATCCGGACGGTACGGATATCGTCCAGTACGGCGAGCTGTATGCCTTCAAGCACGAGAGGGTGTATTACTTCATGCAGGTCATCGGACGGAAAGAGCGATTTGAAGAAGATCAGCGCTTGGAGGACAAGTTCATTCGCTCCGTGACGGTTTTGCCGTAAAGCGCCTATACATTATATATAGTATAAACATTAATATAAGCGAGGACTGTGATAAAACGCAGTCAATGCGAGGGCTTTAGCCCGTGGCAGTCATACAAAGGCAGATAAAACCTGTGGAGATTGCCACGTCGCTTTGCTCCTCGCAATGACATTGGAGCGTTTTTTCACAGCCTCTTTGCGTTTGGGGGAAGAATCGTATCGCGGAAAGCAGGGAAAAAGCAGGGTAATTGAAATACAGAATGTGTATAATGGCGTCGATTTATGGGACTTTACTGCTTTGCTGTGCAAAATGACCAACAAGATATTGTGATAAAATGGCAAAAAAGCAACAACAAATTGGGATTCAAAAAAATTTTAGATTTTTTATAAAAAAGGCTTGACTTTTGCGTATATACGCAGTATAATCTTAATGTTCGCTAATCAAGAAAGCGACCTCAAAAATCGTTGTTTTACACAACGAAAAGAGATTATTTTCGTGATTTGTGACAAAGGACCTTGAAAATTAAACAACGAAGAAGATAACCCGTAATTACTTTGAGAGCATCTGAGGGAGACCTCAGAGAGTACTCAAAAAATTACAGATGTA
>CADBYC010000045.1 GCA_902798755.1 uncultured Ruminococcus sp. | reverse complement strand
ACGGTCAAGTGTGACCGTTGTCGTACTCGCTTTGCCACTCGTCCTTTCTCCAAAAAGCAGGGCTTTTTGGAGCCTCGTTTATGGGCGTGTCGGGGACCCTTTGAGAGCCCTCTCAATGACATAGTAATTTATCAGTGCTTACTTCACTCCTAACTCCTAACTCCTAACTTCTAACTCCTAACTTCTACCATCTCATTCTTAATTCCTGATTCCTCATTAAAAATGAACCTTTCCCCTACCCTAACGCTCTAATAGGCAGAAACGTTTCAAATCTGATAAGGAGCAAATGATATGAAAGACAAATTACAACACGCGATGAAGCCGACTCCCGAGCGGTTTCGTTACGCAGTACAGATGGCTGTCGATGAAGCCGTGACGCAACCCTCTCCCAAAAAGCGGCTATCTAAAGGCTGGCGCGTCGCGATCGCCATCATCATTTTAGCCGCCCTGATCCCCTCCGCCGTTTTCGGAGCAAGCAAGCTCTATGAGCTGATCGCAAAGCCCGTCGACAACTACGGTCTGGAGATCGACGTAGACCGTGAAACGACCGCCGACTACCCCGCATATGTCAAAATGCACGTGAAAGTCCCCGAGGGCTTCGCCCCGAACGATCCCAACGATCCAAATAACATGAAATTCTACAGCCTATCCGCCAAAGAGCCCTATACCGACGGCTTCTCCTTACGTCCCATGCGGTTTGAATCCGGGATCGCTGAAAGCGAGTTCATCGGTTATGTCGGGAGCTATGAGGAGCTGACCGTCTGCGGTCACGCCGCCTATCGCGTCACAGTGGAAAAGAACGGTGAACCGCTGCCTTGGGAACGGCTGTATGTCTACTACGAGGACGTCAACGTTACACTTCTGATCTACTGTAAGGACGTCACTGATGAACAAATTGAGAGCTTTGTCAGCGGCATCAGCTTTACCGAGGGTACCGCAAACGACTTCACCTATCTTGATACGCCGTATGATGAGCGGCAGGATACCGACGTCGCCTACAAATACAGCGAGGACAACATCGTCCTTCCTCAAAACACGGTACTGTCGTATCTTGGCTACGACTATGAAGAGGACAGCGGCGAGGATACCCTCCCCTACACCGCACAGATCACCGATATTCGGGTCACCGACAATATCAACGGTCTGGATACAGCATCCTTCAGCGGGTTGTATCCACCGGATGAGATCACCGACAGCGACGGAAAACTGCTGCCCATTACCGTGACCGTGACCGACTTCGGAGACGGCTTCAAAGAACAAGACAAAGTGGTCGACAGCTATGAAGCAGAGCGCGTACTGGTACTCGCGGACGTCACTTATACGAACGACAGCGACAAAGAAATGAGCGTTTATGTGCCCTATTCTCTCAACGTCATGGACGAGGGTGCTGACGGAAAGCTGAAAGAAGCCGGGATCATCGACGAAGAAAAGGATATCTACGCCGACGGCTACTATGAAAGGGAGATATTTTATCTGTCGCCCCACGGAGAAACACAAAAAGGCTTCCTCACCGTTCCGAGATTGAGCGCGGGCGAAAGCAAAACTGTAACAGTCGGATTCCTCTGCAACAAGGATATGCTTGATAAAGCTTATCTGATGATATACGGTGCAGACGATATCGCAGACCCAAAGCCCGAAACAGACAATCCTTATACCAACTATCTCTTCAAGGTGCTTGACGATGATCGATAACCACAGCTTTGCGATGCTCGTCACGGCGCAGACGGACACCCTCTATCGCATCTCCATGTCCATGCTGAAAAACGAGCACGACTCGCAGGACGCGGTGCATGACGCGATCCTGCTCGCCTATCAAAACAGAAACCGACTGCGGCAGGAGCAATACTTCGGCACATGGCTTGTGCGTATCCTGATCAACGTCTGCCATAAAGCCCTCAAAGCGCGTAAGCGGTACTCAGATATCGGGGAGCCTCTCCCCGATATCGCCTCGCGCGATAATCCGTATATCTCCGTAGAAATAGGTGAAGCCATCGACAGCCTGCCCGAGAAGATACGCCTGACAGTGATCCTGTTCTATATCGAGGATTATTCTATCAAAGAAATAAAAGAGATCCTCCGTATCCCCGAGGGCACGGTCAAAAGCCGTCTGAACAAGGGGCGCGCGCTGCTCAAAAAGCATCTGGAAGATGACTGATCGCGCAAATATTAGATCATTTACACTGTTTTTCGGCTGTAATTTCTATACACCGTATGATTGAATTTTATTGTTAAAAATTATACAATAGAAGTAACTAATTATATGGAGGTAAATTATGGCAAACAGAATCATTCTTAACAACACTTCCTACCACGGCAAGGGCGCGATCAAGGAGATCCCGAACATCGCCAAGGCCAAGGGCTTTACCAAGGTACTGGTCGTCACCGATCCCGACCTGATCAAGTTCAACGTCGCGCAGAAGGTCACCGACCTGCTCGATCAGTGCGGTCTCCCCTACGCGGTATTCTCCGAGGTCAAGGCTAACCCGACCATCGAGAACGTACAGGCAGGCGTAGACGCGTTCAAGGCGGCTCAGGCTGACTCCATCATTGCTATCGGCGGCGGCTCCGCGATGGACACCGCAAAGGCGATCGGCGTCATCATCACCAACCCCGAGTTCGCTGACGTACGCTCCTTAGAGGGCGTTGCTCCCACCAAGAACCACGCTGTTCCGACCATCGCCGTCCCCACCACAGCGGGCACCGCGGCTGAGGTCACCATCAACTACGTCATCACCGACGTGCAGAAGGAACGCAAGTTCGTCTGCGTTGACGAGCACGACATTCCCGCTGACGCTGTCGTAGACCCCGATATGATGAGCAGTATGCCCAAGGGTCTGACCGCTTCTACCGGTATGGACGCTCTGACCCACGCCATCGAGGGCTACACCACCGCGGCGGCTTGGGAAATGACCGATATGTTCCACCTCGAGGCGATCCGCCTGATCGCTAAGCACCTGCGCGGCGCTGTCGAAAACAAGCCCGAGGACAGAGAGGGCATGGCGCTGGCGCAGTACATCGCGGGCATGGGCTTCTCGAATGTTGGACTGGGTATCGCTCACTCCATCGCTCACACCCTCGGCGCGCACTATGACACGCCCCACGGCGTAGCCTGCGCGATGATGCTCCCGATCGTCATGGAGTACAATCAGGAATGCACCGGCGAGAAGTTCCGTGAGATCGCCCGCGCGATGGGCGTACAGGGCGTTGACGCAATGTCTCAGGAAGAGTACCGCAAAGCGGCGATCGACGCTGTCCGCCAGCTCTCCAAGGACGTCGGTATCCCCGAGAAGAACGAGAAGGTCAAGGCTGAGGACTTAGACGTACTCGCGGCTGACGCTTACGCCGACGCGTGCCGTCCCGGCAACCCGAGAGAGACCAGCGTAGAGGATCTCAAAGAGCTGTACAAGAAGATTATGGCATAAAACTGTGAGAAGTTAGGAGTGAGGAGTGTTTTTTGTGGGCATAATGGCGGACAGTGTGAAAAGCCTTCCCCTCGAGGAGAAGGCTTGGTTTCACTTCTCACTCCTAACAGAAAAAGAAAAAGAACCGTCATCGTAGGGACGAGCATTGCTCGTCCGGCATCGCAGATGCTTTTTCTCTCTATCTAAGGTTTCCGCCTGATTCTACGCCCGTCATTTTCGGACGACCGATGGTCGTCCCTACGGAAACGTCGGATTGTAACGATTTAACGTCATATAGCAAAAGGCTATCCGGAAACCCTCCGCCCTTCATGCTCCTCCCCGAGGATTGCGGAGGCTTTTTGTGTCCTTAAATCACTCCGAACTCCTCACTCACCGGCGCACTGATCGCCGCCTCTGCGACGGGGGTGGCGGCGGAGGGTTGCTGCTCTCATTATTACAGCCATATGACACAAAAAGCTCCCGAATCGCAATGACTCGGGAGCTTTTCATCTTGTTTGATCCGCTGTTCATGCGGATAAGTTCTTTTATGATCCCTCATTAAGACGGGATTAATACTAATCCTTGATAAAAAGATTTAATCAGATATTAGTGATATATTTCGGAGACGCAGACAGGCTGGCGCCTGTCAAGGAGCCCAACAAAGCTATACGAAATATAGCGCAATAGATGATATAGGTTTTTATTAAGGATTAGTATAAGCTATTATTCCTCTTCTGCGGGGATATCGCCGGTGCAGTGCGGGCACTTGGTCGCGTTGATGTTGACCTCTTCACAGCAGTGCGGGCACTTCTTGGTGGTGGGAGCGGGTTCCTCTTCCTTCTTCTTGCCGATGGAAGAAGCCTTGTTGATCGCCTTGACCAGCAGGAAGACGACGATCGCCATGATCAGGAAGTTGATCAGAGCGGTGATGAAAGCGCCGTAGCCCCAGATGGACGCGCCCAGCTCGGAAGCGTTCGCGTAGGTGACCTGAGAAGCCTCAACGCCCTCGGGCAGCTTCAAGATCACGAACTGCTCGTTGAAGTTGATACCGCCGGTGAGCAAGCCGATGAACGGCATGATCAGATCGTTGATGAACGCGTTAACGATCGCCTGAAACGCGCCGCCGATGATAACGCCGACAGCCAGATCCATTACATTACCGCGCATAATGAATTCTTTGAATTCGCCTGCAATTTTTTTCATGTTCTGCACTCCTTGTTATAATTCTTTATTAGAAAGTCAGCAATCGGTAATCAGGGTAGGCGTTCATGAAACTCCTCACTCCTAACTCCTCACTCCTAACTTACAATACAACCTTATGGAAAACCTTCTTGCCCTTTTTGATGATGACGTGGCCCTTTTCAAAAGCATCCTTTGTGACATTGTGGAACATATCGGTGATCTTCTGATCGTCTACCGAGATACCGCCCTGCTGGATCAGGCGCTTGCCCTCGCCCTTACTTGCGATCAGCTTGCACTTCAGCAGGAGATCGAGCACCGCGATGCCGCCGTCGGTAAAGTCGCCGTCGGTGATCTCGGTGGTGGGCATGTTGTCGGTGTTCGCGCCGCCGCCGAAGAGCGCTCTCGCCCCCTCCTGTGCCTTGTTCGCCTCGTCCTCGCCGTGGATCATCTTGGTCAGCTCATAGGCTAAGATCTCTTTCGCCTTGTTCAGCTCAGAGCCTTCCCACTTCGCCATCTCCTCGATCTGCTCGAGCGGCAGGAAGGTCAGCATCTTCAGGCACTTGACGACGTCGGCGTCGTCCACGTTGCGCCAGTACTGATAGAACTCGAACGGCGTGGTCTTGTTCGCGTCGAGCCATACCGCGCCCTTCTGGGTCTTGCCCATCTTCTTGCCCTCGGAATTGAGCAGCAGGTTGATGGTCATGGCGTAAGCGTCCTTACCGAGCTTTCTTCTGATCAGCTCCGTACCGCCGAGCATATTGCTCCACTGGTCGTCGCCGCCGAACTGCATATTACAGCCGTATTTCTGATACAGAGCGTAGAAATCGTAGCTCTGCATGATCATGTAGTTGAATTCGAGGAAGGATAAGCCCTTCTCCATGCGCTGCTTGTAACACTCCGCGCGCAGCATATTATTGACCGAGAAGCACGCCCCGACCTCGCGCAGCAGCTCAACGTAGTTGAGGTCAAGCAGCCAATCGGCGTTGTTGACCATCATCGCCTTGTCGTCGGAGAAGTCGATGAACTTCGCCATCTGCTCCTTGAAGCAGTCGCAGTTATGCTGGATGGTCTCCTTGGTCATCATCTGGCGCATATCGGTTCTGCCCGAGGGGTCGCCGATCATCGCGGTGCCGCCGCCGATCAGGGCGATGGGCTTGTTGCCCGCGAGCTGTAAGCGCTTCATCAGGCACAGCGCCATGAAGTGACCCACGTGCAGGCTGTCGGCAGTCGGGTCGAAGCCGATGTAGAATACCGCCTTGCCGTTATTCACCAGATCTCTGATTTCTTTTTCATCGGTAACCTGAGCGATCAAGCCGCGGGCTACCAGTTCTTCATATACTCCCAACAATCTTCCTCCTTAACTTAAAACGGTCATTGCAAGCCTCGTTCACGAGGTGTGGCAATCTCAACCGAATCATGCTTTGTCATAATCTATAGTATAGCGATATTTGTCGAAAAGGTCAAGTAAATAATACAAATCGGGTGCGGGCGCCGCCCGCCCTTCGTTATTCATTATTCTTTATTCACTATTCACTGAAAATCCTTGATTTTCACATCACCACGGATCGTCATCATCCGTCATGCCATCTCCCTCACCGTTGGTATGATCGTCGGGAGAGCCGAGCATATTGTTGCGCTCGAGCCAATCGTTCATCGTGATCAGCACCTCGCGCGGCTTAGAGCCTTGGTGCGGGCCTACAACGCCCATCTGCTCCATATCGTCGATCATTCTGCCCGCTCTCGCGTAGCCGACCTTCAAACGGCGTTGAAGCATAGAGGTAGAAGCCTGTCCGCTTTCGATGACGAAACGGATCGCTTCGTCCATCATGGAATCCACCTCAGGCGCGTTGCCCGGGGAGATGCCGCTGTCCTTCTTGCTGCCGTTGAGCTCCTCGGCGGCGATCTTGCGGATCTTGTCCTCGATTTCCTTGTTATACTCGGCGGTATGCGATTTCTTCAGGAACGCGGTCACGCGGTCGATCTCGTCGTCGCGCGTGAAGCAGCACTGTACACGAATGGGCTTCGGTGCGCCGACAGGAGCGTACAGCAGGTCGCCTCGTCCGATCAGCTTCTCCGCGCCGCCCGTATCAAGAATGGTACGCGAGTCGATCTGAGAAGATACCTTCAAGGCGATTCGTGAGGGGATATTCGCCTTGATCAGACCTGTGATGACGTTGACGGTGGGTCGCTGGGTCGCGAGGATCAGGTGCATGCCCGCGGCACGCGCCATCTGCGCCAGACGGCAGATGCTCTCTTCGACCTCAGACGGCGCCGCCATCATCAAGTCAGCCAACTCGTCGATCGCGATGACGATACGGCACATGTGCTCAGTGGGGATCTTCAAGCCGTCGATCTCCATGCAGGGCTGTTCCTCCGCCTCGGGATCGTAGTCGGGCTTTTGCTTTTCTTCTTCTATGTAAGCAAGGTTCTTA
Organism: uncultured Ruminococcus sp.; assembly: GCA_902798755.1. GTDB lineage: Bacteria > Bacillota > Clostridia > Oscillospirales > Acutalibacteraceae > Ruminococcoides. The sequence goes on along the minus strand of CADBYC010000045.1, from coordinate 11,765 downwards.
TCGACCAGCTCGTTGAAGCTGTCGATTCCTTTACAGTCATATTCCGAGAAGATACGGTAGCGCTGGAGCATTTCGGATACCGCCCAGTTCAGCGCGCCTGCCGCCTTCTTCGCGTCGGATACAACGGGTACGAGCAAATGCGGGATACCCTTGTACTTTGAGAATTCGACCATCTTCGGGTCTACCAGCAGCAGCTTTACCTCGTCGGGCGTCGCTTTGAACAAAATCGACATCAGCAGCGCGTTCACGCATACCGACTTACCGGAGCCTGTCGTACCCGCGATCAGCAGATGGGGCATTTTCGCAAGGTCAGTGGTGATGATCTCGCCCGAAATATCTCTGCCCAATACGCAGTTGAGCTTGCTCTTGCTGTTTCTGAATTCGTCCGTTTCGACCAGCTCGCGCAGGGTGACCATCGAGGTGACCTTGTTCGGCACTTCGATACCGACCGCCGCCTTACCGGGGATCGGCGCTTCGATTCGCACGCCGTTGGCGGCAAGGTTCAGCGCGATGTCGTCGGAGAGGTTCGTGATCTTGCTGATCTTCACGCCGGGCGCGGGCTGTAACTCATAGCGGGTGACAGACGGACCGCGGCAGATGTTGACGATGTTCGCCTTAACGCCAAAGCTGTTGAGGGTCTCGACCAGCTTGGTGGCGTTGTTCTGCATTTCCATGTAAGCGCTTTCGCTCTCGCTGTCCACCGCAGGCTCTAAGAGCTTTGTCGGCGGGTAAACATAGGTCGACTGCTCGGGCTTCCGATCCTGATTCTGTCTGACCTCGGCACGCATACGGCGGGTCTCGCCCTTGAGGTCAAAATCATCGAGTGTATCAAGCTCGTCGTCGAGGTCGTCCTCCGCAGTACCGGGGTCGGGCTGTTTCGCGCCCGCGGACATCTTGCGGGATTTCTTTTTATCAGAGATACGCTTCGCAACGTCGGAAGCGGACATCTCTCTGTCAGGCGTGATGCCTGAGTTCGCGTTCTGAATGATATTGATGATATCCTGATCGTGCTGCTCCTCCGCGATCTCCACCTCGTCCTTGACGCGCTTCTTCTCCTTCGGCTTGTCCAGCGGGATATCGATGCGACCGTTGCGATCACGGCGATAAGAAGTTGACGGAGTCGTATGCGCGGGATAATCTTCAACAGGGTATTCTTCGACATATTCGTCGTCAGGCTCGGGATATTCCTCCCGTTCCTCGCGTTCGCGGCGGCGTTCCTCCATGCGCTCCTGTCGGCGCTCGCGCATACGCTGCTGCTGTTCTCTTGTCTTGCGATAGCCCTTTTTCGCGACGTTCGCGATATCGACAAGGGTCACGCCGAACAGCACCATCACAGCGGCGATCAGTATGACAAAGGACGTGATCACAGCGGGAGCTGTCGTGAGCAGACCGCGCATCGGATAGCCTAAGATCGCGCCGAACAGACCGCACAGGCTTTCGAGGGCAAAGGATTTCTGATAAGCCGCGCCGAGCGCCTGTGTGTAGGAATAACCGTCGTTGAAGTCCGTTTTACCAAAGAGATACACTAATGTGCACACCATCAGCACGATCACAGCGGACAGGGCGATCTTCGCGCCCTTATGCGCCATCTGCTTTTCCTTGGCGGTCATCACACCGAGGTAGATGAACACCAGCGGCACTAAGATCGAGCACACGCCGAACACCCCGAACAGGAACGAGCGCATGGTTTTCCACAGCGCACCGCCCGGGATAATGACCAGCGCGAGCAGCAATATGCCGACAGCGCACAGAATGATCGCCTTGATCTGCGGATTCAGTCGGCGTTTGGGCTGAGCCTTCGCGCCTCTCTGCGAAGTGCGGCTCGCGGTCGACTTCGATCTCGAATTAGATGTAGATTTTTTGGAGCTTGTCTTGCCTTTTGTTTTCTTGGCAGCCAAAGTATCACTCCTGACTTTCTGAGATTTTGGTTTCTGTTATAATAAGACAGCCTTCCCCTTGAGGGGAAGGTGTCACCGTCAAGGTGACGGATGAGGTGGAAACGACTCCACTTCATCCCGTTCATTGATTTTTGTGAAAGGTTTCCACCTCATCCGACCTTTTTGACTATTGAGTCAAAAAGCCCACCTTCCCCTCAAGGGGAAGGCTTACAACGGCGCGCCCGAGAAAAGGTTCACGCCGCTCTGCATCTCCATCACGCTGATCACGATGACAGCGATACCGACGATTGCGGTATAGATGATGAAGATGATCATTTTATCGGTCTTTAACAGCCATTTGAACAAGGCGATCGCCAGATACCCGACCACTGCCGATACCACCATGCCGATGATGATGGGCAGGATATTATCGGTCAGCTGAGCGGTACCCGCTTTTAGCGCGTCCTTGCCCTCTAAAAGCGCCGCCGCGACGATCGCGGGCGTACCGAGGATAAAGGTATAGTCGAGGGCTGTCTGCTTATTGAGTCCGCGCATCTGACCCGCCGACAGCGTCGAGCCTGAGCGGGAAAGACCAGGCAGGGTCGCGAAGCACTGGGTGATACCGATGACGATCGCGTCGAGCACGTTCATCGACGTTCTGCCCGCTTCACCGCCGTTTTTGGCGTGCTTGAGCGGCACGGCGGAACGCGAACAGCGGTTGCCGATAAAGAGCAGGAGCGAAGTCAGCAGCAGGCAGATACCGACCACGATGAAATACTGATCCGTGTTGAAGCTCTCGACAAAGTCCTTGAGCTTCATTCCCGTGCCGGGGACAGGCAGGAAGAGCAGGAACAGCGGGACAAGACCGATGATGACCATGATCACCATGCGCTTGTCGTCAGACAGCTCCTTCCACTTGAACTTGCCCGTAAAGATATCCCCGATCATGGAGAAAAACGCCTTGATCAGCCGCCAGATCAGCTTGTGATAAAAGGCGATCACCGCTACGAGCGTACCGATATGGAGCATGACGTTGAAGAAGAGATTGCCCCCTTCCATGTCGATGCCTAAAATATGCTGGGTGATGGTCAGATGACCGCTGCTGGATACGGGCAAAAACTCCGTCAAGCCCTGTACCACTCCTTGAATGATCGCTTCAATAATCGTCATATGGTTCCTCACAATCCGCAAATGCACATTATCAATACTGTTTTCAGCCGACAAAATCTAAGTAAATACTGATTAATGCAGTTTTCGTTTTGCAGTCATTCCGAGGGAGCGACTAAGCGACCGTGGGAATCCCACAAATAGGGACTGAAACGCTTGTTTATCACTTTGTGGGATTGCCACGGGCTAAAGCCCTCGCAATGACATTGTAATTAATCAGTGCTTACCTAAATCATGTATATCTTGTCGGTAATTTACCAAGATACAGTATACCATTATCTCTCTCATTCTTCAAGAGAAAAATAATTATATTTCTAAATTGTCATATTAAATATATGAGAATAGTGTATGCTTAATGCGTATATAGTCAAATCACGGACACGCTCCGTCTATCACTTCATCCGTTTTGGAGGAAAAATGAGTACAAACGCGATATACGGCGTCGTCATCGCCGTATTGATACTGCTGTCGGGATTCTTCTCGTGTACGGAAACGGCGTTCTCCTTCGCCAACACCATCCGCCTGAAATCCCTGATGGACAACGGCAACAAGCGCGCCAAGCACGCCCTATGGGTCTGCGACAACTTCGACAAAGCCCTGACCGCCATTCTGATCGGCAACAACGTCGTCAACCTCGGCTGCTCGTCCTTAGCGACCATTCTGTGCCTGAACCTGTTTGAGAACTACGGCGCGGCGATCGCGACGGGCGGCACGACGCTTCTCGTGCTGACCTTCGGCGAGGTGATACCGAAATGTATCGGCAAGGAAAAGAGCGACAGCATCGTACTGTATACGGGCTTTCTCCTGAAGGTGATGACCTACGTCCTCACTCCCTTTGTCTATCTCTTCATCGGCATCAAGAGCCTTGTCATGAAGATCGGACACATCAAGAAGAGCTCCCCCTCTGTCACCGAGGATGAGCTCAAATACATCATCGAGAGCATCGAGGAGGAAGGTATCCTCGAAGAGCAGGAATCCGAACTCGTGCAGTCGGCGCTGGAATTTGACGAAAAGACCGCGCAGGAGATATTGACCCCCCGCGTTGACGTGACCGTCATCGACATCGACGACAGCATGGAGGATATCCACGACCTGATTATCCGCGAGCGCTACTCGCGCATTCCCGTCTATGAAAACGACATCGACAATATCATCGGTATCCTGCACACCCGCGATTACCTCGAGAAGGCGATCGACGGCGAGGCGGATATCCGCAGTCTGATCACCCCCGCCCACTTTATCTACAAAAACCAGAAGCTCTCCGATATCCTCAACGACTTTCGCGCGAACAAGCTGCACATCGCCATCGTCACCGACGAGTACGGCGGCTTTTTAGGGATCGTCACGATGGAGGATCTGCTTGAAGAGATCGTCGGCGATATCTGGGACGAGGACGAGGACGTCGAACACACCTGCACGAAGCTCGGCGAGAACAAATATCTTGTGTCAGGCGATATGGATCTTTCCGAGCTGTTCGAGCTGTTTGAGATGAAGCCCGACGATGAGATCGAGAGCAATTCGGTCGGCGGCTTCATTGTCGAGCAATTCGGCGATATCCCGATCCGCGGACAGCGCGTCAACTACCACGACCTGACCTTCACCGTCAAGCGCGTCAGGAACAGGCGCATTATCTCGGCATTGGTCGAAAAGAAAACCCTGATCAAATAAACGAAGCTCCTTCACACGAAGGAGCTTTTCTTTCTGCCGTTTTTAATTCTATAATAGAAATATATCGAAGCTATAATTCCATTTCCGAATAATATATGAATTTTTAATTCTGAATCAGAATTATTTTCTCTGTTAATTCTCTATCAGAATTATATCAATTCATTTAATTCTAATTTAGAAATATCAATACTCTTATCCCCTATCGGCTCTGCGGAGCATACCGACAGACAATAGCCGTCGAGCGGCAGAGTGACCGTCTGCCCTTTCAGCGGCTGAGCTAAGGTATCGAACGCCGTCAGGTCGGTCGAGATCCCCTCTCCCGTCATTTTCAGATACGCTTCCTTTCGCGTCCATATCTCACAGAACGCGCGCCGCCGATCCTCTGCTTCTTTCACATACGCTCTCTCGGCGGGGTGATAAAAGCGGTCGGCGATCTTCAAGCGGTCAGGCGCGGGCAGCTCTTCGACGTCAAGCCCCAGCTCAATATCATCGACCGCGATCGCCGCTACTCTGCCGCTGTGGGACACGGAGAAGTACACGCCGTTTTGCGCGTACGGCTTGCCGTGCTCACCCAAGGCGATCTCGCTCTCCCCTATCGCGCGGCGGATCAAGAGCCCTGCCGCAAGCGACAGGAGCTTATCCTTTTCAAAGCGGTATCGGGCGATCTTCTCCTGCCGCTCATGGGGCAAGAGCGCGATATACCCGCTCAATTCCTCAATTTTCAACTTTTCGTCCAAAACAACATACTCGATCTTCATACCCTAATCATACACTAAATACCCGCAACTTGCAAATAATTATTTACAAACGCCCTTTCAAATGATATGATGAACAAAAGGAGGCTTTGCCATGAGTATTTTTGATAACCTGAATCCGTCCGTCAGCCCTTCGCCCGCCGCGCAAAAGCCCGCGGAAGGCAGCTTCACCTTTGTATTCCAAGCGCTCCCCGAAAGCATTGAAGAAATGAAGGCGCTCCCCGAGGCAAGCCTCGACACACCGTACAAGACCGCCGCTCTGACGGTCTGCGCCCTGTGCGCGTACGCGGCGGCGCCCGAAATCGGCAAGGAAATGCTTGATTTCCTGAAAGGTCCCGCTCCCCTGTCGCCGATGGAAGTCAGCTTTCTGAACGACCGCTTCCGCGACGGCAAGCACATTCCGTTCTCTTACTTTGCGGGAGCAACGCCCGAGAACAACTACACGCCCTCTCAGCCCTTTACCGTGTCCGTTTTCTCTAATCCCTATTCCTTCCAAAATGAAGGCTGGGCGACTTTGCACCTCAATTCAGGCGGCGCGGACTCTCCCCGCCAAATCAAGCTCCGTCTCAAGCCCTCAAAGGGTAAGTGGTACTTAAGCGAACAGATGATCATGGTCGGTATCCGCACCCCGCAAAAGGACGACCCGTGGGCATAACAAACAGATGAAAGATCACGCTCCCTTTGTCAATATAAACGTCATTGCGAAGCCCTTCAGGGCTGTGGCAATCTCAACCGAATCAATTCCCCCTATAACAATACCGCGACCTGCCGTCTGACAGATCGCGGTATTGTTATCAAATGATTGATCAGCCTTCTACCAAAGATTTCTTTAACCGGCTGAGGAAAGAGAGGTACATGAAGTACTTGATGATGTTCAGGATCAGGCTGACGATCAGGAGGACAGCAGCGGTCACGGAAGCAACCATACCGCCCATGAAGGAAGAGATCAGGCTGGCGATCAGGCTGAGGATAGCAACAACGATGATCAGCTTGAGGACGTTGGTGCCCTTGGTGCTGACGTCGCCCCTGTTGAGTCGGTCGGCGAGCTTGACGCCGCCGGCGATCACAAAGATGTTGACGAACACGTTCATCAGGTTGCCCAGAGAGAGCAGCATGCTGTAGACAACAGGGTTGTTGCGGAAGACAGCTACGAGGATCATGGTAACGATACCGACGATCAGGAAGATCAGCGCGCTCTTGAAGTTCGTTTCATCCTTAGAAGCGTTGATGATACCGACGAGGTTCATGATATAGGCGATAGTAGCGAGGATCATGTAAACCGCAATAAGGATCAGAGCGACCATCATGCCGCCGCCGAGCGCCAGCGCTATGCCTTCCTCGGTCTGTGCACCTGCTGCGCCGGCACCGCCGATCGCGACGGCGATAGCCGCAATCACCATCACGATCGTACCGATCAGGTTCAAGATTTCAGCAGTGAAGATCTTCTTCACGCCTTTTGCAGCGTTAGGGAATTTCATTAGACATTTCTCCTTAAAAATATTTACCTCAATGAGGTATACCGACTTACGCCGAACGAATATCAGCGTTATCAGTGCTTATTATATCACAGGGAAACGCAATTGTCACTATCAAATCAGCTAAAATCATACCGATTATTTCAGGCAACTTGCGCATAAATCAGCGCCCCTTCCCCTCTCGCTGTCCTCGCCCCTCAAAGCCCTGCGTTCTTTTATTAATAATTGTTGAACTTTTACAGCGATTACTTGACGATGATTTGCGGGTTATGGTATATTTTGAAAGAAAGAAAACCAACTTTTTCAGGAGAATCCCATGGAAGAAAAAGAATTGCGCGGGCTGACCTCTGCCGAAGCGGAACAGCGAAAAGCCGAGGGTAAGGTCAACACCGCCTCTACCGTCAAAACCAAGTCGATCAAGCGCATCTTCATCGACAACATCTGCACCGTGTTCAACGGCATCAACGTCCTCTTGTTTATCCTGCTGATGGTCGTCGGCTCGTACAAGAACCTGCTGTTCATCGGCGTGGTGCTGTTCAATACCGTCATCGGTATCGTTCAGGAGATCCGCTCCAAAAAGAGCGTGGACAAGCTCACGATCCTCACCGAAAGCAAGCTGAGCGTCCTGCGCGACGGCGAGATCGTCGAACTCAGCAAGGACGAGCTGGTGCTCGACGACATCATCCTGCTCTCGCGCGGCAATCAGGTACCCGCCGACTGTATCCTTGTCGACGGTGAATGCAGCGCCAACGAAAGCCTTTTGACAGGCGAATCGGATCTGATCGCCAAAAAGCTCGGCGACGAGCTTCTCTCAGGCAGCTTTATCGCTTCGGGCAACTGTAAATGCCGCGTCAACCGCGTCGGCGCCGACAGCTACGCCGCCAAGATCAACAACGAAGCGAAGTATATCAAGAAAAACGATTCTCAGATCCTCAAAGCGTTCAAGACCATCATCAATATCTGCTCCGTCATCATCTTCCCCGTCGGTATCCTGATGTTCGTCATCAAATATTTTGTCCAACAGCAAATGTTCAACGACACCGTCATCTCGACCGTCGGCGCGCTGGTCGGCATGATCCCCGGCGGCATGATCCTCTTGACCTCTACCGTTCTGGCGGTATCCGTCATTCGTCTGGCAAAGAAAAAGGTACTCGTCAACGAAATGTACTGTATCGAGACCCTCGCCCGCGTCGATGTGATCTGTCTGGACAAGACAGGCACCCTGACCGCCGAGATCATGAACGTGCACGACACGATCCCGCTCGACTGCGAAAAGGACGAGATCATGACCGCGCTCTCCTCTATCGCCCACGTTGACGAGGTCAACGCCACCGCCGAAGCGGTACACGCTTACGCCAAGGATATCGAACCCCTGCAATGCAAGCACTTCACCCCCTTCTCCTCCGAGACCAAGTGGTCGGGCGGTGAATTCTCCAACGGCAGGACTTATATCATGGGCGCGGCGGAGTTTGTATTTTCTGATAAAGAAAAATACGCAAAGGTTTACCAAGCGATCGACGAAGTCAAGGACACCGTCCGTATCCTCGTCTTAGCAAAATCCGTCAACCCGCTTACCGATAAAACGCTCCCCGACGATCTCATTCCGATGGCGCTGATCCTCATCAAAGATCAGCTCCGTGACAACGTACAGGAGACCGTCAGCTACTTCAAGGAGCAGGGCGTGACCCTCAAGGTCATCTCGGGCGACAGCGTCAAGACCGTTCAGAACATCGCCAAGGACTGCGATATCAAAGGCGCCGAAAACGCCGTCGATATGTCCACCGTAACGACCGACGAAGAATTGGCTGAGGTCGCCGAGCGGTGCAACGTGTTCGGCAGAGTGACCCCCGCTCAAAAGAAAAAGCTCTTGATCGCGCTCAAAGAAAAAGGTCACAAGGTCGCCATGACGGGCGACGGCGTGAACGACGTCCTCGCCCTGAAAGAAGCGGACTGCTCCGTCGCGATGGCGGCAGGCAGCGAAGCGGCGCGCAACGTGTCCCAGCTCGTTCTGGTCAACAACGACTTTGCCTGCATGCCGCAGGTCGTCGCCGAAGGCCGCCGCTCGATCAACAACATTGAGCGCAGCTCCTCGCTGTATCTGGTCAAGACCATGTACTCGATCCTGTTGTCGCTGTTCTTCCTCTTCTCTCACCACATCTACCCCTTCGAGCCGATCCAGCTTTCCTTGATCGGCGCGCTGACGGTCGGCTTCCCGTCCTTTGTCCTCGCCCTACAGCCTAACAAAAACATCGTGCGCGGCAACTTCACCTACAACATCATCACCCGCGCCGCTCCCGCCGCGATCTGTATCGCGCTGAATATCATCGTCACCGCCCTGCTCAGCGATCCTCTCGGGCTCTCTCACGCCGAGCTGTCCACAATGGCGGTCTACACCACCTCGCTGATCGGACTCATGCTGATCGTGCGGCTGTGTATCCCCTTCAACGCCCTGCGCGGCGCCATGCTCGCGCTCAGCACGGCGGGCATCATCATCGCGACGATCTTCTTCCGCGACTTCTTCAAGCTCACCGCTCTCAGTCAGTCCGCGCTCATCATGCAGATCATTACGGCTGTCGTCATCATCGTCCTGTTCAACCTGCTTTACCACTTCGCGGACAAGATGATCGAAAAGCACAAGAGAGAATCGTCACCCAAAACAACAACATAAATCCAGCAACAGCGTCCCTGTCAACTGCGGCAGGGACGTTTTATTATTCTAAATCAGAATACTCATACTAATCCTTAATAAAAACCTTTATCATCTATTGCGCTATATTTCGTATAGCTTTGTCTTGACAGGCGCCAGCCTGTCTGCGTCTCCCGTCGCGCTATCCGAAATATATCACTAATATCTGATTAAATCTTTTTATCAAGGATTAGTATAAATAAGAATAATTTCCAACAAAAGACAATTTTTTAAAAATTTTTCAGATTTGTCCGATCTTTGTCCCTATCTTGTCACAGTCGGTATGTTATGCTATAGCCACAGTCAAGGACAACACATCTTCCGCTCCGCCTTGACTGAGCAAGCACATCAATATGGAGGAACCCAAAATGACTGAGAACAAAGATTACAAATTTGATCATAACAACTACAACAACGATTACAACTACCATAACGACGCCGATCAGGACTACGTCGATATCTACACCGACCGTCCCCGTAGGACGCGTGAGAGAAGAAGACCCGCCCGTCAGGAAAAGGGCGCGGGGATCGTGATCGCGGCTCTGGCGTTCGCGATGGTCGCGGTCATCGCCGCTACCGTATTCTCGATCAGTTCCTTCGCGGTGAAGCCTAACGCCGATACCCCTCAGCCCACCATCACCGCTGTCGCCGAGAAGAACGCGAACAAAAACGCCGAGAAGAGCGCTCAGCCTGCTCAGCAGACCGCGCAGAAGGACGACGACAATATCCGCGTCATCGACGGCGACCGCGTCTATATCGACACCAAGCGCACCGCTCCCGCTACCACGGGCAACAGCGCCGACTACATCGTCCACGGCAAGACCTCTTACGGCTTTGACTGGAACTACAAAGCCGACAACTCCAATTTTGTTATCCGCTGTGATTACAACTTCAACAAAGAGCAGTATAATTTCCACTTCTACGGTACTGCTCCCGGCACCGCTCACGTCACCCTGCTCTACAACACCGACGACAATACGCAGGTACCCGTAACGCTGACCGTCACGGTTGACGAAGGTCTCAACGTGAGCCTCGCGTAAAATCGCTTACAACTCTTGTTTGACTTCATAAAAACCTCAACAGAAAACGGCAGTCGCTATGACTGCCGTTTTCGACTATATCAGTATTTTTTCCTCTCGCAACATTCCGTCACTTGACGACGATCGCCTGACTGTCGAGCTGTTCGTACCGCTTCTCGCTGAGCTCCTTCGCAAAATGCGAGATACCGCCCACGACGGAATCGGAAAAGTAGTAGTAATCCTTGTCGTACCCGCACAGCACCAGACAATGCTCATGGAACATCCAGCGGAAGGTCTCGCCCTCCTTGTACTTGGCGTTTTCGTCAACGTAATTCACCGTCCAGATATCCCACTCGATCGGATCCTGCATGTCGGTCGTCGCCCATACCATCACGGGGATATCGTTGTCGATGTATTCTTCGCATAGGTCCTCGAGCGTTTTGTTCTCGAGGACATACGCCTTCTGCTCCGATTTTGCGTCCGCCAGATACCGATTCATGCATTTCGCCATCGCGGGCGCGTAGATGCCCCAGCCCGCGTATGCCGTACCCGCAAAGCCCGAATTCATATCGGGGCCGAACTTCTCGCCCGTGACCTCGTCCTCGATCACATAGTGACATTCAAGGTAATTGTCCGCAAAGCGATATTCGTCGATATCATAGCCGAGCGTCTGCAAAAGACTGGTGCAGGCATGGGTCTCACACCCTGCCTTTAAAGTCTCCTGCAAGGTAGCGGGTACAACGTCGATCATGTGCGACTTTGGCGCTTCGGTAGGCGGTTCGGTCTCTTGTGCCACCGTCGGTGCGGGACGGGTCGTCACACCGACGATGACCCCCGCCAAAAGCAGTACGCCGACCGCCGCCGCTATAGCGATCATCTTGATTTTATGTTTATCCATAGCGTCACATCTGTTACTTCAAATTGATACCCTCATTGTACCATAATCCGCCGAAAAATCAATTCATAAAATCAGCAAAAGAGAAAACTTTACCTTGACATCTCCCTGCCCCTCGTGTATTGTTAATACTAATCCTTAATAAAAACCTTTATCATCTATTGCGCTATATTTCGTATAGCTTTGTTGGGCTCCTTGACAGGCGCCAGCCTGTCTGCGTCTC
>CADBYC010000044.1 GCA_902798755.1 uncultured Ruminococcus sp. | reverse complement strand
CTGAGGGATTGTACAAAAGGAGCGAAGCGACCAACCTAATTATTCAGTATCTCGCTTACGCTTGGTCATTTATGCAATCCCTCCACCGCTAATCGCGGTACCCCTCCCTTTACCAAAGGGAGGCTGAAATCATCTTACTAAGAAGGAAAGGAATGATATTATGAAAGTCAGACCTTCAGTAAAGAAAATGTGTGAGAAGTGCAAGGTTATCAAGAGACATGGTAAGGTCATGGTAATCTGCGAGAACCCCAAGCATAAGCAGCGCCAGGGTTAAGTCTCGCTTCGCTCGCAGTGAATAGTGAATACTGAATAAAGAATAACGGCGGTGACTCGCGCGCCGCACTCGAACAATTATGATCGGGTGAGGGCAGAGCCCTCCGACTATTCTTCAGTTTTCAATTTTCAGTTTTCAATATTCATTATTTCTATCATTTTTTCACACAAATCAATTTATTATTATTAAATGGAGGTGCACTAAATGGCTCGTATAGCAGGCGTCGACTTGCCCCGTGACAAGCGAGTTGAAATCGGACTCACTTATATCTACGGTATCGGTCGCAAAACCGCTACAGACATTATTGCTGCAACAGGTGTAAATCCCGACACTCGCGTTCGTGATCTCACCGAAGAAGACGTATCAAAACTCAGAGAATATATCGACCATAATTGCCGCGTTGAAGGTGATCTCCGTCGTGATATCGCTTTCGACATCAAGAGACTTATCGAAATCGGTAGCTACCGCGGTGTTCGCCACAGAAAGGGTCTGCCCGTAAGAGGTCAGCGTTCCAAGACCAACGCTCGTACCCGTAAAGGCCCGCGCAAGACTATGGCTAACAAGAAGAAGTAAGGAGGGCAATTACAAATGGCAGTTAAAACAGGTAAGAAGGCTCCTATCCGCCGCCGCCGTGAGAGAAAGAATATCGAAAAGGGCTCGGCGCATATCCAGTCTACCTTTAACAACACTATCGTTACTATATCCGACACACAGGGCAACGCGATCTCCTGGGCGTCCGCGGGCGAACTCGGTTTCCGCGGCTCAAGAAAGTCCACTCCCTTCGCTGCGCAGAGCGCCGCTGAGACAGCCGCCAAGGCTGCGATGGAGCATGGCATGAAGAGCGTTGAGGTCTATGTCAAGGGTCCCGGCCAGGGTCGTGAGGCGGCTATCCGTGCTCTGCAGACCGCAGGTCTCGAGGTCACCATGATCAAAGACGTTACCCCCATCCCGCACAACGGATGCCGTCCTCCCAAGAGAAGACGTGTATAAAAGAATAAGGAGGATATAGAATATGGCTAAGAATTCACAGCCTATCGCAAAGCGCTGCAGAGCGCTGGGCATTTCACCCGCTGTTATGGGTTATTCCAAGAAGAGCTCTAACCGTAACCCCGGCGGCAAAATGAGAAGAAAACAGAGCGAATACGGTATCCAGCTGACCGAGAAGCAGAAGGTCAAGTTCATCTACGGTATCCTCGAGAAGCAGTTCCGTATGTACTATGAGAAGGCTGAGAAGATGGAAGGCAAGACCGGTGAGAACCTGCTCTCTCTCGTAGAGCGCAGACTCGATAACGTTGTTTATCGCCTCGGTCTCTGCTCCACCCGCCGCGAAGGCAGACAGCTTGTCAACCACGCTCACTTCACCGTCAACGGCAAGAAGTGCAACATCCCGTCTTACATCGTTAAGGCAGGCGATGTGATCGCAGTAGCTGACGGCTCCAAGGACACCAACCGCTTTAAGGCAATCGCTGAGAACGACGGCGCTACCCTCGTTCCGAAGTGGCTCGAAAAGACCGACAAGCTCAGCGGCAAGGTCATCGCTCTTCCCGCTCGTGACGATATCGACTATCCTGTTGAGGAACACCTCATCGTCGAGTTGTACTCCAAGTAATTTGTACGCCGGTCGGATTTTTCCGACAACGCGCCCGCATACTGCCTCCCTTTTCTGAGGGAGGTGCCCCGAAGGGGCGGAGGGTTATTCAAAACCGAAGAAAACTGCGGGCATCGCGGCAGGTTTTCCTGTCAGCGCAGCTAAAAATTTAAGGAGGAATTCGCTCATGATAGAGATTAAGAAACCCAGTATTGATACAGAAGAATTATCTTCGGACGGCAAGTACGGCAGATTTGTGGTTGAACCCTTAGAGCGAGGCTTCGGCAACACGCTGGGTAACTCTCTGCGCCGCGTACTGCTCTCCTCTTTAGAGGGCGTAGCCGTTACATCGATCAAGATTGACGGAGTCAATCACGAGTTCTCTACCATCCCCGGCGTCAAGGAAGACGTCACCGAGATCGTTCTGAACATGAAGAGCCTGGTCGCTAAGCTCCACGCCAACGGTCCCAAGATCGTTGAGATCTCCGCGGAAGGTCCCTGCGAGGTCACCGCTGAGAGCATCAAGTGCGACAGCGAGGTTGAGATCCTCAACCCGGCTCTGCACATCGCCTCTCTCGCCGACGGCGCTACTCTGAATATGGAGATCACGCTGGATAAGGGCAGAGGCTACATCCCCGCCGAGAAGAACAAGCTCATTTCGGGCAACGAGATCATCGGCGTACTCCCCATCGACTCTATCTACACCCCTGTCCTCAAGGTGAACTACACGGTCGACAATACCCGTGTCGGTCAGATCACTGACTACGACAAGCTCACCCTGAGCGTTTGGACAAACGGCGTTATCAACGCGCAGGAGGCCGTATCTCTGGCAGCCAAGGTCCTCACCGAGCATCTGAATCTCTTTGTCAACCTCTCCGACAGAGGCTACAGCACTGAGATCATGGTCGAGAAGGACGACAAGGGCAAGGAGAAGGTGCTCGAGATGACCATCGAAGAGCTCGATCTTTCCGTCCGTTCCTTCAACTGTCTCAAGCGCGCCGGTATCAATACCGTCGAAGACCTCATCTCTAAGTCCGAAGAGGACATGATGAAGGTCCGCAACCTCGGCAGAAAGTCGCTGGAGGAAGTCGTCTTCAAGCTGGATTCTCTGGGATTCAGCCTGCGTAAAGAGGACGAATAATTACAACTAATAACTAATTTACTTTATAGATTTCTGTAAAGATTGACCCGAAAGGAGTGAAACACAATGCCGGGTACCAGAAAACTGGGCAGAGCTACCGACGCTCGTCTCGCGATGCTGAGAGCTCTCGTTACCTTCTTGCTTGAAAACGGCAAGATCGAGACCACCCTCTCCCGTGCGAAAGAAACCGCTTCCATGGCGGAGAAGATGATCACTATCGCTAAGAAGGACACACTCGCCAACAAGAGACAGGTTATGGCGTTCATCACCAAAGAGGACGTCGCCACCAAGCTCTTCAAGGAGATCGCTCCCAAGTATGCGGACCGCAACGGCGGCTACACCCGCATCACCAAGATCGGACCCCGCCGCGGCGACGCAGCGGAGATGGCGATCATCGAGCTTATCTGATAGCACATCTGTATAGAATCAAGCCCCACCTCATGTGGGGCTTTTCTTTTTGAGTCAAAGAAGCTTCATCCTGCCCGATTGTTCATAATTTATACTTTATTTTTTGTCGATATATGGTATAATAGCATTTATAATGGAGTAATATGTTGTGTTGTCGGTCGATCACCAACCGATAACAGTGAAAACAGAAATCAAAAAAAGGGGAGAGGTTCATGCTATTATACGATATATCCCGAGAGGTCTTTTCAGCGCCTGTCTATGACGGCGATCCCAAGCCGAAGCTGACTAAGCTCAGTTCTATCGGCGATGATTCGATGTACAATCTTTCCGCTGTCAGCATGTGCAACCATACGGGCACCCATATCGACGCGCCCCTGCATTTTGACGAGGACGGTGCGGATATCGCTTCCATGCGGCTGTCGCAATTTTGCGGCAAATGCACGGTCGTGACCATCGACGGTATCCTCACGGGCGAGGATATGGAGCGTCTTTTGCCCCTGTGTCAAAAGCGCCTGATCCTCCACGGCTCGGGCAAGGCGTTTCTCAGCGTATCGGCGGCGCGTGTGATCGCCGACAATAAGCTCCTGCTGGTCGGTACCGACGCCGTTTCCATCGCTCCGCCCTTTGATGAAGCGGCTCCCCATCGCGCGCTTGCCGCCGCGGGTATCGCGGTTTTGGAAGGCTTGTATCTCGAGGGGGTCGAGGACGGCGACTACAAGCTCGCTGCGTTCCCGCTGAAAATGAAAGGCTGCGAGGCTTCTCCCTGCCGCGCCGTTTTGATGCACGAGCCAAAAGGCTATTGATCTTGCCTTCCCCTTGAGGGGAAGGGGGACCGCTTGCGGTGGATGAGGTGGCTCTATCGATTCATACGATGGAGCATAACGCATTTACCTCATACGTATTATTCTTTGCCATATAGAGGTTGTTATGAAAAAACTGATTGCATTATTGATCGTGATATTGCTGACTTTGAGCCTGTGCCTGAGTCTTTCGGGCTGTGATCAGCCCTCAGTCAGCGTCCGTTCCGAGCTGTTGATCAGCGACGGCTTCTCCGGCACGCGCACCGTGACGGCGGTCTATCCGCTGTCGGCGGATATCGACGCTGTCAAAGATACTTTCCTTGCCGATTCGCCCGCTTCCGAGATCGACGGCGCGGATTTTACCTACGTCGGCGTAGAGGAGGACGGCTATCACTTCGATCTGAAGCTGACCTTTGGCAACAGATCACAGTATGAGAAGATCATCTCCGCTTTGATCGGCCGTTCTACGACTGTTTTCCTCTCACGGAAGAACACCTTCCTCACCCACGGCACCCGCATGGACGAGGACTTCGACGTCAGCGAGCTGATCTCATGGCTCGTCAACGATACCGCCGCGTCTGATGCTGTGAAGAATCTGAGATTCGCCTATGATACCAATACCGTGCGTATCGGCTCCGATACCTTCGAGACTCCCTCAAAGCTGAGTATCAACGACTGCACGGGCAGCGCGATCAACTCCATTTCTATCAAAACCACCAACGATAAGGCGGATACCTATACCCGTACCTTTGCTTTTTCTATTCCTAATGACACCTATTCCTCCGATAAGGACGCGATCGAGCAGTATTTCCTGACCAACACCCTGACCGACGCTCGGTACGCCGGTTGGACGCAGGAAGGCTCCAATATGGTCTATACCGTCATCTACGAGCAGCTCGACCTCGAGAAGATGACCGAAGTCACCGCGAAACTGCTCGATACCGACAGCGTTTCGATCACCTACGGCGACCTCGACAACGCCTCCACACCCTTGTCAGAGGGTCTTACCTTTGAAGAGAACCTCGATACCTTCTCCTTCATCGGCGCCGACAACGGCTATCCCACTTTGGAATATTCATACTCCCTCCCGCTGAATACCACCTACGGCGACGGTTCCGTTTTTGAAAACGGCCGCTGGGTCAGCGCGGGCGAGTGGACAGACGATCTGTATAATGTCAAGCTGAACAGCGGCTCCGTCAGGCTCCGTATCCCCGACGGTATCCAGTACCGCATCACCGGCATCGAATTCTCCCTCGACAGCCTCGACGATTCCCGCTTTCGCCGTTCCACCGATTTCCTTTATGACAAAGCCGACCGTTCCGCCGCCGAGTATGCGAAGAGCTTCTTTGTCAGCAAGGGCATGGACAGCGAGATCACCGAAACCGACGACAGCCTTGTCTGCCATGTTCCCTTTGAGGGCACGACCGACGAGATCACCTCAAAGCTCGTCAGCGTGTTCGGCAGCGGCAACTTCATGGCGTACGAAATGCACAAAGGTACCTTTGACCTGAGCATCAAGACCCAGCTGACCGACTACGTCAACCTCGGCTATATGCTCAACGCCGACAACGCCGCCGTTCCCATGAACTATACCGTCTTTTCCGAGGGCGGCGAAAATATCGTGTCCGTATCGGTCGACGGCAGCGAGACTGCCTACACCGACCACAGTCGCGGCACTATGCCCGTCAAGAACGGCTGTGCCGAGATCCGCTACCACGGCAATATCCCCGTTATCTCCAGCATCGTGATCTACCTTTCCGCGGGCGCGATCCTGCTCGTTCTGACCGCCTTTATCGCGATCAAGCTGATCAAGCCGAAGAAGCGCCGTTACGCCGATCCGCTAAATAATCCCGATGAAGTGTATGATACCGAAGAGATCGAAGCCCAAGAGTCCGAAACTCCGTCCGAGGATGTCGAAGCTCCCGCCAAAGATACCAAGACCTCTCTGGCGCAGACCACGACCTTCAGCATTTTTGAACTCAACGCCCTTGTCCGCAACAAAAAATACGTGGACGAGATCAATAAAGACGTCGAAGAGCGTATGCATGCCCAGAGCTTAGAGGAGCAGAAGCAGGATATTCGCGCCAGACAGTTAGAGGAAATGAGCCGCAAGGTTTACGGCGACGATCCCGACGATACAGCGGAGCAGCCCGCTCCCGAAGCGACCTCTGCCGAAACACCTGATACTCCCCAAGCTCCCGAGAATACCGAAGCGACAGAAAGCGGGGAAGAAGCCGATGATTAAGTTAGTTGCCTTTGACCTCGACGGCACGGTCGCCAATACCCTCAGGGATTTAGCCGAAGCGATGAACGCCGCGCTTTCCGCTGAAGACCTGCCCACCTACCCCGTCGAAGATTACCGACATTTTGTCGGCAACGGTATCGACAATCTCGTGAAGGTCACGATGGCTGATTCCTACACTCCCGAGGGAGCGGCAAGGGTCAAAGAGGGCTTTTACGCCTACTATGCTGACCACAGCACGGATTATACCGTTGCCTATGAGGGCGTCGACCGCCTGCTCCGTCAGCTGACCGATGACGGTATCCTCACCGCGGTGATCTCCAATAAGCCTGACCGCTTTGTGCCCTTTATTTTAGCTACGCTCTATCCTGGCTATCGCTTTGCCTACGCGTGGGGACAGCGACCCGAATTTCCCCGCAAGCCCTCGCCCGATTCTCTTTTAAGCGTGATCTCTCTCTGCGGTTGTGAAAAGAGCGAGGTGCTCTATGTCGGCGACAGTGACGTCGACGTCCGATTCGCCCACAACGCGGGCGTCAAGGTATGCGGCGTCAGTTGGGGCTTCCGCGGAGCGGAGGAACTTAAAACCGCAGGGGCGGATATGATTGTAAATTCCGCAGAAGAATTATACAAGGCTGTGAAGCAATGAACAAACGCAATTACCAAAAGGAAATGGACGCTCTGATTGAGCGCAATGCGCAGGAGGGCAAACGCCCTACGTTATTACTGCACGTGTGCTGCGCCGTATGCGCCAGCTATGTTCTCGAGTACCTGTACCGCCATTTCGATATCACCATCGCTTACTATAATCCAAATATTACCGAAGAGAGCGAGTACCGCTACCGCTACAGCGAACTAAAACGCTATGTCCAAGAAGCGGGATTGAGTGAGTATATCCGCTTTACCGAGGTCGAGTATCAGCCCGCCGATTTCCTTGAAGCGGTCAAAGGGCATGAAGCCGACCGCGAGGGTGGCGCCCGGTGCGCCATCTGCTTTGATCAGCGCTTGCGCTATACCGCCCGGCTGTGCAAGGCGGGCGGCTACGATTATTTCGCCACGACCCTTACCATCAGCCCGTTGAAAAATGCCGAAGTCCTCAATACCATCGGCGAGCGGATCGCCGAAGAACTCGGCGTCAACTATCTCTGCTCCGATTTCAAGAAGAAAGAGGGCTACAAACGCTCCATCGAGCTGAGCCGACAGTACAACCTCTATCGCCAGAACTACTGCGGCTGTGTGTACTCAAAAAGAGAAGCCGCCCTGCGAGAAAAACAAACATAAGAATCATGTAAAAGAAGTCTTTGGCATAGAAATATGTCAGAGACTTTTCTTTTATACTAATCTGAGGTGGTTTCATCAGTACATTTTTGGTGTTCCTGCTGTTTGCGCTGGGACTGTTCTGCATTATTCGAGGGGGAGACCGCTTTGTCGATGCCGCCGCGTGGATGGCGTCTGCGTCGGGTATACCTCCGTTCATCATCGGCGCTACCATCGTTTCCGTAGCCACTACCTTGCCCGAGATTTTGGTGTCTGTGATGGCGGCGCTGTCGGGGCAGGCGGATATGGCGGCGGGTAACGCGATCGGATCCGTCACGGCAAATACTGCCCTGATCCTCGCATTGACGATCCTGTTTCTGCCGCACCCGATCGATCGCTCCCGCTTTCTGCCCAAGGCGTGTATCCTGATCGCGTCGATCCTTGTATTGTGGCTGTCGGGACTCTCAGGTTGGCTGACGCCCATCGGCAGTATGGGGCTCTTCCTTTTGTTCATCGTATTCATCGGCGAAAATCTCCATATCGCCCGCCTCGAGCCGATGACTGACGAAAATGTCGCGACCGACCGCGGGACTGTTCTCAAAAATATCCTGTGTTTCATCCTCGGAGCGGGGGAGATCGTTCTCGGCTCACGCCTGCTGGTCGATAACGGCACCTTGATCGCCCGCGACATTTTCCATATCGACGAGCGTATCATCTCCCTGACCATGGTAGCGGTCGGCACCTCTCTGCCCGAGCTTGTCACCGCCGTCAGCGCCATCATCAAGCGTCGGCCCGCCATCACCGCGGGCAATATCCTTGGCGCGAACACCATCGATATGCTCCTGATCCTGCCCTTATGCGCCCTGATGCAGGGCGGTACGCTTCCCATGTCCCGCGCCACCGTCCTGATCGACCTGCCCTTCTGCCTGCTCGCGGTATTGATCACCATGATTCCCACACTGATCAAACGCCGCTTTTACAGAGCACAAGGCTTGCTTGCGATTCTCATCTACATTATATATACTGTTTTCCTTTTTGTGTCAGGCGTATAAAATTTACCGAATCTATTGTATTTTGTCAGATAATCGTGTAAAATAACTATAAGTGTGCAAGAATAGTACGCAATCCATGTTAGGATATCAACAGTCACCCTAACCGAAACACAGAGGTATATTATGGGCAGACCCGACGGAAAAAAGCTGAAGAATCTGGGCGTAGAGTACTTAGTAGGCGCTCATGTCATGAAAGAGCGCACCGACGCGATGAATATGATCACCATCGACCTTCCCGAAGCGCCGATGAAAGAGTATCTGAACCGCAAGCGCAAAGAGGGCAAGCGCTATTCGCACCTGACCCTGATCCTTGCCGCCATGGTACGCGCCTTTGCGGAGTATCCCCAGCTCAACCGCTTTGTCGTCAATAAGCGTATCTATGCCCGCAACGAGATCTCTGTCGGCATGGTCGTCCTCAAGGGCGGCAAGATCGACGGCGCTTCTACGATCAGCAAGATGAAGTTCCCTCCCACAGGTACGATCGACGAGATCAACGATATCATCAATGCCTATATCGCGACCAATCGCGAAGAGGGCGATATCAACTCCACCGACAAGCTCGCGAATTTCCTCTGTTCCGTACCGGGACTCCTGCGCGTAGCGGTCAACTTCGTCAAATGGCTCGATAAGCATAACTGGTGTCCTAAGGCGATCATTGAGGCGTCGCCCTTCCATTGCTCCATCATCCTCACCGATCTCGCCAGCATCAAGACCAATTCGATCCACCACCACATCTACAATTTCGGAACCACCTCTATCTCGCTTGCGATGGGTAATCTCCGCGAGGTGCCCGTCCGTAAGAAGGGCGAAGTCGTATTCGAGCGCTGTCTGCCGCTGGGTATCGTTACCGACGACCGTATCGTGTCGGGCAACATCCTCGGTCTGGCGTTCCGCAAATTCGAGAAATACCTCGAGCACCCCGACACCCTCGAGCTCCCGCCCGAGAAGGTCGTCTCCGAGATCTGATCCTACATATCACAGGAAGGCTGTTTTCAGCCTTCCTTTTCCTTTATATATGTATATAAGGATTTATCCCCACAGTGTATTGCTGCCTCACCAAGCTCCTGTACCCTCTATATTTACCGATTTGCCGAAATGTAGAAAAATAGGAGAAATAAAAAGGTAAATTAGGGCAGTTTTTTCAAAGGCGAAACTGCTGGTTACAAATTGTAACTTTTATAGCGTATTTTGTGACTGAGAGAGTGGCAGACACTATATATCCGCATCTTAACGCCGTTTTGACCTTTTCAAAATTCAGAATTAACCGCTATAAAATTCCCCTGAAACAACAAAAGAATTAAGCAAAAGAAACAAAATGATAGCAAAGAATTAAAATATTACAAAATTATTACAAAAGATTAAAATAAAGTTACAAAATAGACAAAAAAGTTACAGTATTGTTGTTGGCAATAACTCTGCGCTTGAAATATAATGTAATTGCTTAGAATTGGCGAAAACTATATCTTTAGCAAATTTTTTTAGGAGGAAATACGAATGCTTAAGACTAGGAAACTAATCAGTTTGTTGCTTGTTGTAGCGATGATGCTGTCGGTCTTTTCCGTAGCGATCGTGTCAGCAAGCGCGGCTGGTGGTGACGAAGCCATCATTCTGTATGATGGCCAAGAGTTCAAAGCTCATGAAGGCGATACCATTCGGTATAAAGCCTACATGGACGTTAGAACAATTCCGACGGCTACCGACGGACGTGCACATGTCGTTGACGGAGTCACTCACTTTGATCAATCGAGTTTAACGATTGTCGGTGAGCCTGACTGCTACAACGTGTTCAGCGATCCTGTCGTCGGTACTGACGAGGCAAACGCAATCTATTACACCGACCAGAATATCGGCAGGGGCTTCCTGCTTGACGGCTCTCAGCCGATGATCGATGTAACCTTCAAGATTGACAAAGCTGGTTCCGACCCGATCACCATCTCGAATGAGGTAATAACTCTTACCAGACTTATTGACGATATACCCGTAAAGTATATCCAGGCTAGTCAGATCCTTGATGACGGTCAGCCCGGTCCTTCTTATAGAAGCACCCTCGAGCTGGTCGAGTGTCCCCATCCGGACGAGCCTACCGTAGCTCCCACCGAGCCCGCAGGCGACAAGGCGATCGTCCATGTCAGCGGACAAGACGGCGAGGTTGAGACCAAAGAGTTCAATGTCGGTGACACCTTCTATGTATACACCACGCTGAACGCTTCTCAGATCAACGATGGTAAAATCGGCTCGCTCAACGCAAGACAGCTTTATACCAATTCCGTAGTGAAGCTGATCGACGAGTATACCGAGGAAGACGGTATTCTCGATCTCGAGAATGTATTCCCGATCACCAAGTACAATACAATGGCGAGCGGCCATCATACCGATTTGACAGACGATGACGAATATCATGATCCGACTCGCGGCGCGATCTTCTACAATGCGTCTATCCCGGGTTACAGAGGCTTCAGTTTTGACGATAATGATGATATTATGATCAAGAGTCATTATGAGATCACCGCTCCCGGAGAGGCATTTATCACCAATGCAATAAAAACCTTAGCGATCTCTGACAGGGAGCTGACAGTGATCGTTGACGAGTTTGAAGTACTTAACCCGAATTTCAATTTCAGATTCCACTCCTCTTTCTATTGGCCTGAGTCTTCTAAGCCTACCGAGGGTGAGACTGTGGCTCCGACCGAGGCTGAGACCGAGGCTCCCACAGAGGCTCCGATCCCCACCGAAGCTCCGACTGAGGCTCCCGAGCCCACCGAGGCTCCCACCGAGCCCGCTCCTGAGGATACCTACATCGTAGCAGGTAACGCTACCGACATCTTCGGTACCTCTTGGAACGGCAACGATGCTAACAACACCATGACCAAGGGCGACGGCGATATCTACACCAAGCAGTATACCGTAGACGCTGCTATGAAGGACGTCCAGCTCAAGGCTGTCAAGAACGGTACTACCTGGATCGGCGACGAGACAGGCAACAACGTTACCTTCAACCTGACCGGCGCAGGCACCTTCACCGTATATTGTGACGGTACCAAGACTTGGGTAGACGGCGATATCGTTTCCTATGAATCCGGTCTGGATGTACAGTCCGTCACCGCGGTTGGTAACGGTGCTGCAGACGGCGATGGCTGGCTGAACAACATCACCTGGGATCCCGCTGCTGAGGCAAACCACATGACTAAGGTTTCCGACGGCGTATACGAGGCTAAGTACACTCTCGGCGAGTATGACCCCTCCGACGTAGAGTTCAAGTTCGCAATCAACGATGCATGGACCCACAACTTCGGTCTTGGCGACAACGGCACCTTCGAGAACGGCGTAGAGACCGACGCGATCTACAATGGTTCTACCAACCTCAAGATCACAGGTCTTGAGCCCGGCACCACCATCAAGATGCAGCTCGACCTCACCGGCTTTGATTATGATTCCAAGACCGGCGCGAAGATGACCATCACCTGGACTGCTCCCGTAGAGCCGACCGAGGCTCCGACTGAGGCTCCTGTTCCGACAGAAGCTCCTGAGCCCACTGAGGCGCCCACCGAGCCTGCTCCTCAGACTGCTACCATTACCATCTATGGCTTCGATGGCAGCTCCGAGACTAAGGAATTCAACATCGGTGATGAATTCACCGTATATACCACTCTGAGCGCAGCGGATAAGAATGGTCATAAGTCCTTCGCTTCCGTCAACGCTAAACAGACATTCTCTTCCGATATCCTGGCACTGACCACTCCGAAGGATGAAGATAACGTCTTTACCGATAACGCTACCACATTCCCGATCATGGGCGACAGCGCTATGGGTAGAATGTCCGGAGACGGCTTGATCCAGTACAACGGTTCTACACCGGCTATCAACAACGGCTTTAAGTTCGATTCCGATAACGATCAGCTGATCGTTACTACTTATAAAGTAACCGCCGGCGGCACAGGTGAAGTCAGAAACGCTCTGGTCACCCTGGCGTCCGACGATGAGGATCTGACCAAAGTTGTCAGCCACGGTGAGGTTACCGAAGGTTCCACCGTTGCAGGTAAAGCTACCTTCGTCAAGCCTGCAGATGATCCCACTGAGGCTCCGACAGAAGCTCCCGAGCCCACCGAGGCTCCGACTGAGGCTCCTGTTCCGACTGAGGCTCCGACAGAAGCTCCCGAGCCCACTGAGGCTCCCACCGAGGCTCCTGTACCCACAGAAGCTCCCACCGAGCCCGCTCCTGAGGACACCTACATTGTAGCAGGTAACGCTACCGATATCTTCGGTACCTCTTGGAACGGCAACGATGCAAACAATACCATGGACGCTGCTATGAAGGATGTACAGCTCAAGGCTGTCAAGAACGGCACAACCTGGATCGGCGACGAGACAGGCAACAACGTCACCTTCAACCTGACCGGCCCCGGCACCTTCACCGTATATTGTGATGGTACCAAGACATGGGTAGACGGCGATATCGTTTCCTATGAATCCGGTCTGGATGTACAGTCTGTCACCGCAGTAGGTAACGGTGCTGCAGACGGCGATGGCTGGCTGAACAACATCACCTGGGATCCCGCTGCTGAGGCAAACCACATGACCAAGGTCGCTGACGGTATCTACGAGGCTGAGTACACTCTCGGCGAGTATGACCCCTCCGATCCTGAGTTCAAGTTCGCGATCAACGACGCATGGACCCACAACTTCGGTCTTGGCGACAACGGCACCTTCGAGAACGGCGTAGAGACCGACGCGATCTACAACGGTTCCCAGAACCTCA
>CADBYC010000043.1 GCA_902798755.1 uncultured Ruminococcus sp. | reverse complement strand
ATACCGATTCTTCTGTTACCGGCTCCTGTCACGCGCCCTCTGCCTTTTTACATTTGTGACTTTTGCCTATTGACAAACGGTCACTACATAACAGTATTAATAGATAGGAAGAGAATATATGAAAAGCAAACAAACGGATATCATCTACGACCCCTCGGACTTTGTCCTGCTGTCGGACTATGTGCCCGCCGTCATTCAGGAGATACGCTATTTCTCCACCTACAATTTCATCGGCGACCGTATCGACGGCTACGAAGAGCCCTGCGCCCTGCTGACGAAGGAAGCCGCGCGGGCGCTGAGAACGGTCAGCAATGAGTTATTGGTGCAGGGGTATCGGCTCAAGGTCTTTGACGCCTACCGCCCTTCGAGTGCCGTCAAGCATTTTGTTCTGTGGGGGCTTGAAGATCAGGACGTCCGCATGAAGCCGTATTTTTACCCCGACCTGCAAAAGCAGGAGCTGTTTGAAAGGGGCTATATCGCCTCGCAGTCCAGCCACAGCCGCGGCAGTACGGTCGACCTGACCCTGCTCGATATGAAAACAGGCAAAGAGGCGGACATGGGCGGGCCGTTTGATTTGTTCAGCGAGGTATCTCACCCCGATTACCGCGGTATCACCGACGAGCAGTACGAGAACCGCATGATTCTCAGGCGCGTGATGCTCCGCAACGGTTTTCTCCCCATCGACTGCGAATGGTGGCATTTTACGCTGGGGGACGAGCCCTACCCCGAAACCTATTTTGATTTTCCCGTTTCTTCGGAGTATCTGAGAAGATAAAGCGGCTCGGCAGAAGCCGTGAACAAGACATAACGGATCGGTATAAAGCATGATGACCGATCAAAAGGAAGGTGAGAGAGCTTTGAATAAACTGCAGGCGAATCTGTGCCTGATCTGTGTGACGCTGCTGTGGTCGACCGAGGTCATCATCTTCGCGTGTATCCCCGACAGCGTCGTTCCCTTCGCCACGACCGCGATCACAAGCCTGATCGGCGCGGTGCTGCTGTTCCTCTGCTTTTTCAAGCGTATCATAGCGGCGCTGAAAAACGGCGGCAAAAAGCTGCTGTTGACAGGTCTGTTCCTGTCGGTGCTCAACTGCGGCTACAACGTGCTGTATCAGTACGGACTCAAGGAATTTGACGTATCCACCGGCGCGTTCACGATCTCAATGACGGTCGTGATCCTGCCCGTTATCCTGATGATGAAACGGCAGAACGTCGACAAAAAGACATGGATCTCCGCAATGCTGGTGCTCGTCGGCATCGTCGTGTCATACCTCGGCAAGTTAGGCAGGATCAGCGTCGGCGGACTGCTGTTCCTCGTCGGCGGGTGCATTATCCGCGCGTACTATATCATTCGCCTGAATGAGGCGGCGCGGGAATTCGACCCCGTTCCCATTTCCGCGCTGATCGCCCTGTTCGTCGGCGTGATCAGCTTTGTCATCTGGTTTTTCATTCAGCCTGCGACCTTCGGCGCGATCGAATGGAACGCCCGGATCATCGCGAGCCTTTTTATCCACGCGTATTTCATTGTCATGTTCGCCCAGACGGTCAATATCTTCGCCCAGCGCAACGCCACTCCCGCGGCGGCGACGATCATCTATTCCCTTGAGATCATCTTCTCGCTGATCTGGGGCATGACCATGCCCGCGTCCATCGTGACCCCGATCACCCCCGACGTGTTCATGCTCATCGGCGCGGCGTTTATCGTGCTCGGCAACCTGTCTGAGATCGTCGAATTCAAGCGTAAGGCGGTGAAGCGGTTATGAGCAAAAAGACCCATTCGCCCTTATGGACGCTGCTGATCATCGTCACGCTGACCGTGGCGTACCTGATCGTTTCGATCCCGTTCAAGGTGATGGAGATCATTCCGGGCTTTACGGATATCCGTCCCGTGTCCATGCTCCGGCCTGTGTACGGTATCTTCTTCGGCGTCCCCGGCTGTATCGCCTTCGCGGTCGGCAACCTCATCACCGATATCGTCAGCAACAGCCTGAGGTGGTCGTCGATCGCGGGCTTTGCCGCGAATTTCCTCGGACCGTTCTGCTTCTACCTGTACTGGTGCAGGCTGTCGCGCGCGCCGTTTGATCTGAAGAACATGCGCCATATCATCAAGCATATCGTTGTGATCCTGATCGTCGCCGTGATCGAAACGGTGTTGATCACGCCCGCGGTAGCGCTTGTCTATCCCGACGTCGATCACATGCTGTTTTTTATGACGGTGATGATCAACTCCACGGCGTTCCCGATCCTGCTGGGTATCCCGCTGATCATCATTTTGCAGGAAGAATTAGGATTGAAACCAAAGCCCTTTCGCAAGAGAAAAGCGGAAGCGGAGATACATCAATAAAGGTTTATTAATGAAAAGGGGCGAAAAATGATGAAAGACCGTCAAACGATCCGATGTGAAGTCGACCGACAGAGAGGACGGCATACGGCTTTTGAGCTGATTTTGGGCGGCGAGGCTGTCAAGGACGGCATAACGCTGTCGGTCAGCGAGCAGACCTTATCTGACTGCCGATACGGAAGGATCGATCTGAGAATCGAGAACGAGGAGCTTTCGGTGTGCGATAACCTGAGCGCCGAAACGCCCCTGCGTGTTTTTGTCCCGCTTGTTGAGTCGCCCCTTGCTGTTACCGCGCTGTATATGTTCAGCTCATGGTGGTCGCGTCCCGCGTTTGTGAAAAGTGTTGCGGATATCCCCGACAGGACGCAGGTTGCGCTGTTCCGCTTTGCCGACCGATACGCCTGCTTTCTGCCGATGGTGGGCGAGAGGTGCAAGGCGTATCTGACAGGCGGTACACAGAGTGAGCTTCAATTGATCGTGACGGCTCTGTACGGCGGGCTGAGCGAGCTGCACGAGCCGCTGTACCTGTATGCCGAAGCGCAGACGGTCGATGAAGCGGTCACGGCGGTATTCGCACAGGCGGCAAAGCTCAGAAATATCCGCAAAAGAGAACAGCGCCGACTGCCCGAGATGTTCAGGTGGCTCGGCTGGTGCAGCTGGAACGCCTTTTACACCAACGTCAACGAGCGCGGTATCAGGGACAAGGCGGCGGAGCTTGCCGAAAAGCAAGTCCCTGTCAAGTGGATGATCATTGACGACGGCTGGCTGTCGCTGAAAGATCGCCTGCTGTATGAGTTTCAGCCCGATCGGGAAAAATTCCCCGAGGGCTTTCGGAAAATGACAGAAGACCTGCATAAGAGCGCGGGGATCGAATGGTTCGGCGTATGGCATGCTTTGATGGGCTACTGGAGCGGTATCGCGCCCGGCTCGCCCGTCGCGACAGAGGAAGCGAAGTACCTTTGCCGCACGGCAAACGGACGGCTCACGCCCGACCCCGAGCGCGGCGCGGGCTTCTACCGCGACTGGTATCAAGCGCTCAGCGATCAGGGTATCAGCTTTGTCAAGGTGGACGGTCAGGGCACGATCCCCCTCTGCTTTGAGAACACCCTCCCGCTGAGCGAAGCGGCTGCCCGCCTGCACAGCTCTCTTGAAAACGGCGCTTCCCGCTTTGACGGCGCGGTGATCAACTGCATGGGCATGGCGATGGAAAACGTCCTGTCCCGTCCCGCGACGGCGGTATCGAGGAACAGCGACGATTTCTTCCCCGATATCGATGACAGCTTCAAGGAGCACCTGCTCGAGAACGCCTACAACTCCCTGTATCACGACAAGCTGTACGTCTGCGACTGGGATATGTTCTGGACAAAGCACCCTGACAGCGCCAAGCACGCCCTGCTTCGAGCGATCAGCGGCGGGCCTGTCTATTGCAGCGACAGGGTAGGGGAGACCGACCCCGACGTGCTCCGACCGCTGATCTATCCCGACGGCGAACTGCTGATGCCGGCGCGTTCGGCACGACCGACGGCGGATTGTATCTTCACCGATCCCGAGGAAAGCGGATTTTTGAAGCTCCAAAATATCGCTCCGTTCGGCGGGGAGCTGATCGGCGGCTGTATCGCCGTATTCAGCCTGACGGAGAAGGAGAGCTCCTGCGATTTCTCTCCCGCGCAGGTCGAGGGTCTTACGGAATGTGAGAGATATCTTGTTTATGACCGCGCGGACGGCTCCGTGCGCTGTGTCGGTCGTGAAGAAAGCGTCGCGTGTAC
The DNA here is from genome assembly GCA_902798755.1 of uncultured Ruminococcus sp. Lineage (GTDB taxonomy): Bacteria > Bacillota > Clostridia > Oscillospirales > Acutalibacteraceae > Ruminococcoides. Next base: position 27,498 of record CADBYC010000043.1, on the reverse strand, counting down.
GGTAAAGGGTAAGGGCTATCGCTTCTTTGTGATACTCCCCGCGGTATCGCAATGCACCTGCCTCGGCTTGACGGAAAAGTACATCGGCTTTGCCGCAGTGGAGAGCATACACAACGCCGACAACGCTCAGACCGTCGTCCTGCACGCTGAGGGAACGGTGGCGTTTGTATCTGAAGCCGCCCCCAAGCGCATCACCATCAACGGCGCGGATATGACGGATATTGCGCAACGGCGCGGCATGATGACCGTCGTACCTATGCCCGAGCGGGTCGGGCAGACGGTCGCCGCCATCGAGCTGTAAATAGAATAGGGTATAAACAAACAGGGTTGCCGCACTGAGAATGCGACAGCCCTGTTTTTATTGATGGATTTGCGTTATGCTTTTTGATAGACGATGAGGACGAACTCGATGGGCGTGGTGAGAGTTGTTTGCTCCTCAAGCCGCTTCATGCCCCGTGACGGCGTGTGATAGTAGTACGGCGTCATTTGGAAAAGCGCGTTGATGTCCTCGCTATTGTCAAGGGTGATCTCTCCCTGTACGCGGATACGCTCCCTGACCGTCAGCCCCTCGGCGAGCGGCTCCTTTTCATCATTGCGGTAGGGCTGATCGTAGAGGATCTCTTTGAGCCCGTAGAGGTGATCTCTGCCGGGGATCGCCGTGACGATCACGCCGTCGTCCGCGATGATACGCCCGAACTCCGCCGCGTGGAACGGCGCGAAAAGATGGAACGCCGCCTTGACAGAGCCGTCGAGCATGGGGATCGATGCGATATTCGCGACGAAGAACCTTGCGGGAGCTTTCCGCTTTGCCGCCAGCCTTACCATATTCTTGCTCAGGTCAAAGCCGTAGAAGCGGCGGGTGATACGCTCTGCGGCATAGGCGGTGTAGTACCCCTCTCCGCAGCAGATATCCAGCACAGTGTCGCCGTCTGAGGAATACTTTTCAAGACATTCCGTCACCGCCTGCGCCAAGGGCTGATAATAGCCCTTGTTGAGAAAGTCGCGGCGGGAGAGCGCCATCTCCCTGTTGTCGCCGATCGTGTCGCCGCTTTTATGCGCCGACAGCAGATTGACGTAGCCTTCCTTCGCCACGTCATAGCTGTGGCGGTTCTCACACCGCCATATCCTGTTTATAGGCTCGAGTGCCTGTCCGCAGACAGGACATTTCATGATCTCCATAATCTCTCCGCGACTGAATCGTTGTATCCGACAGAAATCGTCTGTTGAGTATTATACACCAAAACCGACCGTTTGCAAAGTATATTTGGACGGTATAGAAAGAATCTGAAAATAATCGACGGATTTCTTGCGCTTGTCTGTTCTGTATTGTATAATTACCTCGTTAGAGGAGGCGGTTTACCTGATACAAGTAGAGCACTTTAGTAAAAAATACGGCGACAATACTGTCGTCAACGATATCTCTTTTGTCGCGAAGGACGGCGCGATCGCGATGATCGCTTTGATGGTCGGAATGATCGTCATACCGCTGAACCGTACCTTTGAGCTCTAGGCGTTTTCTACGATCATCGCCGTTGTGAGCGCCGTTGCCGCCGTGATCCTGATCGTCGCGGCGTTTGCCGTCAACCGGGCTGCCGTCAAAAAGGCTGAGAGATTATTGTCGGCGGTTGATTGATAACAGAAGAAATTTGATAACAGAAGAAATGAGGGAATTATCATGAAAAGAATATTATCCGTTATCGCTGTTTGTATAATGGCGGCGCTGCTTATATCCCTTGCGGGGTGCTCCGCCGCTCCCGTGAAAGAGGATCTGGCGACCGCCGATGAACAGACCCATGAGCAGACCTATGCCGAACGGCTCCAAAGCTGTAAAAAGCAGATCGAAGCCGTCACCGATTTCAAGCCCGACGTCGTGCTCGTCCTCGGAACAGGCTTGGGCGATTTTGCCGATACGCTGGACGTCAAGGCGAAGATCTCCTACAAGGATATTGACGGCTGGCCGAATTCGACCGCGCCTAAGCACGCGGGCAACCTGATCTTTGCGGAGTACAACGGCTTAAAGCTCGCCGTCATGCAGGGCAGGGTGCATTATTACGAGGGCTATTCGATGCAAGAGGTCGTCCTGCCGCTCAGGGTGCTCCATCTGCTCGGCGCGGATACGGTGATCCTCACCAACGCGGTCGGCTCGATGAATCCCGAGTTCAAGGTCGGCGACTTTGTCTGCGTGAATGACCAGATCGCTTCCTTTGTTCCTTCTCCCTTGGTCGGTGAGAACGATGAAGCATTAGGCGAGCGTTTTGTCGGTATGACGGACGCGTTCGATCAGGATATGCAGGATACCGTGTTAAAGCTCGGTCAGGACAAGAATATCCCCGTCCACAGCGGCGTGTTCCTGCAGGTGACGGGTCCCCAGTTCGAGACCCCCGCCGAGATCAGGATGTACCGTTCTCTCGGAGCGGACACCGTCGGCATGAGCACCGGCGCCGAGGTCATCGCGGCAAGGCATATGGGCATGAAGGTCTGCGACATCAACGCCGTTTCCAATATGGCGGCGGGCATGGAAGAGGAAGAGTTCACTCAGGAGCAGATCGAAGAGAACATGACCCACAGCGCAGCAAACTTCAAAGTGCTGATCAACGGTCTGTTGGATTCGCTTGCTGAACAATCCGACTGAACCGTCGGCGATACGAACAGCCGTCGGGAGCGCTCCGCTTCAATATAATAAGAAAAGCTGAATAACAAATGCATAAGGTCGTTCGGACACGGACGGCCTTTTTCTTATCTGCCGGATCCGTTTACTTTGCGGATAGCGCATTATCTGTTGATCGCAACAAAAGAGGAAAGCGATGATCAAAGCCAAAGGAGCAGTGTTATAAAAAATCATTCTGACCGTTCCGAATTCTCGATATTATGTTGACAATCTATCCGACTTTTTATATAATTTCTTTGAAAAAGCAGTGAAAGTTTTATGCTTTTTACTCCAATCTGTACGATAATTCATTAAAAAGGGGAGATAACCACATGGAAACAATGGCGATGTTTGTCGGTGTTATCGCGCTGATATGTATTCTCGGATTTTTCAACGAGAAGGTCACCAAGCTGACCTATGAGATCGCTCTCATGCTGTTTTCGTCCATTCTCGGTATCTTAGTGTTAGCGGGCACGGCGCTGTTCAGCGGCACCACGATCGGCAACGTTCTCAAGGACGTGCAGGGTTTTGACATCCACGATTTCCTGATGCACGGCGTACTGTGCTTTATGCTGTTCGCGGGTTCCTGCCATATGAAGCTCAAGGACTTCAAACAGCAGGCGCGTCAGGTGACGGTCTTGGCGCTGGTATGCACCCTGCTCGGCGCAGCGTTCTACGGCCTTTTGATCTACGGCGCGGGCATGCTCTTCGGGTTGAATCTTACTCTGCCCGTATGCCTGATGTTCGGCAGTATCATCGCTCCTACCGATCCCATCGCCGCCACAGGTATCCTCAGCAAGTTCGGTTTGCCGAAGAAGACCTCTTTCCTGATCCAGGGCGAGTCGCTGTTCAACGACGGTATCGGTGTTGCGCTGTTCGTCTGCTTCTCGGGCATGGTGTCCGCTTCGTCGTCGTCCCAACAGGAGGGCTTTGTCGGCGTCATGCTCCGCGAGATCCTCGGCGCGCTGGTCGTCGGCGTAGTGGTGACAGTGCTGTGCTTCCTGATGTTCCGCTTCTGCAAGCACGCCTACCTCAAAATATTTATCAGCCTTCTGACGGTTTCGCTGTCCTATGTGCTGTGTGAGATGCTGCATTTCTCGGGCGCGATCGCGTCGGTCATCTGCGGTATCCTGTTCTCAGAGCTTCGCTCCCGCTTCAGTGAGTTCGAAGAGGAGAAGCACGCGGAGATATTCGATTCGTTCTGGGAAACGCTCGACGTTTTCCTCAACTCCGTTCTGTACGTCCTGCTGGGTCTGTCGTTCGTCAGCATTATGAGAATGGAGTATGTGCTCCTGCTCTCCGCGACCGCGATCCTCGCCAACCTCATTGCCCGCTCCGCCAGCCTTTCGCTTTCTACGCTGGTGATCGGCAAGATTCCCGACAACTTCAGCCGCTTCGGCTTTGTCACGCTCCTGACGTGGGGCGGTCTGAGGGGCGGTCTGTCCGTGGCGCTCGCCATGAGCACCAAGGATATGCTCCCCGAAAAAACCTACTTCATTATCCTCGGCTGTACCTACGCCGTTGTATTCTTCACCACGGTCGTCCAGGGCTTGACCATGAAGCCTGTCTACAACCGTATCAGCCGCAAGCGCGCCGCCTGAGTGCGGCAGCTCTACAGCGAGCCACGGGGTTCGCAACGAAACAGTGTGCCATAACTTCCGAATCAATCATTTAAGGAGGATTTATATGAAAAACAGTATAAAGAAATTGATAAGCATTCTGCTGGCAGTCATTCTGCTTGCAAGCGTGTTCACGGTACTGCCGATCTCGGCAGGCGCTGAGGAAACGGTCGCTCCCACCGTCCTCGGCGACGTTGACGGCGACGGTGATGTCACGATCCTTGACGCTACTTTGATCCGACGCTATGAGGTACAGTTGGGTACGCTCAGCGATCAACAGCAGTTGGCGGCGGACGTTGACGGCGACGGCAAGGTCACGATCCTCGACGCGACATGGATCCAGCGTTATCTGATCAGTTTGAAAGCGCCCGACGGCATCGGCAAGCCCATGTCAGAGGTCTATACGGTCAAGGCGGTTCCCGTCCTGCGTGAGAGCGTAGACAGCACCGAAACGGCTCAGGTCCGTAAAAGATTTTTACGACCGCTTCTATCTGCTGGGTACCGACCTGACAGAGGGCATGACCATGACCCAAAGCGGCGACGAGTACACCCTCACCAATATCGCAGATGTTTCCGCGACCTTTGATGTTGAGAAGGACTCGATATACACCTCTAACTTTGAGAGCTTTACACAGCTCGCCTGCACTTTGCAGATCGCAGCAAGCGGCGGCGTAGATAACAACTTTCCCTTTGCCAAGCTGACCGACACGAACGAGCCTGTCGATCCCAACCCCCTGACGCTGGATCTTTCCGAATACGGCATCGACCTGCGCGGCGACGATACGGGTGTTTACGCGCCTGTCGCTACGCTCAGCGATATCTTCGCGACCGCCGAGAGCTTCTACGTTATGTACGTCGGCGATAAGTTCTATACAAAAGAATTCACCAGAGCGCACCAGACGACTGCCGCTTCGGATTCCGATCCTGAGTTCGCCGCGGCGATCAAAGAGGATCACCCTGCCGATCTGGCTGACTTCACCTACCGCGAGCTTTGCTTCAATCTCGATCTGTGGTACGGTCAGCCGGGTCAGGAATATGCGCACGACGATCTTGAAACAATGAAGCTCGACGAGATGCTGACAACGAAGTATCCCGAGATCAAAGCCAATCTGCAGTCTACCGACTTCAAGGCCTTCTTCGCAGGTTTGTACCATCTGATCAATGGTCTGCTGTTCGACGGAGGTCATACCACGATCGCTTCTGCCTCTTTGAACGCTGATGTTCCGCTCCTCCTGAAGACGATACAGCCTTTTGTGCAGCAGGAGTACAGTCAAAAATTCCGCTACGCGAGCAAAGATAAAGCGAGAATTGCCGCTGAACGCACCAAGGCACGCGACGAAGTCTACCAAGGCGATTATTATATAGAGCAGGGCGATACCGCTATGATCCACTTCGACGCCTTTGCTGTCGACTATGAAGGCTGGAAGGCATTTTATGCCGGTCAAGGCGAGCGCCCGCTGATCTTTACGAGCGCGGAAGGCACCAAGTACGATACCGTGGGCACCGTTCTCTCGGGTCTTGAGCGCGCGAAGCAGAACCCCGAGATCAAGAACATCGTCATCGACATGACCTGTAACGGCGGCGGCGACTCCACGGCGATGATGTCCGTCGAATGGCTGATCAACGGCAAGGGTTATATGCTCTTCTCCAATCAGCATACAGGACGCGTCAAGACCTCATCTGTCGATTTTGACATGAACTTTGACGGCGTATTTGACGAGAACGACGTCAGCCCCTACACCGACTATCACTTCGGCGTGCTGACCAGTAGCTACGCCTTCTCCTGCGGCAACGCCTTCCCGTGGTTCATGCACGAGCGCGGCGCGATCATTCTCGGCGAGAGAACCGCCGGCGGCGTCTGCGCGATCCGTTTCAGCTCTGTCGCGGGCGTCGAGTTTGCGAATTCCTCTGCCGCACAAAAGATCGTCAGCGATTCCGGCGAGAACGTCGACTTCGGCTGTCCGATCGACGTCGACCTGATGACCGATGGCGAGACAAACTTTGACAAACTCTATGACCTGTCGCTCATCAGCGAAAAGATGAACGAGTATTACAGTGACTGATAACGGATAAGAGAGCAGGCTCGACCTCTGCTCTCTGAGAATAGAATCATTCCGAAAGACAACGGGTGTCGGTAACTTCAACCGGTTACCGGCACCCCTTTTGCTTTGTCTTAGAATTTGATTCGTGATATACACATCAGCGCTCTGTCGGCGCTTGAAAGAAAACTTTTCATACTTTCGGTTTTCAGAATGTTATGGGTTGTTTTCGGCACATGTTTTGTAGTATACTGTATACAGCGAAAGTTTACGAGGTGAGCAGATGTACCAAAAACAGCCCAAGAAGCTGACGATCATGAATATCCTCGATATCCTTAAGCGCTACACGGACGAGAACCATCGCCTGAGCCAGAAGGAGATACAGGAGATCCTCGAGCGCAAGTATGACATGAAGCTCGACCGCAAGGCTGTCAAGCGCAACCTGATGAACCTGATCGAGTTCGGCTATGACATCAATTACAGCGAGAGTGTCCGCGTGTTCCGCGACAAGGACGGCAACGAGCAGGAGAACGTGATCCTCTCCGACTTTTATCTCGAGCGCGAGTTCACCGACAGCGAGCTGCATCTGCTTATCGACAGCGTCCTGTTCTCGAACCACATTCCGTACAAGCAGGATAAGCGGCTGGTTGAGAAGCTCTCGTCCCTCTCCAATATCTACTTCAAGTCGCGCGTCAAGCACATCGCCCGTATGCCGGAGGACAAGACCGACAACAAGCAGCTGTTCTACAATATCGAGCTGCTCGACGAGGCGATCACGAAGAGCCGCAGGGTGAAGTTCCGTTACCTCGAATACCGCTCGGATAAGAAGCTCCACAAACGCCGCCACAGTGACGGCACAGTGCGCGAGTATGAGATCAATCCCTATCAGCTGGTCGCGAAAGAAGGCAAGTATTACCTGATCTGCAACAACGTCAAATACGACACGGTGAGCAACTACCGCGTCGACCGCATGACGGATATGGAGATATTGCCCCACAAGCGCCGCGCGTTCAATACGCTGATCGGCTCCGACGGCAATCAGCTCGACTTGAGATCGTACATGGAAAAGCATATCTATATGTTCGCGGGTGAGAATATCCGCGCCGTGTTCCGAGCCGAAAAGTTCATCCTCAGCGACATCATCGACATGTTCGGCAAGGATGTGAAATTCAGCGACGAGAGCGATCAACAGATCACCGTCACCGCCGACGTGAACGAGCAGGCGATGGAGCAGTTCGCCAAGACCTATTCGCCGTGGATCGAGATCATCAGCCCCGCTTCTCTCAGAGAAAAGATGATACAGAACCTGAGGGCGGGACTGGAGAAGTATCAGAATAATGAAGAATAAAAGGAGAACCCGCGATGAAAGAATTCTACGAGCCGATGCTGTACCTGTCCACTCCCGAACACCCTAATACAATGTGCGTGATCGCTCGTCTGAAAGAGCCGATCGACGGCGATATCCTGCAAAGTGTTGTACAGGAGTTTTCCGTCCGTTTTCCGTATTTCTATGTGAAAGCGGTCGTCAGGGATAACGACGTCTATCCTGAGCCTAACCCGCTCCCCATGACGGTGCGCAACACATGGGACCCCATCGCCTTCAATTCTGCTCAGTCCAATTACCATTTGGCGGCGTGGAAGTATGAGGGGACGCGCGTGGCGCTTGAGATCTCTCATTCTCTGACGGACGGCGCGGGCGTATTCCCCTATGTCAAGAGCGTTTTGTATCTCTACCTGACCCGCAAGACAGGCGAGGCGCTCGACCCCGAGGGGATCCGTTTGCCGAAAGAGGCGATCCCCGAGTCTGAAACGGGCAATCCCTTTGCCGCTCTTGATATCGACGGGGCAAAAGAGCCGCTCTACGTAAAACCGACCGTAGAGGACTTTTTACGGATAAAGGCCGAAGGCGACCTCACTCCCCAGGTGCATTATGTCAAGCTCAAGGAATCGCAGTTGATCGAGTATTGCAGGGACTTTGACGGCAGCCCGAACGCCATGATAGCAGTCATGTTCGCAAGAGCAGCCAGAAAATACGATCCCGATAACGAAAAGACCGTCAGCGTATCGGTCGCGATCGACCACAAGGCGATGTTAGGCTCATATGACAACTATCGTTTGTTCGCAAACGTCATCGAGCTGGATTTCCCGAAGAGCAGATCGCTAAATGATCTCATGAAGTCCTGCACCATGGCGCGCGGACAGATGATGCTCCAGGCACAGCCCGAGAATTCCCTGTGGGCGATGAAGCAGAGAAAGCTGACCTACGCAAAGTTAGGACAGCTGCCGCTGGAGATCAAGCTCGGCGCGATCGCAAAGTCAGCGGGATTGCCACGCTGGACCTTTTCCGTATCCTACGTCAACAGCCGCTCCTTTGGATCGCTCGACCCGTACATCGAGGGGCTGAGCGTAGTCGCTGACCCGGGCGTCTTTGACATCGGCTGTGAGATCAGCTGTATCAATCACCATTTCTTTTTGACGATCATACAGTCTTTTACGGCTGACCGCTTCGTCGAGCTTTTCCTCAGGGAGCTGTCGTCTGTCGGGATCGACTGCGAGGTGCTGCGCAAAGAGCCCCTGCATTTGTGCGGGATAGAGCCGTTTGCGTCGTGTTAATACTAATCCTTGATAAAAAGATTTAATCAGATATTAGTGATATATTTCGTATAGCTTTGTTGGGCTTTAGTATAAGGATCGTCGGCAATCCTCCCGCGTCCTTTGAAGCTGAAATGGCAGAAAAAATATCCTCCTTTGTGTGACTCGACCGAGCCGACAGAGGAGGATTTTTTACGATAGATGGTAAAAAGTATAATTCGTGATAATGGTCAAAGTATCGTTTATGAATCGGTATCATCATGATGGGGGTCATGGTGATGGTGGTCGTGGTCGTGGTGATGGTTGGGATCGTTCTTCAGCGCCGCCATCTTTTCTTTGACCTTGATCTCGCGCAGCGCGTAGATATAGTCGAGCAGGACGGCTTTGAATTCGTTGGTGGAAACCTCAAGCTCTCTGCCGTCGCCGTCATGGGTGATCTTGCAGGTGTCTTTGTTTATCTCGAGAGAGAAAGTGTTTCCCGTGAAACATTCCGATCCGGACATTCCCAGATCCACGTCGTTCGTGACGGACAGGATCTCGCGGCGGAAGCTCCTCTCCGCAAGCAGGAATTCGCCCAGCAGGTTATAGGACTCGTCCTCAAAAACCACATAGGGGACAGGGTGCTTATGTTCGGTGATTTTGATCTCGTAATTCATCGTCAGTCTCCTTCATACACAGGGAACGCAGTAGTGATCTTCTTGTCAGAGTTGAGATACATGTCGATCTCCAAGTCGCCGCAGTAGCCGATCCAGATCGAGCCGTGCGGGTTGCTCTTGTCGCTGAGCGCGTCGTCATAGGCGGTGTTGATCGCGTCGACGACCTGCTGGGGCGTCCAGCTCTCGGGGTAGAAGGAGCTGAAGCCGTTTTTCTTGACCCCGCTCACCTCGACCTTGCCCGTGAACACGCCGTTTTCGTCCGCGTTCGACCGCGTGCCGTCAATGATCTTTCCTTTGCTGTTGGATACCTTTGTGTAGTGATACCCCGTCGCTTTTCCCTTGCCGTTGATCGTACCGTCAAAGATATGCTCGAGCGTATTCTTGGCAAAGCGCTCGGTGTTCTTCAGCGCTTTAATATCCGCCATCGTGTAGGACGTTTGCACAGATTGTTCTTTTGCTTGAGTCGGTTGGATACTTTCGGTACTCTGAGAGGAGGAAGCGGCGCCCGTTCCCGAATCGTCGTTGATCTTCGGCGTTTGCGCGCCGCACCCCGCTGTCAAAGCTAAGAGCATTGCGACAATGGTTATCGCGATCAGTCTTTTAATATGATTCAAGCATATCACTCCTAACGGATACGTATATCCCGAATGTTTCAAGCTGCTTATATCCTATCACATTCAAGCCCGATTGTAAATATGAACGCGTCATATGAGGATAATTGTTTTGCCTTCGAGGCCCCTCGCTCCTGAGAGTCGAGTTAACTCACTCTAATGTGAATTTCACTAAAATATTTTTTTAATTTTGTGGATATTGTCGAGTGTCAAATTCTTTGGATTTTCCGCGTTGATCCTGAACGTCAAAAAGCGTGAAAAAATCCGGTTTTTGACAAAAGAATCGCCGATTTTTATTGACAGGAGATTCACGGTTTTGTATTATTAAAATAGTGCAAATTTCCCGAAATAAAAACTCGGAGAATGTATAATGAAAAGGTATGAATTCAGCGACGCCGAACGTAAGGCGTTGGAAAAGCTGCGCGTCCCTCTCGCGGTCTATCAGTTCTTGAACAAACGCGTCGTGACGGTTTTGGTGTCCGACGGTTTTATCGAGCTGCTCGGCTATGACAGCAGAGAAAAAACGATCTACGCGATGGACAACAATATGTATGAGGATACCCACCCCGACGACAAGTCATATATCGCCGAAGCGGCGGTGAACTTCGCCGTGAACGGGGGCAAGTATAACGTCGTTTATCGCTCGCGCTCTCTTTCGGGCAGTGACTATCGTATCCTGCACGCGATAGGCGAGCATATCTATACCGAGGACGGCACGCGCCTCGCGTACGTCTGGTATATGGACGAGGGTCCGTATTCTTCGCAGAATCACGACAGTCTGCTTACGGTAGACTTTGATATCCGTCATGCGCTGAAAGGCAAGAACGCGGAGATAAACAGCAGCTATGACGTGCTCACGGGACTGCCCACGATGTCTTATTTCATCGATCTCGTCAACCAGTGGCGGCGCGATCACAGGGGCGGCAACGGCAACACGGCGATCGTGTATATCAATCTGTGCGGTATGAAGCACTATAACCGCCGCTTTGGTTTTGCGGAGGGAGATCATCTGCTGCGGAGGTTCTCGGGGATCTTGGAAAGAGCGTTCAGTCAGGAGAATTGCAGCCGCTTCGGCTCCGACCACTTCTGCGTTTTTACCTTGACGGATCGGCTGGAAGAGACCCTCCAACACGTCTTTGAGGAATTCCGCTCGGATAAGGCGGGTCCCTCTCTGCCCGTGCGCGCCGGCATTTATCCCGAGATCCACGGTATCCTCGGCGTCAGCGCCGAGTGTGACCGCGCCAAATACGCCTGTGACGTCCTGCAAAATATCCGTATCTCCACGTTCCGTTACTTTGAAGAATCCATGCTTTCACGGGCGCAAAAACGCCATTATTATACCGATAACCTGAACCGTGCCCTTGAGGAAGGGTGGATTCAGGTCTACTACCAGCCCATCATTCGCGCCGCGAACCGCCGCGTCAGCGATGAAGAGGCGCTGGCGCGCTGGATCGATCCCGTCGGCGGGCTGATCCCCCCGGACGAGTTTATCCCTGCGCTGGAGGAGGCGAGGCTGGTCTATAAGCTCGATCTCTATGTCGTGGAGCAGGTGCTGAAGAAGATCATGATCCAGAAGCAGGAGGGGCTGTATGTCGTACCCACCTCCGTCAACCTGTCGCGTTCGGATTTTGACGCCTGTGATATGGTCGAAGAGATCCGCTCCCGCGTCGACGCCGCCGGCGTTAGCCGCAGTCTGCTGAATATCGAAGTGACAGAGAGCACGGTCGGCAAGGACTTTGACTATATGAAGGCGCAGATCAACCGCTTCCGCGAGCTGGGCTTCCACGTTTGGATGGACGATTTCGGCAACGGCTATTCCGCGCTCGATATGCTGCAGAGCATCCATTTTGACCTGATCAAATTTGATATGTACTTTATGAAGGAGTTTTCAAACGGCGACAAGGCCCGTATCCTGCTCACGGAGCTGATCCGCATGGCGATCTCGCTGGGTATGGACACGATCTGTGAGGGCGTCGAGACCGAGGAGCAGGTGTCGTTTTTGCAGGAGGTAGGCTGTACGATGATGCAGGGCTACTATTTCTGCCGTCCGATCCCGATGGACGCGATCCTTGAGCGCTACCGTTCCGGTACGCAGATCGGCTTTGAAAACCCCGACGAATCCGACTATTACGAGGCGATCGGTAAGATCAATCTGTATGACTTCGCTATCCTCTCCAACGATGACGAGGAAGTATTTGAGCATTATTTCAACACGATCCCGATGGCGATCGTCGAGTCGACCGATGAATTTTTCATGCTCGTGCGCTGCAATACCACCTACCGCTCGCTGATGGTGAAGCTGCTCGGGTATTTCCCAATCGGCCGGCATGTGAGCTTCAAGGAGGGCGACGGCACCACGAACAGAGGCGTTCTGAACGCGGTCCGCGAATGCGGGAGCAAGGGGAGCAAAATGCTGATCGAGGATCGGCTCTCCGACGGTACGGTGCTGCAGGCGTTTTTGAAGAATATCGCCCTCAATCCCGTTACGGGCGCCAACGCGATCGTGATCGCGATCCTGACGATCACCCACCCCGATAACAGCCGTATCCCCGTTTCCTTCACCCATCTCGCCAAGGCGCTGACCTCCGATTATCTGACCCTGTACTATGCCAATATTCGCACGGGGCGGTATGTGGAATATCGGGGAAGCGACGGCTTTGAGGAGCCGGAGGCGGAGCGCTTCGGCGACGACTTCTTTGCGTCCGTTCGCAGATCGGTTCGCGAGCGGGTAGCGCCCGAGGATATAGAACCGCTCCTCAGTGCGCTGACCAAGGAGAACATTCTGCGCTCGATTGAGGAGATGGGCTCGTTCGTTCTGTTCTTCCGTGCGACGGTGTTCGGCAAAATGATGCCTGTCAACCTCAAGGCGGTGCGGATCAAGCACGACCGCGATCATATCATTCTCGGTCTGAGAGAAAAGAAAGAATTGATCGAATCGGATCTGCAAACCGACGCTCTGAGATAAGTGTTACGTTATATCTATCATCGCAATGATACTTGACTGTAAGCTATGATAGCCCGCGGCATTACAACCGTCGAAAAATAGAATGAAAAGGTGACACAGATGAATCAACTACTCTTCACAGAATACAGAGCGATGTATTCTTCCGCTAAAGAACATCCGACAGTCATCAGGATCCGTATCCGTATGCGCGATCTGATCGACCCCGACTGCATGCGGTACGCGGTCGATACGACCATGAAGCGCTATCCGTATTTTTGCGTTGAACTGAACACCCGCGAGGATAATCGCTGGGAGTATCTTGACAACAGCCGACCTGTTGTCATCACTAATTCGCTGTGCGGCGTTGAGCTGAATTCGGAAGCATCCAACTACCATCTGATCGCGTTTTCGTGGCAGGACAACTGGATCGTCATGGACGTCTCACACGCTGTGACCGACGGCACGGGCGCGTATGAGATCGTGCGCACCTTCCTGTACTATTACTGCTCACAGCGGTACCATGTTGAGATATCCGAACAGGGCGTTCGCCTTGCGGGCGATGAGATTGCTGTCGAGGAATGGGAAGACCCCGTGATGAAAGCGACCGATTTGCCGACCCCTCCGCGTGCTGAGATGCCGCCCGCGTTCAATCTTGTTACCGCCGCTCATCTGGAAGATGACAAAGAGCCGACGGTATACAGTATCGCCGTCGATGAAAAGGAATTCATGCGGTTCAATATCGAGAACGACGGCAGTCCCGCGACGATGATCTCGCTGATGCTCAGCCGCGCCGTCGCTAAGCTCTTTCCCGACAGAGAGGATATCATCCGTATCACGATGACGGTCAACCAGCGCAAAGCGTTAGGCGCGCCCTTGGCACATCAAAGTCTTGTCGGCGGCGCATTTCTGGAGTACAAGGACGAGCTCAAGGATTGGCCGATCGAGCGGCAGGCTACCGCCTATCGCGGCATGGTCTTTGCCCAGACAAGGGAAGAGGTCGTCTTGGCGGGCGTCGCCTCGATGAAGGGTATTAACCAAATGTTGATGTCAAAGCCGACCGATCAGGAGCGCCTCGCGGTCTCAAACGCGATCGGCGGTATGACCGAACGCCTTGTCACCGCCACTGTCAGTTATGTCGGCAAGGCGGGGTTCAAGGATTCGGAGGACTATATTCGCGATTTCCGACTTTGGACGAGCGGCTCGGGAGCCGTGCTGCTGCTTGAGATATCCGCTGTGGGCGGCAGATTCACGATCGACTTTCTCCAGCCCTATTCCACTTCGATCTACGTCAACGCGTTCCTCAGGGAGCTGGAGGACAACGGTATCAAATATGACCTGCAGGACGTGATGAAGCTTGATTTACCCAACGTCCGCTATCCGTGGACGGAGTGAGAGCTTTATATCAAAATGTCCGCAAGAGCTGTTACGGACAGGAAGCTGTGACCGAAAAATAAAATCGCTCCAAAGCGAATAGAGTATAAAGGAGAAATCATCATGAAAAAATTCTTACTACTGATCCTTAGCGCAATGATCCTGACTCTGACCGCATGCGGCGCGGGGCAGAGCACCGCAACCGAAGCGTCCGACGCAACCAAGGACGAGACAGCCGTCACCTCCGCCCGTCCCGAGGACGATACCGCTGTGATGCTCCCGAAGTATCAGTATGCCCTGAGCGGTTCCCATGAGGTAAAGGGCAGACAGGGCGTGTGCAGTGAGGGCGATTACTACTGGGTCAGCGGCTCGACGACGCTCGCAAAGTATGACAAAGACTGGAATCTGATCACGCTGAACGAAGACCCGTTCAAGGGCTATGAGATCGAGGTCAACCACATTGCCGATATCGACGTGTACAACAACGAGCTGTATATCGGCGCCGAGTACTTTATGGACGGCGTGGGCAAGAATATCCAGGTCGCTGTCTACGACGGCGATACGCTCGAGCTCAAGCGCACCTTCCCCTTTGAGCCTGAGAGCGGTCAGCTCGAGTGCTCGGGCATCGCGGTCAACCCCGACAACAGCACCGTTTGGATGTGCTCGTGGGTCGGTGAGGAGAGCGGACGTTATCTGTACAGCTATGACCTGAAAACAGGCGAGTACAAGGGCAAGGTGCATATGCAGATGCCCCCGCAGTGGTTACAGGGTATCGCGTATTATAACGGCTCTTTCTACATGACCGCTGACGACGGCACGGCTGACGATAAGGAGCCCGATCACCTGTATCGCACCACGATCAAGGACGGCGCGACCGACTGTATCGTCACGCTGGAGCGCACCTTTGACGACGTGACCCTGCAGGGCGAGATCGAGGGACTGACCTTTGACCGCGCCAAGAACCAACTGCTGCTGCTCTACAACCGCGGCGCGCGTATCGTGCTGGGTATGCCCAAGGGCTTTTACGACGGCTATGACCACGAGATCAGCGAAGTCTTCACCTATGATATGACCGAGAGAAAATAAGAGATACGGTACTGCTTTGGCAGTTACGTGAATAAAGAAGCAGGCTGTGTTCTCACTGAGAGTACAGCCTGTGTTTTTTGTCAAATTACTCAGCGGGAGTCAGGAAAATACCCGCTGACACTTGCTTATCACAGCGATGATAATGTATAATAAAGCTGACCGACAAACAAAGGAGGAGAAATATGGATTACAGAACAATGGTAAACCCGACGTATCTTACCGCGAAAAGCACCGTATTTTTGCTCGCGATCGCGGGCAATGAGGACGCAAAGCGAATGATCGCAGGCTTAGGGCTGGAGGACTCGCTCTCAAGGAGAGACCCGTCCGATACGCTTATGTCTGAGGCTGACGCAAAAGCGCTGATGACAGGCGTGGCGGTGGCGATCGAGGCGCGGTATGCCGCTCTCTCAAGAAAGCTGAAAAAGGACGGCTACAAAAACCTGCTCGACGTCGCCTGCGGTTATACGCCCAGAGCGATCTTCTGCCAAAACAACGGCATAGCTTATGCGGGCTTGGACGTTCCCGTCGTAGCGGAAGAATTGCAGAAGTTCGCCGACAAAGAGGGAATCGGCAAGGTCTATCACGGCGGCGACGCGACGAACGCCGCTTCGCTTAACGCCGCTGTCGGCGGCTTTGACGGCGAGGTGCTGATCTCGAGCGAGGGATTGTTAGGTTATCTTTCGACGTCGGAATTCGAACAGCTTCTTGACGGGATCCGCCGGATACTGGAGAAGCACTCGGGCGCGTTTGTGACCTCGGATATGGGTGTGGATTATGAGCTGTTCGCAACAGCGAATATGAGCGATCCCGGCGCCTACGACGCTTCGCGCAAAAGGACGATGGAGCAGTCGGATATCTACAACGAGGGCGTAGTACGCATGGATCATGAAAAGGTGAAGGCGTTCATCGAAGCCCGCGGCTTCAAGGTGGAGATCCTGCCCTTCTACTACGGCGACGAGAACCTGTCGATGTTACAGGCGATCCCCGAAAGTTGGCGGGAAAAGTATCTTGACCTTTTGAAGAACGCGCGCGTCTGGGAATTGACCCTTGACCCGAACTACACGCAGAAGGCGTCTGTCAGCGGAGCAGAGAAGATCGAGAACCTCACGGTCGATTACAAAACGATCGGAGATGTGCTTGAAATGACCGTCAGCGGACGTATCGACACCATCAGCGCGCCCGCGATACTGAAAGTGTTTGACGAGTGCGGCGACGGTATCTCCTCTGTCAAAGTAAAGGCAAAAGAGCTGGAGTACATTTCCTCTGCGGGTCTGCGTACCATGATGATCATGGTCAAGAAGCTCGGAGAGGGCAGCGTCACGGTAGAGGGCGCGTCGGACGACGTCAAGGAGATCTTCGCGGTGACGGGCTTTGACGGGATTATTCCCCTGCTCTGATAGCGGACGACCGATATACATTCCCTTATAAATCGAAACAAAAACTGCCGACAGAGCTATATGCTGTGTCGGCAGTTGTATATGTGCTTGATTATTATTCGGCAATATCTAAAATAGCGTCGAAGCCTGTTTGCTCTAAGATCTCTCTGACGACCTGATTGATACCGCTCAGCTTCACGCCGTTCGGACAGCTCTTCTGCATGATCAGCAGAACGCGTAATCCTGCCGAAGAAATGTATTCCAAATCACCGCAGTCGATCAAAACATCAGAAAACGCATGCTCCGCTTTGACGCGCTCAAACAGCGCCAGCAGATTCGGCGCGGTCAGGGTATCGACTCTGCCCTTCAAAGACAGGATCAAGGTGTCGCCTGTCACGGAAGCCTGCATATCAAAGTCCTCGGATTTCAGATCGGCTGTGTCTACGGCTGTTTCCGTGTCCATCGCCGTGATCTTCCAGTAGGCGCATTTCTGCATATTCTGCTTGATCGCCTGCGCTTGCTCGGGGTTGATCTTATCAAGGCTGTTGATCTCAGGCATATGCTCGGAGAGGATCATGCGCTCCGCCTTGAGCCCGTGGCGAGCCAAGAACATCATCGCGTTTTTCATGTTCAGAGCCACGTCGCCCATAGGACTGACGTTCAGCGAATTGCCGCCTACGTTCACGTCCGACTTGTCCTCCGCCGCGGTTTTGCTCTTCATCATGATCTCCATGAAGCGGTCGCCGGCGATCGGCTGCATCGTCAAGATATACTGTATGCCCGCTTCGGGATCGGCAGTCAGCCAGCAGCCGCCGCGCTCTTTGAGAATCATGCGGATATTGTCGCACAGCGCGCCGACCTCGGAATCGGTGAAATACATCAGCAGTCCTTCGGTCGTGATACAGACAGGGCCTTCGGCGTCTTTGAGCGCCGCTTTCAGGGATTCGCCGTTGGTCGCGTCCACACCGCAGAAATGTACCGAGGAGCGCTTGTCCTCGTCGATCAGGGACAGGATCGCGGGCTCAGCCTCGGCGATCGCGGCGGGAAGATCCATGCCGTAATAGGCGATACCCTTTTGTGAGAACGCTTTGGCGCGCGGCGTGTAGCCGCAGGGCAGATCGGATCGTATTGGCTGTCATCTGTTCGGGAGCAACCGTTACCGAAGCGCTGTTCTGTGTCTCTTCAAAGGACAGATTCAGCTTTTCGGCGACAAGAGCGGCTTCTTTCACTCCGGACGAAGCCAGCTGAAAGACCGTCATTTTTGCCGTATTAAACACGGGGTTGACTCGTTCGAGTAAGTTTTGATCCATCATTATCATCCTTTTCTGTATTAGTCGGTAATCAAGGATTCGTGCTGTATCACCGATTGAATCATATCATAGCGTATAGAGGTTTGTCAACTGACAGAAAATATCTGTTAAGTTTGTCAATGCGGAAACTATGAGGATGATTGACTTCACTCAAATCCCTGTTATAATGGTATTGACAGGAATTCACTATTCAGAAAAGGAGAGAAGATAATGGGGAATACGTTTTATTTTGAATGGGAAGTCGCGCTGATGCAGTGGATCCAGTCATGGCTGGGTTCTGTCGGCACGGCGATCGCTTCCGTGTTCAGCGAAATGGGAGAACAGCTCGTGTGCGTTGCCGTGCTGGGCTTTCTGTACTGGTGCTGGGAGAAAGAGTACGGCAAATATGTCGGACTGAACGTGCTGGTGGGCATCACTCTCAATCCCATGATCAAGAATATCTTCGTCAGGCGCAGACCGTACTTCGATCACGAGGGGATCAAATGCCTCAAGCCCGTGGAAAAGGGCGCCGATATCTATGATATCTCGGCACAGGGCTATTCCTTCCCGAGCGGTCACTCGACAAACGGCGTGACCCTGTATACCTCTCTCGGACGATATAAAAAGAATAAGATCCTGATGATCATCGGGATCATCGTCCCTCTGCTGGTGGGTATCTCGCGCTTCTGCGTCGGCGTACATTATCCGACGGACGTCATCTGCGGCTGGGCGCTGGGTCTGATCGTCATTTTCCTCGTTCCCGCCTTACAGCGCGCCATCAAAAACCGCTGGGTCTTTTACGGTGTGCTGTTGCTGATCGCCGTTCCCGGTTGGTTCTATTGCAAAAGCGCCGATTATTACACCGCATTCGGTATCCTGCTGGGCTTCATCGTCGCGGTGGAATTTGAGAATCGATTCGTCAAATTCGAGAACACGCGCAACGTCCTGCGCTGTATTCTGCGACTGGTGCTGGGCGTAGGCGTTTACTTCGGACTGAACACCGTGCTAAAGCTCCCGTTCAGCAAGGACTTCCTTGATGCTGCTACGATGGCGTCCTACGCGGTGCGCGCGGCGCGCTACTGCGTGGTGATCTTCGTCACCATCGGCGTGTACCCGCTGATCTTCAGACTCGGCGACCGTATCTTCAAGCGCAAGGCGTGATTGGTCGCGCGGGTGATCGCAGATACTCGAACCGCGGCTTGACGGACAGCCTTTCTGTGTATTCAAAAATCCTCCCTGTATCCGCTCGTGAATGAGCCGATAGGGGAGGATTTCGTTTCGTTGGGGATAGGGGATCGTCAGGGGTTATTTCAAAGCGCGCGGCAGATCATGCGGGGGCAGGCTTCTTTGTGCCTTGACGGTCTCAACAATCTGATAGGATACCGCAGATATGACCAGCGTGCCGACAAAGTAGAGGGCGACGCTGACAGCTGTCGGCAGAGCTGCGAGTTGATTTAAACGGATCACCATTGTCGCGACGACCCACTGCCAGATGAACATCGGCATCGACAGCTTGCCGAGATAGGCGATCACGGGGGATTGCTGTCTTGCGGTCATACTGCGACCCGAGAGCATGACGCTCAGCCCGATAGCGAACAGCAGAATGATCACCCGCCAAAGGCTTTTGTCCGCGCGTATGATGAAGAGAAAGGCGAGCAGCATGCAAATGATTTCGACCGCGGTGAGCAGCCTTGCCGCGGTATTATTGTGCGGGATCAGCTTCTTTTCGCGGATCATATCGCACAGCACGCAAAGGAACACGCCGAGCAGCAACCCTGCAAGCGCCCTTAACAGATCGTCGGGCCAGACGCGGTTGCCGAGCGTTGTCCTGCCGTAATAAAAGAGCGGATAAACGCTCGAGATCAGCAGGATCAGGTATTTGTTTTTCAGCTGTGAGAGCAGTCCGATCAGCGGAAAGACGATGAGCATCGCCGAGAGGAACCAGATCGGCACCAAACGCTGTTGTGAGCCGTGCGCCTCGCCGAGCAGTAAGACTTCAAGCGGATAATCCGCAAAGCTGTAGAGGAACTTTCGGTAGCTGTGCTGCAATAGTTCGGTATACGGCGCCGACAGCAGATATTGCAGAGTGATTGCGACCGTCGTGTAGGGGAGAAAGGGCTTGAACTTGCGCCATGTATAGGACAGCGACGACCGAACGAGATTCTCCTGCTTGTCCGATCTCGCGAAATGCCGATAGGTAAAGAATCCCGTGAGGATAAAGAAGAATTCTACATAGATCCATGCAAAATACCCGGGATAATCCTTCCCCTCAAAGGCGGGCGACAGATAGTACAGATGGTGGATCATGATCATCACCGCGGCGATGAACTTCCACAAATCGACGATCGCCATGCGGCTGTTTTTGCTTTTGCCCATTCGGTCAACTCCTTCCTTATACTAATCCTTGATAAAAAGGAGACGCAGACAGGCTGGCGCCTGTCAAGGAGCCCAACAAAGCTATACGAAATATAGCGCAATAGATGATAAAGGTTTTTATTAAGGATTAGTATTAACCATCCGAAAGCAAAACCGATTCTGATTTATTCTCGGTTGCTTATATTTTTCACACCGTCTTATTATACTATGTTATGGCTTTTCTTGCAAGCTTTCAATGACAGTATCTCTATGAAATGCAACGCGGACTATTGACAAAGGGATTGCCGTATGATAAGATATATCTGTAACAGATACAAGTATAAACGGAAGGTGATCTCATGACATACCCCGCAAAAGAAATGATCAAAAAGAGAAAGAGCGTGCGTACCTTTGATGGCAGACCGCTGAGCGCGGAGCATCTCGAAACGCTTGAAGCGCATATCGGTTCTCAGGAAAATCCCTTTGGCGTATCGGTAACGTTCCGCCTGCTCGATACAAAGGCGCACGGCTTATCCAGCCCCGTGATCCTCGGAGAGGAGAAGTATCTCGCCGCGAAGGTGAAGCGTGTACCGCGTTATGAGATCGCGCTTGGCTACAGCTTTGAGGAAGCGTGCCTGTACGCGCTGTCGCTGGGTATCGGTACGGTCATGCTTGCGGCTTCGCTGAACCGCTCCGCGTTTGAAAAGGCGATCAACGTCGGCGCGGACGAGGTCATGCCCGTCGCAAGTCCCCTCGGCTATCCCGCAGAGAAGAAGTCGATGAGAGAGAAGCTGATGCGAAAGGGTATCAAGGCGGACGAAAGGCTCCCCTTTGAACAGCTGTTTTTCGAGGGTGATTTCAGCTGTCCGTTATCCGAGTCAGACACCTTCGCAGAGGCGCTGTCGATGGCGCGGCTCGCTCCGTCGGCGGCAAACAAACAGCCGTGGCGAGCGGTCGTGATCGGAGATACCGTCCATTTCTACGAGTACAAGACGATGAAGGACAGCCCCCTCGGCGATATCCAGAAGGTGGATATCGGTATCGCGCTGGCACATTTTGACCTCACGGAGAAGGAGAACGGGCACAGCGGAAGTTACACGGAGCGCGACCCGCAGATCGCCTTACCCGAGAACACGCACTATATCATCAGTTACGAGAGGGCAGAGTAATGGACACCAAGTTTTCGTCAGCGATCCATATGCTGATCCTGATATCGGAAGCACAAACGCCGATGAGCTCCGAGCAGATCGCCGTGAGCGTCGGCACCAATCCGAGCTATATCCGCAAGATCGCGGGCTTGCTCAAAAACGCGAACATCATCGACAGCCGACAGGGAAAAAGCGGCTTTGTCCTGACGGTCGCTCCCGAAGAGCTTAGCTTGTGGCGGGTCTACTGCGCCGTGGAGGAAACGGAGCAGATACATCTCTTCGACCTTCACCGCAACCCGAACGATGAATGTATCGTCGGGCGGCATATTCAGCCGACTTTATCGGCGATGTTCGGCGACATCGAAGCGACTGCACAGCGCGAAATGAAAGAAAAGACCCTGCGCGACTGTATGAACGATATGCAAACGAGAATCAATCAAACGGAGGGACAATCATGAAAGCAGCTTTGTTAGAAAAATACGCGAGCGACGGCAGAGAGCTGGTCGTCAGGGAAATCCCGACCCCCGCGATATGCTGACGGTCTCGGTCGTGCAGTCGTTTGAGGACGACGATATCGCGAGAGCGTTCTGCAAGGTGTGCGGTGAAAACGGCTTGGACGTCACCTGCACCGATATGGGTATCGAGAGGTTTGACGTGCTCGAGCGTGACGCCGTAAAGATGATCTGATTGCTCTGAAACGCACTGAACAAGCTGAAAGAAAAACGCTGACTGCACACGGCAATCAGCGTTTTTTGTTGGGGTGACGGGCTTCTCGATATGTTGCGCCCGAACAGAATCAAGTAGAATATAAGCGGTCAAAAGGAGCTGAACCTGTCAGTCTATTGAGCTTTTGCCGAGCGTTTTCGCCTTGCCCAGAGGTTCGCGATCCAACTCGACAGAATGATCAGGACTATTCCGATCAGATAGATGACCGGCCAGGGGAAGGAGATATCGAACAGATAACAGAAGATCGAATCCACAAAGCCGATGATGCACCAGTGGATGAAGTAGATCGGCGTAATGTTGCGGCTCATATCCAGGAACACGCGGAACTTTGAGGCAGGAACGCGTTTGAGCAGGAAATAGAACGCCGAGAGAAAACTCAGGTCGATGGACAGCAATCCGACTGCCTCCGGCAGACTCAGCATATAATAATTGTGATCCTGACAGAGGAAATACACGCCGAAGATGCATGTCAATGTGATATACACGACCATAACGCAGCAGGAGATGATCAACAGCCGCTTGTAAAGGCGGTCGGTGTCCTCTGTTTTGCGGAGGATCGAGCCGAACACCATACCTATTGCAACAAAAATATACCAGTTGAAAAACACAAAAGTGCAGGCTTCCGGGTCTGTATAGACGAAGTGACCGAGGAGCCAGTTTCCCGCAAAATTCCCCGTATCGACAGCAGGAATGACGGAGCCGATCACCGAAAGGCCTCCGGCGATCGCCAGCATGTGGATCTCCCGAAGCTTCAGCTTTTTCAGGATTCCTGTAAAGATCAGTGCAAGTCCCGCAAATTGCAGGATATCCATTCCGAACAGCGCCTCCAGCATGTCAGACCTGAACTCACCGGTAAAGATGGCTTCAGTCAGGTTGAATATTCCGTAGCGGAAGAAGTTCAGCACATATCCGAGCAGATAGATCTTCACGCCTCGAAGCATCAGCTCCTTCGGCGTGTTTTTTCGCGTGAAAACGATACCAAAGCCCATTGCGAACATGAACGCATGCGCAACGCAGAGATAATCGCCAAAGATATCCTGACCGAGGAAGAAGAGAAACTCTTTTTCGTATCCCGGATTGTGGATACCGAGTCGGATCACCGGATGGCATATGATCATACTGATGATCGCCAGCGCCTTCAACAGCTCCAGCTCGTATCGTCGTGAGGTTTTTTGCGTTTCCGCTTTCAGGTGATTATCGGTCATTTTAAGCCCTCCGATGTAGTTTGGGTGAATAGATGAACGAGTTTACACTTTCTGCAAAGGATCCATTACAAACTCGGTCATCGGACTTTTGCTGACATTGCCTTGACGGGTGATCATTTGGTTTTAATAACCGGATTTATACGGGTATTATACTTTATTTGCGTTGATATTACAAGGATAATAAACGTCTATTTATTCAGCAAAGCAACTAAATATTCCGCAACCATTTTGGGCGGGTTACATAAAGGTGAGCTTGTGGAGCCTTTTTATCAAGGATTAGTATTAGCGGGATAAACGTGGTAAAAAGTTTTCTGCAAACGTTCAAAGTCCGATAAAACGCCGTATCCGTATGTTATACTTGTTTTATCCATATAACAGACGATTGACAGCGGCAGAGACGTCTTGTTATAATGGATCAATAAAGAGAAGTTCGGAGAACTTATTATGAACGACTTATTCGGCACCCTCAATCAAACACAGATCGACGCGGTCACGTCGACAGAAGGAATGATCCGCGTGATCGCGGGCGCAGGCTCGGGAAAAACGAGGGCTTTGACCCATCGCTTTGCCTTTCTCGTCAACGAGGTCGGCATCCTGCCGGGCAATATCCTCTGCGTGACCTTTACCAATAAAGCGGCGGACGAGATGCGCCAGCGTATCCATCTGCTGACAGGCGACAACGACACGGGCTACATCTGCACCTTCCACAGCTTTTGCGTGAGCATTTTGCAGGAGGACAGCTTTGCCGTGCAATACCCGAAGAGCTTTCTGGTTCTTGACAATTCCGACATCGACGATATGCTCCGCGTGATCTATGCCGAGCGCGGGCTGACCCTGCGCGACATGACCTTCCGCGACGCGCGCGATATGATCGAGATACAAAAGCTGTTCAGGCACCCCGACTACTACCTCGACAAGATCGAAATGTCGCTCGACACGCTCCACGACAAATATATGCAGGCGACTGATACCAAGGAGATCATCTTCTACGGTTATCTGTATCAGGAGAAAAAGTGCTTCGGGCTTGATTATAACGACCTGATCAAGTTCGTGCTGTATATCTTTTCTCAGAATGAAGAGATCAAGCTCAAGTGGCAGAAGCGGCTCGAATACATCATGATCGACGAATTTCAGGACATCGACTTTTTGCAATACGAGCTGATGGAGAAGCTCTGCGGCTATCACAAGAACCTGTTCATCGTCGGCGATCCCGACCAGACCATCTACACATGGCGCGGCGCGGACGTGAAGTATCTGCTGGATTTTGACAAGAACTTTTCAAACGTCAAGACCATTATGATGACCGAGAACTACCGCTCCACCCCGCAGATCATCGCGGCGGTCAATTCGCTGATCGGCAAGAATCAATACCGTGTGAAGAAAGACCTGATCCCCATGCTCGCAGATGGGGAATCGGTGCTCTGCTACCATGCCGACACCTCAGAGGACGAGGCGAAGTGGATCGCGTCGCAGATCCTCGCGCTGAATGACAGCGGCACGCCGTTCCGCGATGTAACGATCCTCTACCGCGCCCACTATATCACGCGGACGATCGAGGACGTTTTGCGCAAGGCGAAGATCCCCTACACCATCTACAGCGGGGCACAGTTCTATGAGCGCACCGAGATCAAGAACGCGCTGTCGTACCTGAGAATGATCGCCTATAAGGACGATCTGTCTTTCCGAAGAATCGCGAATGTGCCCAAGCGCAACCTCGGCGAGCGGCGCATGAAGTTCCTTGAAGAATTCGTCGCGGAGCACAACTGCTCGCTGTATGAAGCCCTGCGCTTTACCGCAGAGGACGAGATCTTCAAGCGTACCAAGGCACAGCAGTTCATCAAATTGATCGAGCGCTTTTCGGCGGATTATGCCGACCGACCGATCTCGGAGCTGCTCGCGGATATCCTCGATAAGAGCGGGTACGAAGAGGCGCTCCGCACCGAGGGCAGTCAGGAACGGCTTGACAACCTCGCGGAGCTGAAGCAGAGCGTGTATGATTATGAGCGGAATTGTGGTGAGGAGAGCGCACTCGAGCACTACCTCACTCATATCGCGCTGTACACCAACACCGATACCGAAGTAAAGGGCGACAAGGTCAAGCTGATGACCGTCCACGCGGCAAAGGGTCTGGAATTCCCGCACGTGTTCCTCTGCGCAATGAACGAGGGCATCTTCCCCTCGAAAAAGACGAATACATTGGAGCGAATGGAGGAGGAGCGCAGGCTCGCCTTTGTCGCAATGACGAGAGCCGAAAAACGGCTGTATCTCAGCGAGGCGGAGGGGCGCAACCTTGACGGCTCGCCGAAGTTCCCCTCGCGCTTTATCCTCGATATCGACCGTGAACTGCTCGAATATGCCAACGAGCCGAACGACTCTTTAATACAGGACGCAAAGGGATATATCGAATCGACCGTGAAATATATGCCTGAAAACTTAAGTAGTATTATCCTGCCGATCGGACAGCGCGTGCGCCATGCCGTTTTCGGCGAGGGCACGGTCGCGGACGTTGACCCTGATAAGGGCGCTCACCTGATCAAATTCGATACGATCGACACGCCCCGCATGATCTCGTTCAAAGTGAAATTGGAAACGATCCAAAGCTAAGAGAATGAATAATACAAATAGTGATCAAGGAGACGATTCTATGAGAAACAATGAATATGAACAATGGAAGAATCTGTACGCAGAGGAAGTCAGGGAGCGTTGGGGCGATACCGACGCTTACAGAGAGAGCGAGGAAAACGGCGCAGATCTTGAAAAAGCGATCTCGTTATTGGACGAAGTGATGGAAGGCTTTGCCGAGCTTAAACGTAACGGGGCGTCTCCCGACAGCGACGCCGCGATATTACAGGTAGAGAGATTGCGGCAGTGTATCACGCACAATTTTTACACCTGCACCAATGAGATCCTCGCGGCATTGGGGCAGATGTACGTAGCTGATGAACGCTTCAAGAAGAACATCGACAAGCGCGGCGAAGGCACAGCGGCGTATATTTCAGAGTGTATCCGAGCTTATTGCTGAAAACGCCTTTCACTTGTCGGAAAGGATATATCAAAATACCTTTGCAGGACCTTTTATACTAATCCTTAATAAAAACCATTATCTCCTTGACAGGCGCCAGCCTGTCTGCGTCTCCCGTCGCGCTATCCGAAATATATCACTAATATCTGATTAAATCTTTTTATCAAGGATTAGTATTATCAAAAGCGATATTCAATTAGATAAAATCAACCTACTTTGTAAACAGACCATTTGAGGGGTCTATGACGGAAACAACAAGCTGTTTGTTCAATGTAATGATGGGCGGTATGGGTATGCCGTATTGTTCCGTGCGCCAAAAAATCAGTCTCAACTGATTGAAGAAGTTTACTGATTTTCTGTCGGGGCATATAGACAAGTCTGTTGTTTTCTGTTATCATGACGATGATAAATCAAAGCAAATGAGAAAGGAATGATAATGATGGATAACGTACAAGAATTAAGAGAAATCGTCAATCCCGTATTCAATACCGCGAAATCCTGCATACAGTTACATGCTGCCGCAGGTGATGAAGATTCCCGACAGCTTATCGGCGCTCTGGGATTCGGAGGATTCGCTGACGCAAAGGACAACGATCGGGTTCCTGCGGAGTTGGTAGAAAAGGTGAAGCGGTTGTTTCCCATTTACACCGTCTTAACGGATTCCCGCTTTCAGATCGTCAACAATCTAATCAAGTCCTTCTCCGACAGGACCGTTGTAGACCTCCCCTGCGGGTATACCGCGCGCGGTATCAAAATGTCGCGTCAGGGTAGGGTCTACTACGGCTTTGACCTTCCTGCCGTTACAGACGACA
>CADBYC010000042.1 GCA_902798755.1 uncultured Ruminococcus sp. | reverse complement strand
GCTCCTTGACAGGCGCCAGCCTGTCTGCGTCTCCCGTCGCGCTATCCGAAATATATCACTAATATCTGATTAAATCTTTTTATCAAGGATTAGTATCAAATATCATTTCAGGAGGTATATTTATGGCAAACATCTATGATTTTACACTGTACGACTTTCAGGGCAACGAGTATCCGCTCGCAAATTACAAGGGCGAAGTCATGCTCATTGTCAACACCGCTACCGGCTGCGGCTTCACTCCGCACTATGAGCCGATGGAGCAGATGTATGAGAAGTACCACGACCAGGGCTTTGAGATCATCGACGTACCCTGCAACCAGTTTGCGGGTCAGACCCCCGGCACCGATGAAGAGGTCCACGAGTTCTGCTCTCTCAAGTACAACACCAAATTCCCGCAGATGAAGAAGAGCGACGTCAACGGTGAGAACGAACTGCCGCTGTACACCTATTTGAAGAGTCAGAAGGGCTTTGAGGGCTTCGGCAAGGGCGTAGCGGCGCTCGCGATGAAGGCGATGGCGAAGAAAGCCAACAAGGATTATAAGAACAGCCCCGACATCAAGTGGAACTTCACCAAGTTCCTCGTAGACCGCGAGGGCAACGTAGTAGCGCGCTTTGAGCCGACCGCCGACATGAAAGAGGTCGAGAAGGCGGTTGCCGCGCTGATCTGATCGACAACTCCTTTGGAAAAATAGATATAAAGAAGGCTTCCCGATACCAACGTATCAGGGAAGCCTTTTGCTGTATATGCGACGCTCAGTGACCGTGGGGTACGCGGCTGAGCAGCTCCTTCTCATAGGAGCGGTCGGCGATCGCAAGGCGGATGAAGATGACGAGCAGGATAAGCACGCTGCCCCAGATGGAGCGGTAGCCGAACAGGGTACAGCATATCGTGCCGATCGCGGCGCCTACGGCAAAGAACAGGATCAACAGCCCGTGGGTGATAAGCCTTGTTGCCGACTCGCTTTCATGATGGCGAATGTACTTTGCCAGATGGGAGCCGACCTGACGGATATGGTTGGTGACGAAGGTGGTCGCCGCGGGGATACCCTTGACTTGACGGAAGGTGTTGAACTGCATGGAGCAGATGAAATTCAGGGCGATCTGGCAGATCTGATCGGGCGCGTTCTGAGGGAGAAATCCCAGCCCGATGATGACGAGAATCTCGACGCCGATCAGGATCGTGTCCCAGCGCAGCAGTCGGAAACGCTTGACGGTCTTGCCGAGCAGCTCCGATACGAACGCGCCGAGAAAGTACGCGCCGATGGGAATGAGCAGATAAAGCGCGTCCGTCCAGCGCTGTTGCCCGAGAGCAATCGCGAACAGCACGACGTTCGCGGTCTGGGCGTTACAGAATACGCCGCCGCGCAGGATGAAGGTATACGCGCCGAACCACCCTGCCGCCGTGATCAGCAGGAAATAGACCCATCGCTGTTCACATTCCAGATATTCTTTCTCGTTATCGCGATCTCGCAAGAAAAGCACTCCTTTATGTTTGATGCGGTTCTATTATATCAAAAGCGGAAGGCTTTGTAAATGAAAATCCCCTGCAAAAGCAGGGGATCGCGGACATACTGATTTTCAATCAAGAGCCTATCGGTCTGATTTATACTAATCCTTGATAAAAAGATTAAATCAGATATTAGTGATATATTTCGGATAGCGCGACGGGAGACGCAGACAGGCTGGCGCCTGTCACTTCCGGGGTCCCTACAACGCCTCGCGTTGTAGGGAGAGGAGAAGTCGCGGCACGAGGTCAAGGCATACCAACCGGATATGCCTACCGAGTACAGCGAACGACGACAACAAAGCTATACGAAATATAGCGCAATAGATGATAAAGGTTTTTATTAAGGATTAGTATTATTCGATCCCTTTATGGATCAGGCGGGAGAGGGGCTTGTAGATGATCGCGACGATGACCGACACGATCACGCCTTTGATCAGGTTGAACGGCAGTACGCAGAATAGGCAGAACGTGAAGGTGTTGCTGACCCACGGAATGATCGCCTTGCCCGCTTCCACGATCTGCTCGATCGGCATGAAGGCGGAGTACAGCGGGATCATGACGTAGGCGTTGAGGAACACGCCGACGACCGACATGGTGACGGTGGAGACCGCCATACCGATGATCGCGCTCTTCTTCGTCTTTTTGCGGCGGTAGATGACGCCCGCGGGGATCACCATCGCGGCGCCGATGATGAAGTTCGCCAGCTCTCCGACAAAGCCTGTCGAGGTGCCCTTGATGATCAGCTTGATCAGCAGCTTGATCAGCTCGATCACGATGCCCTGTATCGGACCGAAGGCGAAGGCACCGATCATGACGGGGACCTCTGACAGATCGATCTTGTAGAACGAGGGCGCGATAAAGCCCAGCGGGAACTCGATCAGCATCAGCAGTCCCGCCATCGCGCCGAGCATGGCGGTGGTGGTGAGCATACGCAGGCGGTAGGAATTGGATTTTTTGGCGGTTGACATGGTTTCTCCTTTGCGAAAAACGCAAGACATGATCGGAATTTTGTAAAAGAAAACTCCGCAGGTTCGGGTACCTACGGAGCATCGTTTTACAATCATATCTTCTCTCATCCGGACTTTACCGTCGGTTACGGAATCACACCGTATCATGCCGCCTTCGACAGCGGCTCGCAGACTATACTGCCGGTTGGGACTTTCACCCTACCCCGAAGATTATTCAGTTGTCAGTTTGTCTTCTGACACTATTATATTAGCACCGGGTAACCGATGTGTCAAGTAGTTTATTGAGAAACATGATTAAGGTAAATACTGATTAATGCAATTTTCATTTTGCAGTCATTCCGAGGGAGCGACTAAGCGACCGTGGGAATCCCACAAAGCCACGTCGTCGTCGCGCGCCGTATTCGGTAAGCATATCCGGTTGGTATGCCTTGACCTCATGTGGCGGCTCCTCCTCTCCCCAACACGCAGGGGCGTGCCGGGGACCCTTTGAAAGCCCTCGCAATGACATAGTAATTAATCAGCGCTTACTTTGTTTATGGTTTATCTGATCCATTCTCCGATAGCGTAATCGGTCCCCTGTTTTGCAAGATAGCGGCAGATGAGGGTGGCGTCGATGATATCGACCGCATCGTCGCCGTTGACATCGGCATATTTGAAGCGGTTCTCATCGGTGCTTGTTGCCATCCCCGCGCAGTGGCGCTGGATCGTCAGCGCGTCGAGGGAATCGACCTCGCCGCTGCCGTCGATATCGCCGAGGAAATACGGGTCGTCATACTCGCAGATGAAGTAGGAGTTATGATAGCCGTAGTAGGAGCAGAAGTAGTTGCTGCCCACGCATTTATCCCACGTTGAAGCGTAGGGGGTGGTGCCGAAGTTCATCGCGTACAGCATGCCGTGATACTCTCCCGTGTCGGTGGTGGCGTAGGAGCTCTTATACCACTTGTTGTAGGAACTGAGCTCGGTGTCGTCCACCCACTGCCAGTCGGTCTTTTCATCGGCACAGTATAAGCCGATCCAGCAGTAGCCCTGACGGTCGCGGATCATATCATAGACGAAATCGTTCTCAGCGCTGTCCGACAGAGTGACCAGATGGCCGCCCATCATCGCGCAGAAGAGCGACGCGTCCTCCCATTCGAGGGCGTTGTCGTACAGCTCATACATGTGACCGTTGTACTTGACGGTTTTGATCGGCTCATAGGATACGTTCTTGCGCCAGTGGGCATAGAGCCTGAGGGTGGGTTCGTCGATCACGCTCTGTGCGGTGACTTCCTCGCCGTCCGCCGCCGCCGTATACCAGCCGTCGAAGGTGTAGCCGTCGCGCTTGGGAGTCGGCAGAGTGCCGGGAGCGTCGCCGCGTGTGACTTTCATCGAGGAAGCCGCCCATGTGCCGCTCTCGGGAATGACGTTGGAGACCCACGGGATATCGCTCAGCGCGAGGGAGTTGAGGTAGTAGGTGCCTGCTTTGTCAAAGTAGGGGTGGATCGCGTAGCCGCAGTAGCGGTTCTTCGGAATATCAACGGCGTAGGTTTTCCAGTTCTTTGACAGGGTGACGGAGACGAACTCCGACGTATAGCCCCATCTGAAATACATCTTCGCGCCGTCTACGCTTGACTTGGCGTAGAAGTGCAGGGTAAAGGTCGCGTCGTCGCCGACGACTCCCGCGGGGCTGTAGCCGTTGCCGTAGCCCTTGTTGGTCGAGGTGATGAACGCCAGATCCTTGCCCATTGAGCCTGCCGATTTACCGGTGATCTTCAGGGAACTTGCGTTGTTCAGCTTCTCTGTGCTGTCGACCGATACGGAGTATACGGAGGTATCACGCGGATAGATGTATTTGTCATAGCCGCTCTTTAAGTCGGAGCCGAGCATGTAGTTGTAGCCGCTGTAGTTGGCAGCGAATTCGAGAGTGGAGGTGTAGGGCAACCACTGAGCGTAGAAGGTGAAGGTGGTGGAGGCGGTGTACTCGCCCAGCCAGTTCGCGCTCATTTTGTAGGATTCGCCCGGATAGTAGATAGCGTACTCGTAGCCGTTGTTGATGATATCGCTCTCGCTCTGCCAGCCCTTGCCGCCTAGACAGAACCATTTGTTGTCGGAGGAGCGCTTGACGGTGTAGCCCTCAAAGGAGTAGCCCGAGCGGGAGAAGCTGCTGTCCTTGACGGTGAAGCCCTTGCCCGCGGTGAGGGTCGTAGACGATACGCTGCCGCTGCCGCCGTTCGCGTTGTAGGCGATAGTGTGGGTGGTTTCTACGCCCATGAGGTCGTTGCCGGGCAGGTGCAGACGGTAGGAGAAGCGGGAATTGAGCTCCGACCAGGAGTAGAAGCCGTCCCAGCGCACCTGATTGTATATGCCCGTGCCGTTGCCGTCGGTGTAGTATACGCCGTCGCCGGTGACCTTGGTGATGAAGATGGAGTGGGAATCCCAGTCGATACGCACCCAGTCGCCCGCGGTGATACCGCTCGTGTCGTAATATTTGTTGTCGAGCATGCGGTCGCCGTAGAATCGAACGCCGAAGATCTCATACAGCATTTGCGCGGCATATGCCCAGCAGGTGGTCGCTTTCACATAGCCGTCCTCGTAGTAAAGACCCTCCCATACGCTGCCGTTGGGATATTTGGAGCGCAGGGCGCTAAGCTTGCTCTGAAACTGCGCCTCACTCAACAGCGTATAGCCCGTGTCGGAGAGGTCGTCGGCTTCGGCGCCGCTTTCTGCGATATCGGTATCAGCCGCAACGTCCGCAGCCTCGATATCCGCCGCTTCGTCGGTGACTTCAACATTTGCCGCGACGTCGGCGGTATCGGTCTCAGCCGCTCCGACGGCGATACTCAGGGAGCTCAGCGCCATCAAGGAGCATAAAAGGAAAATCAGTAATCGTTTCATAAATTACCTCAAAAAATGCAAAAAACAAGTACTCTCGCGCCGCGATCTGTTTCGGCGCAAAATTGACATTATAGAAAGTATAGCAAATTCTCCCATTATTGTCTACGGACATTTCGTGAATAAAACATGGCGAAAATATGAATAAATCCGTGCAAAAAGACGGACGCGAACCCGCAGGTTTTACGTCCGTCTTTGACTTGCTTTGATTGGATTTTTCGCTTATCTACAGCGATTATGGGGTGAGTGCGGCTGTTGCTGCTGTCTGTGAATGGGCAGGGAAAGCTTGTGAGCGATCATTCAAAGTCCCATACGCGGATGCCCAGCTCCTCGATGAACTTTCTGCTGATCCTGCCGTTTGAGGGGGTGATGACGATCTCGCCCGTCAGTCCGATGACCGCCTTGAGCAGATGACCCGACAGGGGCTTGATCGCGCCGTCCTCACGATAGGCGAACGCCGCGTGCAGGTGCAGATAGGGCTTCTCCTGATAGTAGGTCAGATTGCCGTCGAGGGCGGTCATCTCGAGCGTGCCGGTGACGGTCGTTTCGTTGTACACCTTCTTCTCCTCGTCAAACACGCCGACGGTCACGCTCTCGCACCCGCCGATGCCCTGTATCTGGGCGATGGTCAGGTTCTCCCACTCGCATACGCTCGTCAGCGCCGCAATCACCTCGTCGCCCTTGTCGAGCCTGACATACAGCTTGTCGTCAAATCTTCTGTATTCCATAATGCCACTCCTTTGTTACAATCGTTACAGATATTATAACGCTGTGTTTTGCCTTTGTAAAGATATTGACGGCGGCTTTTTGCGGTGGTATAATTTTGACAAAATCCGACATGGAGGGGTAATATGGAAAACACGGTTCAGATCAGGTATTTCAGCGGTTATATCCGCAATTATAAGAAGCTGTGCGCGGAGCTCAATGTCGCTCTGCCGCTCAGCCGCGACGAGCGTGAACAGCAGATTTTGATCAAGGGCTTTGAGAAATGGGGCACGGATATCCCGATGCACCTGTACGGCGCGTTCGCCTTTGCTGTCTATGATGAAAAAGCGGATAAGCTCTATGTGTTCCGCGATCAGGTCGGTCAGAAGCAGATGTTCTATGCTCAGGTCGGCGACGAGCTGCTCTGCTCGGGCGACATCGACGCGATCGCGTCCGACAGCCGTTTTGAGAAGCGGTTGAACCTGCGCATGCTCCAGCAGTATTTGTTCTACGGCTATCCGATCGGCGAGGAGACCTTCTATCAGGGCGTGTACAAGCTCATGCCCGGTCACTACGCGGAGTGGAACGGCAAGACGGTGACGGTACACTGCTATTTCAAGCCGATGTTCCGTCCCGAAAAGGACAAGTCCATCGACGACTTCGCCGAGGAGATCAAAGCGGTCGTCAAGGAGATCTTCACCGAGGAGCGTGAGGATACCGAGCTGCCGTATAAGGAGTCGTTCCTTTCGGGCGGCGTGGATTCTTCGTTCCTGCTTGCCGCGTCCGACGCGCAGTGCGCCAACACCGTCGGCTATGAGGAAGCGGATTTCAGCGAAGCGCACCTTGCACAAGAGACCGCCGAGCATCTGAACAAGGGCTTCCGCGTGAAGATGATCTCTCCCGAAGAGTACTTCGAGCGTATCCCTACCGTGATGGATAAGATGGGTCAGCCCCTGGGCGACGCTTCCGCTGTGGCGTTCTCGCTGGGCTGTCAGGCGGTCAAGGAGCACGCGGACGTCGTCTACTCGGGCGAGGGTATCGACGAATTCTTCGGCGGCTATAACGCCCACAAGCGCGAGATCCCGAGCGACTGGGTCTATCTGACCTGCTCGCATATCATGTCCGAGGACGTTGTGAAATCGCTCATGCGCGATTATGATACCTCTGTCAAGGCGTCCGATCCGCTGACGGCGCTGTGGGAAGAAGCGAAAGGCGAAGGTCAGCTCCACTCTAAGCTGACGATGGATATCTCCTTCTGGCTCGAGGGCGATATCTACCTCAATACCGACCGCACGTCTACCGCCTGCGGGATCGAGCTGCACACGCCGTTCTCCGATTACCGGCTCTTTGAGGTCGCCAGCCGTATCCCCGCGGAGTATCAGTTCCTTGAGGGACAGAACAAGTATGTGTTCCGCAAGGCGGCGAGCAGTATGCTGCCGCATGAGTCCGCGTTCCGCAAGAAGGTCGGCTTCCCCGTGCCGGTCAGACAGTGGCTCTCTGACGAGCGATACAATCAGCCTGTGAAGGAAAAGCTGTTCGGCGAGTCCTCGCAGAAATTCTTCGATCAGGACGCAATGAAAGCGATGTGGGAGCGCTTTGTCGGCGGTGAAAGCCTGTTGTGGAACCGCGTCTACGCGATCTATGCCTTCCTGCTCTGGTATGATCTTAAGTTTTGAACTTTGTTAGGAGTGAGAAGTTAGGAGCTTTTGTTAGTGAGGAGTTAGGAGTGAGGAGTGAGAAGTGAGAAGTGAGAAGTTAGGAGTTAGGAGTGAGAAGTTGTTGGAAAACGCTGACGCGTTTTAGATTGATATAACAGCAGAAAAAGCAAAACGCTTGCGGCTCTTTGTTCAAAGCTGCAAGCGTTATTTTTATCTCATTCTCTATAATTCAGGTGTGGACGAAGTCCACCATCAACTCCTAACTCCTCACTCCTAACTTCTAACTTCTAACTCCTCACTATTATCCTAACGCTACGTCCATCGCCATCATGACGGTGAAGCCTAAGGCGTAGCACAGTACGCCGATATAGGAGCTTTCGTCCTCCATCATCTCGGGAATCAGCTCCCTTGCCGTCACGCAGATCATCGCGCCCGCGGCAAAGGACAGCAGACAGGGCATGGCGGGGATGATCAGCTCGGCGAGCAGGAGCGTGAGAGCGGCAAAGATCGGCTCTACAGCACCCGACAGCGTTCCGCCGAGAAAGGCTCTGCCCTTGCTGTGACCGTGTGCGTGCAGCGGCATGGAGATGATTGCGCCCTCGGGGATATTCTGTATCGCGATACCTGTCGCCAGCGCCAGCGCGCCCGCCGACGTGATACTGCCCCTGCCTGCTAAGAAGCCCGCGTACGCTACGCCGACCGCCATGCCCTCGGGGATATTGTGGAGCGTGACCGCCAGCACCATCATGGCGGTGCGGGAGAGGGGGCTTTTCTTGCCGTCAGAGAAGCGGCGCAGGCGGGGAATCAGGCGGTCGATCAACAGCAGGAAGAGAATGCCCGCCCAGAAGCCGATCACGGCGGGCAGGAACGACAGCCGTCCCCAGTGCTGGGATTGCTCGATGGCGGGGATAATAAGACTCCAGACGGACGCCGCCGTCATCACGCCTGCCGCAAAGCCTGTCAGCGCGCGCGATACCCTTTGACTGAGGGCTTTTTTCATGAAGAATACCGCCGCGGCGCCTAAGGCGGTGCCGACAAACGGGATCAACAGTCCGATGATGATATCCGAATCCATATATATCAATTCCTTATCATAGAATTAAACTCTTGCTGTTATCCTATGCGGGAAGAGGGAGAGGGGTGCATGTTCGGACGGAATACAGATGAGGCTCCTTGACAGGCGCCAGCCTGTCTGCGTCTCCCGTCGCGCTATCCGAAATATATCACTAATATCTGATTAAATCTTTTTATCAAGGATTAGTATGAGTACTCGGGAGTATTCCTGTTTCTGACGGACGCGGGCTGACAGAGGACAAAAAAAGCAGGAGCCTGTGAAAAGCTCCTGCTGTGTTTTGAATATGCTGATACCAATTCCGATAAACATTATCATCAGGAATCTGTATCAAAACTGTCGTTCGTTCCGATCAGTTGGGGGAGATGATCGGCGTTTCGTTATCATTGAGAGGGAACTGCGGTTCCTCGCCGTGGAACACGGTCCAGCCCGCGCGGCTGAAGTCGCTGATGAAGTCGCCGCGGCTGTTGGCACAGCGAATGGTGTAGGTGTAGCTTGTGCCGAGTTCTACGGCAGTATCAAGGTACTCGTTGCCCGATACCTCGGCGATCCTTGTCCAGCCGCTTTCGCTCTTGTGATACAGGCGATATGCCGCTACGCCCTCGGTCGGCTCCCATGTCAGTCGGACGCCGCCCTCTTCGCTGACAACGGAGGTCAGCTCGGGGATATCCACGCCGCTGTAGGTGCCCTTCCAGCCTGTCTTGCTGTAGTCGCTCATGAAGCTGCCGGCGGCGTTGACGCAACGGATGGTGTAGTAGAAGTTGTCGCCGAGGTCGAGCTCAGTGTCGAGATACTCGGTCTCGGTGGTTTGCGCCATTCTCGTCCAGCTGCCCTTGCTGTTCTTGTAATAGATACGGTAGAGAGTCGCTCCCTCGACGGGCTCCCACTGCATGCGGATGCCCTCGGGATCGTTCTCGATCAGGGTCATCTGCGGGGTGTCTACGCCCTTATAGGTCGCTGTCACTCTGTCTGACAGATCGCTGACGGAGTAGCCCTTTGAGTTGATGCAGCGCACAGCGTAGGTGTATTCGGTACCGGGGTAGACGTCGTCGTCAAGGAATTCGGTGCTCTCGGTCTCGCCCATGCTCTTCCAGTCGCCTGAGCTGCTCTTGAAGTACGCGCGGTATTTCACAGCGCCCTCGACAGCGTCCCATGTCAGACGCACGCCCTCGGGCTCTGCGACGGCAGTGACAGTCGGCGCTTCTAAGCCCTCATAGGTGTATTTCCAGCCGGTGGTGTTGTACTTGCTGACAAAGTCGCCGTCCTGATCCACACAGCGAACGGTGTAGGTGTAGGACTTGCCGTTGCCGACCACGTCGTCTACATAGGAGGTATCGGCGGTCTGCGCCATTCTTGTCCAGCCGCCTTTAGCGTTCTTGTAGTAGACGCGGTACTGGACGGGGGATTCGTCGATGGTGTTCTCGACCGCTCCCCATGTGATGTTCACGCCCTCGGGAGTGCTGTGGAGCTCGGTGATCTCAGGCGTGTCGAGGTACCGGTACGTTCCGCGCCAGCCGTTCGGGTCAAAGTCGCTGATGAAGTTGTTGTACTGATCCAAGCAGCGGATCGTGTAGATGAAGCTCTGACCGCGGCTGACCTTGGTATCGAGGAAGGAGGTGGACTTTGTCTCTGTCAGTCTTGTCCAGCTTCCCTTCGCGTTCTTGTAGTAAACGCGGTATTTATACGCGCCCTTGACGGCGTCCCATTTCATCTGGATACCGTCGGAGACCGCCTTGATACTGCTCATCTGAGGGGTATCGACCTTGATCGGCGCGTAGAAGTTGAAGATACGGTAGCCCGAGCCGGTGCGCTTGCCTGAGTCGGTGAACTCGTGAATAGTATTGTCCTCAGAAATGCCCGAGCCGTGGCTCCACTGAACCGCGTAGTAGGTCTTTTGGCTGTTGACGCGTTTCGCGTCGGAGTCAAAGTAGCTGTGAGAGGTGTAGGGAGAGGAGCCGTGCCATAAATCCTTTGCGGCGGGAGCGCTCTGGGTGCGGAAGCAGCCGTGACCGTTCTTGTCGAGAACGATGGTGCCCTCGCGCTCCTCCCACGCCGCGTCGTTGTCGGGGTTATTGATGACAGCCTGCGCCTTTGCCTTGCTGTCAAAGATCATGTATTTAGTGCCGAACTTGACGCCGCTGCCGCCCGAAGCGGAGTCGATCTGCAGTTCGATCTTGTTGGGCTGGGTGACCTTCGCGACCCACAGACCGCGGCTCTCGCCGATGGCGTGTACTTCGCAGTAGCGGTTGCGTTCGCCCGCGCTGTCCCAGTAGATCCAATCCTCGGGGCTGTCGCCGTAGAAGATGGCGTTGTGGTTGTCGCCTGTGCCGTACAGCCACATCAGATCGCCCTTCTCGAGAACGCCCGAGTCGTAGGCGTCGTCGACGGAGTCGAACCAGATACGGTTGACGCCGTAGTTGATCCATGAAGCGGGCACGCCGCCCATGACGCTCAGACGGTTGATCTTGTAGCTCGGAGCGCCCGACGCGACCGCCGACTTGTACAGCACATGCCATACAAAGCCCGTGCAGTTCATCGCCGCTACGCCGGGGGAGTCATACGCGCCTCTCGCGCCCGCGCAGTCGCCGCGGGGGTTGCGGTGGTCGTTGTGGGCGTAGGGGGTGCCCAAGTAGTAGTTGGGGTTGGCACTGTCCTTGTCGTGGGTGTCCATCCAGTTCATGTACTCGTCATAGTCGATGCCGAATACCTCTAAGAAGGAGCTCGAGCCGTACAGCGTGCCGCCGCCGTAGTTGTAGCCGTTCCAGCTTGCCGCCTGCGTCTTGACCGTGCCGGGGACGACGCCGACCGTCATGACGGTCAGGATCATCAGCACCGCGAGCAGGACAGATACGCTCTTTTTGCCTATACTCATTTTCTACACTTCCTCATTCACGTTGAAGCAGAGTGACAGGGGCATCCCCGCCACTCCGCGTTCAAATGTTTTTTGATACTATCAGTTTACCACACTGAAATCGGTTTTACAATCCATTTTGACAAGATTCTCGGAAAAATACAGGATTGTTACCGCCTTTTTGTTGACTTTTATCAGCGGTTAGCGTAAAGTATAATCAGAACCATAAAGAGGTGATCGGATTGAAAAAGATATACAGGCACGGTATCAGTTTGCTGCTCACGATAGCGCTGTTGTTCTCAATGGCGGCGGTCTCCGCTTCAGCGGCTCCCGAGGTAGAGGAGGGCTATATCTACGTCAGAGAGGACTTCATCGACGATTACGGCTTCAGCCGCGCGGTACAGGACGCGCTGAATGACGCGGCAGACCACGCGACAGCCGACATGCCTTATACGGTCGTCGTGCCGAAGGGCACCTATGATATGAGATACGGTTTGAAGATCTACAGCAACACGACGCTCGATCTGAGCGACGTGACGCTCATGCGTGAGGGCGCGGGCGCGGGCAATATGCTGCGCGTCGGCAGCGAGGACGGCGTCGATACCGGCGTGACAGGCTACGCGTATGAGAACATCACCGTGGTCGGCGGCACCTTTGACGGCAATTACGGCGAGAACACCATCATCAAAGCCTTCCATACCAAGAATTTCAAGATGGAGGGCGTGACCGTCCTGCACGAGAAGGAGGGGCATATGACGGAGTTCGCGGGGGTAGACGGACTGATCATCCGCGACTGCGTTTTCAAGGATCAGCAGCTGACCCCCGGCAACTACGGCTATGAGGCGATCCAGCTCGACGTGCTTCACCCCTTCCATATCACCAACGGCAGGAGCGAGGATCTGCCCATCACCAACGCGCTGATCGAGAACTGCTATTTTGAGGACATGCCCCGCGCGATCGGCTCGCATACGGCGGTGCATAACCGTCCGCACGACAATATTACGATCCGCTTTAACGCCTTTGTGGATATGAGCAGTATCGCGATACAGGGGCTTAATTGGACGAACGTGAATATCACGAAGAACCTGATCAAGAACTCGCCCCGCGGTATCACCCTGTACTCAGAGCCCGGCGGCTGTACCTATCTGTCAAGCAAATTAGCTTCAAAGGGCGGCACGCAGAGCCATGCTTCCGACGCGTATCAGACACCGGGCAAATCCAATATCACCATCGCGTACAACGTGCTCAGCGATATCGGCACGACAGATGATAAATACGCTTCCTACTCCAGTCAGGGCATCGCTGTGCTGGGCGAGAAGCTCACCGCGAAATCTCCCGTCGATAAGAACGACGAGAGCGGCGGACTGCCCGCGGGCGACTACTATATCGACGGCGCGTCGATCCACGACAACATCATCGACGTGCGCGGAAACGGTATCCGCTTGGAGGATACGCGCAATGTATCGGTCTCGGATAACGAGATCGTCTGCTCGAAGAACACTGTCCACAGCGACAACTACTACGGTATCGTCGTGCGCGGCAACGCGAGCGCGTCCACCGTCAGCTACAATGTGATCAGCGGCGCTGAGGTCAACGGTATCCAGCTCGACGGAACCAACGGCGGCAAGGTCAATAACGTGCGCTTCAACCGCATTTCGAACTGCGGCAAATACGGCATCGGTATCTATGACATGAGCATCGACAAGATCGAGGACAACGATATCATGAATACGAAGAATATCGGTCTGTTTGTCAACGGCTCTACGGTCGGCAACGTCCGCTGGAACCGTATCCGCAACTGCTCGTCGTCGGGTATCTGGCTCACTTCCACCACGACGGCGACCACGATCAAGAGCAACACGACCGTCGGCTGTTCCGACACGAATTCCTTCGGCAAGAACACCGCGCAGTCGCATTATTCCTCGGCTTCCGCGCTGACGAACTACTATATCCCGTGGGATACGACGGATAAGGTTGGCGCGAAGATGGGCGTGGGCTCGATCTTCCATATCGCTCCCGACGTGCGCCCCACTAACGCGCTCGCCTCGTTTACCTATTCGAGCAGTGACGAGGACGTGGTCACTGCGGACGCAAACGGCATGATCTATGCCGTATCGGAGGGTCAGGCGACGATCACCGTCAAATCCAACAACAATATCAAGAAGCAGTATACCGTCACGGTAGAGGGCTCGGGCGGCGTGAGCCATGTGACCTCGAAGCCCGCCGCTCCCGTGCTGATCCTCGGCGACGCGGACGGCAACGGCACGGTGGATACGATCGACGCGACGACGGTACAGCGCATGGTTGCGTATATCGAGACCCCTCATGACGACGTGATCTTGGCGCGCGGCGACGTAAACAGCGACCTGAGCCTGGATATTCTGGACGTCAGCCTGCTCCAGCGCTACTTGGGCAATATGTCCACGCCGTATCCGATCGGAGAACGGTACTGATAGGCTGAATTATTATTCCATAAAAGAAATAACACGCAGGGAGCTTCCTTGCGTGTTTTCTTATGTCATGATATTGCTTTGTCAGACGACCGGGATTTGTCAAGAGATCGCCCTGCGGACAGGGGCGGTCAGGGCGTCGATTTGTTCAAGAGCACGGCGCACTCTGTGTGATTAGTGTGGGGGAACATATCATAGGGGTAGCAGACCTGTGCCTTGTAGCCGAGCCTGCCGAGCACTTTGATATCCCTCGCCTGCGTTTCGGGATTGCAGGAGATGTAGACGATACGGTCGGGGGAGAGCCTTGCGAGCGACTTGAGGAAGGACGCGGAGCACCCCGCTCGGGGCGGGTCGATGAAGGCGACGTCGATGTGTTCGCCGTCCTCTGCGAGCGCTTTGGCGTAGTCCTTGCTGTCGGCTGAGATAAAGCGGATATTCTCGATACCGTTGAGCTTTGCGTTGCGCTTGGCGTCTGCGATAGCGGCGGGGTTCAGCTCTACGGCGTGGACGGCTTTCGCGTGTCTTGCGGCGACGATGCCGATGGTGCCTACCCCGCAGTAGGCGTCGAGGACACACTCTCTGCCGCTGAGCTGTGCGAGTTCGATCGCTTTTTGATAGAGCTGTTCCGTTTGATCATGGTTGATCTGGTAGAACGACGAGGGGGAGATGATGAATTTTTCGCCGCACAGGATATCGGTGATACTGCCCTTGCCGAAGAGGACCTCGCTCTGCTTGCCCGTGAAGAGCTTCTTTTGGTCGCGGTTGACGGTACACACGGCGGTGGTGAGCGCGGGACATGCCTTTTGCAGGGCTGTCGCGAAGGTGCGCTTGGCGGGGAAAACGGCGTCGGCACCGTTGATGACTGCCATGACCTCGCCCGTGCCGACGGCTTCACGGATCACCACGCTCTTGAGCCACCCTCTGCCCGTGTAGGGGTCGTAGGGCATGACCTTGAAGCTGAAAAACAGCTTGCACAGTGATCTGACGATCTCATTCGCCGTATCGGAGCAGACCGTGCAGGACTGAGCGACCATGACGCTGTGGGTCGAGGACTTGTACAGACCGCTGACGATCCGTTTGCCCTCGCGCTTAAAGACGAACTGCGCCTTGTTGCGGTAGCCCTCGGTCTTGGGCGAGGGGGTGATCGGCTCGACACGGCACAGCCTGCCCACCGTCCTGCGGCAGATATTCTCTTTATAGCGCAGCTGCTCCGCCATACTGAGATTGCACAGGTGGCAGGAGCTGCATTTCTTTGAGTAAATACAAAAATCTTTCATACCGCTATTGTAGCATGGTATCGGGCGATTTTCAATGACTTAGGCGAGTAAAAAACTGTAACTTGATAAATCGTGCATAATTGTGTATAATCATGACTATGAA
This sequence comes from uncultured Ruminococcus sp., assembly GCA_902798755.1. Taxonomy (GTDB): domain Bacteria; phylum Bacillota; class Clostridia; order Oscillospirales; family Acutalibacteraceae; genus Ruminococcoides. The sequence continues at coordinate 7,208 of CADBYC010000042.1, read as the reverse complement.
ACCGATGAAAATTATGAGATACGGTACCAAGTACCGTTATAATCAAACACGCAATACAAAAGCAATCATAGCGATCACGGCGGCAGTCATCGTGCTGGTCGCGCTGGTCGGGCTGGTGATCTGGCGCTTCATCGACATCAAAAACAAGCATGAGGACAACGGAGCTGTCAGCCTGCAGATGAAGGACGGCGCTCCCGCGACGATGGAGGTGCTCACGGGCGATATCTACATGCTCACCATGCCCTCCGCCATCGACATGAAAGAGGTCGCGTTTGAATCCTCCGACCCGTCTGTCGTGCGGGTGGATTCGGCGGGTCATACCGACGCGCTCTCTGTCGGAACGGCGACCGTCACCGCTTCCTCACGGAACTTCTCGGCAGAGTGTACCTTCCATGTCACGCAGAACCCCGAGCCTGACCGTCCCGACGAGGTGACGACCGCGATCAAGGCGAATGAGGATATCCTCGCAAAAAATATCGCGACAGGCAACAGGGATATCTACAGCCTGACTGTCAACCGCCGCACCAACACCGTCACCGCCTACACCAAGGACGAGAACGGCGAGTTCACTGTGCCTGTCAGGGCGATGGTCTGCTCCTGCGGTACAGGCGGCAGCGATATCACCATCACGGGCGATTTCTCGATCTACTTCCAGGAGCCGTGGCACCCGCTGTACGGCGACGTCTACGGCATGTTCGTCTCGGGCTTCTCGGGCCCGTACCTGTTCCACAGCGTACCCTACATCACCCCTGCGCATAACGATCTGGACGCCGCTGAGTTCAACAAGCTCGGCGAGCCTGCCTCTCAGGGCTGTGTGCGCATGATGGTCTCGGACGTATACTGGATCCTGAAGAACTGCGACGTCGATACCCCTGTCCACGTCATCGACGCGGATAAAAACGCCGATCCGCTGGGCAAGCCCGCCGCGGTGAAGATACCCACGGACGCGAAGTGGGACCCCACCGACGACACCGAGGGGAATCCGTATCTCGGCAAAATGCCGACGATCACGGGCGCAGAGGACGTTGAGCTGAAAAAGGGCAACTCCTTTGACCCTAAAGCGGGTGTGACCGCCGCCGACATCTGCGGCAATGATATCACGAGCCGCGTTAAGATCGCGGGCGACGTCCTGACCGACAAGCCCGGCGTGTATTACATCAGCTACACCATCACCGACGACTTCCATTTAAAGACCCGCGTGACCAGAACGGTTACGGTTGTTTGATAGTTAGGAGTGAGGAGTGAGGAGTTAGAAGTGAGGAGTGAGGAGTTTCGGTTACTCGCTGTGCTCAAACAATTATATATTGAAAAAAATATAACGCTTGCAACTCTATAAAAGGGTCGTAAGCGTTATTATTTCATGCGTATTATACAAATTAGGTGCGGGCAACGCCCGCCCTTCATTCCTAACTCCTAACTTCTAACTTCTAACTCCTAACTCCTAACTCCTAACTGTCTTACTGGTTCTGCACACTGTAGGAGATCACTTCTTCGTCCTGCGCGGGAGCTTGTGTGGCTTCGGCGGCGGGGGCGGCGGTGGCTTCTTCCTGCGCGGCAGTCTCGCTCTGCGCGGCGGACTCAGCCTGTGCGGTCGCTGCGGGAGCGGCTGAGTCGGGAGTCGCCTTGCGGTCCTTTTCGATGAAGCTCAGGATATCGTAGATCGCCTTCTCGGAGGAGGTGCCGTAGCGGGAAAACGCCTTTCTCGGGATCATCAGAGTGGCGTTGTTCACCAGCGCGTGGACGCGGGCGTATTCCTCGTTGGTTTGCAGGGCGGTAAGCGTCTCCTCGGTATCATAGAAGATGTAGTTCGGGGAGCTGATGCGCAGCTTCTCGGGATTGACCGCGGGGTCGGTCTGGTTCGGGAAGATGTTGGTGTTGCCGTTGTAGTTGAAGAACTTGTACGGGAGCGTGCCGTCCGTGAAGGTGCAGAGCTGACCGTTCTCGTCAAGATACAGATACGCGACCGTGCAGACGATGTTGGAGGCGGCGGTGTTCATGTTGCCGAGCATCTCGATCAGGCCGTCGTAGCCGTCAGAGCCCTTCTTGCTGCCGTCGGTGCTGCCGCCTAAGGCGGAGCCGAGGTCGGTGTAGAGCTGCTTTAAGGCTTCCTCCGTCGCGGGAACTTCAAAGGTCGCTACCTTCGCGCCGCCCTTTTCGATGGCGGCCTTCGCGTCGGCGGAAAGGGTGCTGTCGGCGATGACGAGGTCAGTCGCAGCCGCCGTGATCTTAGCGGTATCGGGAGCTGCCGCCGCGCCGACAGAGGGCACGATGTGCAAAAAGTCCTGATCGCATTCGTCACTCCGTCCGACCATCTTGATGTCGTAGCCGATGTAGGAGATGATATCCGCGAAGCAGTCGTTGAGCACGACGATGTTCTGCGGCTCCTTGTCGATGGTCACGCCGCCGACGGTGACGGGCCAGTTGTTGCTCTGCTCTGTGGAGCAGCCCGCGAAGATCAGGCAGGAGAGCATGAGGCACAGCGCCAGTATAACGGATAATGTACGTTTCATAATATTACCTCTTTTGTTGCGTTGTGGGGACGGGGCTGTTGATAAGCCCCGACAAACGACTGCTTTCTATTATATATGTATATGCTCGTATAGGGAAAAAGCGGTCATTCATACCTATTGTACTCAATTCGCGTCGGATAGTCAAATAAAACTATGAAATACTACGAAAATTTAAAAATTATTAAAAATTTGTTAAAAAGGGCTTGCATTTTGAAAATCACGGTGCTATAATAGCAACTGTTCCAAACGAACAACAGTTGGTGTTGATGACGCAGGGGGTCCACCCGTTCCCATCCCGAACACGGAAGTTAAGCCCTGTAGTGCCGAAGATAGTGCCTTGGCGACGAGGTGTGAAAATAGGAAGATGCCAACACATAAAAGCTTCCACCCAGTAGGGTGGTTGTTTTTTTATGTCCGAAAATATCGGCGGTATTCCCGAACGTCACGGGGGGCGATCGCCTCGGCGGCACGGACAGACAGAGCGCTATGCTGCGGATCGGAGAAAAAGTGAGTTGCTCAGGTAACTCACAGGCGGAGCGTTTTGTAACATACAGGCGGCATGAAAGAAGCAGACAGGGGATATTACACATAACTATTATGTCGAAATAGAAAAATATCTTTCGAATAATTCTGTTGCAGAATAATAAACGCACATGCAGGGGTATAATATATAATGATTAAATAGGGGAGTGCCCCTTGATGGATGTCGTTTTACGGTTCGGTTATCTACAGCCACCCTACGCTCCGTGCGCTGTCCCCGCCCGACAGGAGGCATTTATGAAAAAGCAACTGACGATCGCCGATGTGCTGAAGATGTTTTTGCAGCATATCAAGCTGATCATCATCGTAACGATACTCGGCGCCTTGGTGGCGTTTTTGTACGTTACGTATATGGTGACGCCGATGTACTCCACCAGCGCGCTGATCCTGGTGCAGAACGGCAATACCTTTGAGACGGACATCAACTCGTCGAGCTCGAATAAGTCGCTCTCGGGCGAGAAGGTCAACATGAGCGACATTTCCTCGTCCCAGATGCTGGCGAATACCTGCTCCACGCTGTTCACCGTCGATCCCGATATGAAGAGCATCATCAGCGGCGCGGATATCTCAATCTCCGTCGTTGAGGATTCTTACTTTTTGCGTATCAGCTCCACTTCGTCCGACCCCCATACCGCCGCCAATATCGCGAACCTGGTCGCCAATACCGCGCCGCAGGTCTTCAAGAAGTACTTCGGCGATGCGGGCAAGGTCGATACGGTAGAAGAGGCAAACGTGCCGTCCTCGCCGTCCTCGCCCAACCGCTCCCGCTACGTTCTGATCGGTCTTCTGGTAGGATTGGTGCTGTCGCTCGGTATCAGCTTCCTGCTCGAGATCATCGACACGACCATCAAGCCCGGAGACGACCTGTACAAGCTGTATGATATCCCCGTATTCGCGGAGATCGTTGACTTTGAATCGGAAGGCGGTGCGAAGAAGAAATGAAGCTGATCAATACCAAGGGCAAGGACAAGAGCGGCAAGAGAGCCCAGGGCGCCGACAAAGCCAAGAACGTCCTGACCTCCGACTCCAAATTCGCCATCGTAGAGGGCTACAAGATCGCGCGTACCAATCTGGTGTTCTCCCTGACCGCACAGAACAGCAACTGCGTTGCCGTTACCTCGTGGAGCAAGGGTGAAGGTAAGTCCACCGCGACAGTCAACCTGTCTATCTCCTTTGCGAAGATGGGCAAGCGCGTCCTTCTGATCGATACGGACCTGCGCCGTCCCAACCTGCATAACCTCTTAAAGCTCAAGAATGATACGGGCGTATCCGATGTGATCGGACAGTTCGGCGATTTTGAAACCGCCGTGCACCGCAACGCCGTCGCGAACCTCGACGTGCTCACCTCGGGCGCGATCCCGCCCAACCCTTCTGAGCTGCTGGCTTCTCCCGTGTTCACGGAGCTGCTCGAGAAAGTAAAGCAGGAATATGACTATGTCATCCTCGATACCCCGCCTCTGGGCGTCGTCACTGATACGCTGCTCTTGAAAGACTACGTCGGCGGCTACGTGCTGGTCGTGCGTGAGCGCGTTACCTCCCACGGCGACATTGAGCGCGCTTTGCAGAGCGTCAAGCTCGCGGACACCAAGGTGCTCGGCTTCCTCAAGGTCGGCTGCGAGATGCGTTCGAGAGGCTACGGCTACAACAAGTACCGCTATCGCTATAACTACAACTACAATTACTATTATAAGTACTGATTGCAAAGGCGTCGCTCGCAAGGGCGGCGCCTTTTTTAGTGAGGAGTGAGGAGTTAGGAGTTAGGAGTGATGGAATTACCGAGCGTTTCCGTAGGGACGAGCAGTGCTCGTCCGGCATCGCAGATGCTTTTTTTCTTTATCTAAGGTTTCCGCCTGATTCTGCGCTCGTCATTCTCGGACGACCAATGGTCGTCCCTACGGCGACGTGAGTTGCCCTTAACAGGCGATTGATTTGTAATAAAGACTCTGCCGTGCGGTACGTCGCAAGCGCCGTACCCTACGGCTCTCCGATACGCAGTAGCTTATCGTTACACAGTCCACAGCATTGTAGGGTACGGCATTTATGACGTACCGAGAATGACGGGGGTATCAGGTATCGGAAAACGATAGATAGGGGAGAGACCCCCTGCCAAGTGGACGAGCAATGCTCGTCCCTACGGAAGCGTTTTCTTTGCTTCGCGTTTTGACTGCATCTAACAGAAAACGGAAACCCTCCGCCCTTCGGGCACCTCCCTTAGGGAAGGGAGGCTATTTGCTTCTAACTCCTAACTCCTCACTCCTAACTCCTCACTCCTCACTCCTAATTTCCAAAAGCTTCTCAGTATATTGCCCAACTCCTGACGGCTCTGAGCTTGCCTTTGCAGTAGTTTGACGAAATTTTGCAGGATTTTGACAAAAGTATTGCAAAACCGTACCTGTTGGTATATTATATAAAAGCAAATCAAGGGATTTTTGCAAGTTATGATTTTGCGAATTCAGTTAAGGAATGATTGTTGATGAATTACAAAGAGTTTTCAAGAGAACAGCGTGACGCTGAGCTTGGCAATTTATGGAGTGAATACAACGGCATCAAGGAAAAGGGGCTCAAGCTGAACATGGCGCGCGGCGTGCCCTCGCCCGAGCAGCTCGCCTTATCGCTTGGCATGCTCGATATCCTGCACGGCGACGACTGCCGCGCCGAGGACGGTACCGACTGCCGCAACTACGGCGTGATGGACGGTATCCCCGAGTGCAAGCGCCTGATGGCGCAGGTCATGGGCGTGACCCCCGAAATGGTAATGGTCGGCGGCAACTCCTCGCTGAACATGATGTTCGATACCATCGCCTGCTTCATGAACCACCCCGTGCTCCCCGGTCACCCCGCGTGGGCGCTGGTGCCCGACCGCAAGTTCCTCTGTCCCGTGCCCGGCTATGACCGCCATTTCGGCGTGACCGAGTACTTCGGCTTTGAGATGATCCCCGTCCCGATGGACGAGAACGGCCCCGACATGGATATGGTAGAGGAGCTCGTGAAAGACCCTGCCGTCAAGGGCATGTGGTGCGTACCGAAATATTCGAACCCCTCGGGCATCTCCTACTCCGACGAGGTCGTGCGCCGCATCGCGGCATTGAAGCCCGCCGCCGAGGACTTCCGCCTGATGTGGGACAACGCCTACTGCATCCACGATCTCTTTGACGACCACGACGAGATCCTGAATATCTTTGAAGAATGCGAAAAGACGGGCAATATCGACATGCCCATCGAGTTCTGCTCCACCTCCAAGATCACCTTCCCCGGCTCGGGCGTCGCGGCGATGGCGGCTTCCGAGAACAACATGAAGGTCATCAAGGAGAAGTATAAGTACCAGAATATCGGCTTCGATAAGCTGAACATGCTGCGCCACGTGCGCTTTTTCGGCGACTTTGAGGGCATGAAGGCGCATATGAAGAAGCACGCCGAGATCCTCAGACCCCGCTTTGACATCGTGCTCGATAAGCTCTCGACCCGGCTCGAAGAGTACGGCGTTGTCAGCTACAATCGTCCCCGCGGCGGCTACTTTGTCTGCGTAGACGTATACGACGGCACCGCCAAGCGCGTGGTCGCTCTGTGCAAGGAAGCGGGCGTGAACCTGACGGGCGCCGGCGCGACCTACCCCTACGGCAACGATCCGCACGACTCCAACATCCGTATCGCGCCGTCCTTCCCGAGTCTCGAGGATCTGTCAAGCGCGATGGACGTCTTCTGTATCTGCGCGCGCATCGCCGCCTTAGAGAAGATGAATGAGCAGGGCTTAGCCTGATAAACGACATAGTGACAGCAAACGCCTGCGGCAATCAAGCCGCGGGCGTTATCTTTTGTCGTGTCTGACGGTATTCTGACAGGTAGGGGGTATAGCCGAAAATATCGTCAATATCGTCAAGAGTGCTAAAAATGGCTTATCCATGCGGTTCTTCGGCTTTTCGAATATCGTCAAAATACCGTCAAGATATCGTCAAAATATCGTACAGCGTAGTCAGATACACGGTGTATCTTGACTCTGCTGATATCAGCACTGCGGTGCGAAGCAGATCAATTGCACCGTAGGGTACGGCATTTATGACGTACCGAGAATGACGGGGGTATCAGGTGTCGGAAAACGATAGATAGGGGAGAGACCCCCTGCCAAGCGGACGAGCGATGCTCGTCCCTACGGCGACGTGA
>CADBYC010000041.1 GCA_902798755.1 uncultured Ruminococcus sp. | reverse complement strand
CAGGGTCGCATATTCGCTGATGCCGTCGCCGGTCTGACCGACGATAGTCAGGGTGGGAGCAACAATCGTCAGGGTAACCTCGTTATCATCAGTCAGATCGCAGCCGCTTGCCGTGCAGATCGCCTCGATAGTGTCGCCGTAATCGCAGTAGATGAAGTCGTGGACGTGAGGCGGAACCATAACATAAATGCAGCCCTCGTACCAGTCGTCGCCGCCGTCATAGTTCGGACGGAAGTAAATATCATAGGTGCCGTCGGCAGTGATCTCATAGTTGTTGTCCATGCCGTCGGGATACCATGTCCAATCCTGACCGGCTTCATACTTGACGACCTTGATCGCGTCGGTATCGGTAAAGGCAACATTGTTCAGCATGAACTCGTCGCCCTCAGCCTCGGTATTCGCTGTAAGCAGATAGTCGTCCTCGATCTTCCACTCGGTCATAGTGCCGACAACATAGTAGCCTGCCTCATGCTTTGCGGTACCGTCAAATACAGCGGTGTAGGTAACGTCGCCGGTAACTGCGGGCAGCTCAGCGTCGGCAGCGTAGGTGTTCTCGCCGTCAGTCCATCCCGCGAAGGTGTAGGTGAAGTCGTCGTCCTCGTCCTTCTCGGGAGTAGCGCCGTTGTACTCGGGGGTTGTACCCTGAGCTACATTCTCGTCGGTCTCGAGGATGGTATCGCCGTTCTTCCATGTTACTGTGTAGGTTGTGGGAGCGGCATAGCCGTACACTTCAATTTTAGCAATGTTATAACCCTTTGTACCTGACATATCTTCATTAAGAGATGTCTGTGAAGACTTCGCATAGCAGGTATAGGGAGATGTGGTATCGGTAAGCGGATATACATATTCACCGACATGAAATTCATAGCTCCAGAAAACTACCTTCGTGATAGTGTAACCATCTGCGGGCTTAACGGTAACAGAGCCTATAGCGCTAGGACTTGAGTTATTCCATCCGGACATCCCAGGACATATGAAACCCTCTTCAAGCGTTCCGCTGGTTTCCAGAGTAGCACGATTACTGACGGAATATACTGCCCCGTTCATAAAATCATATGTTATAGTTGTCAGTAGTGTCTCGGTAGCCTTGGGGTCAGCTGTAAAGACCGCGGTGTAGGTGACGTCGCCTGTTACGGGCGGCAGATCATCCACGCCGAGGACGTAGGTGGTTGAGCCGTCGTCCCATGCCGCGAAGGTGTAGGTGTTGTTCGCGTCATCGGGTCTGGTGGGAGCTTCGCCGTCATAGCTCGGGAGGGCGTCCTTAGCGACGTTGGTATCTGTTTCGAGCTCTTCACCGTCCCAGTTCTTCCATGTGACGGTGTAGGTGGCGGGCTCGGGGTCGCGTACTTTGCATAAGTAGAGGATGTCTAAGGAATAGTATTCTTTTATACTGTCGAACTGGGTAAAATAAGATCTATTACAGTTGGATTTGAACATTTCTTTTGTAGATATATCGTTCAGATAGAATCCAAAAGTTTTCGTATACCGGGCATCATTGGAATCGACATAAACGAAGTCGAAATCAATGTATCCGTCGTCAACGCCGTTTGTGATTTCGTCCCAGTGGTCGTAGACCCACTCTTTCGCATCTGAAAAGGTGCATGCGCCGATATTATCCTCTGTGACCTGATCCTCGGAGGTGACCTTGACGAATAAATCGTCAGGCAAGGGAACAGGCTCGGAACCATCGATAATGTGCCATTTGTTTTCGCTTGAATCATAGCTTACCTTGAAAGGCGTGCCGCTGCCGGACGTAAGCTTTGATGAAGTACCGGAGTTGATAAATAGAAAATCATTATTATCGTTGATTAAGAAAGAGGATGTATCATACCATGTATCACCTTTTCTGATATCGAACACAGATGTACCTTCATTATTATAGTCACACTGAACATCACAGTCAAATACGAGTATTCTTGAAGTGTTCACGGTACAAATCATGTCTGTTGCGCTATCGAGAATAATGCCGTCGGCTATGTCCTCGCTGTCCTTGGTGTAAAAGACGGGTGTCTGCGGAATCGCGCTGGGGTCTACTGCCGCGATAATCCAGAGATCTATATCAGAACGATAGCTCACCTTTAAAACCTTGCCGTCATCGGGTATAAACGTTGATGGTTCACCAAAGCTGGAACAAATATACATATAATTGTCATTGATGCTGAAAGAATCTACATCGCTCCAGAGGTTGCCGCAGGGAATAACGCCCACGTTTGTGCCGTCATTCGAATAGTCGCAAGTGATATCGCTGTAGAATAAGAGACTACCTGATGTGTCGGAAGTGTAGATTGTATCGCCGGGGTTTACGAGAGTAATTCCGTCGTCTATGCCCGCACTGTCTTTGGTGTAGGTGGCTGCCGCGCTCGCTGTAACTGGAACCACGACAAAAACGCTGAGTACCATCAGCAGGGAAAGTAATATGCTGATCGGCTTTTTGATTTTAGAAATCATATAAAATCCTCCTTATAAATTTGATTAAGGCAACGCCGCATAACTCACGGCGTTCGCCATTTGCAATCCGCATTTTTGCCTGTGGATCATGCGGTGTTGCCTTAAATGTATCACATTGCTTTATTTGGGTCTGCCCGCTGACCTATATTGTATTTGCACGAATATCAGGCATTGATTCCGTGAAAAGAATCAAACAAATAAAACAAACAGTTACCTATAATGAATGCAAATTGAACTCATATATACCTACTTTAATTTTCTTATATTTCTATGCGGTTTTCAAGGGGGGGGTACCAGAATGGTAACATCTAAATCAAAAAAACTTGTATTATGCTTCTTGTGTTTGATTCAATTATCAGTTAAACTGATAATTGGATAACCGGATATAAGGAGCGAAATGATATGAATATGCTTTTTGCGGATACCATGAAAAAGCTGCGGGAAGAAAAAGGACTCTCCCAGAATGAAATCGCTAAACGGATGTATGTTACACGCACCGCTGTATCCCGGTGGGAATCAGGTCACCGTCTTCCCGACGCCGCGATGATAACACGACTTTCCGACGTCTTGGGCGTGGACGTCAATATATTGATTTCCGCGGCGGCGCAGAGCGACGAAATCCCTATCGTCATTATGGTGGACGACAACAAGGTCTTCCTCAACGACGGTATGCCGATCATAGAGGAGGTCATACCGAACGCTGCGGTCATCGGTTTTACAAAGCCGTCGGAGGCTGTCGAATATGCAAAGGCAAACCGCATCGCGCTCGCCTTCCTCGATATTGAGATGATAGACGTCAGCGGGCTGGATGTGTGCCGCAGGCTGCTCGAAATCAATCAGCGCACCAATGTGGTGTACCTCACCGCGTACCGGGACTATTCCTTTGACGCATGGGATACGGGAGCGATCGGCTTCATGGTCAAGCCTCTCACGGCAGACGGCGTCAAAAAACAGCTCAAAAAGCTGAGATACCCCTTCCTGACGGGAGGCGAGGAATCATGACGGAATGGATGTATACTGTCGATTACCTGTTAGCGGGCGCGCTGCTGGTGATGATGGCGATCGGGATCGCGTTCTCGGCTTATATGCCGGCGCTCGACAAGTGGAATAAGCGGTATTTCATGGTATTGTTTTCTTTGCTTTTTCTATGCAGCGTTTCTTGCTTGCTGTCTTTGATCTTCTACGAAGATCCCACAAAGGCAGCGACCGAAAGAGTCATTTATTTCTTTGAATCGCTGTTCATGGCGGTGCCGATTTTTATGCCGACGATCTTTCTTTTGCATTGCTCGCACGAAAAGGTCAAACGCAGCGTGCTCTTCTATGCGATGACAGCACTGCTTTGCGTGTACTTCGCATTTCTGATCGCTGCGCAGTTTACCGACGTTTTCTACTATGTTACTGAGGACAACCGCTTTTTCTACGGTCCGCTGTATAAGCTGTCGTTGGTTCCGCTTGTCTTGATTATGCTTCTGAACATCGTGGGAGTCATCATAAGGAGAAAAAAACTATCTTATAAGCATTTGGTCGCTTTGCTTGTCTATCTGATTCCGATGTCAGCCGCGATCATCATCCATATGTTCATCAATGTTGAACTATTCGTTGTATTCGGTATGGCGCTCTTTGCGATCATCATGTTCAGTCTGATCCTATCGGATAACATGGATCAGTATATGCGGCAGCAGCAGGAGATCGCCCATCAGCGCGCAAACGTCATGGTGCTGCAGATGCGTCCGCATTTCATCTACAATACGATGATGACGATCTACTGTCTATGCAAGCAGGACACGGACAAAGCGCAGCAGGTCACGCTGGACTTCACCGACTATCTGCGAAATAACTTCTCCGCGATCGCAAGCGAGAATCCCGTTCCCTTTACCGATGAATTGAAGCATACGCAGGCGTATCTCGCGGTGGAGAAAGCGCAGCATGAGGACAACCTGTTCACGGAATTTGATACGCCGCACACGCTCTTTCGTGTGCCGCCGCTGACGCTGCAGCCCCTTGTGGAAAACGCGGTCAAGCACGGCATGAAGCTGGAGGGAGATCCGCTCCATATCTATGTCAAGACCCGAAAGACAAACAGCGGCAGCGAGATCGTCGTCGAGAACGACGGACCGGGCTTTAACCCCGCCGACGACAACGAGCCGCACATCGCGCTGAACAATATCCGTCAAAGGCTCGAAATGATGTGTAATGGCACATTAACGATCTCTCCGCGTGACGGCGGCGGTACAGTGGTCACGGTATTGATTCCCTTCAACTAATGCTATCTATCACAAATCCCGCTGTGACAAATTTTTCAGCGGGATCATTCTTTGATAATGCATGGAAATATTTTCCCTACGTGAAAGCCTTTATGTCATATGAATCGCTCCGCTTTCTAAGGTTGCAAGATTGCAAGGCTGCAAGTGGATGTACGGGTTTGCAATCTTACATCTTCTTTTCAGTGCTATAAGCTAAAAGCTGCCTTCATCTACGATTGTTTATATGCCGCGTATTTTAGTGAAAAGCCTTGTTATAATTATGCCGCTGTCGTACAATAATTCCGCTAAAACGGCTTGATCGACCGTTTATCGGCGCTCACTCGTTTTCAAAAAATGCATATTATTTTTTGTAATCAACAGCAAAAACTTTACATTTTGATAAATTTATGCTATAATGAGCGTGAAACAGGGAATGCTGATTATAGACTGCACAAGGAGGTCTCCGAATGATTCGTTCTCATATACTTAAAAAGCGTGATAGCTATTTGAATAAACTGATTGCTTTTCAGGATACAGAACCGGTCAAAGTGATCACCGGTATCCGCCGCTGCGGTAAATCCAGTTTGCTGCAGCTGATGGCAGAGCACCTGAAATCGGACGGCAAAACCAATGATCAGATCGTAGAGATGAACTTTGAGTCATATGCCTTTAAGGATATGACGGCGGACAACGTATATCAATATGTACAGGAGCGTATTGTTCCCGGAAAAAGGATATATCTTTTCCTTGACGAGATACAGCGTGTGAGAGGGTGGGAGAACACCGTCAACGCGTTTCGCGTGGACATAGATTGTGATATTTATATAACAGGCTCCAACGCATATTTATTATCCTCGGAATACGCTACCTATCTTTCCGGCAGATGTATCGAGATAAAGATGCTGCCGTTGTCATTTGCCGAGTTTATCAGCTTTCATGGATTTGAGGTGCGAGAGATGAAGTCGGCGCTCGGCGGTACACGCAGACGCGCATATGACAACTCCGGTGAGGCATATGAGCTTGAAGAAGTGTTCGCCTCGTATCTGCGGTTCGGCGGTATGCCGGGGATCGCGGATGTAGGCCTTGATCAGGAGCGTGCGCTGACGCTGCTGGACGGTATCTATTCTACCGTAGTCGTCAGGGATATCCTGGAACGCGAAAAGCGCAGAGGACAAAGGCAGATCACCGATGCGGTACTGCTGAGAAAAATCATCCTCTTCCTGGCGGATAATATCGGTAGCAATACTTCGGTTTCATCGATCGGAAACGTTCTGGTCAATGAAGGCTTATTGGATGACGGACGAAAGACCGTACCAAGCTCTCACACCGTGCAGGCGTACGTCGACGCGCTGTTGGAGGCGTATTTCTTCTATGAGGTCAAGCGTTTTGACATCAAGGGCAAGGAATATCTGAGAACACTCGGAAAGTATTATCTCGTCGATATCGGATTACGCAACTATCTGTTGGGCTACCGTGACCGTGACAGCGGTCATATTCTGGAGAACGTCGTCTATCTTGAATTGCTCAGACGCGGATATGACGTTGCGATCGGTAAAGCGGGCAACAGCGAGGTCGATTTTATCGCTGTAAACGCGAACGAAAAGATATATTTCCAAGTCACCGAGTCAATGCGAAGCGAAACAGTAAGAGAACGCGAGCTGGCGCCGCTGCGAAAGATTCGTGACAATTACAGAAAAATCATTCTCTCAACCGATACGGGTCTGGAGAATGAATTCGAAGGGATAGAGTCATTGAATGTGATCAACTGGTTGTTGGATAAATGAGTCCATAATTTATCCGACAAAAGCCAGTGCGGTATTTCTTGAAAAATCTTTACACGTTTCACCTATCAGTCCTCTGATAATCTCACCACATGGTATTGACGAAAATCGCTGCAAGGCAATAAACGTAGGTTCAATGATCTGTACGCCGTGATTTCAATTTTAGGTGATACGCTCCACGCTTTTGACCACAATTCTGACCACAACAGAAAAATATACGATAGCGCCGCAGAGCAGCGAACGGATATTATTCGTCACAGCGCCGCACAAGGGTAGATTATACAGTACCAAACGTACACATTTTACACAATTTTTCTCAGCCGCTCGGCGCTACGAACCAAAAGGTCGGGGGTTCGAGTCCCTTCCAGCGCGCCATAACAGCTCTCGATATTTCGGTATCGGGAGCTGTTATCTTTTGCTTATAAACGGCTTAAACAGTGGGTTTTCGGGGTGCTGTCAGTTTTTATTGGCTTCATTCAACCTGAAAACAACTCTGAAAGATTTCGAGGAAAAATATGGTCAAAACAGCTTTTGACCACAATTTGACCACAACGCAAATCGCGACTCTAATTATTCAAATAGACAATCCTTAGTTTTTGAGGTTGGTATCTCAATCAAGCTCCTTATAATCGGTTGAGATTGCCACAGCCCCTAAAGGGGCTTCGCAATGACCGTTAAAAAAGATATCGGCAGGATCGCTCCTGCCGATTTTTCTTTATATTGACTTGCTATGCCGGGAACTTGATGATCTTCTCCTCGTTCTCGTCCTTTTTGCTTTTCAATAACTCTCCCATCGTATCTGCGACGTTCTGTTGCATCGAGTCGGTCACGTGCATATAAGTGTTCATTGTAAATCCCGCGTCGGTATGACCGAGCATATGCGAGATTGTTTTAATGTCCATGCCCTGCTCGATGGACAGGGTAGCGAAGCTGTGTCTGAGATCGTGGAAGCGTATCTGCGGTACTCCTGCTCTCTTTTGTATCCTGTGCAATCTGTATGTGACTGATTTCGGATCGTAGTAGGTTCCCGTTACAGGTGAAGGAAACATCAGTTTTGTTCCGACAGGCTGTTTTGCTTTCAATCCTTTGAGCAATGTCAGGCACTCGGTGCTGATGCTGATGGTACGGATGGAAGCTTGGGTTTTCGGTGTAGATACTTCCATTCCGTTTTTGGAGCGCCTGACTTGCTTGTTCACACGAATCGTTTTGTTTTCTTCGTCCAGATCCTCCCACTCGAGCGCGAGGATCTCTCCCAGTCTCAGACCTGTCGTAATCTCGAGAAAGTAGAATTCGTAGCAGTCGGAGCGGATCGTTTCGTTGAGGAAGGCGCTCAGCTCACTCACCTTCAAGGTTTTCATTTCCTTTTTCTGGAGCTTCGGG
This sequence comes from uncultured Ruminococcus sp., assembly GCA_902798755.1. Taxonomy (GTDB): domain Bacteria; phylum Bacillota; class Clostridia; order Oscillospirales; family Acutalibacteraceae; genus Ruminococcoides. The sequence continues at coordinate 25,210 of CADBYC010000041.1, read as the reverse complement.
AGCTTGACTCCTTTGACGGGATTTCTGGATATGAGTTCCTCGTCCTCTGCCTTTTGCAGGCAAGACTGGAGCGCGATCTTGACATTCTTGACCGTTTTCAGGCTGTAGCCTGTTCCGGCTTTGCCTTGGGATGTATCAATCAGGCGACCTTTGGTATACAGCTCCATCAGCAGTTGTTGGCAGATAATGGTGGTGATATTACGGATCTCCATTTCTCCGATTCTGGGATTGATATATCTTTCGAAGAAGTAGGCGTAGTTTTCATAGGTGGATTCTCGGATGATTCCCTTACAGTAGGAGCTGAGCCAGATGGCTGACCACTCGCTGAGCGTGGGGTTCGGATTTGTGAGGAAGGTACAGCGCTCGGCTATCTCTTTATCATGTTCATATTCCTCGATCGCGGCTTTCAGCTTGCGGGCACATTCCGCCTGTGTTTTGGCGAGAATGTACTTGACCTTCGGCTTACCGTTTTCGTTCACGCCGATATTGAATCGACCTTCCCAGCGACCGTCGCTGCGCTTGCGTAAGGTTCCTTTTCCGTTCTGTCTTTTTGCCATTGTTTTTCACCTCATTTCATGGTTGCTTACCGACCGGATCAGCTCCGACCGATAGCTATGCAGCTCAAAACAATACCATATAAATTCGGTAAAGTCGATATCCAAACCTAACAATGATCTCTCCGGTTTTTTGTTGATTCAACTCTTATTATTTCGACTTTTTCTTTGTCAATGCAGAGTAAAATTTTCACTTGTGTTTGAAACAACTGTAAAATAGTACGACCCTTTTGCAACCCACCTAAGGAAAAGTCCAACAAACAAACGGTCGGCTCTGCCGTCCGATGTGATCGGCGGGGGAAGCCACGTAAGCGACCCCCGCTTTTACCTGCTCAAAATCGGTTGGTTTCAAACGCTGAAACAGCAGAAAAAGAATGACGATGATTATACAAATGATGGTGGATAACAAATCATAAAGCCTCATTACTAATCGCTTTTTATAATCTCAACCGGGTGTGGCGAAATCATCGTTTCATCGTCACCGAAACCTTTTTCTTCCTTTTCCTCACACGAAGATAATAACGTATAAATTGTCGGGCTGTACCTCCTGCTGACGGTACAGCCTCTGTTGTTGGTTAGTTAATTCAGCCGGCTTTGTCCAAGTAATAATACCTGAACATTTTTCGTTGTTCTGTCCGCTTCTGCTCGGCAGCAAATTCATGGATCTTGTTCTCATGATAATACGACAGCGCCTCCTGTATCGGCAGGATATGGTATTCCAAATTGCCGTTCAGGATTTTCCCGTCCTTTGCCGCCATATGCGTGCGTTTTGTTTCAATCAAACGCTTCTCCTCCAACTCGCGGACATACTTTTCAACGGTCTTTTTGGTGACTCCGACCGCTTTACCGATCGCCCGGAACGACGGGTAACAGGTATAGGTTTTTCGATCTTCACAGCATAGCAGATAGCAGTATATCGCAATCGCCGTGCTCGAAAGATCGATTACAAAGATCTCATTGGGACCGATAAAGCTGTTACTGATCGGATCCCTGTTCAGGTGCTTTGCACGGCTCATTTCTCCTGACCCATGCGTTGGTTGATCCATTCGATGAACGCTTCCTTCGGAACAACGATGCGCGAACTGATACGCACCGAGGGGAACCCCTCCTCACGCATCAACTCATAGGCGCTCGATTTGGATAACCCGAGGACGTCGCTCAGCGTTTCGGCTTTGATGAAAAGCGGAAGCTCATCATAGCTCTTGAAGCTCGAGACCTTCATTCGAAAGCCTCTCCTTCAAAGGCTGATAAAAGATTATTCAATTGAATCACAACACATTTCTCCTTAACTTTTAGTCTCGATCTTCGGATCGGAACACAGGACAGATGGCGCCGACCAGCAGGAATCAGGCGCCACGTCCTATGTAATCTGAAGGATTTCAGGTATATAATAAAAATCCCGTATCAGAAAAGGCGCTGTGTGAGCGCCCTTCCGATACAGGATTCCTACCTCTCTCAGCTAATCTACACGTATTCACTCACACTTAAAACCAATCATATTAACTTGTGGGTAACGCATACCGCGACTCCCTGGATCTGTAAATCTTCTGGATAGATATCGGGATATGACTCTTTATCCTCATTACAGGAACGGAGAATATACTTCCCATTTTCCTTTGCAAGCAGCTTCAAATTATTCTTTCCTTCATACAAAGCAACGACATAATCGCCGACGTCAGCAGTCTTTTGCTGACGCACAATGACGTAATCTCCGGGAGAAATCCCGGCTCCAATCATGGATTCACCCTTGGCAATCAGCGCGAAGAACTCACCTTTGCCGACAATGCTCTCGGGCATACGGATGTATTCAATAACGCTTTCTTCTTCCTCCTGACCTTCACCGCAGGCAACATATCCCAACACTTTCATAAAATGAGTTGGGCTGTCCATCTCGATCTGTGAGGTGCTGATACTGCGGCGTCCGTCATATTCGATCTCGCCGCTTTCTTTCATGTCCTTCAGATAACGGTGAACGGTAGCAAGAGAAATTCCCGTCCCCGCTGCAATATCTCTCACGGAAGGATATCGGCTGTGTTCCGCATAATACTGATTGACGTAATCATAAATGATTCCATATCTTTCGGGTTTTCTGCGTGCCATACTATCTCTCCTTGAACCTTGATACAATCCGTTTCAATGCTGTCGATAGTATAACACGCCAAAGAAGCGCTGTCAATAGTTTTGAAACAAAAAGTTACAGATTGTTTTTTGCCGGATCTCTTTTCTTTGATATTGCGTAGTAAATTTTGATCGCCTCAAGAGCATTTCCAGTTAATAGTTTTGAATACAAAATGGATATCCGTCTCCGTTAAGATCTGTGTTGAGCAGATTGATCGTAACTGGAAGCAGAACTTCCAGTCGAAGCGCAATTGGGAGTTCTGGAAAAAAGATGTGTTAATTTTTGTTCATTTTTGTTATTTTTTACAATAGTGCTAGAAACACCGATTTTTCTTTCGATTATATTGGATAGATGTATACTTAAAATAATAATTCTTGTCTATACTCTATCGGCGGATTTTTGATCCAAGATGATGCCGACAGCGCTCTGCCGACCGGTACTGTTGATTTCGGCTATATTGAAAAAGAGGCTTCCTCTCGTGAGAAAGCCTCTGTCGTTAACGCGTCATATAATTGACATATTCCGATTCGGGATCAGCCCTTCACCGCGCCGGCGGCAACGCCCTTGATGATATACTTCTGGCAGATCAGGTAGAAAATGATGATCGGGACGATGGAGAGGAAGATCATCGCCATCATCGCGCCGAGGTTCATCTGGCCGTAGCTGCCCGTGTTGGTCAGCTGGATGTGCATGGGGATGTTGCGGTACTTCGCAAGATCCAGAACGAGGGACGGCAGGAGGTAGTCGTTCCAGACCCACATGATCTCAAGGATACCGACGGAGATGAGGGTCGGCTTGAGCATGGGGAGGACGACGAGGAAGTAGGTGCGGACAGGGTCGCAGCCGTCGATGGAGGCGGCCTCCTCGATCTCGATCGGGATGGACTTTGCGAAGCCGACGAACATGAAGATCGCAAGTCCCGCGCCGAAGCCGAGGTAGATCACCGGGATCGTCCACGGGGTATTGAGCTTGAGGGTATCGGCGGTCTTAGAGAGCGTGAACTGCACCATCTGGAAGGGAACTACCATGGAGAATACGCAGAGGTAGTAGAAGATCTTGCAGAAGAAGCTGTTGACGCGCGCCACATACCATGCCGCCATGGAGCAGAAGAGAAGGATCAGCGCCGCGGAGAGGACGGTGATGATGACGTTGAAGATGACCGCCTTCCAGAACGGGAAGGAGCCCGCCGTCATACCGGCGACGTAGTTGTCAAAGCCGACGAAGGTCTCGCTGTTCGGCAGCGCGAAGATATCGGATTTGACCGCCGAGGCGTTCTTGAAGGTATTGGTGAAGATGGTGAGGATCGGCAGCATATAGATCACGCAGATGATCGCCAGCACGACGGACATGATCGTCTTGCGCGCCTTTTCCTGCTGGATGGATCTCTGTTTACCCATTACTGCTGCACCTCCTTATTTCTGGTTGAGACAAGCTGGGCGATGCCGAGCGTCGCGACGAGGATGAAGAAGATGACCGCCTTCGCCTGGGCGACGCCGCGGGTATTGACCGCGGAATAGCCGTTGGAGATATTCAGCGCGAGCATCTCCGTCTGTCTGAACGGCTGGCCGCCGGTCAGAGCGAGGTTCTGGTCATACAGCTTGAAGCCGTTGGTCAGGGTCAGGAAGGTACAGATCGTGATGGAGGGCATGACGTTAGGGATGATGACGCGGAAAAGGGTCTGGCTCTTGGTCGCGCCGTCGATCTTCGCCGCCTCGATCATATCCTCCGGCACCGCCTGTAAGCCGGCGATGTAAATGATCATCATGTAGCCGACCTGCTGCCACAACAGCAGAATGATCAATCCCCAGAAGCCGTACTCGGCTTTCGCGAGGATACTGGTTTTGTAGATAGAAAGGATACCGTCAAAGATCATCGACCACAGATAACCGAGGACGATGCCGCCGATCAGGTTCGGCATGAAGAAAACGGTACGGAAGAGGTTGGAGCCCTTGACGCCCTGGGTCAGCGCATATGCCGCCGCGAAAGCGAGCAGGTTGATCAGGATAACGCTGACGATTGCAAAGAGAGCGGTGAACCAGAACGCATGGCCGAAGGTCGCGTCCTGAAACGCATTGATGTAGTTGGTGAAGCCCTGGAACTTCGCGTTGGAGATGGTATTGAACTTGCCGCAGAACGACAGATAGATGCCCTGTGCGAACGGCCAAATGAAGCCGATGATGAACGCGGCGAAAACCGGTCCGATAAACAGCCACGACCATCTGCGCATCGAGCGCCGCGTCATGGAGCTGTGACCGCCCTTTGCCTTCTTGCGCTTCTTGGGCTTTGAGGTCGAAGTAGTACTTTTATCCAATGTTAAGCCTCCTGTTCACGGCGGGAGCCGTGCGGAAAAATCCTAAATAAATACTGATCCATTTCGATGTCATTGTATGAAACAGCGCAGGCTGCGACGTGACGATCCCACAAAGAGAAAACCTGGGTTTCATTCTCTGTTTGTGGGATTGCCACGGGCTCGACACGCGCGTCAAGCCCTCGCAATGACATCTTGATCAATCGTTATACCTAAATCCTAAAAAGATACGGGGCAGACGAACGCCGCCCGCCCCGCAGATTCATGCATGATTCGCTTTGGGTCGCAATGCAACCCTCAGTCAGCAGACAAAGATCCGCTGACAGCTCCCTTGGGGAAGGGAGCCGATCTATCATGTTGATCAGCCGTTAACGGTCTGATACTGCTTCGCCCAGCCGTCAACAAAGGCGGTCTTGACGAGATCCCAGTTAGCGTCGGTCTGGTCAGCGTTGTAAGCGTTCAGAGCGGAAACGAGATCCTTGCGGTACTCGTCAACGTTCGGCTGATAGTTGGTAGCCCAATCCATGACGTAGCAACCGTCAGCGGTGTACTTCGCAGCGTCGTTCAGGAAGCCGTTGGTGGAAGCGGCAGCATTCTTATAGGGCATGATACCGAGCTGGCCAACCATAGTAGCGGAAGCCTCGGGATCGGAAACGAGCCATACCATGAAGTCGATGGTCGCCTGCTGATCGGCAGCGGAAGCGTTGGCGTTTACAGCCCAGCAGTTCTCGGTACCGCAGTTCAGACCCGCCTTCTCTTCGCCTTCAACGCCGCAGTAGTAGGGGATCATGGTAGCGTTCGGAACAGCCTCGGAAACAGCAGCGTACTCCCAGGAGCCGTTGACAAAGAACGCAGCCTTGCCCTCCTTGAACTCAGCCTCAGCGTCGTGGCCGCCGGTAGCGAGATCGGTAGGAGCAGTCAGAGAGTTGTTGATGATCAGATCGTACAGGTTCTTGTAGTTCTCCATGTACTTACCGGTCAGAGAAGCAGGGCACTCGGTCCAGCCGCCGGCTTCCTTTTCCTCATAGTAGTACTCGAGGTTCGCCAGATGTCCGGTGAATCTCCAGGAGGAGGAGTCGTCCATATCGGAGGAGGAGAATGCGTCGAAGCCCAGCTCGCCGGCCTTGCTGTGGATATCCTCAGCAACAGCCTTCAGACCTGCGAAGTTCTTGATCTCGTCCATGGTGTGACCCGCCTTCTCGATGAGGGTGGGGTTGACGATGATGCCGTAGCACTCATAGCAGTAGCCGATGGAAACGAGCTTGCCGTTCTCATCATAGAGGTTGTAAGCGTCGGTATTGAGTTCCTTCGCGATCGCGGTGTCCTTCAGATCAAGAGCGAAATCGCCCCAGTCCTTGACGCCCTGCTGGTTGCCGATGACAAACAGAGTGGGAGCCTCGGTCTTGTCCATCTCAGCGGTAAGGGTGGTGCTGTAGGTGCCGGAAGCCGCGGTAACGACCTTGACCTCTACGCCCTTCGCCTCGGTGTACTTCTTCGCGAGATCCTGCAGGGTCTCGTCGAGCTCAGGCTTGAAGTTCAGCCAGTAAACGGAGCCGCCCTCGGCGGTCTTGGTGTCGGTCTTGCCGGCTTCGGTAGCGTCCTGCTTCTTGTCGCCGCTGTTGCCGCAGGCTGCGAGAGCAAGAACCATCATTGCTGCCAGCAGCAGTGCTAAAATTCTTTTTGCTTTCATGTTGGTTTCTCCTTTTAATGAAATGTATTTTTACCGTATTTCTACGGCATGGAAGCCAAAATTTAAATCCTGAATCTGAATGCTTCATTCCCTTGTAAACTACATCATATTATAATCATATTTCAGGTTATTGTCAACAGGTTTTGTCCACTTGGATTAGGATATTTTATCAGAAGTTCTAAAACTCGATAAATACTTCCCAAATTTTTGCTTTATTCCCGTTTCTTGCCTTTTTCGTTCTAAAAGCGGAAAAGACATTTACAACCCCGATTTTGCTCTATATAATAGAACCGTAAAGGAGGAATCAACATGGCGAAAGCAACATCCAAGGCGCTCAGAAATCAGATGATGTATCAGGTATTCGTCCGCAATTACTCACCCGAAGGCACGTTCAAAAAGGTGGAGGAACGGCTCGACGAGATCAAGGCGCTGGGCACGGATATCATTTGGCTGATGCCCATTCACCCGATCGGTACGGTCAAGCGCAAGGGCTCGCTCGGCTCGCCCTACGCCATCAGCGATTACCGCGCCGTCAACCTGGAATTCGGGACGATGGAGGACTTCAAGTCGCTGGTAAAAGAGATCCACGCGCGCGGAATGAAGTGTATCATCGACGTGGTGTACAACCACACCTCGCCCGACTCTCTTTTGAGCAAGGAGCACCCGGAATGGTTCTATCATAAGGAGGACGGAAGCTTCGGCAACCGCGTGGGCGACTGGACGGATATCATCGACCTCGACTACGGCAACAGGGATTTATGGGACTATCAGATCGAGACGCTGAAGATGTGGGCTGAGATCGTGGACGGCTTCCGCTGTGACGTAGCTCCGCTGATCCCGCTGGAATTCTGGCTCAAGGCGCGCGCGGAGGTCGAGACGGTGCGCCCGGGTTGCATCTGGCTGAGCGAGAGCGTGGAGCCGGGCTTCATCACCTATATGCGCGGGCGCGGGATCACGGCGCTTTCCGACAGCGAGATCTATCAGGCGTTCGATCTCTGCTACGACTACGATGTGTATGAGAAGTTCCGCGCTTACCTCGCGGGTAAGGGCACGCTCGCGGCGTATGCCGAGGCGATCGAGCGGCAGGAATACATCTATCCCGAGAATTTCGTGAAGCTTCGTTTTCTGGAGAATCACGACCAGACGCGGGCGGCGTTCCTCATTCCCGACGAAAATGCTCTGGTGAACTGGACGGCGTTCAGCTTCTTCCAGAAGGGCTTGACGCTGGTCTATGCGGGTCAGGAATACGGCGCGGAGCATACGCCGAGTCTGTTCGATAAGGACGACGTATTTTCAGAGGACGAGAACGATATCCGTCTGAGAGCGCAGGCTTATGCGGTCGAAGCTGTCCCGGACGGCGACGGAGTGACCGCGACGGCTGTTCAAAGAGAGGGCGCGGAGCAGGAGCTGCGGTCGCTGATGCAAAAGCTCGCGGGCATCAAGCGCGATCCGCTCTTCACCGACAGCGTTTACACCGTCAAGGCGCAGGAGGACAGGTTCCTCATCGCGGCGCATGAGAAGGACGGCAGAAGGGCGATCGGCGTGTTCACCGTCAAAGGCGGCGCGGGATATGTGGAGGTCGACTTCCCCGACGGCGTGTACGATAACCTGATCGGCGGCGAGAAGGTCGAGGTGTTCCGCGGCGGCGTTTCCTGTCACGGCAATCCGATCATTCTGATAAGGGAGGAATAAGAAATGTACTTTGAACGGCTGTGGCACAGCTTCGCCGGGCTGCCCGAGGTAACCGCGATCGCGCTCGGCGGCTCACGCGTGACCGGAAGCTATGATGAAAAATCAGATTATGACCTATACATTTACTGCGACACGGTTCCGGATGACAGCGTCCGCAGACAGATCCTTGAGACAAACTGCTCCTATATCGAACAGGGAAACGCCTTCTGGGAGTTGGAGGACGACTGCACGCTCAAGGACGGTGTGGATATCGATATCCTTTACCGCAGTATCAGCGAAATTGCGGACGGGCTCACCTATGTGGTGGAGGGCTGTCATCCTTCTAACGCCTACACCACCTGCATATGGCACAACATCCTGACATGCAGGGTACTGTATGACCGCGAAGGTGCTCTCGGCAAGCTGATTGAACGGTTCAGCGTACCGTATCCGGAAAAGCTGCGCCAAAATATCATCAAGCGCGGTATGCGGCTGCTGCACGGCAATCTGCCGTCCTATGACGCGCAGATCCAGAAAGCCGCGAAGCGCGGAGATCTTATCTCGGTCAACCACCGCACGGCGGCGTTTCTGGAAACTTGTTTCGATGTGATCTTCGCGCTGAACCGTATGACCCATCCCGGTGAAAAGCGCATGCTGCAGACCGCCGTTGATAAGGCGGAGATACTGCCCGAAGACTTTGAGAAAAACATTAACATACTGCTTCGTTCTGTGTTTACGGATTTGCAGACAGCAGAAGAGGCGCTGAACAGTATCGTAACGGGTCTGGAAAGAATCATCAAAGATCATTGCTGATAATTTCCCATTCCAAAAAATCCCCGAGGATTATTCCTTATGCCTTTTCTTTGATAATGCGTGGTAATTATTTCACGGTGCTGGTAGTTTGTTTTTTCTGTTAGGATTAAGTTTGACCACAATTTTGACCACTTCAAAAATAAAGCGGAAAGGGAAAAAGAGGAACAAAAGGAAAACTCCGTCTGAAAGCTCCGACAAAAGAGCGCCAAACGGATTAAATAGCAGTCAAACGGCCGTGTGGAATCGTCCTTGACACGCTACGAACCAAAAGGTCGGGGGTTCGAGTCCCTTCCAGCGCGCCAGTATGAGTGTTGATAACGGACTTAAGTTATCAACACTCATTTTCTTTGTGATTATCCCTTGCAGGAGCAGATTTTGGTCTGCTCCTGCTTTTTCTGTTTGTGCTATTTCTTTTGCTTTCCACCATCAGGCGGATTTGCCGTGCTGTGTCGGGAATATCTCTGTCGGAATATACTCGACCTTTACCCCCTGCCGTGTATCTGCGGTATAGTTCTCATATTGAGGTTCTAAGGGGATCTCGATATATCCGACAAAGCGATAGTAGATCATGATCCGCTGGGTGTAGTGCTTGGTGCTGCCCTCTTTCTCAAATACGTCGATGTGGTCGATCAGCTCTCTGAGCATCGGAGCGGTCAAGGTCTGCATCTCCATGAACTTGCGGATCGCTTTGATGAAATCATCCTTATTCTGCTCCATCTCGTGTAGCTTGGCTAGGCGCTCTTTGTACTCAAAGATTTTATCCTTCAACTCCATGCGCTCCAGTTCATACTTCTGAGATAGCTGCATGAACATCTCGTCTGTCAGCTTACCGGTGGCGTTGTCCTCATAAATCTTCACGAACAGATCTGCTACCGTCTGGCTTCTGACTGTCATGCGGTTCAATTCACTTTCGAGATATTTCTGTTCGCTGATCATATCCGCATTGGTTTTCTCAGCGAGCAATTCAGCGAACTCATCCTCATGGCTTTCCTGATATGCCGCCAATCGCCTCAATTCTTGCTTCACAACTTCTTCGATCGCGTCCGCTCGGATATAATGACGGGATTCACAGGAGCCGCGGGTATCGCTTTTATAATTGGAACAGCTAAAGAAATGGATATCCTTGTTGCCGGAGTTGGTATGATGCCATAGCTTACTGCCGCAATCGGCACAGCAGAGTAAATCGGCAAAGATGCTTTTCTCTCCGTACTTGGGCTTCGGATGACGGCGCTTGTTCTTATGGATCGTCTTTTGCACCAGTTCAAACGTCTCACGGTCGATGATCGGCTCATGAACATTCTTGAATACTGCCCATTTCTCAGGGGGATTATCCAGACGCTTCTTGTTCTTATACGACTTGCTGTAAGTCTTAAAGTTGATCACATCGCCGCAATACTCCTGTTTGGTGATGATGTGCTCGATGGTGGTATAGCTCCAGCGGTACGGATCGGGATTGGTCTTTTTGCCGCCTTTGCGGATTCCTTTCTGTATCCAGTAATAAGTCGGCGTAACCACCTTTCTCTCTTGCAGGATATGAGCAATCGTTTCATTTCCCTTCCCCTCCAACACCATACGGAAGATGTCCCGCACCACAGCGGCGGCTTCGGGATCGATGATCCACTTTTTTGGATCATCGGGAGATTTGATATACCCATAGGGCGCAAAACTCAGCGGCTCGCCGGAGCTTCCACGGATACGGTAGGATGATCGGCACTTCTTGCTGATGTCCTTAGCATACCATTCGTTGATGATGTTTTTGAACGGCGCGATTTCGTTCTCGCCCTCGTCGCTGTCGACGTTATCATTGATAGCGATAAAGCGAACGTCACGGTCGGGAAAATAGGTATCGGTGTAATAGCCGACCGTATCATATCGCCTGCCGAGTCGAGAAAGGTCTTTGACGACCACCGTTGAGATATAGCCGAGGTTGATATCCTCAATCATCTTCTGAAAGCCCGGACGGTTGAAGTTCGTTCCGGTATAACCGTCATCCACATAATAGCGGGTATTGCCGAGACTGTGTTCTTTGGCAAACTGTTTGAGCATCTTCTTTTGCGTAGAGATAGAATTGCTCTCACCCTCCATGCCGTCGTCGCGCGACAGACGGCAGTACAGAGCGGTAATACCAACGTTAGTTTTCTTCTTCGACTGCATTGTTGTCCTCCTTTCCGGCAGCCGAACACACATTTTCTGCTGTCATTGTATCATCGTTATCCGCTGTCGGCAAAGGTATGACGTCGCTTTCCAACATCTTTTTCACGCATTTGTCAAGCGTAGGATCATCGTTGATGTTTCCTTGGTGTCTGAATACAGGCGTGACCACAAAAGTACAGCCGTTGATATGATACTCCATATCATCCGTATACATTGATTGAAATAATCTCATCGGCTGTCACGCTCCTTCCCTCGGTCACGGTGACGGTTGTAGTCCGTCGCAACAAGGTGGAGGATGTACCTTTGAATATCTCCAACGGAATAGTTTTCGGGGAAATACTTGCGGATCTCCTCATATGAAAAACTAATCTTCTCCTTTTGGTTGGGCTTATCTTGTGATATAATGTGAGCGATACGGTCAGTGTCGAGGTCACCGGATTGTGAGAGTTTCTTCAATGTTAGTGCTTGTGACAGAGAAGGCGTTCTCTCCTCAACTTCCATTATCTCCAACAAATCGTATTGATCTGCTTCCGATAGATATGATAAAGGAACTGCCACGCTGAATGCGATACGGTCATCATCGACATAATCCAGCAATTCGGGAATCAGGTAGGTTAGGCGAATATAGCGAAATACAGTGTCTCGGCTCTCGTTGGATTGCTTGCCGATTTCCGTTGCGCTGTCGTACTTCGTCGCAACTTGCGCTGAAGTAAGGTCTGTACGCTGACCCTGTTTATTCATCGCCTCCATTTTCATCTTGTACGCAAACGCCTTTTCCGAGGGCAGGATATGCTCGCGGTGGAGATTGCTGTCCACCAGCATGATTGCTGCCTCGTCACGGCTGACGGGACGAATAAAGGCAGGAACTTCATTGAGTCCTGCCTTCTGTGCCGCACGAAATCGGCGGTGTCCCGATATGATCTCATACTCATCTGTCGTACCCTCCAGAGGACGAACGATCAGCGGCGACATGATACCCTGTTGCTGAACGCTCTCGATGAGGTTGTTCATCTCATCGTTATCGAGCACCTTGTAGGGATGGTCTTTGAATTCGTGTAGTTTGTTGATGGATATATTTTTCATCGTTCATAACTCCTTTTATAGTGTTTTTGTTTTGTATCCAAACCGTAGGCTTTGTTTAGAGCCTGCGTTTCGATACGGATGTTTTCTTTGATCTTCGGATTGTCTTCGATGATCGTCTCGGCAATCCGCTTTTCTTTGCGAAGCTGTTTTAACAGCGCGGTACAGTCATCACGGCGGGACAGTAACTCCGTTCTCTTGTCGTCGTCATCACAGCGCCGCAGCTTGTTGTAAATCTTCTGCCGAGCGGCGGCGATCTCTCGGATAGATGAATCTGTCTCCTTGACGAAGCCGCCAACATCATCCAATGAGTGCAGATCACGCTTTGAAATCAGCCGAACCTGATCGGACAGCCTGTCCAAGTGCCGCCAAGCCTCTTTCATCTCAGGCGACAACGGCTTACGTTGGTGATGCCTCGGCAGCTTGCCGAGCAGATAGCAGTAATGAAGATAAAGAGCATACATTCCTGTATACTTCTTTGTCCTTTTAAAGCTGCCGCTGAAAACAATGCGCTTCGGTTGGAAATATCGCATTTCTTTTCGATCGGCGTAATACTCGCGATTGCGTTGCCATGCGGATCGGTAAGAATTATCGTAAATCCGTCGCTGTATTTCCTGATTGCTGTATTCTTCGCCCAACCGCACCATACGGACACACTTTTTGCTGTTGACGGAGCGTATCGTCCAGTAGGTGCGGTTCTCGTCGAGGTTCATGACGTAGCCTTGATCGGACATAATGGCTTTGAACTCTTTGAAGCTCAGCGAATGATCAACAGCATAATCGATTGCCTGCCGCATCAGATTGAACGTAGTCGGCTCACCGTTCTTTTCGGCAAAGTAGATACTGCGCGGCGTCTTGCCTTTCGGATTTTCGATCACTGTCAGCTGATGCTGTTTACACAGTTCATCAGATAATGCCCGAAATCGCCAGTAGACGCCTTCATTACAGTTGAACTTTTTGCCGTCCCACATATTGACGGCGTTTACGACGAAATGATTGTGATAGGTGCCCGTATTGAAGTGGGTGGCAACGAGTATCTGATACCCGTCTCCCCACATTTTCCTCGCCAACTCCACGCCGATCTGATGACACAGCTCGGGCGTGACCTCATCGGTCTTGAAGCTCTGGTAAGCATGGTAGGCGACGTTGCCTGTCGTCTTACCAAACCGCTCCTGTACAGAACGCATTTCGTCAAACGCGGTAACGGCAGAGCAGTTCACACCCGTGACAAAGCACGCTTTTTCAGCGCCGCCGGTTTTTGCTTCATCACCTGCGTAATGCAGGACGTTTCGCAGATCGGAATAGATGGTCTTATGCGGATTGGCGGCATAGTCCAGCACGCGCGACAGGCTGTCCTTAATCGCCCAGATTTTTGTCGTTCCCATCTTCGACCTCCTCGTGATACGCGTCGAGCAATCTGTCCTGTAAATCCGCGAGCGCCCGATCCATTGACGCGGCACTTGCCCGACGATAGTTTTGCCTTAGCTCGCCGACCATTTGGAAACAGTCTTTGAGAGCCTTGCCCGGTTTCTTTTTGATCGGCTGACTGCAACCGACCTGACGCAGATACGCCGATAAAGAAAGCCCTGCACGCTTCGCCGAGCGCGAAATGACCTTCATCTCATCCTCGCTGACGCGAAGATTGATTCTCAGTTTTCTTTGCATGGTAATTCCTCCTTGATTTGAAATAGGGGTGACAGGGGATTTTCCCCTTTCGGGATACACCCGCCGGCTTTGTATGTACAAAGCCTATGCTCGCTACAGTATAAGACAAACCCGTCCTGCTGTTCTCAGGACGGGTTTTCGGTGTCTTATACTGCAAAAGTGGTATTATCTTTTGTCTGATAATGGATGACGTCATTTTGCCGTCAGAATCATATTTTCTTTGTAATAATGACAGCACTCTGACGTCACCCGAACATTTCGTCAAGAACATCGAGTACATTCTGCTCATTCTCCTTGCTCTCTTCTTCACTCAGCTGAGGATTCCATTCGTTCGTCTGTGTCGGCTGAGGGGCAGACGGTACACGGACTTCCTCACGGAAAATCTGTCGTATCTCCTCAAGCAGTTTTTCGTTACCTCCCGAAAGGAAAGTAATGTAGTGTTCCAGCGCGTCGATCACAAAACCGTTCACCGACTTATGCTTTCGTTTGTCGAGCGAATCAAGATATGAGAGAATCGCTTTCTCTCTGCCGTTCTGCGGGTCTAAGCGGATCGTCAAGCGGCGGTCTTTGTTCTTATTCATAGCTCTTTCCCGCCATTAGCTGCTTTTCCGCCAAATACTCATAGCCCTTTGCCGCGGCGCAGATATCCTCTACAAATACGATGTTCTTGGTGTCGCCTTTGTAAAAGTGTTCGATCAGGCAGCCTCCGCCGCCTGTCACAAAGAGCCTCATGGTATTTACGTCATAGCCGTGTTCTCGCAGACGGCGGAAGATTCCCTCAACGTATTCTTCAGCTACCGCAGTAATCAGTTGAAGATCGGTCTCGGGGATATCTGCCTTACCGTCACGCAGAACGCTGTCGATAATGTAGTCGTTCAACTCTCTTTGGGTTTGACGCATAAAGGTCTCACGGATCGCAAGCGTACATTGGTAGGTGCCGAACTTTTCGGTATATAGGGTACCGCTCTGCGGTTTACCGTCGACGGCATAGAGTGTGTTCATGGTACCGTTGCCGATATCTGCGACTATGCTCAGACCTTTCATCGAGATTGCAAAGGGAGCGATAGCGGCATACCCCTGCGGATAGATCATCACACCGGAAATATCGACGTTGTAGTCGATCCCATTATAAGTGAATGTGACAGATTTGTTCTGCTTGAGATAGGCGGTGAACTGTTGCTTTTGAACGCCTGACCATGTCAGCGGCAAGCCTGCGGCGATGATGATATCTGCTTCATACAGGTTTGCGTCCTTCAGCTCCATTGCAATCGAGCAGATAGTATTCGTCGTCTTTTACCTTGTCGGGTAAAAACTCTTTGTGTCCTTCACCGATCAGATAATACTTATCTTGATAGACAAGCATATTCTTGGTGAAGATGGGCTCGGTATTGCTTGCGACAATACCTGTTTGAAAGCAATGGTTTGCGGTCTTGATGTTACCGTAGCCGTGGTCGACTCCGATAATGAACTTGTTTTCATATGATTTCATAGTCATAACCTCTCTTTGTAATTATTTGATTCGGATGATTTGGGAGTACAGCTTATCATCGGTAGGAAGAACTGAGGTTAGAAAATACCGACAGCAGATTCCCGATACCGATAACAACTGTACGCAAGGGTGGCTGTCGCCGTCATCCAGCAGCAGACAGCACCCGTCTTGGCAATTGGCACAGGCAGAACGCACAAGGGTGTTTACCCGCTCCGCTTGCTCGGGTTTGATTGGAACAATCATAGGCTATCGCCTCCTTTCAAGTGATATTTGAATCGCTGTCCATTAAAAAGTGGGGACAGTTATCAAATAACAGATACTTGAATATATAGAGGCGTTATGCTATACTTTTTTCAGTTCATATCAGGAGAAATATATGAAAAAGTATTTGATACCGCAAATCTCAGCTTTGAGTCTTTTATCCTCTGCCGTGAAGCAAGACGATGGGTGGAGGTTTCATTTCGATGCAACCGATCCGTCAAAGGAGTACCTTGTCGAACTGTCCGAGCAAGACGACTGCATGATGTTCTATCAGGCTATGACGATCCTGTACGGTTCGGAAGATACAACCTCACCATGTGACCGATTATCCGATGTGTTTGTCTATATTGATTTCTCAGGGATCTTTGATCGACGACCTGTTGGCAGAGTTGCTGAGCTACAGAAGAAAGCAGAGTATTTGTTCCGTCCCGAGGGAATTGAAATCGTTTTGGATGAGCGATATCCCGCGCGTCGGTATATCGCCTTTGAGCGTTCAGCCAGTATGAGCCGCCATAATGTTCTGTCGTTTGTTCGTGAGGATGTGTATGAGTCTTTGCGTGAGCGGATGATGCTCGGGATGAAGATCGGGGATTGTCAGCTATCAAAGCTATACGCATATAACGGCTTGATGTTCACAGGCGGTCGTCGGGAAAAAATACAGAATTTACTGCAAGAAAAAAGGATCGTCGTCATAGACAATCCGAAAAGTATCGTAAAGGATGCGGATATCATCACCGTTGAGGATGATGGCACAGGTAACCCGGTTCGGAAATACAGCCGTGTAGAAACCAAAGCTGATGTAGAGGTCTTGGAGTTTGACGGCGAGGGTATTATCTCAAAAGAGCTTGCCGAAAGACTGGATTCAAAGAAAAGCCATCATTCTTTCCAAATTCGTCTGCCGTATATCAAGGGGGTTGTTCACGAGGTCGATTTCAAAAAGCTGTTGTCCGAGCTGCGTGTGACAAAGATGATAGATATTTGGGGTAATGCTCATACCGTTGCCGATGTGGATATGATCCTCACCAAAAGCATGGATGGATGACGGAAAACGGACTGACATGGGCAGAGTATTTGGAACGATGCAGGAAATACAACTATGCTTTGTATATCTCCGGTATGGATAAAACAGAGGCGCAAAACACTACAGAGTTGAATTATCAGTTTCTGAATACACTTGCCTTGACGGATGAAGAATTCAGACCTTTGGACTTGCCGCTCGGATGGGACAAATCTCCGAATACCGATCCGCGCCATTGGCTGACCAAAACGACAGAAGCAGCATATTATGATTATGTCGGCAAGTTCGGCAACAGGCAGAAACACTTTACCGATATTCTTGACGATGAAGATATTGAAATAACCGATAAACGTAAACAGCGCGCTGAGATAATCGAACAAAATCCACTGTTTATGGAAGAAGCGATATATGCAAAAGAGCTCTCCGACAAAGCAGAGAGCGTCAGAGAAAGGTACGCCGTCGGACAGTTGTTGGTTGCAGGAGATAACCGTTATTTATCCGACGACTTGATGCGATTGCTGGCATACATCGTAAGGTGTGCCGAGGACGAAAGCAAGGCTTACAAAAAGTTGGTGGAGGAGTGTTTATCCGGCAACACGGTGTACGCACCGAAACCGACATATACAAAGCAGGAATATTATACGCTCCTACGCAGTCCTCATATTGCAAGAAATGAAGAAGCGCTTGTTTGCCCGTTATCAAAGGTCGGTAAATTGCGAAAGAAGTATCTCTCTCACCTTCAATATGTGGTTATGGTGGATTCTCGATCATTAATTCCCGACCGACTCGGTGGCGCGGACTATGACGGAGATATGGTGAAGACGATCGCCGATCCGCTTGTCAACAAATGTGTCCGTAAAGGCTATGATGACACGGCGTCGTTACCTGTGCTGAAAATACCGTCGGCAGATCCGATCATTGCCGATGCGAATGATTGGTACGCGAGAATGGAAACGGTCAAAAGCACCTTTTCATCGCGCGTCGGTCAGATCAGCAACGCCGCGTTACGACGAGGGATTATTGCCTATGACGAGAACAGCCAAAGTGACGAAAGAGCGGCAAGTCGTCAGGATACTGAGGTGTTGGCGATCCTGACCGGCTTAGAGATCGATTCTGCAAAGAGCGGTGTAAAGCCCGATTTGTCCGAGTATTTGGAAGCGCGAAAGGCAAAGAAAAGCCTGTTCTTGCAATACAAGTCGATCGTCGGGGACAGCTCACAGCGAAAATGGTATCAGCCGACAACAGCGAAACGGGTAAAAGAGTTCATCGACAAAACAGATTGGGACAACGTCAGCTCCAATCTTGAAAAGTTGCCGTATTACGCCTATATGCTGGATAAAGAAACGCTAAAGCACAAAGCGCAGCCTGCCGCGGACGGTGAATTGTTTACCTTTGCTCAATCTCCGGACTGGCAAGAATCATTAGATCAACACGTTCTTGAGCGGACAAAAGCCATTATTGCGGCATATCACGAAGCGATGAATCGTAATCGCTTTATTCGTCACATTCCGAAAGAGAGAAAGCGCCAAACCGATATCGAAAGAATCCTGTTTGCAAGAGGTCAGGAAAACCTTTATTCCGTTGACGAGTTATACAGTGCTTTTGATAATATTTCACCTTACGGAATCCGGCAGGCACGATTGAAACTATCCGAAACGGCGTGGCATTTAACGCCACAATCAGATAGAATGGTTGCGACCTATGAGATTATCTCGGGTATGATTGATTATGACTACCGTGAGCTGTTCTGTGGTTTTCGCCATAGTGGGTACAGAATCCTCGGCGACATCATCTGTGACCTCGACGAAATGTATCGTGCAAAGGAAATCGCCGATCATGTCAAGCATCAGGATGACGGCGAAGATTTGAAAGCTCTGCTTAGTAATGCAAATCAAACGGGAGATTATCGTAAAACGGTTGTCAGCAACTGTATAAATATGATGACCTCTCATATTAAAGGTGTCGAAAATTTAGATTTGAGCGAAGTGTTGAAATGCGCGGTTGCTCTCGGTGAGCGGCAATTCGCGTTGGAAGTCATGCCGATGACAGTATTGGAGAATTGCAGGAGGAATAGATGATGACAAATGAATGGGCAGAATTCAAAACCTACACCGAACAGCCAATCTATACCGCCGAACGCAGAACCGATACCACCTATCTCGGACGGTTCACCTTTGACATGATTACCGAATTCTCCGGCTTCGGTCGTATACTGACAATAATCGCAAGGGGCTATCTGTT
The DNA here is from genome assembly GCA_902798755.1 of uncultured Ruminococcus sp. Taxonomy (GTDB): domain Bacteria; phylum Bacillota; class Clostridia; order Oscillospirales; family Acutalibacteraceae; genus Ruminococcoides. Next base: position 6,147 of record CADBYC010000041.1, on the reverse strand, counting down.
CCATGATAAAGACGGAGCTGTTCTTGACGGAAATTCATACGATAGAATTGATATGGCTCGTAACGCACTGTGCGCATGGTGCAGTGTTCCGGACAAAAAGAAAAGCTCCGAGCCGCCTGTGGACTTTCGTGAATTGTCCGCCGACTTCCCGGAGCTGGTCGATGAGAACGGTAAAGGATGGTTTTATCGCCATATAAAAAGTGTTATTCGGTTTGCGAAAGCGAATCCCGATAAGGTCAGCAAATCCGCATACAAAAAGTGTGAGAATCTATCTGCGGGCTTTACGGCACAGTGGAAAAAGAGGGTGCGTCAGCTGCAAGTGCCGATCTTTGCTTTGAACACAAAAGGAGCATGGACACTTCGCTTTGATGACATCATTGCCGACGCTTTGGAAGCGGGCGCACTCAGAACGGAGGAATATCCGCTTTCTGAAACAGTAAATAAACAGCTTGAGGCAACAGATACCTGCGGTGTGCCGAAAGAGGTTGTTGCCGAGCTGATCCGCTATTATTTCGCCAATAAGCCCGATGACACCGACTGGGTCGTTCTGCCTGTGGCTAACTTCGACACCTATTACGGCAACAACAATCTCAGCAAAAAGTGGTTGGCAAAGATTCCGAAATCGTTGATTCTTAGGGAGAACAGGCACGGGATTTGCCGCTACATGATTTTGCTTTGACTTCATTGTTTTACTTAAATACAGATATCTTAATAAACTTATTAAATCATTGCATTTCTTCGATTTTTGTGGTATGATGAGTACGCTACAAAACCACTTGAATATTCGGCTATAATCATAAGTCTCCTTTTTATCAGGCTTATGTCTATTTTTGTTGCGCATATAGTCAAAACTATCAACATATACTGTGGTAAAAAGCACAGGCTCACATGTTGGTAGTTTGATAGGATTTATTCTTGTTATAGCTGATGTGGTTTTGTAGCAAAAACGGAGCCGAGTGTTTTTAGCGTAGTTGCTTCGTGCAGCTGCGCTTTTTTATTCCACAAAACTATGACATATAAAGAAAAAACCGCCCTTTTCATTGGCAACCGTGATTGTTACCAAGTAAAGGCAGCGGATATAGAGAACGCAATATTATCAGCTATTGCGAACGGTATTGAGATCTTTCTAAATGGCGGTCAGGGGTATTTTGATAAGATATGTGCTGTGTCAGTTCACAGATTAAAGAAACGTTATCCTCATATCAAGAATATTCTTGTAATACCATACCGTGATTTTTCCGTGTTCAACGACAGTTTATTTGACGAAATCGTTTATCCTTTTGAAGATCATACCTTTTCTTACTACACCTATAAAGGAAACATTCCGAAAAGGAATCGTATATTAGTAGATTGGTCGAGTATGGCTATATGTTATGTTTATCGTGACGGAGGAGCTATGAAAACTCTCAATTATGCTAAGAAAAAAGGTTTGAATATCATTGATCTACTTGAACATAAATAAGAATAATCATTCCATACTTATGACAGCTATGCGTTCTATGAACGCTTAAAGCCTACATCATTACTTCGTATCTGTCCAATACCGAAGGGTGGGTTGCTGTAGGATACCCTGAAGCCCTAAATCCACCTTCAGGGTATTTTCTTTTGTGATCATACGTTATATGTCACGAGCTTTCAAAAAAAACATAAAGTTTCCTCCCTTTGAAGGAGCTAATTAGGGATTAAGCTTCACATAGGAGCAAATTAGGGATTATAGGGTAATCATCAAATGATTATAAATCAAACTCTCCAATGAAATTCCAGATGATATGTACCCGTTGTGTTTTCACGCCGTCGACCGTCTCACGCTTTGAGATCATGACCTTTTCTACAAACTCACGTAAGACCTCTGCGGTCAGTTCCTCGATCACATCATATCGGTAGACAATCTTCATAAATCTGTCGGCGCTTTGTGCCGAGTCAGTTTCTTCCGCGATATTATTCTCAATATTGTATCGTTTTTCTTCCAACTCCTTTTGCTCTTTTTCATAATTAAGTGTGAGCTTCATGAATCGCTCATCGGAGATTTTTCCATCGAGGTTATCCTCATAAAGATGTTGGATGATCCCGTCAAGCTTTTCGATACGATCCTGAACCTGTTGTAATTCGATTTTATTTCTATGCAGATTGCTTGCGATTTCAGATTTTGTTTTCGATAATACCTTTTTAACAAAATCGCTTTCGTTTTTCTTAGCGTAATAAAAAATCGCTTTGATGCTCTTTAGCAACTCTTCCTCTACAACAACATTTTTTATTTGATGGGAACTACATCCGCCTCGAATCTTGCGATAGGTTGAGCATACAAAGTTTTCTTGTTCATGTGACCAATTCTTGTTGCGCACCTGATACATTTTCTTTCCGCAATCGGCGCAGTACAGCATACCGGAAAGGATTGGCATCTCACCGAGGGGCGTCTTTCTGCGTCTGCCATCGCGGATTTTTTGAACGATATCATAGGTTTCCTTGTCGATGATTGCCTCAAAGATGTTTTCAAACACCTCCCACTCGGAAGGATCGTTCCATATCTGCTTCTTTTGCTTATAGGATTTTCGGTGTGTTTTGAAGTTGACTACACAACCGAGATACTCTTGGCGGGAGAGCATCCGAGTGATCGTACTGGTACTCCAGTTGTAATCATCCGTATAAACTCTGCGGTCGGGTTTTCCTACGCCGATCGCTTTTGCGTGAGCAGTCGGATTCAAAACCTTGCGTCTGGTAAATTCATTTGCTATCTGTGACGGACCGTATCCTGCCATACACAAACGAAAAGCTTCTCGGACTACCTCGGCAGCCTCTTTATCAACGATCCACTCGTCCTTATTATCAGGTGATTTCAGATAACCATAGGGCGGATTGACACTCAACGGCTTACCGGACTGCCCTTTTGCTTTGAATACCGCGCGAATCTTTTTGCTGGTGTCTTTCGCGTACCACTCATTGATGATATTCAGAAAAGGTGTAAAGTCACTATCCTGCTTACTGTCGCTGTCGATGCCGTTGTTGATAGCGATAAAGCGGATGCCTAAATCGGGGAATAGTTCCTCAGTGTAATAGCCGACCTTGAGATAATCTCTGCCTAAACGTGACATATCCTTTACGATGATCGTACCGATCTCATCTTCCTCAGCGAGAGATAACAGACGTTTCCAATCCGGACGTTCGAAATTCGTGCCGGAGTATCCGTCATCCACAAAGAATTCCGTGTTCATGAAACCGTGATCATCTGCATATTTTTGTAAAATATCTTTTTGGTTACGGATGCTGTTGCTGTCCCCGTCCATCTCGTCATCACGAGACAGGCGGCAGTAAAGCGCAGTGATTTTGCTTGCCTGTTTCATGGCTGCTTTCAGTTTTTTGCTGTTCATAATGATCCTCCTTGCATTTACAAATATGGCGTAGCATTATTCTTTAATAATCGGAGGAATATGTCAAGTTTACAAATTCACAAGAAAGAATCTCCTTCAACAAAAACAGCCGAGAAAGGAATCAACCTTTCCCGACTGAAAAATGACAAAACGAGGTCAGTATGTACCGACCTCGTTTCATTATCCATATTATGATTCTTGAATACTATTGTTTTACAATGTTGCGGCAATTTTACGGATTTCGTCAACAGGCATCTTAACAATTTCAGAAATCTTATCAATAGAAAGTGTACCATCCTTTATAAACTCTTTAATTGTTTCGATAATACCTTCTTGACGTTCTTTCTTACCATAATCTTCTACAGCTTTGCACATGATATTCACTCCTTCTGTCGTTTCTTTATAGTGTCTTGTGATCTCTGCCATCGGATCGCAGAGCATATCGCTTGCGTTTTTGCACACAAAATCGTGGATCAGCTTGCCGATTGCTGTACTGATATCCTGATAAGCTGCATTGACATATACGATATGCGTACCGTCTGCAAACGGTTCGCCCAGCTCTTTGATGGTTCTTTCAATCGTATATGTCGCTATATTCCCTTTCAGCACATCGTTTTCGGTGATAAAGATGACATATGTATCGGGCAGATCTTCATACTCGGAACCCTTTGCGAGTTCGGTAACATCAATCGCACTTGCATGATAACGAGCTCTCTGAGGCAACGCACCTTTATCAGCTCTTTGAACTTCAATATTATAACTCTTTCCGGAGGCGTCTTTCGCAAAAACATCCAGCATCAAACCATGAGATCCTGCAATATTCAAATCAAATTGCGTTTCACTTGTTTCAACAATTAAGTCTTCTTTGTCAAGAATGATCCTCAAAACATACTCAACAAGCGGTTTATTATTCTTGAAAATCAGGTTCATGAAGTTGTCATCGATTGGGCGATAGCCCATAACGATTTCAAGTATCTCATCTCTGTTCAATCGAATCACCTTACTTTCACTATTATTGTAGCATATATATATCTGCTTTTCAATATTATTCGAATAAATAAATCAATGTTAATAAAACGGTAAAAAATATGTCCGATCTCATTGTTAAACAAGATCAGACATATACTTTTTGTTCGATTTAAAGATCGGGTAATACATCCATATCATCTTCATCCGGAATCGTTGCGATGACTACGGGAATAGATTCTTCGACCGCATCATCACCAGAAACTGATGATGAACCAGATCCGCCGGAGCCACCGGATAAACCAGATCCACCAGAGCTATCGGATGATCCTGAACCGCCAGATGATCCAGAACCACCAGACGAACCTGAACCGCCGGAATCTCCAGATGAATTGACATTTGATTCAACCCATGTATGAGTGGTCACATATTCTGTAACGTCAATAGGGTTGCCGTCCTTATCTTCTACTGAGACAACTTTACCATTCTCGTCTTTTGTAATCTTGTTACCTTCTGAATCCTGCTCAACGGTTCCGCCGTCGCTTGTTGTTTCAAGAACAACCGTAGTTTCACCGGGTACAGATTCATCTTTAGTTGATTTGTTTTCTTTCTCACCACAAGCGGTAAACAGAATCGAGCAGATAATCAACAAACAAAGAAGGATGGAAAAAATTTTTGTGCTTTTCATAATAACCTCATATCATCCAACGAACTTACCCCTGAGTTGGTGCGGGTATGACACGTGTCACTTCCGTACCGATAGGCTCAGGTACAGCGAAATCTGCCAAATAACGCTGGATTTTTGTAGCGTGAGTAATATTTAAGTCGTCGCCATCAACAGAGGCTCTTAATTCTATCATCCCGTCTGGATCATCCATAAGGTAAACAAGGACGCGCTGAATAACAGTTGCATCAATAATCGTGACAACACCGTCGCCGTCGGCGTCTCCGAGGATAAAGGTGTACTCGACCGATCTGTCAATCAACACATACTCGATACCGTTTGCTTCAGCATACTGATGTGCATAAGAATCGGTATAGCAGTAGATGACCACGTTGTCAGAGCCCTTAAAAGCATCCTGATGGATCTCAGTAACGCTCTCAGGTATGGTCAACTTTGTCAGCGCAGAACAGTTATAGAAAGCCATATTCCCGATGCTCGTGCAGGTAGCAGGCAGGCTAAGCTCGGTAATCCCGCACTCGGCAAAGCAATATGCCGATACAGCGGTGATCGATGTGTCATCAAGGTTGATATCTGTTAGCGTACTATCCCCATAGAAGCACCCCTCGCCAATATCGGTTATCGAATCGTACAGTATTATCGATTTAAGAGCAGTGCAACCAAAGAAAGCATAGTTGCCGATGGATTCAATTTTGGAAGTTGTGTCGATCGATGTTACGGTTGTGTTGTAGTTAAACGCATAGTCTCCGAGAGTTGTGACATATTCTTTGGCAAACGACCAAGGCAACTCAACTTCCGTCGCTGTGCCAATATACTCATCCAGTTCCCAACCGTATACATTCACCTTTTCGTACGCCCAATTTTCATCAGTAAAAATCACTTTTTCGCCGGTATCGGCTATATCATAACTCAACGCACTTGCGCCGGTGCAAAAACAAAGAAACAGTAATAAGGCTATTATTGCTGTAAATAGTCGTTTCACACTAATCACCCTTTCTATCGTTTTTATAGGTTCAACATGATATGCCGCAGCTGTTTGCTTATGTGTGATAAAGAAGCAATAGAAGTGCAAAAAATTTTGCCGTTCCTATCCGACACTTGGCCATTGTGTCGGATAGGTCGGGCGGTTATTCG
>CADBYC010000040.1 GCA_902798755.1 uncultured Ruminococcus sp. | reverse complement strand
TTATTCACCACGACCTGTAGAGATATGGTAGCGCTTGCCGTTCAGGTTCTGGAGGAAATCATTGAATGAAAATGATATAATAATCAAAAGAAAAATCGGAATTTGTAGGAGAGAGAAAATGTATTTGATATCCGTCCCGGCGATACACTGATCATTCTCGGTGATAAGGAGCAGGGGATGGCGATACCGCCGAAAAGTCAGTTTTCATCATTTTTCGGCAGAGTTTTCGGCAAAAAGTAAGGAGTGATTTATATGCCTAACGTGTTTGGAATCCCGCTGATAGGATTCATTCAGATGGTTCTCGGAACCGTAATTATTGTTTTTCTGCTGATCAAATTTCTCACCCGTCCGAAAAAGAACAAAAAGGGCGAGTATCTCATCAATGATGTCCATATCATCGTCGGCGACGGTACCGAGAAAGAGCATCAGTACGTCTATATCAAAGGCGGCAAGATCATGGAGCTTTCCGATCAGCCGATTGAAAAGAAGAATGTGCAGGTCATCGACGGCGAGGACAAAACATTGATGCCCGGTCTTATCGACAGCCACATTCATATCCAGGGCGGCTTCAAATGTCATAGCGAGGAGGAAAGCGACGTTTTCCTCAACGAAGAAATGCCGCGTATTTTTTCCGAAGACGTACTCCCCTACGGTATCACGACCATCAAAGACCTTGATGCGCCGAAGCATTTTATCTGTAAGCTCCGCGACAAGCTGAGATCGGGCGAGATCACCGGTCCCGAGCTTTTGATCGTCGGTCCGAACTTTACCACACCCGAGGGTCATCCTGCCAACACGCTCGGTACAAACAGCGAGTGGGCAAGAAATGAAATGGCGATCACCGTCACTACTCCCGAAGAGGTTTCTGCCGGTATCAAAGAGCTGAAGGAGGCAGGAGTCGATTTTCTGAAATTTACATATCAGGGCGGGGATTATTGGTATTTTGATAAGAAGATCACGATTCAGAAAATTGATAAAGAACTGATGAAGCAGATCATCCGCGAGGGTGAGGAAAACGGGTTGAAATCCACCGCGCACGTTTTCTATTACGACGATGTTTGGGAGCTTCTGGAAGCGGGTATTTACGGTATAGAGCACGGTATTCTTGACAGAGATATCGAGCCCGACGACCCGATCATCGAGCTGTGGAAGAAATCGGGAGCTCACTTTGTCCCGACCGTCAACGCTATGACCTATGAAAAAGATCCGACCAGAATGGCTCACAGCATCCATAATCTCAAGGTCATTTATGACGCGGGTATCCCGATTGCAATGGGTACGGACAATATGTTCGAAACGATGGCGGGCAACGTAGAGCATAAAGAGCTCGAGTATTATGTAGAAGCGGGACTGACTCCGATGCAGGCGATCATGCTTGCGACCAAAAACGGCGCCGAGCACCTAGGCATAGCAGACAGAAAGGGACAGGTCAAAGTCGGTATGGAAGCCGATCTGATCCTGCTCGACAAAAACCCCGCAGAGAACATTTCCAACATTTCTTCGATCGACCGCGTATTCCGCAAAGGCGAGATCGTTTACTCCCAAAAGACGATTCAATCCTATGACGTTCCCGATTTCGCGTTCCCCGAGAATCTCAAAACAGCGGAGTATTTTAATTCCGACACTAACGAAAGCCGTATCGTCAATGTCGAGCGCTTCGAGAGCGAAGGAATCATCACACAGACCATTTTGCGAAACGGCGAAGATTGGGCACAGGAAGAGTTTACGCTTGAAAACAATCTGTCAGCAGTAAAGTGGCATTATTCACGCCCGTCGGACAATACAAAGCTTGACGTCTTCAGAGAAAACGGCATAATTTATCTGAAGGGAACCTTCAAGGGTAAGGAACAGGACAAGAGCTATAAGATCGGCGACGGATTGTGGTATCAGATGATGGATATGAGCCTGCCGGCGTTCGCCGCCTCCAAGCTCGATGAGATACTCTTCTATCCTATCGGAACAGGCGACAACCGCGGAGCGATGTCTTTGGGCGAGTTTGCGGCTAAGAAGATCGGCGACGAGGAGGTCACCGTTAACGGAAAAACCTATTCCTGTATCAAGGTAAGTCTTGTGCTCACCATGTTCTCGTGGGCATGGACGGGACTTTTCTGGTATGATAAAGAAACCAATATGCTAATACAAAGCGGCGTTAAAAAGGGAAATAAAGAAAAAATAGCCCAGACAATCAAAGAATTAAAATACAAATAGCAGAAGCGCTGAAAGCCCGAAAGAAATATTCTGCTTTGGGGAATGGAGTAAAATCATCTATAGTAACGTTACAGTCGTGAAAAACCAGCAATTAGATTTCAAAAGGATAATTATGTTACTGAATAAACCTCAAGCCCGGCGTTTTGCCGTGCTGTTTTATACGCACCCTTATATACTAAATGCATCGGTCAAGTCTGCACTTTACGGTGGTAAGCACCGATAAACGAGCAATCGCTTTGCCATAATTATAATTTCAGTGATGTTTCACCGGTGTTATTAAAAAGTACTTGATAGAGTTGTAATATTGAAATATAATAAGTCTGAAGAGGCTGTTTCTTTGCGATCGCCGTACTGATCTATCTGCGCTCGCTGCTGCGCGGAAAGGCCGTCAAAATAATTGCGAACTTCGTTATTACGGCATTTTTTGCACTTACGGTTCTCTGTGTTATCCTGCATGCTGCAAATACGGCGGATATGATGGCGACCGCAGGGATCAGATATCTTGCCGTGATCGTGCTTGCTGCGATCATGACCGTGCTGCTGTGTATCGAGATCCGCGGCAAAAAGGGTTTTGTTCTCATTGATTATTTGATTTCATGGCTGCCGCTGGGCATTTTTCTGATGATCGATATGTTTGACTTCTATCTGCATATCTCCGGATCCAAATATCTGCAAATCGGTCTTGCGATCACGATCATTTATCAGATGGTACGGTTCGGCATGGACTTCAGCCGACAGTACAAGGAAGCGATCCGCTATCAGCGGGTACAGCGCGAGCTGTATGAAGCCAAGGTGAACGTGATGGTCAGCCAGATACGTCCGCACTTTATGTACAATGCGTTGAGCTCTATCGCGATACTGTGCAAGCTAAATCCCGAGACCGCATATGACGCGACGATCACCTTCTCGGACTATTTGCGCGGCAATATGGATTCGCTCAAGCAGACGGCTCCCGTGCCGTTCACACAGGAGCTCGAGCATCTAAAGAAGTATCTGTACATCGAAAAGCTGAGATTTGCCGATAAGCTGAATATCGAGTATGACATCCAAACTACCGATTTCGTCCTGCCGCAGCTGTCCGTACAGCCGCTTGTTGAGAACGCTGTCAAGCATGGCGTGGGGATGAAGAAAAAGGGCGGAACCGTGACGATAAGCACAAGAGAGACAGACGACGCCTATGAAGTCATCATACAGGACGACGGCGTGGGCTTTGACGTGAATGAAACGAAGAACGACGGACGCTCGCACATCGGTATGGAGAACACCCGCAAGCGAATCAAGGATATGTGCGGCGGGGAGGTCGTTCAGGAGACCCTCAGGTATGACGACGCGACCGGTACGACCTCCTCAATGAGAAGCAAAGAGGACGCTCACGATTACCGCTATTTCCGCGAGCCGGACTTGGTTACAATTCATGTTCCGAGAGAAAAGAAAGAGGAGCTGCGCTCCCGCCTCCCTGAGCTGCCTGAGCAGAAGTTTGAGAGGTATACGGCGGAGTACGGCATCCCGGAGAAGGACGCCGCCCAGCTCACCAAGTACCGCAGTATCTCAGAGTATTTTGACAAGGCCTCAGAGGGCTTGAAGTCTCCTAAGACCGCTTCAAACTTCATCATCGGTTCCATCTTCCGCAGGCTGGAGACAGAGGCCGACAAGGAGGCTCTGGATATCAGGACAACTCCCGAACAGCTTGGAGAGCTCTGTAAGCTGCTGGAGAGCGGAAAGCTGAAGAACAACCTCGCCAAGACGGCTCTTGAAAAGATGCTGGATACCGGCAAGCCCGTGACCAAGTTCGTCAGCGAGAGCGATATGGCAGGCCTTGACGACGCGACCCTGACAGAGTATTGTCAGAACGCGATCAGCGCTATGCCCGCGGCTGTAGCAGACTATAAGAGCGGCAAGGAAAAGGCTCTTATGGCGGTGCTCGGCAACGTTATGAAGCAGAGCAGAGGCAGAGCGGACGCAGGCTCCGTCATGGCAAAGCTCAAGGAGCTGATCTCGGCATTATAATTCCTACTGAGAATTATCGAACGCATATATCCCCGGCGCCCTCATCGCTGTTTGAGGGCTTTGAACAAGGAGGTTACCCATGAAAAGATCGATCGCTTTTTTACTTATGATAGGATTATTAATGACCGCTTTTGCCTGCGTTCCCGCGGGAGCAGAAGCGGGTGAACAGAAAGCCGCAGCCGCAGATGTATACGGTGAAGGCTCGCGGAGCGCCCTTTCCGGCGCGGATGTTTTTTCTCATGTGCCCGGTGCTGAGGAAAATTGCTCGCCCTGCCGCGCCTTTACGCCGGATAAGAGCGATATCGCCGCGACCGGAGCGGGAAAGTCCGTCACGGATTACACCTATGAGATAAAGCCGCTCCTTGCTCCGTTCAACTACTTCTTCTTTGTCAAAACAGACAACCCCGACCCGAGGTCTTTCCGATTCCTCGACAGCGAATCCGTTTATTTTGAGAAGGAGAATGAGACCGCCGCTCTCATTTTCTATCAGGACTATATGTATGAGGAGCCGGTCATATTTGCCGATGTGCAGTATGAGGACGAGAGCAACTGCAGGGTCGCGGGCGGCTATATCTTCATGTGCGGTAAAGAAACCACCGACGGCGGCAAGCTAAAGCTCCAGTACAAGACCGGACAATACTGGCCGAATGAAAAATGGAACGATACCAATATCACCTGTACTGTCCCCAAGGTCAAGGATGACGTTGATTACCTGATCGACACCTTCGCGACGAAAGGCTCCTTCTTTGAGAATTTGGACGCGGTGCAGAGAGGCTTTGAGAGCATTTGCTTCTACAGCGGGTCGTATATCCGCGGCGTGGTCAAGCGCAAGGAGCCTTACTGGATGCTCGCCAGAGCCGGTCACCTCGACCAGAGCTACTATATCTACAGCCCCTTTGACCGTGAGGACGACCGATCATTGTTTGCCTCGGCTATCTATCCCTTCCGCTATGACTCCCTCGGCTTTCCGGGGATGATGGCTGCTGTCGCTCTGCGGCTGAACAGCAATGCTACCTATGAAAGGACGGATAACCACTGGTTGGTCAATATCACTCTCGACGGCGTGACGAAAAGCTACGGCGGCGCGGGAAAGATCGGGGGTCAGGGCATTGATGAAAAGGATATAAAGCGTGTGTTCACCTTCACAAATGACGACGAGCCGATCACACTTGATAATATCGCTCAGCTGTTGAAGGACTATGCCGCTCTGAAAATCGAGGACGATATCCCGCGCGATGACGAGCTTACCTTCCGCTTTATCTGCGACACTGTCGGCGACGGCGCGTGGGTCAGGATGGTGGGAAGCAATATGTCCTCCGGCGGTCATCATGACACCTCAAAAGCGGTCTACACCTATGTCTACTCGAAAAGCTCCACGGATATTACCACGGATTATATCAGCTATGACAAGTGGGGCGTAGCCAACCTCAACTACCGGGGCGGTAAGATGGGCTACTTCCGCGGCGGATGGGTCGACGGAAGATTCGTCAACGAGTGGAGAATGTTTGAGAAGGGCGCGAAATTCGAGGATCACCCGAACTGCGACATCTACCTGCCCGATCGCGAGATCCCGCTGATCAGCTACGTGACTGGGTATCCTTATAATTATGACGAGAAAAAGTATGAGCTGAGTTATACAGTGGATGAGATCAAAACAGAGAAAAAGAACATCCGTTATGTGTATAACAGCGACGACGATATGTGGTACGCTGCGGTGGATGAGATCGCCGGCGGCTGCGCTTCTTATGCCATTGCAAAAACCCTTGTGGAAAACGGCGCTCTGGACGCTTCGTATCTTGGAATGCTCTCTCTGACGCGCGATCAGGTGAAGGCGCTGAACGTAGACAGGAACACCGATACCATCCCCTCTCAGGGCTATATCTTTGACGGTACGGCGGTTCCGGGAACGCCCTTCGGCTTCGCATATATCCTCGGCGACGTCGACACGAACGGAGAGGTCGACGCGGTAGACGCCTCCTTCATCTGCCGCGTAGCTGCTTCGCTCGACACCCCGCTCGCCGCTGACGAGATCACCCACGGCGATGTTGACAATGACGGCAGAACCGATATCACCGACGCCACCGCCATCCAGTATTATCTTGCTGATATGCGGACAGCCTACAGGATCGGAGAGGTCACAAAGGTAAAATAGCATAAAATCAAACAAACAGCTCCCTGTCAACTGCGACGGGGAGCTCTGTAAGCTGCTGGAGAGCGGAAAGCTGAAGAACAACCTCGCAAAGACCGCGCTTGATAAGATGCTGGATTCCGGCAAGCCGGTGACCGAATTCGTCAGCGAGTCCGATATGGCGGGGCTGGATGACGCGACCCTGACAGAGTATTGCAATAACGCGATAGCGGCTATGCCGGCGGCAGTCGCGGACTATAAGAACGACAAGGGAAAGGCTCTGATGGCGGTGCTGGGCAACGTCATGAAGCAGAGCAGAGGCCGCGCCGACGCGGGCTCCGTCATGGCAAAGCTCAAAGAACTGATCTCGGCATTATAATTCCTGCTGAGAATTATCAAACGCATATATCCCCGGCGCCCTCATCGCTCTTTGAGGGCGCCTTTCTGTTTTGAACAAGGAGAATTCCCATGAAAAGATCGATCGCATTTTTACTTATAACAAGAACAAGAAGAACGGCAATAATTCATCCAGACTTGCGATTGGTATGTGTATAGGAATTTCGATCGGGACAGCTATTGGAGTGGCAACGCACAATATCGGATTGTGGATGCCCATCGGACTATCTGTTGGGTTGTGTCTCGGTTTGGTGCTGCGTCATAACAGTGAAAATGATAATGAGGATGGCACGGACGATAAGCAATAAGCATGCTCTCGTTTGGCTGCCGGGGCTCCCGGCAAATTCTGATTTATATTCCTAATGAAATGGAGGTTTTCAAAGCTTCAATCAGAAGTTTGCCAATATGTTGCAGACATTGTAGAGTTTGAAGCAGAACAACTACTTGCTTAAGGCTTATAATTAATTAGAATAATCATTGTTGATAGTGAATTCGTAATAGTTGTCCAACAATCACTTGGGTGATACAGTCGGGTGTTGAGTGTGACACTAAGGAGGGCAGTCGAGCTATGGAGGAATATTTCTTTTCGCTTGACTTATTCGATTTATATGGTATTGTGTTGTGCTTGTAAGGAGCGTGAGCACATGAGTATACTTGAGGAATTATACTATGGAAACATTAGACCGACCGATGAACCGCAGAGTGTTGAGGTAAGAAAAGCCTTGTCAGAAGTTACAGAAATAGAAGAAGCATTAGGTGATAGCCTGATTGATAAAGGTCAGAAAGAAAAAATAGCGGAGCTTTCGGAGCGATACAATAAGCTAATCACGCTGACCGAGCGTGATGGATTCCTGCAAGGCTTCCGTCTCGGCGCGAAGCTAATGGCTGAACTCATGGCAGAAAAGAACTGAATAATACAATGAACAGCAGATCGGGCGCGTACAGGCGCGTCTGACCCGCTGTTTCTCTTTATAAAACCAAACCGAATCCGTGATCGGATATCTTTTTCCCTCTGTACAGAGGATTTCTCGGCATTTCTCAGGCGTCAAAATTTGCGCCGTCAATCAAAGAAAACACCTGATTGGAAATCGAAAATAATTTCGAAAAAATTCAAAAACAGTATTGACAACAAAGTTTGGATGTGTTAAGATCATACTACCGAAACTTAATGTTTCAATCTGATTGCTGTAATTTTACGAAATATCCTGATATAACCAGTACGCCACTCCTTTTGAAATATGATTGGAGCCTGGGACGGTAGGTAAATCAACGTGAGAGCTTTGAGACCGTGTGGACAGCGTAGATCTCGGATGGCCGCCTGATTTCGTTATATCGCGAAGGGATATGAGCGAGAGAGCAAGACAATCAAAGACAATTCAATAGTCCCTACAACCAAGGACGAGAGCAACTTGGAGCCGCTTTAATGCGTAGACATCCTATCTGCCGCTTGATTATTCACTCCCTTGCGAAGTTAATCGCAAGACCAAGGGAGAAGTCTATCAGTGACATGATGTTTACCATCAAAGCGGCTTTTTTGTTTTGCTGAATAACGGATTTTGGATGTTGGGTCAATAGCCGCACCTTGAAAATCGAATAACCTACCGTGCTGTACTTCAGTACCGCCCTGCCATGACGCTTATGCTGAGCGGGGTGAGGGCTGATGACATACGAGCTTTGGTCGAGCAGGATTGGGCTTAGATAACAGACACGGATAAAGGGTGTTGGTTGCATACTTTTATGCAACTTTTTACGATATTTCATCATAAGTGAAATCTATATTTGAAGGGAGGACTTCTATGTCCAAAGAAAAGAATTCAAATCAGGACAGCTATCCCTATGAAATCAGGGATAACTGTCTCTACGTTACAACGGTCTCAAAGCGAGGGAGCAGCACCACGAAGGTCTGTAACTTCGTCCCGCGTATCGTCAGCGAGAAAACGGTCGACGACGGCGCGGTGACGGAAAAGACGCTGGTGCTCAGCGGTATTCATGCAGACGGCAGTACGCTCCCGCCTGTCGAGGTAAACGGCGCCGATCTGAGCAACTTCAACTGGCTTCTCGACAAGTGGGGCGCGAAGTGCATCATCGAGGTCGGTCAGCGGTGCAAGGATCAACTGCGCTACTACATCCAGACGACCTCCGAGAACGCCGAACAGCTCACAGAGTATCATGTGACCGGCTGGAAGAAAATCGATGGCGAGTGGCATTATCTTCTGCCGGGCGACGACAGTCTCAATGTAACCTTGAAAGGCAAGTTGCAGCATTATTGCGGAGAAAGTTATTACGATCTGTACGATCCGATCGACGCGTACAATCTGTTTGAGAAACCGCCTGCGCCCTCCAGCGTGATCCATCCGCTTCTGGCGTTTGCGTTTCTCACGCCTCTCAATGAGTTCCTCAAACAGGCGGGCTGTATGCCGAAGTTTGTCCTCTTCCTCACAGGTCGGACAGGTACCAGAAAGAGTACGATCGCCGCGCTGATCCTCAGCTTCTTCGGTAAGTTCACCTCCACTGATCTGCCAATGTCGTTCCAGGATACGGCGAACAGTATTACAACCAATTCGTTCGCACTCAAGGATGTGTTGACCTGTATCGACGATTTCTACCCGAGCGACAACCTCGAGATGAAGAAGCTCACCACGACCGCGCAGAAAATCATGCGCGCCTACGGTGACCGTACGGGACGCGCGCGACTGCGCTCCGATTCTACATTAATGGAAAGCAGACCGCCCCAGAGCAACGCCATCATCACAGGCGAGCTGAGCCCCGATATCGGTGAGAGTGGTTCGGCGCGGTACTTCGCGCTGGAGCTGAAAGAGGGCGACGTTGACCTTTCTTATCTGACCTTGTGCCAGAACGACGCGCAAAACGGCGCGTATCGCCGTACCATGTACGCCTACACACAGTGGCTGAAACGTCGGTATTTGCAAGACGATGATCACGTCGCAATGCTTCGGGAAGAGCTCGAAAAGCTGTACAAGCAGTTCCGTTCCGATTATCACTGCCACAACCTGACCTGCCACGGTCGCCTGCCCGAGACCGTCGCGAGCCTGATGATCGGCATGCGGTTCTTTCTGCAATTTCTTAAAGAGATCGGCGTCATCAAACAGGAGGAACAAGATTTCAATTTGGATGAGTTCCGAAAACTGCTGTACGCTCTCGCGGATATCCAATCAGAGAAGGTGGAGCAGGACAAGCCTGCGCATGTGTTTATCCGCAAGCTCTGGTCGCTGATAGAGGGCGGTAAGGTGCTGATCACCGAGCGCAACCGCCCCAAGGAATTCGATCCGTTCCCGCCCGGATATATCGGCTGTCAGGATGACGATTACTATTACCTCAATAAGGAGCTGGCACATTCGGCGGTGAAGAAGCTGTGCGGTGAGCAGGGCGAGAGTTTTCCTTTTTCGGCAAAGGCTTTAGTCAAAGCGCTGGCAGAAGAAAATCTGATCAAAACGACCGCGTCAGGCAACACGGTTTCCGTTCGCTACTGCGGAAAGAATATGCGCTTCATCGCGCTGGAAAAAAGCAAAGCCGACGCTGTGATAGGTAGTGAATAATTATCTGATGCAACTGTAGCAAAGCTGAAAGAGCATAGATATTAAGCGCATTTCAGTTGCGATTCACCTGTGGCGTTATCTGTTTCAACCGTCACTTTTCTGATGCGCAGTCATCAATCGGGGTCCCCGAACTGATGCAATCAGTTTGGGGGAAGGAGGAGCCGCGCCACGAGGTCAAGGCGTACCAACCGGATGCGCCTACCGAGTACAGCGAGCGACGACGCGTGGCAAAGCAGCAGATTGCCTCAGGTGTGCAGCAGATAGAAAAGTTCAAGAAACGGTATGAACACTGAGGTATCGCGCAAGTGCCGCAGATGCATCAGATAAATTCACGCATATATAAGAAAAGATTTTTTTCTTTCTGCCGATTAGATTCAGAGCTTCTTACAGAAAGCATTTTTCAGTTTCTGCTTATGAGTTGTTCTCAAAAAGTGACTTTTCTTTCTGCATCCCTATAGTATCCATCTATAAGGGAGCGGAGGCAAGCAGAGCGTCCGGCTGTCCGCCGAACACGTTTGTTGCGGGCAGAAGCCCGCACCCACTTATACAACCATTATGGAGGTGTTATTATCGCAAAACGAAAAAGGAATATCACATTATCTATCAGGCTTACACCAAAGGAAAAGAACATGATTATCCGGAAAGCAAAGGAAGCGGGCCTATCTGTAAATGAATTTATCATCACCTGCTCACAGCGGTTACAGATTGACTGTACCGATTACACTCCCGTGATTACAGAACTGAAACGCATCGGCAACAACCTCAATCAGATCGCGCGGCGACTGAATTCGGGCGGTCATCTGCCGCCTGATTTCACCGAAGTCATGGAAGGTCAGCGCAAAATCTATGATTTGATATTGGAGAATATGCGCTGATGGCTACGCTCAATTACATTCGCGAGACCAGGCAAAGCGCCTCGGTGATGAAGCGTGTGATCAACTACTGTATGCAGGATTACAAGGTGACTGATCCCGATTCGGGGCGGCGTTATGTATCGGGAATCGGGTGCGACGGAGAGAATTCATATACGGAGTTTATGGCGACAAAGAAGTGCTTCGGTAAGGCGAGCGGCGTGTTTTTCTATCAGTATGAACAGAGCTTTTCGCCCGATGAAAAGATCACTCCCGAGACAGCCCACACAGTCGCGTTAGAGTTTGCCGAACGCGCGTGGCAGGGTCATGAGGTACTGGTGACAACGCACGTTGACCGCCACCATCTGCACACGCATTTTGTGATCAACTCGGTGTCCTATCGGGACGGCTCAAAGCTCCGACAATCGCCGAAAACATTGGAGAAGCTGCGAGCCTTGAACGACGAGATCTGTCAAGCGCATGGGTTGAGTATACTCGAACCATACACCGGAGGCGGTATGCATATCTCCACGCGCGAATACCGCGCCGCAATGAAAGGGGAGAGTTGGAAGTTCAGACTGATGGCTACGATCAATCACGCGATGGAGAGAAGCGGGACCAGAGAAGATTTTATCAGGGAAATGGAAGGTTTGGGGTATCAAGTCAGGTGGACGGCTGAAAGAAAATACATCACCTACACCTGCCCCAACGGAATGAAATGCAGAGACATCAAATTACACGAAGAAAAGTACCGAAAGGAGATGATGGAGCATGAGTTCCAATACAGGACAGACAAACAAAACGGTCGAAGATTTGATCACGAAGAATTCGGCACATCTCGAAAAGATAGAGACGGCGCAGGAGCTGAAGATCGTGACGATGCCTTACGACCGCAGACAGGAGGAGATCGAGCTCCTGCGGACAGCAGTGCAGTTCCAGCCGACGCTGTATATGCTGATCAAACAGCTGGCAACGCAGAAGGATATGGAACGGTCTTTGAATCAGACCGTCGCGACGGAAGAAGAGTATATGCGGAAGATGGCGAACAGCTTCTCGGAGAAAGCTCAGGTGATGACGAAAGAGATTTCGGAGCTGTTGCAACAGGATGGGAAGCGTCGCGAGAAGTTTATTTCGGACTGCACACAGGCGCTTCAAACGGAACGGGACAAGCTGACGGCTCAGCTGGACAGTCTCAGGAAACGAACTCGACGACTCCTGATCGCAGTCTCAATCACGGCAATTGCGCTCTCGGCGCTGGTATCTTATCTGGTCTGCCGCGTTCTGGGATCATAGATGACGACAGCGAGGACGAGGAAGAACGCAGAAAACGTATTCAGGCAGAGCAAAACGGCGCCGACCTCGGCGCGCTGATCGGTCTCACAGCGGGACTGGTCACGGAAATACTATCAAGCGATTCTGATAATAATAATAATACAGAGAGCGACGAAGGGGATACCGAAGGAGAATACCCCGCAGAAGATGAAAGCTTCACAATCGCTCATAATATGTGAATACTCACAGGAATTTTACCAAAAATAAGAATAGTACAGATCGCATAAACGGAGGATGAAATCTCACTTAATGGCAACGAAAAAACAAACAGTACGTTCGGGTAATATCGAATACGACCGCTGGTGGCTCAGACATTTCGCCACAGCCATTTTTAAAGCAGGTTACTTTGACGAGAAGCAGTACAAGGAAATGCTGAACATGATCGAGCGCGAGCTTTCGCGAATGTACCGCAAAGCGGCGTAAGGAAAATATTACCGTAAATGGAAACAGTCTCCTAATGCGCGGGAGACTGTTATCCTTTATAATTTACCTCCGCCTCGCAATAACAAGCGGGGTCCCCGCGAAGCCTGCTTCGTGGGGAGAGGAGGAATCGCCACACGAGGTCAAGGCGTACCAACCGGATACGCCTGCCGAGTACGGCGGATGACGACGAGTGGTATTGTATTTTGCTGAAAGAAAGGAGACGATCGAATGAATATATTGAAAGTCCGTCATCAAATCAAATCCGAGGGGATCAGCTTCTATGACCTGCCCCTGCGCGTCGCCTACTACGCCCGCGTCAGCACCGAGTTCATGGAACAGCTCAATTCCCTCGAGAACCAAAAGAAGTTTTTCACCGACTACATCGGTAATATGCCGAACTGGGAGTTCGCGGGCGGGTACATCGACGAGGGTCTCTCGGGTATTACCACCAAGAAGCGTGAGCGCTTCAACGAGATGATCGAGGACGCCCTTAACGACAACTTTGACCTCATCGTTACCAAAGAGGTCTCCCGATTTGCCCGCAACACGCTCGACAGCATTCGTTACACCCGTGAGCTTCTCCAAAACGGCGTAGCGGTATTCTTCCAGAACGACAACATCAACACCATCGACGAGGACAGCGAACTGCGCCTGACGATCATGGCTTCGATGGCGCAGGACGAATCGAGAAAGATCAGCTCCCGCGTCAAGTGGGGTCATCAGCAGGCAATCAAGAACGGCGTCGTCCTCGGCAGCAGCAACATCTTCGGCTACCGAAAAGCCGACCGCAGGCTCTATATCGACGAGGAACAGGCTGAGATCGTCAGGGAGCTCTTCACCCTGTATTCGACGGGAAAATGGACGATGAAGGGATTGGAAAACTACTTCTATGACAAAGGTATCCGTAACACCAAGGGCAACAAGCTCTCGCACACCACGATGGCGAACATGATCCGCAATCCGAAGTACAAGGGCTACTACGTTGGCAACAAGGTCAAGGTGGTGGATATGTTCACGAAGAAGCAGGCGTTCCTGCCCGAGAGCGAGTGGGTGATGTACAAGGACGAGAGCGGCGAGATCGTGCCCGCGATCGTTAGCGAAGAGATGTGGGAGCTGGCGAACAGAGTGCTTGAGATGCGGAGCATCGACGTCAAGACCAAACAGCATAAGACCGTCCATCAGAACCTGCTGACAGGCAAGCTCTGGTGCGCTCACTGCGGAAAACCGTATTACCGCAAGGATTCCGTCAGCCCCAAAGGGACGCGATGCTCGATCTGGAAATGCTCGAACAGGATCAAAAACGGCGCGGATTCCTGTCCGTCCTGCTCGATCTACGAGAGCGAGATCGTGCCGATCCTCGATGATGTGTTCCGCTCCGCCCAGGACAACATCGCCTCGCTGAGCGAACTGATTCAAAGCCTCTCGCGTGAGCTGCTGCAAAAGGATAATATGAGCGACGTCATCAAACAGCTCAACGATACCGTCGCGACCGAGCAAAAGAAAAAGCAGAAGCTCCTTCAGCTCAACATCGAGGGCAAATTCCCCGACTCGGAATTCATTCGCATGACTGCGGAATGCGACGCCGAAATTGCCAAAGCGCAGGAGGATATCGACAGGCTGACCGACTCCATCAAGCAGAAAAAGGACGTCAACGATCAGATGGAGCAGATCCGCAAGATCCTGCTCCTCGCGCAGAAAAGCCTGTCGAAAGAGAATATCGACCGCTCGTTCGTCGATCAGTTCATCAAACGCATCACGGTGCATATCGAGAACCCCGAAGCCCACGAAAACCCAGTAAAAATGCGGCTTGAGATCGAATTGAACACAGGAAAATCACTCGAAAAATCCCTGATAAAAACGCTTATCCATAGAGGTCAGCGGTCTAAGAAAATGATCGAGTCCTACGAAAACGGTCTTAAGTAATTAAGCTGTCAGAGAGCCCGTCGGGGACTACCCCCGGCGGGTTTTGCTGTATGCGAGTACTATTTGAAACCGTGTTTTATATACGGTATCCATGTTATGAATACGGGTTGCTGTCTGCCGATATCCGTGTTATGAATACGGTATGCCGATATCCGTGTTATGAATACGGTATGCCGATATCCGTGTTCCGAGCGCTGAATATGGTTACCCATGCTTTGTATGCTGTCACAGTCGACCCTGTATCTGAAATGATTGGTCTGTCATTGATCGAACGATAAGCTCTAAATGATAAAAGCGCGGGAGAACTCTCCTGCGCTTTTTTGACGTATAGGGCGACGTTAGTGTGAATAGATTTTTAACAAAGTACTACATTTCTTTAATATTCTCTATTAGAATTAAGCAATGGGAAAACGATGGTAAAATAGATAAATATAAGGGGCAAGGCACTCGCTTTGCTGTGAATATCGCACAAAGCAGAACGGCTGTTTTTGTGCGAATTACCGATTTCTTGAATCTCAATGCAATTATAATTCTATAGGAGAAAATATGAAGCGAATTTTTCGTTTTCTGATATGCGTCGCGCTGTGTCTGACGGTGCTGTGCGCGAATATCGTTGTCGGCAATGCCGCTTCCGATGAGTTCTTCTCCAAGGTGGATATGCTGTTTATCGACAGCCACCTCGAGGGCTACGTTGGGCTGGGCAATACCGCTCCCGTCCAGGGCGCGTGTACCGACGGCAAGTACGCGTACTTCGGCTTTGTATCGGGCGGCGTGTGTACGCTCGCGAAGTTCGACGTCAATACATGGGAGTACGTCGCAAAGGAACAGATCATCAATATGGGTCACTCCAACGACATGACCTACAACTCCGACAAGGGCTATCTGGTCGTCGCCAACAACGCGCCTTACTACGACGTCGTCACCCTGATCGACCCCGATACCCTCGCGCCCATCAAGGACGTGCAGATCAAGGAGGATATCTATGCCATCGCCTACAACGCAAAGCACAAGTGCTATGTCGTGGGCTTATCGGGTACATATGATTTCGCGATCCTCGACTCCGATTTCAAGGTAAAAGAAAAGTTTACCGGCGTCAAGACAGGCTACACCCGCCAGGGCTGCGACTGTGACGACGATTACATCTACTTTGTCCAGAGCGGCGGCAACAATATCCTTGTCGTCTATGACTACGACGGCAAGCACATCAAGGATATCCCGATGGCGAGCTCCGACGAGGTCGAGAACCTCTTCCACGTGGGCAAGACCTTCTACACCTCGCTGTTCTATTACGGCAACAAGCTCTACCGCGTCGGCTTCAATAACGCCAGCAAGATTGCCTACAATGTGTCATATGACTCAAGCGGCGGCGAGGGAGAGATGAAGCCTACCACCGTGACCTACGGCGAGAGCACCCCGCTTGCGAAGAACGCCTTTACAAAGGACGGCTATTTCTTCGCGGGCTGGCAGGCACAGCGCACCTGCGACGGCAAATATATCGGCTTTGAAAACGGCGCCTCCGACTATGAATGGCTCGACAGCTCCGACGTATACAACTATGTGCTGTATGATGATGAAGAGCCTGTGTCCGAGACCGTCAGGTTCGGCAACTTAAAGCTGTACGCGCAGTGGATCGCCGAGAGATATGAGGTCAATTACAACAGCGGCGAGGGCGTGGGCGAACCGCTCAGCCTGAGCGCGGAGTATCACGAGGAGCAGACCGTACCCGAGCTCGACTACGCGCGTGAAGGTTATATCCTCGACGGCTACACCGCTCAGCGCGACTATGACGGCAGGGTGTACGGCTACCGCAAGGGCAGCGATAAGGCGGAGTGGCTCAGCCCCGAGGACGTACATGAGCGGTATCTGTTCCGCGCGGGCGATACCTTCTCCGCAATGACCGTTGAGGGCGCTGTGGATATGACGGCGCAGTATAAATTCGCCTACACCTTCGGCGAGGACGGCAGTACGCTGGTCGAGTACGTCGGCGTGGACGAAAAGGTCAATATCCCGAGCAACGACGGCGAGCTGAAAACGCTTGCCGAGGGCGCGATCAAGGATAACGAGATCATGAAGGACCTGTACATTCCCGCGGGTGTGAACAGCATGCAGAAGCAGTCGATCTCGAATTGCCCCAAGCTGAGAAATATTTTCTTTGAAGGAAATTTACCTGACGAGATCGACGGCGAGTGCTACGTCGGACAGGAAGCGCCTGTCGTGTATGAGATCCGCGGCGGTCAGCCGTTCTGCGTAGGCTTTTTGACAGGGCGTATCAGTGTGCCGTTGCTTAGACTGCATGCGGAGAATCTCGAAAAGGATTTTCAGACAAAATTCAATGAAAACTGAATGAGATAACAGAGCAGGGCGTTCCCATCGGAGCGCCCTGTTTTATGTCTGTGTCCGCGATTATGTGAGAAGATATTCGACGGTATAACGGTAAATGCTCCATTGCTGTCAGCCGATCGGCTCAAAGGAGAAGGTCAGCGCGCTTTTCGGAACGGTCAGGGATACAGGGATACCGTCCCGTGCCGTCAGCTCACTGTCGCCGTAGGGGGTAGGGAGAATGAAGCGGTCAGCGCCGTCCTGTGTGCCGCTGTACGCCGCCTGCGGAAGATAAGAGAGGGTGCTGTACAGCATGGCGGGGACGCTGTCGGTGGGCAGATAATCGGCGCTCGACTGTGTGGAGTGACCGCCGTAGTTGATCGACAGCGCGCTGTCCTCATAGGTGAACGCCATATCCTGCACCGTGTACGGTTCGCTCATGGTGACGGTCAGGGTATCGCCGTTTTTCTCTACCGTGCCCGCATAGGGGAGCTCCGCGTTCTCCGCCGTGAACGCAAGACGGCAGTCGCTCTCTACCGTCGGCGGTTCGCCGCAGGCAGACAGCAGGAACAGCGGGAGCGTCATGAATAACAGAAAGATTCGTTTCATAGTACCTCCAAATTTTATACTAATCCTTAATAAAAACCTATATCATCTATTGCGCTATATTTCGTATAGCTTTGTTGGGCTCCTTGACAGGCGCCAGCCTGTCTCTTGACAGGCGCCAGCCTGTCTGCGTCTCCCGTCGCGCTATCCGAAATATATCACTAATATCTGATTAAATCTTTTTATCAAGGATTAGTATTAATGATTTCTCGATGATTCTCAAAAAAATAACCGACGGAGCAATGGTTACTTCCGTCGGTTTTGTACGTCTGTCTGAGTTGGTATAGCGAGCTTATGATCAGCCGATCGCGTCCTCGAGCTTGGTATATACCTCGCTGAGCGAGTCGATGATGTCGGAGGGGAGCATGGCGGTCTGGCTGAGCCTTGCCGCCGCGATATCTCCCGCGAGCGCGTGGATATGTACGCCCATCACCGCCGCTTCAAGCGGCTCTGCGCCCTGCGCCGTGAGCGAAGCGATCACGCCCGCCAGCACGTCGCCCGAGCCGCCCTTCGCCATGCCGCTGTTGCCCGCGATGTTCTCGTAGACCTCGCCGTTTTGGGCGATATAGGTGCGGTGACCTTTGAGGACGAGGGTGATACCCCTGCGCGCCTTGCTGTATTCCTCCGCGACCTTTGCGGGGGCTTTGAGAATATCCGCCACGCTCAGACCGCTAAGACGTGAGAATTCCTTGACGTGCGGGGTGAGAATGATCGGCGCTTTGCAGTCATCTATTTCATGTATATGCTGTGACAGGACGTTTATGCCGTCCGCGTCGATGATGACGGGGCATTTCGCCGTCGATAAGACCGCTTTGAGCACCTCGGCAGTAGCGTCATTATTGCCCATGCCGCAGCCGATCAGTATCGCTGTCGCTTTCTCAAGGCTCGCTGAGATCGCGGGAATATCCGCCTTGCATAATGTGCCGATATCATTGCCCTTGACGGGTACGCATACGCTCTCGTGTACCGTGCCGCCGAACAGGGGATAGATGCTCTCGGGCAAGACCTGATAGTGAAGCCCGACGCCCGATCTGAGCGCCGCCTTGGCGCTGAGTACCGCCGCTCCCGCAAAGCCGAAGCTGCCTGTCAGGGAGACCAGCGTCCCCATCGTGCCCTTATGCGCGTCACAGGGTCGGCGGGGGAAATGCCGTTCGAGATAGTCGAAGTCTATGCGGATCATAACTGCTTGTTGACAAAGAGCTTTTTGCGGAGCTCGTTGTTGAAATACGGCTTCATCTCCGCAAGTAATTTATCGTTGGGAGTGAACAGGATCGCGCACTTGCCCTTGGCTTCGTCGTGATAAGCCGCGACGTAGTTCTCCTCGGAGAATTCCTTAGTCGAAGCGCGGTAGACCTTGTTGAACTTGTGGCTGTTCATCTCCTTGTCGGAGTAGGGGAAGAAGTCGTCGAACTTTCTGACGTCCACCTTGACGATGGCTCTGCGTCTGCGTTTGGCGATGATCTTGTCGATGCGCAGGGTAGAAGAGAGGAAGGAGTATTCATACTCGACCTTCAAGGACGTGATGAAGTACCACGCGCCGTAGGCGGTGAACAGCAGTAAGAACATGCCGATCATGGCAAGATAGGCGATGCCCGTGATCTTCGCTATGATGATAAAGATAGCAGGGATCGCGATGGCGATCAGGATGATCAGGGCGATCTTGACGCCGTAGCCCGCGTTCTTCGCCTTGGGTACGACTTGTTCGATCAAAGTATCCATAGTAAACACCTCGTGTATCTTTCATTCGGTCGGCGACGCTCTATCGTTCAGGCGGTGAGACCGCCGACAGGTACTACTTTACCATATAATCAGATATTTTTCAATAAAGTCTTGCAAAATTCTTCCGTTGGTGTTATGATAACTTTTGATAACGCTGTGACGGAGAGAGTAACTCTTGTAACCTCGACAGAGAGTCTGTATCATCGGCTGGAAGTACGGACGGAGAGAGCCTGAGCGAAGTTCACTCCCGAGCGGCAGAGCTGAACACGCACAGTAGGCTCTGACGGCTGACCCCGTTACAGGTCGACGAGCGTCCGAGGCTTAGCCTCCCTTTCCTAAGGGAGGTGGCACGAGACACGTGTGTCGCGTGCCGGAGGGTTGCCTAACGACCCTTAACAATACTTGTTCTCGGAAATTTGGGTGGTACCGCGGTTCTTCCGTCCCTTGGGATGGGAGGACTTTTTTAGTTTTACGGTATCGTTGACCGTAGGGACGAGCAATGCTCGTTCGCAGAATGACGGGCTTTATTGACTGTAAAACGTGAGATAGGGGTGAAACGTTCCTGCCGACGGACGACCGATGGTCGTCCCTACGGAGAATACTCCTAAATCTTTACTATTATTTCGGAGGTAAATATGATAGAAAAACTGGAACAACTGAAAGCGCAGCTGCGCGAGGATCTCTCGGCAGCCGCCGATCCGCAGGCGCTCGAGAACCTGCGCGTCAAGTATCTCGGTAAGAAGGGCTCCATCACCGACCTGCTCAAGGGCATGAAGGCGCTCTCCAACGAGGAGAAGAAGGAATTCGGTCAGAAGATCAACGTCCTCAAACAGCAGGCGGCGGAGAAGATCCAGAGCCGCGCGGAGGAATTGAAGGCGCTCGAGATCCAGCGCGAGATCGACGAGATGCCCGAGTTCGACCTGACGATCCCCACCAAAGAGGACAGGGGCTCTTATCACCCGATCACCCTCGTCCAGCGTGAGTGCGAGCGTATCTTCACCACGATGGGCTTCAACGTAGAGGATTATCCCGAGGTCGTCACCGACTATGAGTGCTTTGAGGCGGTCAACGTCCCGAAGAACCACCCCGCCCGCGATATGCAGGATACCTATTATCTCGAGAACGGCGAGCTGCTGAAATCGCAGACCTCCGCCGCGCAGAACGCGATCCTCAAAAAATACGGCAAACAGCTCATGGAGGACGGTATGCCGATCCGCGCCATCTTCCCGGGCAGATGCTTTCGAAACGAAGCCACCGACGCCACGCATGAGAACACCTTCTTCCAGATGGAGGGCGTGATGGTGGACAAGGATATCTCGATCTCCAACCTGATCTATTTCATGAAAACCATGCTCAGCGAGGTGTTCCAGAGAGATATCAAGGTGCGCCTGCGTCCGGGCTTCTTCCCGTTCGTCGAACCGGGCTTTGAGCTGGATATCTCCTGCCTGATCTGCGGCGGCGAGACGGGCTGTCCGTCCTGCAACCACTCCGGCTGGCTCGAGCTGTGCCCCTGCGGTATGATCCACCCCGAGGTGCTCAAGGAGGGCGGCATCGACCCCGAAAAGTACACCGGCTTCGCGTTTGGTCTCGGTCTTACCAGACTCGCGATGATGAAGTACGGTATCAAGGATATCCGTGACCTGAACAGCGGCTCGCTGAAAGTAATGAGCCAGTTCACGGACGATAAGTAAGGAGGTCGCACGATGTTTTTATCAATGAATTGGATCAAGGATTTCGTTGACCTGAGCGGTCTCGACGATCTGAAACTGATCAACCAGTTTTCTCTCTCTACCGCGGAGGTAGAGAACGACATACAGTTCAAGGGCTCTGATATCAGCGGCATCGTCGTCGCTCAGATCAAGAGCATTGAAGATCACCCCGAGTCTAAAAAGCTCCATCTTCTGAAGGTGGATATCGGCG
This sequence comes from uncultured Ruminococcus sp., assembly GCA_902798755.1. Taxonomy (GTDB): domain Bacteria; phylum Bacillota; class Clostridia; order Oscillospirales; family Acutalibacteraceae; genus Ruminococcoides. Next base: position 15,090 of record CADBYC010000040.1, on the reverse strand, counting down.
AAGATGAATTAGTAGACGTCGTCTGCGGCGCGCCGAACGTCCGCGTCGGCATGAAGACCGCTTTCGCCAAGGTAGGCGCGAAGATCGGCGAGATCGAGATCGCTCCGAGACCCTTGGCGGGCTACATGAGCTACGGTATGTGCTGCTCCGAGAAGGAGATCGGCATTTCCGACGATCACGCGGGTATCATGGACATCACCGACGACGTCGCTCTCGGTACCGACCTCAAGGATATCTACGCTATTGAGGATATCATCTTTGAAGTAGACAACAAGTCGCTGACCAACCGTCCCGACCTGTGGAGCCACTACGGTATCGCGCGCGAGTTCGCCGCCATCGCCCAAAGACCCCTGAAAGCGCTCGACTTCGCGGACCTTGCGGCGTATGACAGCCTGCCGAAGGTCGATATGAAGATCGAGGATCCGCTGTGCTATCGCTACTCCTGCTTACAGTTCGAGAACATTTCCCGTAGCGTCAGCCCTGTCGATATGCGTATCCGCCTGTTCTACTGCGGTATGCGCGCCATCAACTTCCTTGCCGACATGACCAACTACCTCATGCTCGAGATGGGTCAGCCGATGCACGCGTTCGACTCCCGCAAGGTGGAGAATATCCGTATCAAGCGCTTTGACAAGGAATTCGACTTCAAGACCCTTGACGGCGTAGAGCGCCACATCGACACCGATACGCTGATGATCTGCAACGGCGACGATCCTGTCGCGATCGCGGGCATCATGGGCGGTCTCGACAGCGAGATCGTCGAGGATACCCACACCCTGACCCTCGAGTCCGCGACCTTTGACGCGGCTTCTATCCGCAAGTCCACCGTCCGTCTTTCTCACCGTACCGACGCTTCCATGCGCTATGAGAAGTCGCTCGATCCCGAGCTGACTACCGCGGCGATCGCAAGATTCGTATTTCTTTTAGAGAAATATGACGGCGGTATCAAGGTCGTATCCTCCCTGACCGACGAGTACGCTTATCACTATCCCGAGGTCGAGCTGAGCTTTGACAAGGCGTACGTCGATAAGTACACAGGTATCAAGATCGACAACGATACTATCGTCGGCACCTTACAGCGCTTAGGCTTTGAGGTGAGCTGCGAGAACGACGACTTCTCCGTAAAGGTCCCCTCATGGCGCGCCACCAAGGACGTCACCATCAAGGCGGACATCATTGAAGAGATCACCCGAATCTACGGTTATGATAATTTTGAGATCCACACCGCGAATGCTCCCTTGTTCCCGACCCGTCCCGAGCCTGTCAAGAAGGACGAGGACAACCTCAAGGATATCCTCGTCAAGCACTTCAATTTGCACGAGCTGCACTCCTATGTCTGGAACTATGTGGACGAGCTCAAGGAGCTGGGCATCAAGAACGAAGGCGTGATCAAGCTCGCGAACGCCTCCAACCCCAATATCGAGACCATCCGCAAGACCATGATCCCGACCCAGCTCTGTCAGGTCAGAGCAAACCTCGGTTACGCTCCCGAATTCGGTATCTTTGAAGTCGGCAGAGTTGTGACAGGCATGACAAGCGACAACCTCTGTATCGAAGAAAAGCACCTCGGCATCACCCTGTACCGCAAGGGTCAGAACGTCAGAGAGCAGTACTTTGAGATGAAAGCCATCATCGAAACGCTCGTCGATGAATTAAAGCATAAGGCGGTCAGCTTCGAGAAGCTCGAGCCTGCGTTCGACTTTGAGCATCCCGTGAACCTGAACGCGGTCATCGTAGACGGCAACGTGATCGGCAAGATCGGTCTGATCCACCCGTCCGTGATGAAGAAGCTCGACAAGCGCGCGACCGTCGTCTTTGCCGAGATCGACATGGACAAGTTCGCCGCGATCGAAAACTACTCCATCCACTATGTCGGACCATCCAAGTTCCCCGCGATCGAGATCGACTTGAGCTTCCTTTCTTCCCGCTTCGCGCCGATCAAGAAAGCCATCGAGAACGCCGCCTGCGAGCTGATCAAGAACGTAGACGTCATCGATATCTATGAGGCGGAGGATAATTCATCCATCGCCGTGCGCCTGACCTTCTCCGATAACACCCGCACCTTGACCAAGGAAGAGGTCACCGCCGTTACCGACGGTATCATCAATGACCTTGAAAAAGTCGGAATCCTGCTCAAGAAATAATCTGTTCTCTTTTTAGACTTGCATTATTGTTGATAATAGTGTATAATATCTTCGACTAAGTATCTACGGAGGTGTTTGTATGTTAGATAAGACTATGGTATTCTCTCTCGGCGGTAACCGTGACGACGAGATGAAGGACGCGCTGACTACCGTATACAACGCGCTGAAAAAGAAGGGCTACAACCCCATCAATCAGATCGTCGGCTACATTCTCAGCGAGGATCCTACCTATATTACGACATACGGCAACGCTCGTAATATCATCAGTAAGATCGACCGCGACGACCTGCTCGAAGCGATGGTGAAATCTTATCTGAACATTACCTGAGTCCAAGGTACATATTTTAAACGAAGGGATTGATTCCATTGGCTGAAAAGGAATTTTCGACCTATAAGGGCAAGCCTTTGGTCCGTTGCGGCGATGAGATCTATTACGGCAGCATGGCGGATCGGTTTGTCATCAGGATGCAGATAAAGAGCAAGAAGACGGTAGGGGACACCGAGATCGCCGACAAGGTAACGATCCAGCTGCTTTGCACCGACCCTGACTTAAGCCCCCGCAAACAGCTCGTCAAGTCCAGCGAGAAGCAGGGCTTGTATGTCGCTCTCGATATCGCCGACGTCTGGCTGGAAAGAGCGCTGAAAGCATAAAATGAGAAAGCCTATCCGATCGGATAGGCTTTTTTATGCAATGAATCGCCAAGCGATTCAAATCATGATGAAATCAATTCATGCGCTTATTGCGCAATTCATGACAGCATCGCTGTCAATTAATAGCTGATTTGCCTGCGGCATGATTTGGCGTTGCCATGAATTGCACTTCGTGCATGATTTGCCTGCGGCATTATAAACCATAGACTTCGGGACAGACCTCTTTTATTTTCTCTCTGAGAATCAAAAAGTCATTGAAAGCGCCTTCCATCTGGCTTTGATTTCGCAGCAGCGCCGCGGGGTGGAGCATCGGCATCATGAATACCCCCTTGCGCTCGATGATCGTGCCGTGCTCGCGGGTGATCCTGAGATCGGGCTTGATCAGCTTCATGCCCGCGATCCTGCCGAGCGTGACGATGATCCTCGGGCGGATCAGGCGCGTCTGCTCCCTGAGATAGCCGATACAGCAGTCCTGCTCGTCCTCCTGCGGGTCGCGGTTCATGGGCGGTCGGCATTTGACGATATTCGTGATATAGACATTCTTGTGACGGTCGAGATCGACGGCGTACAGCATCTTATCGAGCAGCTGTCCCGCTCTGCCGACGAACGGCTCGCCCTGAATATCCTCCTGCTCGCCCGGACCCTCGCCGATGAACATGACCTTCGCCTGTCGGTTGCCTACGCCGAAAACGACGTTTTTCCGCTTTTCACACAGGCGGCAGCTTTTGCAGCTCAGGCACTTGTTCTCGATTTCCTGCCAAGTAGACATTTTCTTCACCTTAATTCTTATTTGCTGTTGCAATCTGTATTGTTATGTTGTAAAATAGATATATCCATGAACGCATGGTACTACAATTATGATTGGTGGTTATTATGATGAAAAGTACAATTATGGTAGAGACTTCCGCTCACCATCTCCACGTTACCGCAGAGACCTTTAAGACCCTGTTCGGCGAGGGCAAGACCCTGACCAACAAGAAGGACCTCTCTCAGCCCGGTCAGTTCGCCTGCGTTGAGAAGGTGACCGTCGTCGGTCCCCGCGGCGAGATCACCATGTCCATCTTAGGACCGTTCCGTCCTGAGGATCAGGTAGAGATCTCCATGACCGAGACCCGTAAGCTCGGCGTAGTCGGCGTGATCCGTGAATCAGGCGATCTGGCGGGTACTCCCGGCTGTATCCTGCGCGGACCCGAGGGCGAGGTCGAGATCGACCACGGCGTGATCGTCGCTCAGCGCCATATCCATCTCACTCCCGAGACCGCTGTCGAGTACGGCGTAGAGGACAAGCAGATCGTGAAGGTCGCGGTCGGCGACAACGGCAGAAAGGTCATCTTTGACGACGTGATCGTCCGTGTATCTCCGAAGTACGCTCCCGCTGTTCATCTCGATACCGATGAAGCGAACGCGGCAGGTCTGATGGGCACCGTAGACGGCGAGATCATTCTGTAAGCGCTGAATCAATTGACGTTGAAGCTCCTCCTTGACGGGGGAGCTTTTTAGTTAGAAGTGAGAAGTGAGGAGTGAGGAGTTTCGGGAAAGCCTTTGGCTTTTTTTCAATAGTCATTTCGAAGCCCCTTTAGGGGCTGTGGCAATCTCAACCGATTAAAAAGGGTAAAGTGTCCGGCGGACAATTTAGTGCTTGCACCGGGGAAGATTATTGAAAATGATACGTTTTTATTGACATATCAATAGGTGCGGGCAAAGCCCGCCATTAACTCCAGCACTCCTAATTCCTAAGTAAGTACTTATTAATGCAATTTTCATTTTGCAGTCATTCCGAGGGAGTGATTAAGCGACCATGGGAATCCCACACATAGGGACAGAAACGTCGTTTTTCCTCTTTGTGGGATTGCCACGGGCTAAAGCCCTCGCAATGACATCGTAATCAATCAGCGCTTACCTAACTCCTAACTGTTCTAAGTTTTCCCAGTCAAGCTCGGTGGTGTTCATCGCGGGCTTTGCGAAGGGGATGGGGGACTTTGCGAAAAATACGACGTCGCCCAAGGGGACGGACACGTTGTGCCGGCCCTGCGATAATTCTTCTGTAGAAATATCACCCTCATGCATACGGATCATCGTCATCTTTTCAGGCAGATAGATGTGCCTTGAAACGGTGTTCTGCACATACACGGGCGCGATCATCAGGCTGTCGCCGACCATCAGCTGATCCTCCACAGTCGCGGCGGTCTCGTCGCTTTCATAGTCGAAGCTCAGCGGACGGAAGTACATCGCGTCGTTCTCGACCGCCTTGACGAACTCGCTGTACAGATAGGGGATCAGGCGGTATCTCAGGGTGATGATATGGCGGAATACTTCCGTATCGCCGAACGCGAACGCCTCCTGACTGCGTGTGCCGAAGGCGGCGTGATTGCGCATGAGCGGCGTGAACAGCGCGAAGCTGAGCCAACGAATCAGCAGGTCGCGGGTGCAGTTGCCGTTGAAGCCGCCGATATCGCTGCCGCTGTACAGAAAACCGCACATATTCAGTCCGGGCATTTGCTGTAAGCTCTGCAAAATATGACTCCACCAGCTGTGATTGTCGCCCGTCCAGATGCCGCCGCAGCGATGCGCGCCGATATAGGAAGCGCGGGAGAACAGCAGGCTCGGCTCGTCGCGCAACTCGCACAGCGCGTCGTAGGCGCTCTTGGTCATATGATAGCCGTAGAGGTTGTGGACGTCGTAGTGGTTGATCTTTCCCTCGGGGGTGTTGTGGTAAAAGCTCTTGTAATCATCGGGATTGTTCTGGAGCTTTGCGAGCGTATCACGCACGCCGAAAAAGCTCAGCGCGTCCAGTCTGGCGCTGCCGAGGTTCTTGATCTGCTCCGCGGCGTTATTGAAGCCCCTCTCGCTGTAGAAGAGGGCGGGCTCGTTCATATCGTTCCAAAAGCCCTCGATACCTAAATCGGTCAGCGCCTTGTACTTCTTGCCGAACCACGCGGCGGCTTCGGGATTCAGGAAGTCGGGCAGCAGGCTCTTGCCGGGCCATACGCCTACGACAAAGTCCTCGCCGTTTTCGTCCTTGCAGAAGTAACCCTTCTCGTGACCCTCGTCATATACGCTGTAGCCCTCTTCCTTCTTCACGGCGGCGTCGATAATGGGGATCAGCCGCACACCGCGCTCTTTCATCTTGGCGGAGAACGCCTTGAGGTCGGGAAAACGCTCGGGGTGAACGGTAAAATCCTTGAAGCTGTCCATGTAGTCGATGTCGAGATAGAGCATATCCAGCGGGATACCCGCGTCGCGGTAGCTGTCGGCACATTTTTGGATATCTTCTTCGGTGACGTATCCCCAGCGGCTCTGTCCGTAGCCGAACGCCCACTTCGGCGGGATATAGCTCTTGCCGATCAGCGCGCGGAATTCGCCAACGATGGCTTTCAGACTGTCGGCGGTGATGATGTACAGGTCGAGCGCAAATTTCTCGGGCGTGATCGTGATGGTATCACTGTCGGTGTAGCCGATGTCAAAGGTGATCTTGCCGGGGATATCGAAGAAAGCGCCGAAGCGTTCCTCACCGTCGATGATCAGGAAGTTGTGCGCACCGTAGACGGAGCGCTTCTCTTCCGTATGGAACGGCTCGTCGGTGCAGAAGCTCTCATAGATCCAGCCGCGCTTGTTGATGCCGCGCATGGTCTCGCCCAGTCCGTAGACGCGGGTCTTGTCGTCCATTTGCAGGACAAAGCTGTTGTCTTTCAGGATAAAAGGCGCGGGCATGCCGTCGGTATAGGGCAGGTCTCTGACGACCGCTCCCGTGCGGATAATGGGGGAAAAGTCAAATCTTTTGATCATGGCGACACCTCGTACTTGATTTTTTTGATGAATCGTGTATAATTAATAAGTTAGGGTATGCAATTGGCGGAATATACCGCCTCTGTTGTACTCAGTATAACATTGTTTTTTGCGACTTACAATCATTATTTTGCGGTTTTTGTCAAATGCCGCGGACGGAGGCTACCATGAGCAATAAGGTTGTTATTACCTCGGACATTACCTGTGACCTGAACTGGGATCTGGAACAGCGCTACGGCGTGACCACGATGCCGCTGCATATCGTGATCGGCGGCAAAAGCTACGAGGACTGGGTGAATATCACTCCCGAGGAGCTGTACAAGATCTTCTATAAGACAAAGGAGCTTCCGCATACCACAGCGGGCAGCGTAGGCGAATATACCGATTTCTTCAAGCAGTTTGTCGACAAGGGCTGTGACGTCGTGCATCTGAGCCTCGGCTCCAAGCTGAGTGTGACCCATCAGAGCAGCGTGCTCGCGTCTCAGGAGTTCCCCGGCAGGGTTTTCTCCGTCGATACCCAGAACCTGAGCACCGGCTCGGGACTGCTGGTCATCAAGGCGTGCGAGCTGCGCGATCAGGGCTTATCCGCCGCTGAGATCGCCGAGAAGGTCACCGCGATGGTGCCCCACGCGCACGCGTCCTTCGTCCTCGACCGCCTCGACTTCATGCACGCGGGCGGCAGATGCTCCGCGGTCGCTATGCTGGGCGCGAATCTCTTGAGCCTCAAGCCCTCGATCGAAGTCCACAACGACGACGGCGGCTCGATGGGCGTAGGCAAGAAGTACCGCGGCAAGTATGAAAAGGTGCTGCTCCAGTACATGGAGGATACCATCAAGAAGTACGACAATATCGACACCGACCGCGTTTTCGTCACCCACGCGGGCGCAAACAAGGAGTATGTCGATTCGGTGTACGAAGCGGTAAAGGCAAAGAATCTTTTCAAAGAGGTCCACATCACCCGCGCGTCCTGCACCATTTCGAGCCATTGCGGTCCGAATACCCTCGGCGTACTGTTTATGACAAAATAATTCTTTTTTAGAAATATTAAACCACCTGTTCAATGCGAGCAGGTGGTTTTTCATTGATAGTATTTGTCCTGTACCCAATGAGCGGGATTGTTGTCGATGTAGTCGTATATATCGCGATAATCCCGTTCCGATCGGATAACATGATCGTAAAAGCGTGATTGCCAAATAGGTTGACCGATACGTTTGGTAACAGTTCCTTTTAGATGTTGGATAACGCGCGATATCGTAGGGACGAGCATTGCTCGTCCGTCGTCACAGTAGAGAAAGAGCAAAAGATGGATATGATTCGGCATGATGACGTAGTGGTCGACGTGTACAGGCGGATATACGTTATTGATTTGATGAATGGATTCTTCAACGATACGTCCGTATTGTGTCAAAACGACATCGGGCGGACGACCAATGGTCGTCCCTACGGAAATCTTTGACAGTAAAGGTTTCCTGTCCTTTGTACATATAGTGATGAAATACGCACCGTTTGAATTGTAATCAAATTCCGTCAAACGGATCTGTTTTCTTTCGGCACGAGGATTATCTTTATCCATATATCTCTTGATATATCGTTGTCACAGCTTCGTCGCTGATGGTACAGCCCAAACGGTACATGGGGACGGTCTCTACCAGCCTGCCGAGCATATCGAGGAGTTTTGACAGCGCCGCCTTGTTTGAGGGCAGGACGGTCTGCTGTAATAGCAGCGCCATGGCGTCGATGGGGGAGATCGGCGTTGCCTTGTTCTCGGGCGCCTGCGAGAGGAACACGACCGAGCGTATCGGCGCGCTGGTGTTATTGCCGATGCTGTGCTTGCCGTTCCACGGCGTACCGTAGATGTAGAACCTGCCGTCCTTCTCGCGGACGAGGGGCTTGTCGTCGTTGATCATCACGACGTCGTCGCCGAAATGCCTGCGCCATAAGGCGGAGTGGGTGCTTTTGCCCGTGCCCGAGGGAGCGGTGAAGATGATCGCTTCATCCTTGTATTTCAGACAGGAGCAGTGCAGGAAGAACCCGCCCTTGTCGATGATGTAGTCGCAGATCACGCGCAGGATTGCGACTGCCTCACAGATGTACGGACTGCCCGCGTCTCCGTGGATCTCTTCGCCCAGTTCCGCTTCATACCGTATCATCTCGTCGGTCGGCTCGATGTACAGCTCATAGTCCTGACTGTCGGTCAGGAAATCCTGCATATAGCGGTAGGTGTCCTCGTATTTTGCCTTGACGGCGATGTTCATCTCAGCGATGCGATAGATTTTCATATGGTTACTCCTGTTGTTTCTTCTCACGCTTTATTATAACATAAGAATAAATAGTTGCAACCGTTAAAAACAGGATCAGGGAAATAATCATGTAAATGATATAGGTGCCGTTGCGGACGATCAGCCCCGCGATCACGGTGCAGATGCCTGAGAGCACCATCGCGATACCGCAGTTGCGGTTGGTGATATACCAGTGTTTGTCGCTGTCCATGCTCCAGCTCATGCGCACGCCGACAAAGGAGTTGGGCTTGGTCTTGGGCAGAATATTGCCGAGAAAGATGAACAGCACGCCTATGATGGTGGAGATGATGACGAAGATCATGCTCACTTTGTCCTTCATTGTTGAGGGATCGCCCATGACGGTCAGCAGGAATACGCACAGCGCGTTGAACAGCACCATTATCATCATGATAACGGTGTCGATGATATCGAGATTGCGCTCGGTGCGGGAGTTGTCATCAGTAGACGATCTCTTGGCGAATTTTCTGAAAAGGAAATAAAACAGGGCGATGCCGAGGATAACAGCGGGGAAGATAAAGGCTTCATACTTCGAACCGTAGCGGTCGGGCGTACCGTTGATGCCGAAATGCGCCGCGACAGTATCGGGCAGAATAAAGAATACGGCGACCGCTGTGCAGACCATCGGTAATACGCCTAATAAGATGATCAGGATTCTTTTGAACTTTTTCATGGTGAACTCCTTTCAAGGATTCATGTGAAGATAGGGGAGATAATCGGTAATCCCCAATGGACAAATAATGCTTGATTCAAAATTGCTTGAGCCAGAGGATCAGCTCGTCAAAGAGCGAGGCGTTGAGCTCGTAGAATACAAAGTTCTTCTCCTTGCTTTCGATCAGCAGATCGCATTCTTTGAGGAGCTTGAGATGATAGCTCAGCGATTGAGGCGTAACGCCTAAGTGATCGGCGATCTCGCCCGCCGACATGCGGTAGTTTTTCTTGATCAGCTCTAAGATCTCCCTGCGCTGGGGGTCGGAGAGAGCTTTAAAGGTTTTTCCGAGCGTCATTCGTTCACCTCCCGATAACGCCGCTGCGGTGATGATTGTTTACAAAACAACTGTTTCAAAATATTTTTAAATAGCTGTTTGAAGTAAGTATATACAGCGGAAAGCTGTTTGTCAATAGGTATTTCAAAAATATTTTAAATACTTTTCAAAAAGAAACAAGCGCTGTGTGTACAGCGCTTGCTTATCTTATTAATATGGTATCAGGATATTAGTCACGATCGCCGCGATCATGATCACGCTGTCCATGACGATACAAGGGATCAACGGGATCTTGTCGATCAGGCTTTGCAGCTTATTCAGCGGCCAGCTGAAGATCCTGACCGCTAAAATCAGCGCGACGATCACCGCGATCGTCAGCACCGTGATCTTCCACAGCGGATCGCCCAGCGGCAGCAGCAGATCAAACGCGCCTACGTGCCATAGGAGCAGTACCAATGGATAGTGCCAGAACAGAACGCCCAGCGTATTGCGCCCCATGTACGTGAGGATCGGTACCTTGCGGTTGGGGATACAGGCGATGATGGAGATGATCATGACCGCCGAGATGCCGTAGCACAGCATACGGTGGTAGAAGGTACAGCCCTCGATGGGGACGATCGCATAGGCGTTGCGCCCCGTAAAGAGCATGCGCAGGGGATAGATGATCTCGCGCTCACGGAAGCACAGGACAAAGTAAATGATAAGGAAAGCCGCTCCCGCTAATTTGACATTGACCTTGTGAGAGAAGCGGCGCACTCTTGCGGGGGTCAGGTTGTAGCCCGCGACATAGAACGGCAGAAAGACGAAGTAGCGCATGAGGTAGAATTCGTCGCTCAGCGGCAGGAATCCCGCGACGACGCCCAGTATCACAGAGCCGATCAGCAGGATATAGCGGTGAACGCCCTTGAGCAGCCATACCGTCACGGTGTACATCACGATGACAAAGAAGTACCATTCGATGGTAGCGCCGCCGAACATATCCAGTCCGACGTCCTCGCCGTTCCAGCGACGTAGGAGGAATATCGTGATTTTCAGGATATATCCGAGGATCAGGTAAAAACTGATCTTGTGCAGGTTCGGTCGCTGACCTTTTTGGAATTGCTTTTGGAACAGTCCGCTCAAAAAGATGTACAGGGGAGCCGTGAAGGAGTTGACGAAGATGAACCATGAGCGGAACATATCGCTGCGGTCGGTGAATTCCTCCGCGAAGGAGCCGACCACCACCAGTACGACGACCAGCAGCTTTACCGTATCAAATTTGAATATGCGCGGTCTGTCGACCTCGTTCAATCTCCTCACCTCGCTTCCTCTCTTATGTATATGACATATCTAATCGGATTATACTGAATCTGTCGAAAAAAGTCAATAATACTAATCCTTAATAAAAACCTTTATCATCTATTGCGCTATATTTCGTATAGCTTTGTTGGGCTCCTTGACAGGCGCTTGACAGGCGCCAGCCTGTCTGCGTCTCCCGTCGCGCTATCCGAAATATATCACTAATATCTGATTAAATCTTTTTATCAAGGATTAGTATAAATAAGCGTTGACGAAATGGATATAATGTGATAATATGGATTCATACTGATGACCTGACATAAAGGGCTGACCTGAGTGAAAGGCGTTGACAATACGGTTTCTGTTTACGGGATCATTGTATCTGCCGCGCCTTTTGGTGCGGTTTTTTTTGATGTCGGCGTTATCTCTGAATAAGCGGCGAAGGATGTGAAATATTGGATACAAGAGTCGCTGTGATCAGCATTATCGTAGAGGACGACAGCTCTACCGCTCAGATCAACGAGCTGTTGTCGGGCTTTTCCGACTACGTCATAGGGCGTATGGGCGTTCCGTATAAGGAGCGCAACGTGCGGCTGATCAGCGTAGCGGTCGACGCGCCGCAGGACAAGATCGCCGCCTTGAGCGGAAAGATCGGCTCGCTGAGCGGCGTGAGCGTCAAGACGGCGTACGCGTCTATTTAATATTTTTTTCATAAAACGTCATTGCGAAGCCCCTTAGGGGCTGTGGCAATCCCACAAAGCAGCGCTGTTCTATTCTGAATAAACAAAACGGCATTAATGACTAGGGGATTCCCACGTCGGGCAATTTCAGCAGCAATCGCTTATAAAAACGCGATATTTGCCCTCCTCGGAATGACATTCAAATCAAAAGGAGAATTACAATGGCTATCTATAACCCGAAATCACTGCATGCGGAAGAATTCATCAACGATGAAGAGATCCGTGAGACCTTGGCTTATGCCGAAAAGAACAAGAACAATATGGAGCTGATCAACGAGATCCTCGAAAAGTCGCGTCCGATCCCGACCGCGGGCGGCTGCCGCTGTAACGGACTGACCCACCGCGAGGCGTCCGTCCTGCTCGCCTGTGAGGATCCCGAGGTTACAAAGCGTATCTATGAGATCGCCGAGGAGATCAAGCTCGCCTTCTACGGCAACCGTATTGTCATTTTCGCGCCGCTGTACCTGTCGAACTACTGCGTCAACGGCTGTCTGTACTGCCCCTATCATCTGAAGAATAAGACCATTCCGCGCAAGAAGCTGACCCAGGAAGAGGTCAAAGCGGAGGTTATCGCTCTGCAGGATATGGGTCACAAGCGCCTTGCCATCGAGAGCGGCGAGGACCCCGTGATGAACCCGATCGAGTATATCCTCGAGTGCATCGACACGATCTACTCGATCAAGCATAAGAACGGCGCGATCCGCCGCGTCAACGTCAATATCGCCGCGACCACCGTCGAGAATTACCGCAAGCTCAAGGACGCGGGTATCGGCACCTATATCCTCTTCCAGGAGACCTATCACAAGGAGAGCTATCTCCAGCTTCACCCCACAGGTCCCAAGCATGATTATGACTATCACACCGAGGCGATGGACCGTGCGATGGAGGGCGGTATCGACGACGTGGGCTTAGGCGTTCTGTTCGGTCTGGAAATGTACAAATATGAATTTGCGGGACTGCTCATGCACGCGGAGCATCTCGAAGCCGTTCACGGCGTAGGTCCGCACACGATCTCCGTGCCGCGCGTCAAGCGTGCCGACGATATCGACCCCGACGAGTTCGACGGTGGTATCGACGACGAGACCTTTGAGAAGATCACCGCCTGTATCCGTCTGGCGGTGCCTTACACGGGCATGATCATTTCTACCCGAGAGAGTGAGCAGGTGCGCTCCAAGCTCCTGCGGCTGGGTATCTCTCAGGTATCCGGCGGCTCGCGTACCTCTGTCGGCGGCTATGCAGAGAAAGATCGCCCGCATGACACCGAGCAGTTCGACGTTTCCGACCAGCGTACGCTTGACGAGGTCGTCGCTTGGCTGATGAAGAGCGGACACATTCCGTCGTTCTGTACCGCCTGCTACCGCGAGGGCAGAACAGGCGACCGCTTCATGTCGCTGTGCAAGTCGGGTCAGATCCTCAACTGCTGTCATCCGAACGCGCTGATGACCCTTGCCGAGTATCTGGTCGACTACGCTTCTCCCGAGACGAAGAAGATCGGCTTTGAGATGATCGAGAAAGAGCTCAAGCGCATCCCGAAGGATAAGGTGCGCGCGATCGCTGAGCAGAATATCCTCGATATCAAGAGCTCCAACCACAGAGATTTCAGATTCTAAAAGCCTTTCCGTTCTATCGATTCAAGGGATGAGGAGAAAACGTTTCCACCTTATCCGATCAATTCGCCTTGTTCGGCGAATTGCCCACCTTCCCCTCAAGGGGAAGGCTATGCAGGAGTTACTATGTCACTTAATTCCACTGCTTCCGCGCTCCGTCCGCATATCGCCTTTTTCGGACGGCGCAACGCGGGCAAATCCAGCGTCGTGAACGCTGTCACCAATCAGAGGATATCCGTGGTGTCCGATACTCTCGGCACCACCACCGACCCTGTCAAAAAGACGATGGAGCTGTTGCCCCTCGGTCCTGTCGTGATTATCGACACCCCCGGCTTTGACGACGAGGGCGCGCTGGGCGAGCTCAGAGTAGAGCGGACAAAGGAAGTCCTGCGCAAGACGGATATCGCCGTGCTGGTCGTGGATGGTACCGTCGGTCTGTCACAGGCGGACGAAAAACTGCTCAATGAGTTCGTTTCCCGTAAATTGCCGTACGTGATCGCGTATAATAAAAGCGATATTATGCCGAAGCTCCCGCATCTGAACGAGCATGAAATGCTGATCAGCGCCCTGACAGGCGAGGGGATAGGGGAGCTCAAAGAACGCCTCGCGCATATCATTCATGCCGATACCAAGGAGAAGCAGATCGTCGCCGATTTAATCCGACAGGGCGATACCGTGATACTGGTCATTCCGATCGACGAATCCGCTCCCAAGGGGCGCATTATCCTGCCTCAACAGCAGACCTTGCGCGAATTGCTCGACCACCACTGCTCCGTTATCTGCTGTCAGCCCGAAGAACTGACGGCGACCCTCGGCAGGCTGACCGAAAAGCCCGCGTTGATCATCACGGATTCACAGGCGTTCAAAAAGGTATCCGCCGACACGCCCGAGGATATCCCGATGACCTCGTTCTCTATCCTCTTTGCCCGCTACAAGGGCGACCTCGGTACGCTGATCAAAGGCGCAAACGCTCTGAAAAGCCTGAAAGACGGCGACCGGGTGCTGATCTCAGAGGGCTGTACCCATCACCGTCAGTGCGGGGATATCGGTACCGTCAAGCTTCCCGCGTGGATAAAGGACTATTCTAAAGCGGCTATCAGCTATGATTTTACCTCAGGCGGGACGTTCCCCGACGATCTTTCCGCGTATAAGGTCGTCATCCACTGCGGCGGCTGTATGCTCAACGAAAAGGAGATGCAGCACCGCCAGCGCACGGCAAAGGAAGCGGAAGTCCCGATGGTCAACTACGGCATCGCCATCGCCGCGATGAACGGGATACTGGACAGAGCGCTGAAGCCTGTGATCAGTTAGGAGTGAGGAGTTAGGAGTGAGGAGTTTTTTGATTCTTTGTGCTCCTTCATCGTTGTTTTACAGTCCAATCTCTCGGTACCATGGTTTTATCAATACAGAACAGCGCTTACGATGCTCAAGGTCGAGCCGTAAGCGCTATTTTATTAAAATAGTCATTGCGAGGGCTTTAGCCTGTGGCAATCCCCCCAAATAGGGAATCCCACATTTCCGTAGGGACGACCATTGGTCGTCCGAGAATGACGGGCGTAGAATCAGGCGGAAACCTTAGATAGAGAGAAAAAGCATCTGCG
>CADBYC010000039.1 GCA_902798755.1 uncultured Ruminococcus sp. | reverse complement strand
CCTCTTAGACATTTGGAGACCGCTGCTCTACCAACTGAGCTATACCCCTAAATATTGAGTTGAACGAGTAGGTGTCGCATGAACGTGCGGCACTTTCTTTCGTGCGAGAATTAGTATATCATCGAATGGGAAAAATGTCAAGAAAAAAATGAATAGTCTGTTCATTATCCCAGGTAGATTCTACAGGTTTTGGATGGTGATGGCGGTTTCAGCGAACGGATCGCCTTATTTATCCTCTTTCAAGATCACTTCTTCCTTTTCAGCAGATGAAGCCATCTTTTCCTCCATGCTGCTTTTCTGCGGCTGAGCTTAGCATATGTGCAGAATAACTAAATAAGAGTAAACAATTTTGCGCCGTGTCCTGCAGCTTAACGGTATAGACAAACGCGGATGATCCTGTTATAATAATAGGATGATCATAACTGATCTGTACATCCGTAATATACCTCCCCGGCGCAAGCCCGAAGTGTCTGACAGACATTTTATCCTCACTGCTGTCGGGCGGGGGATTGAACGATATATTTCGGTTGAGTTCGCCGCGGGGCTGACGCTTGTCGAGCCCCCTCGTGAAGACTGTTTGTGAAACAGAATTGTTATTTAGTTAGGAGCAAAGGATGAAAAAGCGTTCAAAGCGTTCTTTGGTTTTTATTGTTTTGACCGTGCTGCTGGTCGGATTATTATGCTTCGCGTTGATCAACGCCCTGGTTATCTTTATCCCGCAGGAAAAAGCGCAAAAGAGCTACCGGGATCTGAAAGAGAGCGTCCGCGTCGCAGAAAACGCCGGACAGCAGGACGGCTCTGCGCCGGACGGCGGCGAGTCGGGCGGCACGGAAGGCTCGGGCCGGCAGGATGCCAACGGCAATTATGAGTTCGAGAACCTCAAAAGCCTCAATCCCGAGTATGTCGGATGGCTCACGATCGACGATACTCTGATCGACTATCCCGTTATGAAGTCGTCCGAGGATGACCCCGAGTATTATCTCCACCGTGATTTTTACGGCAACTACTCTGTCTCGGGCTGTCTGTTCATCGGCGAAGGGTGCGGCAGCGAGTCTGACAGCTTTGTGATCTACGGACATAATATGAACAACGAGAGTATGTTCGGAGCTTTGGATGAGTATTACGACTACAGCTATGCCGAGCAGCACCGCGATATCCGCTTCTATGTCAACGGTAAAGAGCGCATCTACCGTGTCTTTGCCGCTTTTCAGACTAAGATCTACGACGACCGGGACGATGTGTTCAAGTATTACGAAGCGGTGGGGGATCTGAGCCGCGAGGAGTATGAGCAGACGGTCGAGAGCGTCAGAGCGCTGTCGGAGCCGAAGCTACCCGACGCGCCCGAGTATCCCGCGCAGCTGATGTTTCTTTCCACCTGCAGCTACCATACCGAAGACGGCAGGTTCGTTGTGGCTGCTTACAGAGTGTCATAACAGCGCCTCTGCCCCGCGGCGGCAGAAGCGGCAAGGAGCGAGGACCCGCTTGGCGGGTCCTTTTTATGCTTAGAAGCGATTGAAAATAAGGGGGTGACAATCCGGTACACCTCCTTGAAAAAACAATGAAATAACCGAATAATATATTTGTAAACATTTTCGCCCGAATTCACCGGCTTAGTGCTTTAAACCAATAAAACATTCTTATGCAATAAGAACAAAAATTGTTGACATATATATGAAAGTGTGCTATATTATAGTTAATTATCTATAATATATTTATTATGAGGGAAAATGTCTGATAGTAAAACTCAACCTACGCAGGCCGATACAGCTCTTCCCGAAAAGGAAACTGACGTTCTGACTGCTGAGATAACGCCTGATAAAACAGAACAAGACGCTGAGAAAAAAGCTCCGAATAAAAAACAGACAAAAAAGAAAAAAACGACGGCGCAGCTGCTGATCGGATTTCTGATCAAGCTCGCGGTTATCGCGCTGGCGGTCTGGATGCTGTTCACCTTTGTGCTTGGACTCGTCATTCACTACGGTAATAATATGCATCCCGCGATCCGCGACGGCGACCTCATCATCAGTCTTCGGGTTCAGCGACCTTACCTCAACGCCGCCGTCCTCTATGAACATGACGGAAAGATGTGTCTGGGCAGAGTAGTCGGAATGCCCGGTAATACCATCGATATTTCCGACGAGGGCGCGTTGACCGTCAACGGTACCGCTCCCGCGGAGGAGGTCTTTTATCCGACCCACCGCTGTGATACTTCTGATATTTCATACCCTTACACCGTAGGCGAAGATCAGGTATTTATCCTCAATGATTTTCGTTCTGATACAAGCGACAGCCGTATGTTCGGCGCGGTCAGCATGAAGGACGTCAAAGGACCCGTCCTCCTCATGCTGCGCAGAAGAAGCTTTTGATTCGCATATACCCATATCACCGAAGCTATGTTCTCCTACAATCATCTATACACATAGCGGGGTGTGCGGAAGGTACGCCTTTCTTGTTTTATTGGTACCGGTTAACCGATCGAGTACTGCGAGCAACAATGATGTTGCAGCTTCTACCGAGAGATGTCATTTCCCGCCTCCTCTAGGAGGTTCGGCAATCTCCACCTTTCAATACTAACCCCCGGCGTGTGCCTTTGCTCCCATGGGTGGGAGCTTCCTGATTCTGTATGCAATTTTGCAGAAAATAAATATTTTTTATCCTAAGGAGGAAAAAACCATGAAAAAACGTTTTTCAAAACTCATGGCGATCGCAATGGTCTTCGCGCTGATCGTTGCTTTTGCCGCAATCCCCGCTTCGGCGGCAGGTTATACACCCATCCCCGGTACTCAAACTACCTTTACCAAAGACGTAGTTGTTGATGCCGACGCAAACATCCCCCATGAAACTTTCAGCTTCACTATTGAATCCGGTACCGCTCAGGCTGCTACAGCTTCTACTGTAGCTGTTCACGCAGGTCCCAATCCTTCTGCTGTATCAGTCGGTACGGCTTCATTTACTTCAAACCATACCACTATACCCGGAACTCCCGCTGACAGTACTGACACAACTAAAAAGTATGCTGAGGAAACTGTTACTATCAATTTCAGCGGCGTTACATTCAACGAACCCGGCATCTACCGTTATCTGCTTAAGGAAACTGCGGGCACAACAGCCGGTATGACCTACGACAACAGGACTTTATCTCTTGACGTCTATGTAACTGATAACAACGGAACTCTTCAAGTCTCGGAACATGTGCTCCACGAAGGACAGGGCACTATCAGCTCAAACAGCACAAGCGGTTCTAACGGTGCTGATGTAAAGGTAGACGGTTTTATTAATACTTCCGCTTCACATCAAATTGAATTCGGTAAGGAAGTCACCGGTAACCAGGGTTCCAAGGACAAATACTTTGCTGTAAAGATCCAGTTGACCCCAACTAACGGTTATGTCATCAACGACGCCAGCACATTCCCCGCTATTATGACAAGCGCTGAAAAGCAGCCTACTCCCTCAGCTGCAACCAATCCTTCCTACACCGCTGCGCTTATGGCTGAGAAAAACAACGTTGATTATCTCACCGGCGGCCAGCTCAAGGGCGGTCACACATTCTATCTCAAGGACGGTCAGTATATAACGATCCAGGGACTTCCCGACGGCGTTACATACACTGTTTCCGAGACTCCCGAGGATTATACACAGATCAACGGAATCACTTCCGAAGTTTCCGGAAAAGTTGATGATCAACAAAACCCTGTTAACTATTCTGATCCGATTACCGGCACCTTGTCGCAAGACATCAAGACAGGTTTTGTCAATAATAAGAACGGCGTTATCCCCACCGGCGTGCTGCTGACCGTAGCTCCGTTCGCGATCGGTCTGCTGCTCTTCGGCGCACTGGCGATCTTCTTCATCGCGAGAAAGAGAAAGAGAGCGGAAGAGGAATAATCCTTTCCGAATAAACGCGTTATCTTAACGCTTCTTTGACCGCGGCTTTTGCCGGGTCAAAAAACTCTCAAATCCCGGCAGAGGTTTATCCTTAACGCGCGTGTCCGGCGGTTTGATCATGCTTTTTTAAGCACAATTCCCCTAAGGTAAGAAATTGAAGGGAGGCAAAGGTATGCTGCGTAAAACGATTCGATTTATGGACTCCGCCGTCAATCGAATTGTAGCTATCCTTTGCCTCCTGCTGTTTCTTATATGCCTGTACGCGATGATCGACGCGGTCAACGTCTATCTGAACGCAAACGATAAAAGCGTACTCAAATACAAGCCGGAGCTGGGTCACGGCAGTAAAGCGCTGCAGGAGCTATCCGACGACGCTGTCGCGTGGCTGACGGTAGACGGCACTTCCATTGACTACCCTGTTATGCAGGGCAGCAACAATGATGAATACATCAACAAAGATCCTTTCGGGAATTTCTCGCTGTCCGGCTCTATCTTTCTGGACAGCAGGAACAGCGCGGAGTTTTCCGACCCATATTCTTTATTATACGGTCATCATATGGAGCACGGAGCAATGTTCGGCGCCCTGGATGACTTTATCAATCGGGAATTCTTTGATCAGCACCGAACCGGTACGCTGATCACAACCTCCGGGCAGGATTACAAAATACGGCTGTTTGCCGCCTGTAAGGCGGACGCGACAGAGAAGACAGTGTTTGATCCGCCCGACAGCAACAATGAAACATTATTGCAATACCTCAAACAGCACGCGGCGGTTTTTGAGCCGCAGGGCGTTGACGCCCAAAGCAGGATACTGGCGCTTTCTACCTGCCAGTCCGCTGAAAACGTCGAAAGAATGATCGTTTTCGGCATTTTGATCCCCGTTTCATCCTAAGAACGATAAGGAAGAGTTCATGAAAAAAGTATTTGCTTTCAGCGTGGTTTTCGCGCTGATCTTCGCTGTGCTTGGCGCTCATGTAAGCGCCGCTCAGACGGTTCCCGTCGATATCTGGGTAGATATCAAAAACGGCGGCACAGCGGTCATTATCACTGAAGTCAACTGCCCCTTGCCCGACAAATCGAGCTTAACGCTCGACGACGGACAGAGCGGGGCGTTTCATATCGATTTCTCCGAGGAGGGCGTGTATTCCTATACGATCAGGTTAGAGCCCGACGAAAGAGATATCACCTTTGACGATACCGTATATCTTGTCAGGGTATATGTCACCGAAGAGAACGGCAGCCTGTATACGAGCATCGTGATATACAACAAAAAAACCGACAGTAAGTATTCTCCGCAGGGTCTTGACGAGCCGTGCACGGTTACCTTTGTCAACGACGAGAGCCCCGACACGCCCGATGAGACCACTGTCCCTACACAGCCGACCGAGAGCGAACCTCCGTCTGAGCCGGGCTCCGCTACCGAGCAGCCCCCGAGCGGCACGGATGACGGTCCGAAGGACGGCGATAAGGACTCTGACGGTTCGTCCCGTCCGCAGACGGGCGATGATTCCCGTCTGGACTTTTATCTGCTTCTCGCGCTTTTTGCTTCCGCGGGACTGTTCACGTTATCGGTGCTCTACTACCGCTCTGTTGTAAGAGAAATCAAGCAAAGATAAATTTTCACTGATTACCGACTTATGAAATATCCGGAAAGGAGGGTCGGCATATGCGATTAATAAAAAGAATACTGTCTTTCGCCGGTGCCTGCCTGCTCTCCTTTATCGGCTCTATACGCAGAAATGACCGCCGCGGAGCTGTGTGCCGCGTCATCGCCATGGTATGCGCGCTGACAGTATTATTCTCAGGCTTATCCATATATAATTTTGCGGCGTCCGACATTGACGGCCTGCACAATAAGAGCATTAAGCTCGACGTTAACACAGAAGCGACGGATTCTACCGTTACCCTCAACGGTCTTATGCCGCGCAACGCTGTCGCTACGGTTACGGATGTGACCGAAGATTATTCGGATAAAAACCGCGGCTTTGAGTCCTATGACGACCCCACATCGGTCATAGCCGCCTACGATATCACCATCACTAACGGCGAGACCGAGTACCAGCCCGGCGAAAAAGCGCCCATCCATGTAGAGATCGCCCATCCTAAGATCAGCGGCGATACCGAGACTAAGGTCGTGCATATCAAGGATGACGGCACTCGCGAAGAGATCGAGGATTATACCATCGAGGACGGCAAGCTCAGCTTCTACGCGACGGGCTTCAGTATCTATGAGATCGTTGAGATCAACAACGGAGGCGTGACCGGCGAGATTATCACGAATACCGATGATCTTACAGATCCCGCAAATGATGAACTCGGCTTCATCCTGTATTACGTCCCCAAAGACCCCAACAGCAATGATGATTTACCGCCAAAATACTTTACCTCCAAAGTCAACGAAAAGGGAGCTCTCGTGGAAACTGAAGACGAAACACAGGCGGCTGTTTGGCATTTCGAAAAGTCGGGAGACAGTTTTAAGCTGTATACCTACGTCAATGACCAAATGGTATATCTGCACAATTATCAAAATGACGCTGCTAAAATAGAGCTGTCGCCAACGGCGGATCTGCTCGATTTGAAGCTTACCACTCAGTCTCCAAAAGGATTCTATTTCAAGAAGCAGGGCGCAAATAAGTGGCTCCAGCATTCCGGCAGCGGCAGCGGCATGCGTTATTACAAGGATAATGGCAACCTTGCTAACTCAAGAATATTTATTAAGCACTATTCTCCGGCGGGTCTCGACGTCTCTGCGGTCGAAAAACTCGTCGAAAAGCCTTACGGTCTTTTCCATTACTCGAACGGCTCTACGGTAGGCAACGCGCTTATGGCGGAGGGCGATACACATTCTCTGGTCAGGCTCGTCATAACGGCTAAAGGCAAAAACCGTGTTCTTTATGTTGATGAGGACAACGAGATCGATCAGTGGCAGTTTAACTACGATGCTAATTCCGATATGTTCACAATATCGGTGCAGACGTCTTCGGGAACAGAGTATCTGTGCGCCGACAGCAACGGTGTTTCGACAACGGACAATGCCGCAAGCGCCGGTTTGTTCCACGTAAGTATCTCTGAAGATCATCGCGTCCAGCTTGAGTCAAACGGTTATTATGTGAACTACGAGCCCAGAGCTCAGGATCAGGGCGGCAGCCGCTTCAGCGTCACGAGAAACCCCGCCGAAGGCTTTACATGGCTCAATCTTCTCGATAGCGCGTCTTTGGACAGTGATATGATCACCTTCTCGGCTGATCGAGTGAGCGTATCCGATATCCCCAGCGGTCAGAAGGTCATCGTATATATCCGTGTCTGGAACGAAGAAGAGCTGCGCTACGATATGTACGCGGTCGACCGCGACGGATCGCTCTATCCCTGCTATGCCTCGGGCGGCAAGATAGAGTGGCTCGGCGACAGCACCGGCTCGCTCGAATGGGAGTTCACCGAGTATCTCGACCCGGTCACCAAGCTGCCTAACTATTATTATGAGCTGTACAATCCGTACTCCGAAAAATATCTCGCTCCTCAGATGGCGGGTAATCAGGTCCTGTCCGAAAACCCGATCGGTATCAATATCCCCGGCAGAAGGGACGGCGAGTTCTACAGTAACGTGATCGCGTGGGACAACACCAGATACGCCTATATCGGTCTGCGTCCCAACGCGGACAAAACAGCGCTCGAGCCCTGCTCCGAGTCTGCTGCCCTGCCCTTCTATTTTGCGACGCTTGAGGAGCTCAACCTCAGCGACAGACTGCATGAGGTACCTACTCTCGATAACAACCAGTACGGCATCAAGATGAGGATGGTCAACTTTGATTTGCAGCCCGGAAAAACATACGGCGATTCGAGAGGCTCCGAATTCACATGGGAGTATTTTAAAGGTGGAGGTATAGATGTACTTACGCCGAATCTTCTCAGCACATGGCTTGATGATAACGGTTATCCCAAAGCTACTCCGACCGGACTGAACATAATCAACGCCTTTACCGGAGCAAAATCGAGAGCTGTCAACCATCTGTTCCTTGAGAGCGTACATTCGTCGAGCGGATATTTCGATTTTGACAGCACCCAGAACTTCGCTACGCTGAAGCAGCAAAACGGCAACGGTACAGTCAGCTGGAACCAGGGAGATAACGGCGAGACGGACTTTATCGTATATCATGAACTGGGTACGCATGATAAAAGATCAGACGCTTACTCTTTGAAGCACGGACAGTTCTACCCTTATGATACCATCTTGCCCGGCGTTTACTGTGATGGCAACCCGCAGAACGTGTACTCATCTCTGACGTCGCCAACCGATGGAACCATGGGAAGACTGAATGAGAATGACCCCAGAAAGTACGAGAAGCTGCATCTTTTGCAGTCGGAAAAAGCTAACGCTGATTTCTATTTCGGCATGGAGATGGAAGCCTCCTTCGTACAGACGCCGTCCGGACTGGACGCTTGGGGACACGATATCATCTTTGAGTTCACCGGCGACGACGACTTCTGGCTGTATGTTGACAATCAGCTCGTTCTCGACCTCGGCGGTACTCACTCCGCTCTTATGGGTACGATCAACTTCCGTACCGGCGACGTTTACTATGACAAAAAAGGCGCCAAAGTTCACGGCACTATGGGACACTCCACACTGCGCGAGATCTTCGAAAACAACTACAAGAAGAAGTATCCTAACGCGACTGACGCCGAAGTCGAAGAATACCTGGCAGAGTATTTTGAAGATGGAGAGACCGTCTTCAAGGATTATTCCAACCATACCATGAGGATGTTTTACATGGAGCGCGGCGCTAACGCCTCCAATCTGCATATGCGCTTCAACATCGCGGCTGTTACGCCCGGTAACGTTGTTGTCAACAAAAGCGTCAGCGGCGAGGGCGCGGACGCGCTTGATATGGACTTTCTTGAGTATCCTTTCCAGATCTACTATACCGTGCCCGATGGACCTAACCACGAGCCCAGCGATTGGATTCTGCTCGAAAACGATGACGATCTGGTTCGAGTGACCTATCAGAACAACGGTCAGCCCGTCAACTTTGTCCGAAGGTACCGTCCTCCCGGCCTGTCCGAAGATCAGGCTTACGATAATATTTATTTTATCAATCCGACCAAGAACGCGGAGATCTCCTTCCCCGATGACGCGATGACCTACAAGATTGTAGAATGTGCCGTCAACCCCTCTGTTTACGGCGATGTCACGATCAACGGCGAGGAGGTTCCCGCTGAGAGGGTCGAGATCAGAGGCGACCTGAGAAGCTACTCGTCTGAGTCAGGCTCCGCTTTGGCTCGCCCGAGCATTTCTTTTGATAACCATGTCAACAAAAATGTTATCAAGGATCTGTTGGTTACCAAAAAGCTTCTCGATGAGAACAATCAGGAGGTTACGGACGACCCCGCCACCTTCAGCTTCAGGCTTGCGATATCGTCAGTTGAGGTTCCGATCAGTCAGATTCCGCTCGCGAATATGTACAACTATCTTGTACTTTCTCCGGATAAAAATATCTGCCGATACGATCCCGAAACACAAGGCTTTGTCGATACGTCGATCCTTTATAACCGCGCAAACTACAAATCTATACAGAACGGCGAAGTCTCCGGCTTAACCGCTGATGACGTTACATTCAAAACCTCCGGTTTCGGTTCGATCTCTGGTATCCCCGCGGGCTACACGATCTGCGTCCCCGGCCTCCCGGTCGGCTCTGTCTTCAAGGTGACAGAGGAGCCCAAGAACGGCTACGGACTGATGGGTTATGAGCAAGTCTTGGGTTCTAAGACATTGGAAAATCACGAGGTAGTGCCGATCCCCTCGTATTATCTGTTAGACAACGATATGGTTAACGCCGGTAAGGTCATAGCCGAAGAGGACCCCCAGATGGAGGTCCATAACCGAAAGGGCTACGGCATATCGGTAAAGAAGGAATGGAGCGATCTGAGCAAAACGACCGGACATTCTACGATCTATACGGCGGTTTATGTTGACGGTCAACTGCTCGAAGGCTCCGTTAAGGAGATCAAATCCCCCTCGACCTCAGCTAACTATTTCTGGACGACTCTGCAGCCCCAGGCAAACGGCAGTCCCCGTACCGATCTGAGCGGTTATGTGATCAAGGAGGTCACCATCAGCAATCAAGATCCTATTGTGTCCGACGACGGAACGGTCACCAACTACGGCACGGTAACGCCGCTTTCATCGGGTGACAGGATCAACCTTGTCGCGACGCGTATCGCCTCGGAAACACCCGCGGGAGAGAGCCCGGATAAGGCATATTACTATATCGTTTCCTATGCTCAGAACAGTGTCACAGAATCCACACGCGAGGACACCGTCAAAAACACGCGTGAGGGAGGTATCGCGATCCGGCTGTTTAAGTGGAATTCTACCGATCCCCTGTCGAACGGTCAGTTCACGCTGACCGACAGCGCCGGCACCAGCGTCGGCACTTATTACTCCGACTCGGCGGGCATAGTCACCATACTTTATGACTTTGTCAAGAACCAAAATTACACGCTGACTGAGACCGCTGCGCCGAGAGGCTATGTCGGTCTGCAGAAGAAACTGTGCTTCAAGGTCAACAACGACGGTTCGGTTTCGCTGTTCTATGAAGACGGCAATGTGTGGGGAACAAAGCAAGACTGCGAAGATGATACGAACTGGGCGAGCGCTAAGCTCGGAAGCTACGGTCTGAGCGCGTATGTCGACATATACAACAAGCCGTTTAACTTCAAGCTCGTCAAGATGGACAACGTTGAAACAGGCTTGATGCTGGACAACGCTCACTTCGCGCTGTATAAACAGACTAATACGACGATAGGCGGTTATGAAAAGAACCGCGATCCCTTGACCGGCTTTGAGGATATGGTCACCGTCAACGGCGAGTTGTATATCTGCGGCGGCGACAGCGGCAGAAGCATCAATCCTGGCGCTAACGGTTCCGTCTATTTCCTGACCGAGATCCAGGCTCCGCTGAACTACACTAAGCTCGAGGACGACATCATCTTCCGTGTATCGCCGCTCGGCAAACCTGAATTGATCGGCGACTCCTATAACGGTCAGCTGGTCGAGACCGAGGACAGCTTTATCTATACGCTCAGCGTACCTAACGAAAAGAAAAACGACAAAAAGGTACTCACCGTCCGCAAGGTGGTAACCGGCAGCTCGTTTGACACTGAGCAGCAGTTCACCTTTACCTTTACGGTAGACGGCGCCGCCCCGTCCGACGTTTACGAGTGGTATAAAAACGGCGTCGCTCAGAGCGAGGGTCTCCACTCCGGCGATAACTTCTATCTCAAGCATGACGAGTATGTCGAGATATCCGTCCCGCAGGACGCGTCCGTTACCGTCAGCGAGCAGAGCGGAAATTATACCACGACGATTCAGCTCGATGACGATCCGGAAGAGAATACGCGTACTAAGACCTTTACCGTAGAGGACGATTCGACGCTTGTTGTAACAAACACGGTCAATCAGATCGTTCCGACCGGTGTGTTTGACAACACATTTTTCTGGCTTGAGTTCGCGCTCTTGCTGATCGGATTCTCGGCGGTTTACCTGTGGTACAGAAAGAAACGCTACAACCACCCGTTCCGCAGATCGTGATCCTTGGATAATACAACGATAAAGCCCTTTTGCAGCGCTAAAAGCTGCAAAGGGGCTTTTTTTGTCCGGATGAGCTGTCCGGCGTTGAAACAGCATCTGCCGAAAAGCAGGTGCAGACCTCTCTCGATTAGTTGTTTCCCTCTTCGGTTCGGACGAGACGATGCAGAAGGTCGCTTCGGGACGCTCGAGTGGCAAGATTATCATTAAGATTTTGTGATAAAAACAACGCCGCGCTCGGATATCTGTATCCGGCGCGGCGTTTGTGCGTCAGCGCTCGGATATCTGTATCCGGCGCGGCGTTTGTGCGTCAGCGCTCGGCTGCGAAAAGCCAAGCGGGTCATTATTCTGTTATTTGCTCAGGATATCATCAATAATGATTCTTCCGACTTCATAGTTGTTTTTCATTGCGGTAGAGAATACATCTACCGATTCTTCGCTGCTTTCCGAGGCGAGAGAATCATTCGACGACGGTCCCCACAGGTTCTCCGGAGTGACGCCCGAAGCGAACACATCCATATTCACGCTGACGCGCAGGTCGATCAGCTTGTCGAGTAAGCCGAAACGGTCAACGGTCCTCGCTACTGCGATATCCTCCATCTCCGTCGCAGCGAACGGATCAGTACAGCCGTATGCTTCTATCATTGCTTCGGCGTTGCGGTGATCGTATCTGCCCTTCCAGAAGTTGTCGCCTGTGACGGTTGTTCCGCGCATTACCATGGGCTCACGGTTTGCCCATTCTTCATCCGGATACTCTTTTTTGAGAAAGGCGGTAGTTTTTTCGGTCGTTTCGAGCCTGACGTTCTTCACTCGCTCATACACGCTGTCTGTCAGCTCGCTGTTCAAGCGGACTACGGCGATATTGTCATATTCTTTCATACGGAACCATGTAGGCTTGGAGTCGTCCTCCATATCGCGGGGATCGGTGTGATGCCCGAGATCGTAGTCAACGTTGGCTGAAACAACAAACACATCGCCGAAGATACCGTAGCCCTTGGCAGAACCGGCGCATCCGGTAGACAAAATCGCAGCCTTGCCGAAATCGAAACGATCGTCTGACAGTATCGCAGACGTGTTGACAGCCGCCGAGATCTTACCCTGTCCGATCATGCACAGCGCGACGCCGTCTTTGTAGTAAAGAGTGATATCCCCGGGATTGCCTTTGATCGTGTATTCCTGTCCGCCATCGACGTATCGCTCGTAGTAGTACTGAGCTTCTCCCGGAAAATCTCCTTTCATCTCGCCGGTTTCAAATTTCGGCAGGATAAGCACCTTGACCGGAATCGGTTGTCGGTTGTTATCGGCTGGAGCGCATCCGTTGAGAATAAAAGCAGTAATAACTCCAAATATAATTATCGCTGTCAATCGTTTTATCATTATTTCCTCCGCTGTTATATGATTTGAGAGTAACGCAAAAGCATGAACCGATTTTCGCCGGATACAGCCGGCGGTTGCTCTTTGTCGTCCGTTTCGGTGACATGGGTTTCATATATGTACTCTGTCTGTGTCCTGTCATAAAGAAAGCGCCTTGTCTATTTCATTACACTTTTATTTTTGCTTCATCAGCTGCGGGAGATATTGATATTAAGCCGATCTGTAGACAGATTTAGTTTTATATGTTGTTGTTTGTGTTATTCGATAGGTCAAGGGTTACGCGGCTTTTCTCTTTTTTTGAAGGACTCAACGATCCGGTAGGATACTGCGGAGATGAGGAGCGTGCCTGCAAAGTAGAGCGCTACGCTTACGGCTGTAGGCAGAGGTAGTATTGACAAAAATAGCATATCCTGTATAATAATATTAAATTGTATCATACCAAGAACAATTAGGTTACTATGATAAGGTAGTATACTGCAAAGCTCTGATGCCTCATCGACGGATGAGGCATTATCTTTATCATTTATTATTCCAGGGGGTTGCCATGAAGTATATCATCGGTTTAGATATGGGAATTACATCAGTCGGCTTTGCGACAATGATGTTGGACGAAAAAGATGAACCGTGCAGGATCCTGCGAATGGGATCACGTATCTTTGAAGCTGCGGAAAATCCGAAAGATGGTTCTTCTCTGGCGGCGCCTCGCCGAGAGAATCGCTCTATGCGCCGCAGACTTCGCAGAAAGCGACACAGAAAAGAACGTATCAGAGCATTGATCATCAACAACGGCATAATGACTGCGACACAAATTGATGAAATATATGAATCAAAGAATCAGCTCACGGATATCTATCAAATCCGATCAGAAGCATTAGACAGATGTCTGAATACCGAGGAATTTGTACGCTTGCTGATCCATCTGTCTCAGCGCAGAGGGTTTAAATCCAATCGTAAAGCTGATACACAGGAGAAGAATTCAGAAGCAGGAAAGCTCCTGAGCGCAGTCAGCGCCAATCATCAGTTGATGGAAGAAAAAGGGTATCGTACCATCGGCGAAATGTTATATAAGGATGAAAAGTTTGCAGGGTATAAGCGCAATAAAGCGGATGATTATTCCAATACCTTTGCTCGATCCGAATACGAAGATGAGATCAAAGCCATCTTCCGCTCACAGCGGGAGTTGGGCAATCCCTATACCACGGACAAGCTCATGGAAGATTACCTTGCGATCTACCTTTCCCAGCGTTCGTTTGATGAAGGCCCCGGCGGTAACAGTCCATACGGCGGCAATCAGATCGAGAAGATGATCGGAAAATGTACGCTTGAAGAGAATGAAAAACGAGCAGCGAAAGCAACGTATTCTTTCGAATACTTCAACCTGCTTACAAAGATCAATAGTATCAAAAGCATTTCCGACGGTGAGAAACGCGCTTTATCAGACAGCGAGCGCCAAGCTATTATTCAGCTTGCGTTTTCCAAAAACGCAATCAACTACGCATCGCTTCGCAAAACGCTTCACATGACAGACAGTGAGCGTTTCAATATCTCCTACAGCCAATCGGATAAAACGACGGATGAAATAGAGAAAAAGACAAAATTCGCTTATCTGACTGCATTTCATACTTTCAAGAAAGCCTATGGCAACGCTTTTGTAGATTGGCCAACTGAGAAGAAAAACCATCTGGCATACGCGCTTACGGCATACAGAAATGACAGTTCTATTATATATGGCTACGTTGGTCCCGTTAGTTCAGGATTTAGAGTTTTGGTTACAAAAACAAGAAGAAGAAAAAACTGATAACGCAAAAGCAAAATACAAAGAATGTCTTCTTAAATATCTTGAATCAGTTCCCGATTTAAAGAGTAACTTGATTTTATATCAACCATATATTCCTGTAGAAGTTTTTAAATCTGTCGCTTCATTAATTTCACATATGCAAAACAATATGAAGATGTTAGGCAACTACGGAGAAATCATTTTTGAGACAAAAGAAGGGAAGGTGGATTTTGATAAGTTGAAAGTCTTTGTTGAAGAAGAGCTTAAGCTTATCGCTTTGATCGAAACAGTGATAAAAGCACGATTAATTGAACTAACTGAAAGCTAAAAGACATAAAAACTCGACGATGAATTGTTCTGCTTGACTTATTCCTTTTCTGTGGTATTGTGTTGTACTTGAAAGGGGCGCGATACGATGACCACATTAGAGAACTTCTACTTCGGGAACGTCAATCCTTGTGAGTACAGGCAGAGTAAGGACACCAAGAAGAAGCTGGCGGAGATGACGAAGTTACTTTATGAACTTCGATCAATGCTTACGACTGAGCAACAGAAAGAAAAGCTGGAGCAGATCGAGAACTGTCAGCTATCATTGATCGCTCTGTCTGAGAAGGACGCTTACGTCGAAGGCTTCAAGCTTGGCGTGAAGATGGCAACAGAAATATACGCAGATACACAGCAGCGGGGATGACACGTTAGTCATCCCCGCTGTTCGCGTTTGTCGGGATATTCTTCCTCTGCCGATACAGACTCGGAGTAAGAATCAAAACCCGACACAGAAGATTTGTGAGCATTTGTGAGAGAGATTTACGCATGAGAGCGGATAAAAAATACTATGCCATAACAAAGACAACGGACGAGTTGAAACAAATAGAAATATTTTGTTTCTAAACCTATTGACAAATGCTCACTCCGATGTTATACTGTTATCATTATTGAAACGCTACGTTTCTATCTTGCTGGAGGTCATCTTATGGCACGAAGAAATCCCGAATGGTATTCTATCATCTACGATTATGTGAATCAGTACTATGCGGAGCACAGCAGGTATCCGTCTGTCAGAGATATAACTGCGGGTACGGGTATTTCTGTTTCGACTGTCCATCGCTGTCTGACAGATATGAAAGAGCGCGGTGAGATCGTATACAACGGCAGAAGAAATATCAGCACCGCACAGACAGAGATGGAAAGCCCTTCGAAGTACATGAAAGTCCTCGGCTATGTCGCCTGCGGTGAAGGTCAGGAAGAGGAAGAAACGGTCATCGAGTACATCCGTATGCCTGAGAGCATCGTCGGTAAAGGCAACTTCTTT
>CADBYC010000038.1 GCA_902798755.1 uncultured Ruminococcus sp. | reverse complement strand
CTCCCATATTTGATTGGAGCTGGTGGACGGACTCGAACCCCCGACCTGCTGATTACAAATCAGCTGCTCTACCAACTGAGCTACACCAGCATTTTAACCAACACTTTTTTCGTGCTTAGTTATAATAGCATAATGAAATGATTTTGTCAACTGTTTTCTGAAAAACTTTCTTTTTCGGTTTTCAGGCGATATCTCCGCGATTCTTTATAATCCCGCTTTTTGCGGTTAAGATAACTCTGAGGTGATCATACGCAAAGAATCATGAATGATCGGCGCTTGAGCCGCAAACTGCGCCTGATTTACGCGCTGAATATCGCCGACTGGATCTGCACGGTCACGTTACTGCGTAGCGGCGGCTTTTATGAAGCGAATCCGCTCATGCGTCCGCTGATAGGGGAGCCGCTGTCGGGCTTGATCGTCAAAGGTCTGCTGCCCGCTGTTTTGCTCGTTTTGGTGAGCCGTCTGTCCCGTAGGTTGGAAACGCGGGAATCACTGCTCTTAAATCGTTTTATCTCCTTTGTATTGGCGCTCTATTCCGTGCTGTGTACGGTCCATATCATGAATTTTATCGTCTGTCGAATCGTCGGATAAAAATGAACGTTTTGATAATTCTTGTCACAGCACTTGATTAATCGGCTGAAATTGTGTATAATAAAAATGTATGATACATTTCCGCCCGTGGCGCAGCTGGATAACGCAACGGATTCCGATTCCGGAGAACGGGAGTTCAAATCTCTTCGGGCGGGCCATTGAAACAATCCGTGAAACTCTTCACGGATTGTTTCAATTACAAACCAAATCATCAGAACGCCCGACGAGATTTGAAGGCGACCGTGCCAAAGCTCAAGCGGCGCGATGAGCTGAAGGCAAAAATGATTCGGTGAATCATTTTTAGGGAGAGCGCAGATGAAACGCTTCGAATGTATCAATGGCAAAAGACGATATGCATGTGTATGTTAAGCCATACACTCTTCGGGCGGGCCATTGAAACAATCCGTGAAACTCTTCACGGATTGTTTGCTTATAAAACTTGAGCAAAGTAATTGATGTAAAGTATATAGAAAAGAGTGAAATATGAAGAAGCTATTATCAGTATTATTATCCATCATTATTGTGATGACCATGACGGTATACGGCGTGTCAGCGCTTGATGATTCTGCCATGACGGAAGAATCAACTATCGTCGGCGATGTATTCAGCGATCAAGAGGTCGATATCCTCGACGTCCTCTACCTGCAGCTGCATTTTTCGCATATCCTGACGATAGAGGATACTGCCCTTGCCCTCGGCGACGTCGATCTTGACGGTACGGTCGATATGACCGACGCCACCCGAATCCAGTACAGTATCGCAAAGCTCGACGGCGGCGGTTATACGGGCATGACCACTGAGCAGGCAAGCGTTCAGAAACAGTATGATGACGCTCAGCTATCACAGAGAGAGAAAGAGCGTCAGATCATCAATGAGATCGAGAGCTTTACCCGCTCAAAGGGAGTGGACATCTCCGAGTTCAACGGCAACGTCGATATGAATCAGCTCAAAAAGCAGGGCTATGATTTTGTCATTATCCGTCTTGGCTACGGCTCTGATCAGACCGATCAGGATGACAGCATGTTTGAAACGAACGTCAAAAAAGCCGAAGCCGCGGGGCTTGACTGGGGAGCGTATATCTACTCCTACGCGCTGACGGTCAACGAAGCCAAGAGCGAGGCGAACCATACCCTACGTATGCTCCGAGGCAAACAGCCGACCATGCCCATCGCCTTTGATTGGGAGGACGATAATTACAAACAGCGCTACGGTATGCCCTCCAACGCGACCGTGCGCGAGATCGCCCGTACATATGTCAACACCATCTACAACGCGGGCTATTATCCTATGATCTACACAGGCTACTATTGGCTCAAGGGCGCGTTTGATGACGATACCCTGTTCGAGCATTGCGACATCTGGCTCGCCCAGTGGAGCACCAAGTACGATTACCACGACCGCCCCCTCGGCATGTGGCAGTACGGCGGCGAGACCAACTACATCGAGTCGCCCACCATCAGCGGTCTGAGCGGCATCTTCGACAAGAACTATTCCTACAAGAATTACCCGATGATCATTAAAGCGTACGGTTACAATAATCATAGGCCCTTGCTCAGCTCCTACGCTTCCACAGGCGCATATGACGACGGTATCGTTCCTGACAACGTCAAACTTCCCGCGGAATGTAACGGCGTGATGGGTGATTCCCTGAGAAATCAATATTAAACCTTTGGGGCTGTGAAAAAACGCAGTCATTGCGAGGGCTTTAGCTCGTGGCAATCCCACAAAGCCAAGATATAACCTTGGTGGATCGTCGCGTCGCTTCGCTTCTCATAATGACGATGGCTTGTTTTTTTACAGCTCCTTATCTTTTTTGAGAAAAAGTGAACCTTTTTACCTTCTCAGGTGTATATAGGTTGAAAGGCTTTCAATTCCTTGTATATCACAAGGTTAGTCAGGTCAAGGCAGGGGGTGAAGACTTGACCGATTTTGAGCGGTATGTAGCGGAATATTCCCGCGAGCTGACGCGCTTTTGCATCAAGCTGTGCGGCGACGTCCACGACGCCGAGGATCTGTTTCAGGATACATGGGCGCGCGCATTGGATAAATTCGATCAGTACGATCAGAGCAGCAGCTTCAAAAGCTGGCTGTTCACGATCTGCGCGAATCTTTTCAGAAATTCGAAGAAGCTGAAATATAATTCGTCCAAGGCGGTATTTTCTTCAAAAGAAGAAAAAGAGAAATTTCTGAATTCGATCCCCGACCAGGAAACGGACGTCGACGCCTATCTCGACTTGCACGCGGCGATCCTCTCTTTGCCGAAAAAGCACAGGCTGGTGCTCGTCTTGTATTACTTTCGCGAGTTCAGCCAGAGCGAAATCGCCCGCATGTTGGATATCCCTGAGGGCACGGTCAAGTCGCGCCTGAATACCGCGAAAAAACTGCTTAAAAGGAGGCTTTACGATGAAGAAACTCAGTGACGAACGCTTAGAGCAAATGCTGAGCGCCTACTGTGAAGCCGACCCACAGCAGACCTTTACGTTTCACCCCGAAGAAACGCGGAAGAAGCTCATTGCTTTCATCGGCTTCAACCGCGCCGCGGCGGCAGCGGTGAGCTTAGTGCTCGTCAGCGTTTTGAGCCTGACCGTATATTTCCTTTTTGGAAATAACAACAGCACCCCCTTCGTTGTCGCTCCCTCTCCTCAAAGCGTCACCACCCCTTCAACGCCGACAGGGGAGAGCGACAGCGATCCGAATCATCCTGTCCCCGAGCCGACTCAGCTGAAATCCCTCTGGCAGAACATTGTCGATTTCCTGTTTCCTCGGCCGACTGAGAATAACAGTACAGCAAATAATAGAACCTCTCCGACCGAGACCGATCGCATGTCGACAGTTACCCCTTCAGCCACCGAAGCGGCAAGACCCAAGCCGACTCAAAAGACAGGGGAGAAGGCGACCGAAAAGCCATACGTTCAGCCGACCGAGCATCAGCCGATCAGACCGACAGAAAAATCCCCCGACCCCACCGTACCGATCGACCCGCCGAGCGACGATCCGACAGAGGGATCTTCCCATTCTGGAGCGCCGGGGCCGACCGATCCGCCGGGCGAGGGAGATGAACCGTGGCTGATCCCTCCTACCGAGGGCGGCTTGATGCCGGGCGCACCGACTGAGATCGAGATCTTTGCGCAAGTCGATTCCGATCGGATGGAAGGCGTTACCGGTGTT
Source organism: uncultured Ruminococcus sp. (assembly GCA_902798755.1). GTDB lineage: Bacteria > Bacillota > Clostridia > Oscillospirales > Acutalibacteraceae > Ruminococcoides. Next base: position 12,240 of record CADBYC010000038.1, on the reverse strand, counting down.
TACTGCAAGGTTTACAGCGGCGACAGCTTGATCGGCAGTTCCGATCTGTACGATAGCTCTCACACCGTGTATATCCTCGACTCATCTTCGCAGTACACCGAAGTGTATTACGTAACCCCCTACGGATTGATTCGTCAATCCGGCTTTTATACCTTTGTCTTTTATGACCAAAACGGCAGCGAACTGACGCGAGTAAAGGAATATGTCTATTGATTAGCAACCAAAAGCAATCCGAATAACAGCAGTCATTGCGAAGCCCCTTTAGGGGCTGTGGCAATCCCACAAACAGAGAATATTTTTTACATCGAACGACATGAATGACAAGGCGATTCCCACGGTCGCTGAACACATATGTTCGCTCCCTCGGAATGACAATCATTTCACTATTGCTATCAGATCGAGGGCGCTGTTTATGCCGCTTCGGTCTACAGCAGCGACTTCGGAAGATTCTATCTCGACGACGTCAATCCTGAACCGGGCAATTTTCAGATCACAACGGGCTATATTTCCGATCCCTCGATCAAATTGCCCGTGACGAGCCTGACCTATAACGATATCTTGCGATTGACTGTCAAGGCGAAGGACGCAAGCGGCAATGTACAAATCGCTGTCATCTATTTCAAAAACATATATTGATCCGCTTTTGATATCAGAAGCATTCCATTATCTATCACTCCTCAGGCAGGAGCTGTGAAAAAACGCAGTCATTGCGAGGACTTTAGCCCGTGGCAATCCCACAAAGCCAAGATAGTACCTTGGTGGATCGTCGCGACGCTTCGCTTCTCACAATGACGACGGCTTGTTTTTTTTCACGGCTCCTTGCTGTTTTGTAAAAGATAAAATAATTCCAAATCAGAATTAAAATCCCTCTTGCCGACTTTCTTTTTCTGTGCTACAATATATCCTGTATCAATATGTCTGATTAAATCGGACAACAAGGAGTGGATTTGATGGGTAAAAAATCAGATACCCCTGCAAAGACTTCATTTCTGAAAAAGCTCGAAGAGCGCCACCTTTCGCTCGAGCGTATCGTCGCGGCGCTGTTTACGTCGGTGCTGTTCGCCTATATCTACCAGCTTTTGTCTAACGGCAATTTCTCGGAGCTCGGCAGCTATTACAGCAGTATCAATTTCGCCGCGTTCATCGCGATCATCGTCATCGGTTTTGCCGCGCTTCTCGGCTTTACCTATCTGCTCAGGCAGAAGTACATCATCCCGTGGGCGCTGATGCTGTCCACCTTCGCCGTGTCGGTGCTCTTCGCCGCGAATTACAAGGACGGCGGTGCGTTCTTCTGCGTCGGCGTCGGCGTAGTTGATCTGATCGTCGTGATGTGGGAGGTCAGAGGGGACAAGCTCGGTCTCTCGGGTATCTCCATCAGCCGCAAGCTCGCCCTAATCGTGGCGGCAGTTCTTTTCGCCTTCACCACCTTCATCTTCGGCTACTTCTCCTCGATGAAGTATCAGAGCTACTCCGACTTCACCTTTGACTTCGGTATCTTTGCCCAGATGTACGAGCGCATGGCTTCGTCCTTTGTGCCGAACACCACCGTCGAGCGTTCCTATATGATGTCCCATTTCGGCGTCCACTTCTCGCCGATCTTCTATCTTTTCCTGCCGGGCTATTACATCTTCCGCTCGCCGATCTACCTGTTCTATGTCCAGAGCGCTTCCGTCGCGGCGGGTATCTTCGCTATCTACCTGATCGCGGGCAAGCTCAAGCTTTCCGGCAAGCTGACCGTCGCGCTCGAGCTGATCTACGCGTTCTATCCCTGCCTGTTCAACGGCACCTTCTATGATTTCCATGAAAATAAATTCCTGACCACGATCATTCTCTTTCTGTTCTATTTCATTATTTCGAAGAACACCGTCTGGGAATTCGTCTTTGCCTTTTTGCTCCTGTCCGTAAAGGAGGACGCCGCGATCTACCTGATCGTGATCGCGCTGTTCGTGTGTATCAACCGCAAGGAGGTCCTCCGCGGACTGATCATGCTCGGTATGGCGCTCGTCTATTTCATCATCGCCCAGCAGATCGTCGCCGCCTCGGGAACCGAGGGCGTCATGATCAGCCGCCTGTCCGATTACTTCGTCAACGGCGAAAAGAGTTTTATCTCCGTCATGAAATCCGTGTTCTTCGATTTCGGTTTCCTGATCAAGCAAATGTTCACCGTAGAGAAGCTTCCCTTCGTCCTCTGGATGTTCGCGCCCGTCCTTTTCGCGCCGTTCATGACCAAGAAGATCAGCTCCCTGATCCTCTTGTTCCCGATCATCCCGATCAACCTCATGCAGAGCTGGCAGTACCAGTATGACGTCGATTACCAGTACACCTACGGCGTAGCGGCTTTGATCATCATGAGCACCATCTTTGTCATTACAAAGCTCAAATCCGACAAAAAGCGCGTTCTCGTTCTGACCTCTCTCTGCCTGTGCGCAGTGATGACCGTCTCGCTCGTCTATCCAAAGATCAACAGCGTCAAGAGCTATATGAAGAACACCGAGGGCACCCGCCAGCAGGTAGACGCGCTGATCGACACCGTCCCTTCCGATGCGACCGTAACGGCTTCTCACAGCCTCGTGCCGCATCTGTACAAGGTCGAGTGGCTCTACACCATGCCCGACTATAACAAGCAGAACCGCGACAAGCCCGTCGATACCGACTACTTTGTCATTGACACACGCTACACCGATCTCGCCAATGAGATGAAAGAGGTCATGGGCACACAGTATAATCTGATCAGCACAGCAGGCTTTGCCGAGTTGTATCAGCACAAGTAATGGGGGAGAGTATGAAGAAAGTTTTATTTTTGATGATAACGGCGCTTTTAGCACTCGCGCTGACTGCCTGCGCGGGCGCTCCCGCTCCGACCAAACCCGCCGTAACCGAAGCGCCGACCGAGGCGAAGTATATCGACACCCAGTTGAGCGAGCCCGAGTGGACGCTCGCCGAGGGTAAGTTACAGCTCGAGGGCAACGGTACGGTCTACGCCGATAATACCGAGATCCTCTATTTCGCCATCGTTACCGAGACCGACGGCAAGCAGTCGCTTTGGTTCCGCCTGACCGATGAAGCGTCAGTCAAATTGCAGACGCAGCCCATCGACGGCGATTGCTACATGACCTTCAATGATGAGAAGATCGGTACCGCAACGCTGAACGATGATTGCACCATCGCAAAGGTCTTTTCCGAAAACACCGTCGGAGAGATCACCGCTTGGGCTTCCAGGATCAGAGGACTGGCTTAGAATGACAATTAGAGAAATCAAAGAAAATGAGTTAGGCGAATTGCTTGAATTATATACCCACCTGCATGAGCTTGGTGTGCCTGAGAACAGCGAGCATTTACATAATACTTGGGCGGCAATTTGCAACGATGAGAATCATCAAATCATCGTTTGCGAAGTTGACGGAAAAATTGTTTCATCCTGTGTGTGCGTGATTATCCCCAATCTAACGAGAAATATCCGTCCATACGCATTTATTGAGAATGTTGTTACTCATACTGATTATCGAGGAAAGGGATATGCTACCGCTTGTCTTAACTATGCAAAAGAATTAGCGTCACAGGCAAATTGCTATAAAATGATGTTGCTTACAGGCTCAAAAAGCGAGAGCACGCTTAATTTCTATAAACAAGCAGGTTATAATTGTGCGGATAAAACAGCGTTTATACAATGGTTGTGATTGTTTTGGGAGGAACAAAAATGCTGATGAATAACAATGATTACCTGAAAACCATTGAATCCATTAAATCCGAAATAAAGTCGGCTCAATATAAAGCGGCGGTAAGCGTTAACCGAGAGTTGATCATGCTCTATTACAATATCGGCAAAATCATCAACGAGCATAAGGCTTGGGGCAATAAATTCATCGACAATCTTGCCATTGATATCAAGCTCGAATTTCCGAATGTCAAAGGCTATTCGGTGCGAAATCTAAAATACATGGCAAAATTTGCAGAGACTTATCCTGACGAGCAATTTGTGCAACAGGTTGTTGCACAAATTCCGTGGGGACAGAACATCGTGCTGCTTGATAAAGTAAATGATGATAATACTCGCCGTTGGTATGCGGAAAAGACGATTGAAAACGGTTGGACACGAAATGTTTTGACGCACCAAATCGAAAGCAATCTATACACCCGTCAGGTGCTTGCAAATAAGGTTTCTAATTTTGAAAACCGTTTGCCATCTCCGCAGAGCGAGCTTGCCGTTCAGACGATGAAGGATCCGTATATCTTCGACTTTATTCCTTTCCGTGAGGATATGGTGGAGCGTGATATCGAAAACGCTTTAGTGAAAGACGTTACAAAGCTACTCTTGGAGCTTGGCACGGGTTTTGCTTTTCTCGGTAATCAGTATCACATCAACGTCGGCGGTGATGATTTCTATATTGACCTGCTGTTCTATAATCTTAACCTGCGTTCCTATGTCGTGATCGAATTGAAAACAGGCGACTTCAAGCCCGAATACGCCGGTCAGCTCAATTTCTATCTTTCCGCTGTTGACGGGATTTTGAAGAAGGAGCAGGATAATCCGTCCATCGGCTTGCTGCTCTGCAAAAACAAAAACGATCTGGTAGCGGAGTATGCACTAAAGGATATGTCGAAGCCAATCGGAGTAAGCGAATACAAAATTACAAGTAACCTGCCCGAAGAATTATTGAATCAATTACCGTCGGTAGAGGATATTCAGAAGAGGATTAAATGAGCATAGAACTTGTTAAAGCAGAATTTGACGATTTAAATACAATCCTGCAAATGCAAAAAGAAGCATTTACGGAGCTATATAAAAAGTATCAAGACACTGAAACAAGCCCTGCGACTGAGAAATATGAGGATATACTGTTCCGCTTCAACCAACCCGAAACGACATACTACTTCATAACGACAGATAGTATAAAGATCGGCGTTATCCGTATTGTTGATTGTAAAGACGGCACTACACGAAAAAGAATATCTCCGATTTTCATAATGCCAAAATATAGAAATAAAGGCTACGCTCAACAAGCAATCGCAGAAGCGGAGAGGGTTCACGGAGAGCAGCACTGGAAACTCGACACAATCCTGCAAGAAAAAGGCAACTGCTATTTGTACGAAAAACTCGGTTATCACCAAACAGGCAAAACCGAGCAAATTAATGATAAGATGACGATTGTATATTACGAGAAGGATTGATAAAATGAAACATGCGAGGGCTTTAGCTCGTGACAATCCCACAAAGGCAAGATATAGCCTATAGAGCTTTACCGCTCGCGATGATAATTGTTTGTTTTTTCAGCCCTTCTTTCATGTCGATAACAGCGCAAAATAAACACTTGCTTTTATGAAAGCCGTATGCTATAATAACTATGTTCGCAAGCCGTCCACAGTGTGGATAAGCGAGCGACAGGCCCTGTACGATTTCCGTCCATGAATCATGTCAGGCGCGGAAGCGAGCAGCATTAAGTGTCATCGGAGATGCGATGCAGTAAGTCTGTCGTTCACTTATCTACATTATTCAGCCACTTTGGCTGCGGCTTGCGTTTTGCATTACTCACGCGCCCTGCGCGTTTCACTTGCGGCGCAAGCGTCATTCTGTTATCAATTTGTCATTGCGAGGAACAGCCAAAGGCTGTGACGCGGCAATCTCAACCGCTAAAAAAGGAGGGATATGATGGCGTATCAGGTTTTATATCGAAAATATCGACCGAAGTCCTTTGACGACGTCTACGGTCAGGATCATGTGACGCAGACCCTGCGCAACGAACTGCGCCTGAACCGTGTCCATCACGCCTATCTCTTCACAGGCTCCCGCGGAACGGGCAAGACAACCTGCGCAAAGATATTATCCAAGGCGGTCAACTGCCTTGATATCCGCGACGGCGATCCCTGCGGCGAGTGCGCGAACTGCCGCGGCATCGACAGCGGCGAGATCCTCGACGTTGTCGAGATGGACGCCGCCTCCAACCGCGGTATCGACGATATCCGCGCGATCATCGACGAGGTCGCCTTTGCGCCTGCCCGCGCCAAGTACCGCGTGTACATCATCGACGAGGTGCACATGCTTTCCCGCGACGCGTGGAACGCCCTGCTCAAAACCCTCGAAGAGCCTCCCGCTCACGTCGTCTTTATCCTCGCCACCACCGAGGTCAATAAGATCCCCGAGACCATCCTCTCACGCTGCCAGCGCTTTGATTTCCACCGTATCAGCCCCGCCGATATCTCCGAGCGTCTTCATGAGATCGCCGCAAAGGAGAGTGTCAGCCTGACCGACGAAGCGGCGCTTCTGATCGCCGTTATCGCCGACGGCGCGATGCGCGACGCGATCTCGCTTCTTGATCGCTGTATCGGTATCTCGACCAATGTTGATGCCGACGTAGTGCGCTCTGCCGCGGGTCTCGCGGCTCAGGGTCACCTTTTCGAAATCGTCAATTGCACGATCAACAAGAACGTTACCCGCGCGCTGGAGATCGTCGACAGTCTGTATAAGGACAGCAAGGACATGGGCTCTCTCTGCGAAGAACTGCAAAGTCATTTCCGCTCGCTCATGCTGATCAAAACGGTCTCAAAACCGCGCGAGCTGGTCGTGATGAGCGATCGTGAGTTCGACGCCGCGGTCGCCGAAGCGGACTACCTCTCGCTCCCCGATATCCTCTTTGCGATGGACGTTTTAGGACGCGCCCGCGCCGCCATGCGAGAGAGCGTTTCTCCTCGAACAGAGCTCGAGATGGCGCTCGTCAAGCTCTGCGCTCCCGAATTGGACAAAACCGATGAAGCGTTATTCGCTCGTGTGACAGCGCTCGAAAAGGCGCTCCGCTTATTGCAGAGCAACGGTGTACCGGTCGCTCAGCCCTCAGCCCCCGCACCCGAACTGCCGAAGCCGACAGTCGAGTATAAGGCGGAGGAAAAGAAACCCGAACCCGTTCAGGAAACAACTCCTGCCGATCCCGAGCCTGTGAAAGAAACAGCTCCCGAAAAGCCCGAGCCTGAACAGAAAGCGACTCCCGAAAAACCTCAACCCGCGGAAACACCTGCACAGCAACCGATCTCCGCGCCTGCTGTCGATACAAAGCCCGTCGCTCAGTCCTCTGCCGTTCCCACGGCAAAGCCCGAGCATAAGGCTCCCGCTCGCCGACAGAACGTCGATATGGACGAGCTCTACCGCAACGCTAAGCCCTTTGAGCTGTGGCCTGACGTCGTCGCGAATCTGCGCAACTATTCCCGCGCGATCTCTGCGGCGTTTGAAGATACCAACGCCTACGTCAGCGGCGACTATCTCCTGATCGAAACCAATCACGAGATCGCCTTCGAACTGCTCAAAAAATCCGCCCAGCGCGAAGAGATCCGCAAGGCGGTACAGGAAGTGACCGGCAAGGTCTACAAGCTCGGACCGTACAAACAGCCCGAAGAAAAGAAGCAGAGCAAGGACGAAGTCCTTGACGACTTTATCGACAAGCTCAAATCCTCCGGCGTCAACGTGACCGAGGATTGACTTAGGCTCCCTTTGGTAAAGGGAGCTCCCGCGAATAAGCGGGTGAGGGATTGCAAAAAACAGAGCGCAAGCGACAAACCGAATGAACATATGAATCCCTCCGGCTGATTCGATGAATGAAATTACCCACCTCCCTTTTGAAAAAAGGAGTCAACTATCACTGAAAGGAAGATCAATATGAAAGCAAGAATCCCCAAAGGCTACGGCGGCGGTGGCGGTCAGAACCTCCAGCAGCTCGCCCGTCAGGCGCAGAAAATGCAGGAGCAGATGGAAGCCGCGACAGAAGAACTGAACGCGAAGGAATACACCGCGTCCGCAGGCGGCGGTATGGTCACCGTTACTATCTCCGGCGAGCTTGAGATCAAGAAGATGGAGATCTCTCCCGACGTCGTCGATCCCGAAGATATCGAAATGCTGCAGGACCTCGTGACTGCCGCAGTCAACGAAGCGATCCGCAACGCCAACGCCGATAAGGAAGAGACTATGAACGCCATCTCCGGCGGCATGAATCTCGGCGGAATGGGCGGCTTGTTCTGATGGCTTCCTATAACGTCGCGCCTCTGCAAAGACTTGTCGAGCAGTTCGAGCGCCTGCCGGGTATCGGTAGCAAGACCGCCCAGCGTCTGGCGTACTACGTGCTGAATATGCCGTCTGAGCGGGCAAAGGAGTTTTCCGACGCTATCATGGAGGCACATCAGAAGATTCGCCGCTGTGAGATATGCTGCAACTTCTCCGATCAGGAGAAGTGCCCGATCTGCCGCAATGATGCGCGCGACAAATCAACGATCTGCGTGGTAGAGACTCCGCGCGACGCGATCGCGCTTGAGGGCACGGGCGAGTACAAGGGCACCTACCATGTGCTCCACGGCGTGATCTCTCCGCTCAACGGTATCGGTCCCGATCAGCTGTGCATCAAACAGCTTTTGTCCCGCCTGAACAACGGCGAGGTAAATGAAGTGATCATGGCGACCAACCCCACTGTAGAGGGCGAAGCGACCGCGATGTATATCTCGCGTCTGTTAAAGCCCCTCGGTATCAGGATCACCCGCCTTGCTTACGGTATCCCCGTGGGCGGCGATCTCGAATATGCCGACGACGTGACCCTCGCCAGAGCGCTTGAGGGCAGGAGTGAGCTGTGATGGATAATATCAAGGTCATCGCCAATAATAAAAAGGCGTATCACGACTATTTCATTCTCGAAAAGTACGAAGCGGGTATCTCCCTTGCGGGTACCGAGGTCAAGAGCCTCAGACAGGGCAGAGTCAATTTAAAGGACAGCTGGTGCAGTATCGTCAAAGGCGAGCTTTTCGTCAACGGTATGCACATCAGTCCTTATGAGCACGCCAACATCTGGGGCAAAGACCCCATGCGCGTGCGCAAGCTTCTCATGCACAAGCGAGAGATCAATAAGCTCTTCGGCACCCTGCAGCAACAGGGGCTTTCCCTGATACCCCTTTCCATCTATTTCAAGGGCAGTATCGTCAAGCTCGAGCTCGGACTCTGTAAGGGCAAAAAGCTCTACGATAAGCGCGAGGATGCCGCCAAAAAGAGCGCCAAGCGCGATATCGACCGCGCCATGAAAGAGCAAAATCGGTGAATCGTAGGGGAGGGGCTTGCTCCTCCCGAATAGAATCGTAGAACGGTTAACGGTGAAGGTCTCTTCTTCACTCGGCACAGCCGAACATAACGCGAAGCATATCACTTTGCACAGCAAAACATCACTGCAACGGATTCATCCGTTGCCTATACGGGGATGTAAAGGTTTCGACGGGGACGGCGAAGCTTGGTAAGCGAGTAGCGGTGAGGCGCCGCTTTAAAAGCCTCAACTTAAAAACAAACGACAACACTAAAGTTGCTTTAGCTGCTTAATGCAGCTCGTCTGCCCGTGAGTACCGCGGCACGGGACAAGGCGTCGACAGCGGTTTCTGTGAACAGCCCACGCCTTTAAGCTGTCACACATCAAAGGCTACCGAAGCGCAAAGCCTGTTATTGGGCGTTGCGTGGGGGGAATCCTAAACCAATAACTGCACTCGGAGAAAACCTTGTGGAACTGTTTTCGGACGCGAGTTCGATTCTCGCCATCTCCACCAAACGGGTATTGGACGAACACCTACTTTTTCAGCGGCGGTTTCGCCGTTAGATGTGTTCTCTGATACAAAAACAGAACGCCGTTTCAGTGTAAAAGCTGAAGCGGCGTTTTTCTGTTTTTAAAAGATTTTTTATCCACACATTCGATTTATCATACTTTTCCGTTTATAATGAAATCATCAAATGGAACGGAGGTAATACAATGAGAAATCCAAAGTATCACATTTATCTAACGCACGATGAACGGCGCACAGTCATCCACAGTCTAGTTGATTTGAGAAACGACCTCATATCACAGGGCAGATACACCGACATCATTGACGAGCTGCTGATCAAGCTCACGAAAGCAAAAGTCAAAAGAATCAAAGTTAAGGAGGTTTAAGTTATGGCTGCAAAAATTACATACACACAACAGGGAGATTATCTTCTGCCCAATTTAAAGTTACCCGAACAGCCGAAGGTTGAAATCGGAATTTGGGGCAAACGGCATTTACGATATCTCAAAAGCCATCACCCTATCATTTACACTAATCTTCTGACAAACTGTAAGCTCACGGCCTACTTTGCCGATATCGACAAGCAAGCAGAGGATATGTTTTTTCGGTTGGTAAATCAGCTTGCAAAACAAGAAGGTTTAACCGAACAGCTCAAAGCTGAAAACCAAATGCTGTGGGTACGGAAAATGAATAATATTTGCAACCGTGCAACGGAGATAGTGAATACAGAGTTGATTTTTAACTGATGTGCAATTCCGCCAAGTGGGAGAATCTCCTGCTTGGCGGAAAATTTTTTGTGATATTTTTATGTTTTAAGGCATTGTAATTATGAAGAGCTTTTCAAAACAGTGGAATAGAAGTATAATTGTTTATGTGTTATACCGTAGATGGGAGTGATTATTTTGGACTCTTCCGAATTCAATAGAATAGTTGAAAAATATATCGATGTTGTATTCCGTTCAGCGTTGAGCTTTTGTAAACAAAAAGCGATGCAGAGGATATAACTCAAAATACATTTATAAAGCTACTAAAATGTGAGGTCGACTTTGAAAGCGACGACCATATTAGAAAATGGTTGATCAGAGTTGCAGCGAATGAGAGCAAATCACTATGGCGTTCTTTTTGGTACAATAGAGTTATTTCATTCAATGACTTGGATCATGAACCTGAGCACATAGAACCTATAAAAAGCGACATCTTCGCCGAGGTTATGAAACTTCCGACGAAATATAGCTCTGTTTTACACTTGTATTATTATGAAGGTTATCAGTGTGATGAAATTGCAGCTATTCTCGGAATATCGGAAAGTAATGTGCAAACGAGGTTAATGAGAGCGAGAAAAATGCTAAAAGAAAAACTTGGGGAGGCGTGGTTATGAGTAACTATAAAGAAACATATGAGCTTTATCAAAGCGTATTTGATGAAGTTCACGCACCTGATAATCTTACGCAAAGAATAAAGTCAATGGATACAAAACACTTAAATAAAAGAAAAAATAAACATATATTATTTGCTGCAGCGTGTTTAGCTGTTGTAATCATTGTTGTTGCAATCGCAGTTGGAAAAGGAACGGATTTGTTTAATCAAATAAACATAACTTCGTTAAGTCAATCATCTCGTTATTCATATGATAATCATAAGCTTCTGATGATTTGCAAAATGGACATCAGTCCAAACGCGAAAAACAACGATAACATAAATACTGACGAATATGATATTAATGAATTACGCAGTCATGTAGGAACAGGAGTTTTTGGTGTAAATTACGCTGATGACGAAAAGATTGTAATAACCACAGGTAAAGGCGTGTTTATCTATAACTACAAATCGAACAATATGATTAATAATTTTGATCTAGATAAAATCGGGATACCGGGTTTTAATCAAGGCGACAAATCTTCGTTAATTCGTGTCGATAAAGGCGGTGAATATGCCGTCTTAGAATCATCTGATAATTGGTTTGATGTTGATAGTATTATAGAGTATCATATTATAAATTTCAAGAGCGGCGAAGTAAACAAGATCAATCAATCTGAAATACCAAAGGGCTTTTCACAATTTAAAACCGAACCAATGAAATATCATCCTGAGAGTGATGCAAATGAAAGCTTTGATTTGCCTTATTCTTGGCCGGGAGAGATTATGGCGTCATATATTAATTCAAATGGAGAATGCATATCATTCTATACCAATATAGAACGAAACTCAGACAATAGAGTAATAGTCGGAAACACTGATCTTGTGATCGTATCACCTGACAGAAGCTATACAACCCAGAGAATCTTTGGTTGCCTTTTTTCGGAATTCAATAAATAAATGTATGCTCAGAAATATAAGCTAGCAACATCCGAAACAAAGCAATTGACATTCATTAGTTCTGTATAATAGTTGGTAATCAATAGCGGCAGGGTAATCCTTGCCGCTATTGCATATTAAAAATATCAAGATAGTTGTGCTATAATGATTATTGTAGAAAAGCAACGTCTAAATATATAACCAACATAAATAAAATAGAATTCAAAAAAGATTGAGCAAAGGTATATATGAATTATACCTTTGTCCACATTATTGTTTAGACATTTTATTAATTTTTGTGTATCCCGCTCCGAAAACCGCAGTTGCACGGGGTTTGAACCGCACTCTCGCCGCTCATTTAACCGCACCTCCGCCGCTCATTTAACCGCACATGGA
>CADBYC010000037.1 GCA_902798755.1 uncultured Ruminococcus sp. | reverse complement strand
CGCCTGATTCTACGCCCGTCATTCTCGGACGACCGATGGTCGTCCCTACGGAAACGTCGGATTGCAACGATTTAACGTCATATAGCAAAAGGCTGTCCGGAAACCCTCCGCCCCGAGGATTGCGAAGGCTTTAGTGTCCTTAACTCCTCACTCCTCACTTCTCACTTCTCACTCCTAACTCCTAACTAAAAAAGCGCCGCCCTGCGTTTAAGCAAGACGGTCACTTTTGGGTGTCTAAATATTCGATCACGGCTTCACGGGTCAGCTCGGGCAGCTCGAGGGTGTTCGCGGCGTCCTTCATGTTCTCGAGGTAATGCGCGTCGGAGCAGGTGACGATGTTCAGGGTGTCGAGGATCGGGTGCTGCGCTCTCAGCTCGTCGAGCTTAGAGATATCCGCCAGCTCCGCTGTTCTGAACCCGCAGTAGGGGTCGATCTCGCCGAGCACGGCAAGGATAGAGAGGGAGTCGCGGTCGATGTGGGCGGGATAGCAGATACCGCCGAACTCCTTTGCCTTGCGGTAGGCGTCGTACATACCGATGAAGGAGCCGGGGAGCAGCAGGTCGTCGATCTCGCCGAGCTCCTCGTCGTTCTCGTTCATGATGACCTGTCTGCCGTAGATCTCCGCTTTGTTCCTGATATGGATACGGTTCTCGTCTACATACTGTGAGAAGGCGAGGGCTTTCTCAAGGGTAGGGAAGAGGCATACCGCGTGGATATCCTCCGAGGTGGTCAGCTCCATGCCGGGGATCACCAGCACGCCGACCTCCTCGCCGACCTTGATCGCCGCCTCGCAGTTGAGCGAGGTGTTGTGGTCGGTCAGGGCGATCACGTCCAGCCCCAAGAGCTTCGCCATATTTACGATATTGTTCGGGGTCATGTCCATATCGCCGCAGGGGGACAGACACGAATGCAGGTGCAGGTCGTAATAATATTTCTGCATAAGAATAATACCTTAGATCAGTTTGCTGATCTTGACGGCGAGATTGTAGGCGTTTTCCTCGGTGATCAGGATATTCACGCCGTGCATCTCGGCTTTTTGGCGCGCGTTCTCATCGAGAGCCGCGTTCTCCACGAGGATGATACAGCTCACGTCCGCGAGGGTCGCCACGGCGATGGAGTTGATGTTGCCCATGACGGTCAGCCACGCGCTGTCCGCGGGCGCTCTGCCCATGACCCAGCTGAGCAGGTCGCCGATGTAGCAGTCGGTCACCTCGCGGTCGAGATCGTCCTCGACGAGGACTTTCAGATCCAATTTATCTTTGAGTTCGTTTACAGTCATAAGGTACCTCCGATAATCAGGAGTTGGAATTTTAAAGAGTTAGGAGTGAGGAGTGAGGAATTATAAAAGCAAAGATTTGCTCCGCTTTTGGGTGGGGTTGATCGGAAAGGGTTCGGTACGTCGGCAAGCGCCGTACCCTACACAAACGCACCTACGATTATCATGAGCGGACAGCGCCCGCCCTCATGAATAATGAATACTGAAAACTGAAGATCGTAAAATGGTTGGCGGGATACCCGCACCCAATAGATAATTGTCTGAGCAGAGCGAGTAACCGCCGTTTTTCATTTTTCAGTTTTAAGTCTTCAGCCTTCAGTTCTTTTTCTCAGGGTGCTTTTTCATATATTCCTCATACAGCTGCTTGGCGTAGGCGTCGGGATCGAAATTGTCTACGTCAAAGATAAAGTCCTTTTGGTTGAGCTTTTTGAGGAGCTTTTCGTCGTTTTTCTTCGGTGTGCCGCTCTGCTTGCGGAGCACCGCTTTTTTGTATTTCGTATACCGTATCTCGCGAATGGTGCGCATCAGTCTTTTATCCACCTTGTTATAGGCGGAAGAGGGCGCAAAGATCGTCTGGAAAAAGCCCGCGAAAAAGCCGGTGATCAGGCGCGCGGCGGCGCTGCCCTTAGTGATCATGGGCGTTTCGCAGTCAAGATACTCGCGTTCGCGTTCGGTCAGTATTACTTCACTCATAGATTACCTAACTGGTCGTAGACGTTCTGTATCTTCGCTTTGAGCTTGTGGATACAGTCGGTCTCTTTGGCGTTGCCCTTGACGATATCCTCGGCGAGCGCGCGGCAGGTGGGAGCGCCGCAGGAGCCGCAGTCGAGCCCGGGCAGGTCCTTGCAGATCTCTTCCATCTTCTCCATCATGTCTATCGCCTCAACGATGTCGTCGGACAGACGGAAGCTCTCGGCGTTGAAGGTCAGCTCGTTCTCCCATTTCATCTTGTCCATATCGTTTTCTTCAAGGTGGTTCAGGGAAACGGGCAGGTACTTGCGCAGGTTCTGGATACGCGCCTGAGCGACATAGGGGTTCTCGACCGCTAAGACGCCGCCGACGCAGCCGCCCGAGCAGGCGTTGAGCTCGATGAAGTCTACGCCGTGGATATGCTCGTCCTCTAATTCCTCGAGGACGCGGATCACGTTCTCGATACCGTCCGCGGCAAGGTATTTATCGCCCAGCATAGCGGCGGCTTCACCGCCCGAGGTCGCCCAACCTACGCCGATCAGACCCGATTTCGCGATCGGCTCGATCACGCTGAGCTTGTCCATCTTGGAGGTCAGCTCGGGATAGATCTGCGAGATAGCGATCGCGCCCGTGACGGCGCTTTTCTCGGAGTTGGTGGGGTTGTTGATCTCGGTCACCTTTGCGGGGCAGGGCGTGATGAAGAACACGCCGATCTCCTCGTCGGGCAGACCCGTCATCGCGATGACCTCGCGGCGCGCCATCTTCGCGGCGACCTCCATGGGCGCTAAGAGCGGCATGACGTTGTCGCACAGCTCGGGGAAGCGGATCTTGATCAGGCGCACGACAGCGGGACACGCGGAGCTGATGATCGGCTTTTTGAGCGCGTTCTCGCGGATCAGCTGACGGGTGGCTTCGGATACAAGCTCCGCCGCGCGGCTGACCTCATAGATCATGTCAAAGCCCATGGCGCGCAGTCCCGTCAGCACGATGTCGATATCGTTGAGGTTGTTGAACTGACCGAACAGGGCGGGCGCGGGGATCGCGACCTTGACTTTATATGGTTTGATTTCGTCGATGCTGTTGGAACGGGCGCGCTTGGCGTGGTGCGGACAGATGCGGATGCACTCGCCGCAGTCGATGCACCTCTCGGAGAGGATATGCGCCTTGCCGTTACGGATACGGATGGCTTCGGTAGGACAGCGCTTGAGGCAGTTGGTACAGCCGCAGCACAGCTCCGCGTCCAGCTCGACAGAGTGGAAATATTTGTTGTTCATATTGCTTACCTGTTGATAGTTAGGAGTGAGGAGTGAGGAGTGAGAAGTTGTGGGAAACACTTCGTGTTTTGAATTTGTATAGCGAGAGTATGAGCGGAATAGCTCAGCGATAAATACAGATGGATGTGGGAAACGCCCACCATTAACTCCTAACTCCTAACTTCTAACTCCTCACTCCTAACTCCTCACTTTAGAATTACGCTTCCTTGACCTTGACAGTCAGATACAAGTCCGTACCCTTGCCGATCTCGGTCTCGATACGCATGTCGTCGGTATATTTCTTGATGTTCGGCAGACCCATGCCCGCGCCGAAGCCGAGGTTGCGCACGTTGTCGGGAGCGGTGGAGAAGCCCTCCTGCATCGCCTTGTCTACGTCGGGGATACCGGGGCCGTGGTCGGACAAGAGGACCTCGACGTGGTCGGGATAGATGTCTACGTCAACAAAGCCGCCGTCGGCATGGATGACCATGTTGATCTCGGCTTCATACATCGCGATGGCGACCCTGCGGATGGCGTCGGTGTTGTAGCCCAGCGCTTTCAGGCGCTTTTTGACCGCGCCGGACGCCTCGCCCGCGCGGGTGAAGTCCTCGCCGCTGACGTCGTAGTGAAGATGGATGTTGCTCATACCGCGGTACCTCCGGAGAGACCGCCCTCATACAGCTTGCCGCAGGCGGTGAACATTCTGTAGCGGGTCTTGATGAGGGTGATGTCGCGCTGCTCGGCAAGGTCGATGATACCCTGATCGGGCATTTTGCCGCGCACGAATACGATACACGCCATGTCCATCATCTCCGCGGTGCGCACGACCTGCGGGTTGACAAGGCCTGTCAGCAGAACGCTCTGATCCTTGACGAACGCCAGAACGTCGCTCATCATGTCGGAGCCGCAGGCGGTTTTGATCTCTACGTTGAGGTCGCCCTCACAGATGACTTCGCCCTCTAAGATGTCAATAATATCCTTTACTACCATGTATTTCCATCCTTTCAAGATGTATTATTACAGTTACAATAATGATACCATAAAATCAGCCGTTTTACAACAGGACAAATACGGCAAAAAGCGCGTGAGAATGTTGTGTAAAACGACGAAAAGAGGGAAAGTGAGGAGTTAGGAGTTAGGAGTTAGGAGTGAGGAGTGAGAAGTTAGGATTTAAGGACACAAAAAGCCTTCGCAATCCTCGGGTTAAATCGTTGCAATCCGACGTTTCCGTAGGGACGACCATCGGTCGTCCGAGAATGACGGGCGTAGAATCAGGCGGAAACCTTAGATAGAGAGAAAAAAACATCTGCGATGCCGGACGAGCAATGCTCGTCCCTACGATGACGGTTCTTTTTCTGTTAGGAGCGAGGAATGAAACCAAGGCTTCCCCTCGGGGTAGGAAGCCTTTTCCCGCTGTCCGCCATTATGCCCACAAAAAAACTCCTCACTCCTAACTAAAAAGAGCGCCGATTAGTTCGACGCTCTCTTATGATCGTATATTTGACTGTATGACGGCGGTAAATCCGTCAATGATACTCGGACAGTACCGCCTTGCCCTGCGCTAAGGATTGCGGTACGTCGAGGATACGCTGGTTGCGGCTGCCGCGGAAATGGAGCATCAGGCTCATTTCCTCTTCGACGAACGGCCCGTCCACCAGCCAGTCGCACTGCTCGAGGAGCTCCCTGTACTCGGGGTGCTCGTCAAATTGGCTCATGAGCTTCTCAAAGGTGTAGCCTGTGTAGCAAAAGACGTTCAAGCCCATCTCGTGCGCGCGCTTGGCGAGTACCGTCAAGGGCTTTGCCTGTGAGAACGGCTCGCCGCCCGAGAGGGTGACGCCCTTGAGCAGAGGATCCTTGGCGGCTTCTTCCAGAACGCGCTCGACCGAGCTCATGTAGCCGCCCTCAAAGTCCCAGGTATGCTGATTGTGACAGCCCTTGCAGTGGTGCGGACAGCCCTGCACGAATACCGTCATGCGGATGCCCGGACCGTCTACGATGCTCTCTCTGACGACGCCCGCGAGGCGCAGGGGTGTTTTTGTATCGGACATGATGTGCTCCTTCTGAAAAAATTGCAGAATGCAGATACATATTGTTTTTTAGGGCTTTCCATGGGGAAACTCTAAGAATGTATGCTGTAGCGTTAATCGCGAAGCAAATCTCTCTTTTCGTAGGGACGACCATTGGTCGTCCGAGAATGATGGGCGTAGAATCAGGCGGAAACCATAGATAGAGGGAAAAAGTATCTGCGACGCCGGACGAGCAATGCTCGTCCCTACGCAGACGTCTTATTTGCTGTGCGTGAACGCTGTTTAGTCGGAAAAAGTAGGGGAGCGGTTAAGGCTCCCCTACAATAAATCTTTTGGGTTGTCTTACTTTCAGATCGCTTCGAGGTCGCAGCCGCAATCGTCGGCGGAGCTGAGACTGTGCTTGACTCTGTCCTTGACCTCTGCCTTTTTGGCGTTGTTGAAGCGGTCGAGGGTGCCGACGAGGTAGCCGGTGATGCGGCGGATACGCTCAACCTGCATACCGTTCTTGACGATCTTTCTGCCGCACTTGGGGCAGTAGTCGCCGATGATGCCGGTGTAGCCGCAGACGGGGTCGCGGTCGACGGGGTGGTTGATAGAGCCGTAGCCGATGCCCGCTTCCTTCATGCAGCGGACGACCTGCTCGAACGCCTCGAGGTTCTCGGTGGGATCGCCGTCGAGCTCGATATAGGAGATATGACCCGCGTTGGTCAGCGCGTGGTAGGGAGCCTCGAGCTTGATCTTGTCAAAGGCGTTGATCGGATAGTATACGGGAACGTGGAAGGAGTTGGTGTAGTATTCGCGGTCGGTCACGCCCTTGATGATACCGAAGCGCTCCTTGTCGATGCGGACAAAACGGCCGGACAGACCCTCCGCGGGAGTGGCGAGACAGGTGAAGTTGAGTCCTGTCTTTTCGCTCTGCTTATCGAGCTTCTTGCGCATGAAGGACACGATCTCAAGACCGAGTCTCTGCGCTTCTTCAGATTCGCCGTGATGCTTGCCGATCAGGGCGACGAGCGCTTCCGCCAGACCGATGAAGCCGATGGAGAGGGTGCCGTGCTTTAAGACCTCGCGCACCTCGTCGTCGATCGAGAGCTTGTCGGAGTCGATCCATACGCCCTGACCCATCAGGAACGGATAATTGCGGACGTGCTTCTGGCACTGGATCTCAAAACGCTCAAGGATCTGGTCGATACACAGGTCGAGCATACGGTCGAGCTGTTCGAAGAAGAAGTCGATGTTCTTGTTGGAGAGGATCGCCAGACGGGGGAGGTTGATGGAAGTGAAGCTCAGGTTGCCTCTGCCGTAGGTGATCTCGCGGGACGGATCGTGGCGGTTGCCGATGACTCTCGTACGGCAGCCCATGTACGCGATCTCGGTCTCGGGGTGACCGGGCTTATAGTAAGCGAGGTTGTAGGGAGCGTCGATGAAGGCGTAGTTCGGGAACAGGCGCTTCGCCGATACGCGGAACGAGAGCTTGAACAGATCGTAGTTGGGATCCTCGGGGTTGTAGTTGATGCCCTCTTTGACCTTGAAGATGTGGACGGGGAAGATCGGAGTCTCGCCGTTTCCAAGACCCTTCTCGGTCGCGAGCAGGATATTCTTGATGACCATTCTGCCCTCGGGGGTGGTGTCGGTACCGTAGTTGATGGAGGAGAAGGGTACCTGAGCGCCCGCGCGGGAGTGCATGGTGTTGAGGTTATGGACGACCGCCTCCATCGCCTGGAAGGTCGCGCGGTCGGTCTCGGTCAAAGCGTGCTTCTTTGCGAAACGCTGCAACTTGCCGGCAATCTTGTCGCCGTATTTCTCTGTCAGGAGCTCGAGCTCCTTTGCGTCGTACTCTGCGGTGGATTCGAGCTTAGCAAGCTCGCCTGTCGCCGCCTCCGCAGCCGCGCAGATGGCTTCGATACTCTCCTTGGCGTTCTCGTCGTCAGCGAGCAGCTCAGCGCCGCGGGCGAGGTTCGCGCGGTAACGCTTGTTGTAGGTTTTGATGACACCGGGAGCCATGCTGTAGTCGAAATTCGGTACAGACTGACCGCCGTGCTGGTCGTTCTGGTTAGACTGGATCGCGATGCACGCGAGCGCCGCGTAGGTGGAGATATCGTTCGGCTCACGGATAAAGCCGTGACCGGTGGAGAAGCCGCCCTTGAAGAGCTTTAGCAGGTCGATCTGGCAGCAGGTGGTGGTCAGGGTGAGGAAGTCGAGGTCGTGGATATGGATATCGCCCTCACGGTGCGCCTTCGCGAACTTGGGGTTGAGGACGTACATCTGATAGAATTCCTTTGCGCCCTCGGAGCCGTACTTGAGCATGGTGCCCATCGCGGTGTCGCCGTCGATGTTGGCGTTCTCACGCTTGACGTCGTTATCCTTAGCGGATTTGAAGGTCAGGTCTTCGTAGACCTTCATCAGCTTGGTGTTCATTTCACGGACTCTGGTACGCTCCGCGCGATAGAGAATGAACTCCTTCGCGGTTCTGGCATGGCCGTTTTCGATCAGGATCTTCTCTACGGTGTCCTGAACGTGCTCGACGGAGGGAGCGTCGTTGTCCTCCGCCTCTAAGTATTCGATGACCTTGCTCGCGAGCGCTTCGGCGCTGTCGAGGTCGTTGCCGCCGATGGCGTGCGCCGCCTTGTAGATCGCCTGGGTGATTTTTTCTTTGTCGAACGGTACCGCGCGTCCGTCGCGCTTGAGGATCTTTTTGATCTCGCTCATGTTAACTCATACTCTCCTTCTGATTGCATTTTGGTTCTTGTTCCCGACTGCTTTTTTTGTCGGGCGGTTGGTTGTAATACTTTTGTTACAAAAAGCATGCCCGCCGCTACATCTTGTGCGCTGGGCGAAATCCTGTCATAATATAGCAGAATCCCGCCGCGAAATCAATCGGTATTTTATACGATAAAAAACTTTTTCTTTGGTGAATTTGATTAGAAAAGATAAAATGATATCTTTAAAAGAATTATAACAATTTATTGTGAGGGGAAAAGGGCACACCACAATATATTGTGTTTGGTTGCAAGGCTGTAATAAATGGTAAAATTCGTGTCATGGTTAATTTGAAATAAGAATTAAGGAATAAGAAATAAGAACTAACTTATATTTTGCGTTTCCGTGTCCATATTTCAATCAAACGCCCTGCCGCGGTACGTCGGCAAGCGCCGTACCCTACAAATGGTACTGCAAACAAAAATCCGCCCCCGGGAACGGGAGCGGACGATGGATCGATTAATTGTAAGATCAGATCTCTACAGTGTTGACCTTGTCGAATTCGTCCTCGATCTCTTTGGACGGCTTCTTGGTGATCAGGGTCACGATGACCGCGACGACCAGCGCCAGCGCGAAGCCGAGTACGAGAGAGTACAGACCTGTTTTCGCGTACAGGGTCTCGCCGCCGAAGGGGATATAGTCCCACAGAACGACGGTCGCAAAGCCCGTGACCATACCCGCGACTGCGCCCGGAAGGTTGAAACGCTTCCAGAACAGGGACAGCAGGATGATCGGACCGAACGCCGCGCCGAAGCCTGCCCACGCGTCGGATACCAGATTCATGACAGAGGATTTGGGGTCAAGCGCGATGATGAAGGCGACGACAGCGACGATGACGACGGCGATCCTGCCGACGTTGAGCGCGCTCTTCTCGGAGGCGTTCTTCTTGATAACACCCTTGTACATATCCTCGGATACGGCGGACGCGGTGACCAGCAGCTGGCTGTCAGCCGTGGACATGATCGCGGCGAGGATACCGCACAGGAAGATACCGCCGATGAATACGAGGATCACGTTGCCGGAGAAGATCTGCTGGATGGTCTTGATGAATACGACCTCGGATTTGCCCGATGCGACAAGGTCCTCATTGAGGAAGCCTCTCGCGACCAGACCGAGGAAGGAAGCAGCGCCCAAAGACAGAATGACCCATACGATGGCGATGACGCGGCTCTTCTTGACCTCCTTATCGCTCTTGATCGCCATGAAGCGAACGAGGATATGAGGCATACCGAAGTAACCGAGCGCCCAGCCGAGGTTGGAAATGATGGATACAAAGGTGATCGGGTTGCCCTCGCCGTCCTTCATCAGGCTGATAAAGCCCTGAGGATCCGCGACGCCCTTTGATGCCAGCGCGCCGGTCAGGTCGCCGCTGATACCGATATACGCGATGATCGGAACAGCTAAGATCGCGACGAGCATGAGCAGACCTTGAATGAAGTCGGTGTAGCATACCGCCTTGAAGCCGCCGAGCAGGGTGTAGACGAGGATAACGACAGCCGCGACGATCAGACCGATCATGTAGGCGGTATGGTCGTCTGCGCCCGAGCCGAATACGTTGGCGAAGAGCTTCGCGCCCGAGGCGAACGCAGAAGCGGTGTAGACCGCGAAGAACACGATGACGATGATCGAGGATACAACCTTGAGGACGCCCTTCTTATCATGGAAGCGGTTCTCAAAGAAGCTCGGGATCGTCAGCGAGTTGTTCGCGACGATGGTGTACTTGCGCAGTCTGCGGGCGACAAGGAACCAGTTGAGGATGGTACCGATCAAAAGACCGATCGCGATCCAGACCTCGCCCGTACCCGCGACATAGATCGCGCCGGGCAGACCCATCAGCAGCCAGCCGCTCATATCGGACGCCTGCGCCGAGAGCGCCGCTGTCCATGAGCCCAGACCTCTGCCGCCGAGGAAGTAGTCCTCGTTGTTGCTCTGCTTAGAGTTCAGAGCACCGATGAGGATCATCATACCCATGTACACGACAAACGCAACGAGAATAATTATGGTGTTTGTTGACATTCTTTTCCCTCCAAAATTCTTTATTAGAATTATCAATTGCTTTTTATCACAATGCCATATTATAGTAACACATTAAATTGTGAAACGCAATACAGAACAAAGTATAGACTAAATTCGATACATTTTGACGAAAAATCAAAAAAAGCCTATTAAACAGGCTAAAAATAAATAGACTGAATAATAGACCGTAAACTTGACGAAAAATAAATTGTGTCGGAAAAAGGGCTTTGGGAGTTAGGAGTGGGGAGTGGGGAGTTAGGAGTGAGGAATCACGCCTCACTCTCCGTGCGGATCCCGTTGAGAAAGAGGGGAATGGTAGAGGACGCGTACTCCGCGAGAGAGTACTCGCCGCCGTGCAGACACCAGTCGTAGAGGAGCGCGCGCTCGGCGATCGCGTACAGCCGCACGATCTCGGCGGTGGACTTGGCGCGCGTGATCTCGCCCCGCTGTTGCCCGAGCTGTACCAGCTTTCTGAGCAGTCGATAGTACACGCGGCTCTGGTCGAGCAGCTCCTTTTCGCCGCGCTTGTTGAGCTGTTGACCGTACAGGCGGGAAAGCAGCTCGATGTCGATGGTGTTCTCGATCATCATGAACAGCTCGCGGGTGAGGAAGGTCATGTTATCGAGGGCGTTTTGCTCAAAGTTCAGTTCCTTTTCGAGCTGGGCGTACTTTTCGTCGAAGAGATAGGCGAGGGAGCCGATCAGGCTGTCTTTACTGTCAAAGTAGTGGTAGAAGGAGCCCTTTGACGTGCCCGACAGCGATACGATCTCGTCGACCGTGGTGCTGTCAAAGCCCTGTTCGTAAAAGAGCTGCCACGCCGCGGAGACGATCTTGCTCTTTGTCAGGTTCGAGGATTTTTTCATGATTCCGATACCCCTTTCGTTCGGCTGTCATACGGTAATGACCGACTGCGGATTCTGTACTCTATTCTATACTGCGGTCCGGTCATTGTCAAGAATCAGGGCTCTTTAGATACAGATATGCGTTTACTGTAGGGACGACCATCGGTCGTCCGCTGTCAGCGACCTTTTCCCTTATCTTGTATTTCCGCGGTCATCAAAGCCCGTCATTCCGTGGACGAGCAATGCTCGTCCCTACAGACTGTCCGAACATTTGATAAAAGTATTGTATTAGTTTTAAATATGTATTATAATAACTATATATGCATTTCTTTTGAGGTGAGGATTTTGGAAGATAATCTGATATTTACCCGCCGCCTGTGGGCGGAGATCAATATGAACTCGATCGAGGAGAATTTCAAGGCGATCCGCAATGCTGTCGGCGAGGGAGTGAAGCTCTGCTGCGTCGTCAAGGCGGACGGCTACGGTCACGGCGCGGTGGAGATCTGCAAGCTCTATCATAAGTTAGGCGTGGATTTCTTAGCCGTTTCCAATCTTGACGAAGCGCTGGAATTACGCCGCGCGGATATCACGGAACCGATCCTGATACTCGGTTACACGCCTGCCGACCGCTGTCGCGACCTGAGTCGGGAGAATATCTCTCAGGCGGTGTACAGCCTTGACTACGCGCGCGAGCTGTCCAAATGCTGTGAAGAAAAGGGCGTTGAGGTCAAGGCGCATATCAAGCTCGACACGGGCATGAGCCGTATCGGCTTTATGTGTCAGGAGTTCCCGAGAGATGATAATTCCATCAAAGAAATAAAAGAAGCCTGTACCTTACCGCATGTGATCCCCGAGGGTATCTTCACGCACTTTGCGGTCGCTGACGACGGCGACAACGGCGAAGCCTACACCTTAAAGCAGTATGAGAACTACGCCCATACGGTGGACGAGCTCGAAAAGGCGGGGGTACATTTTGAGATCCGTCACTGCTCCAATTCGGGCGCGATCATGGATTATCCGAAGTTCAGGCTCGATATGGTGCGCGCGGGCATCGTGCTGTACGGCTACGCGCCGTCGGGCGTAATGCGCCATCATCTGGAGCTAAAGCCCGCTATGCGCCTGAAAACGCTGATCTCTCACGTCAAGACCGTCAAGGCGGGCACGACCGTCAGCTACGGCAGGACCTTTACCGCCGAGCGCGATATGCGTATCGCGACCGTGCCTGTCGGCTATGCGGACGGCTTTATCCGCGCTTACGCCAAGGACGGCTACATGTTCGTATGGGACGAGACGAAGAAGTTCGGCAAGAACTGCAAGATCATCGGGCGTATCTGCATGGATCAGACCATGCTGGACGTGACCGACTTCCCCGAGGCAAAGGTCGGCAACGTGGTCGTCGTGTTCGGCAACGGCAAGGACGGCGAGCCTACCGCCGAGGACGTCGCCAAGTGGGGCGATACCATCAGCTATGAGGTTCTGTGCAACGTCAGCAAGCGTGTGCCGAGACTGTACAGAACCAACTGGATCACAGGGAATGTGGTGTATAAGATATAGTATATGGCTCCCTTTGGTAAAGGGAGCTGTCGCAAAGCGACTGAGGGATTGCAAAATTGTTCGAGCAAAGCGAGAAACTGATTTAATTTTGTTGCCATGATAATTGGCGATTGATACAATCCCTCCGAGTTTTGCGTTGCAAAACCCACCTCCCTTTACCAAAGGGAGGCTGTTAGGAGTGCTTATGAAACTTTTAGTAGTAGACGGAAACAGTATATTGAACCGAGCGTTCTACGGCATCAAGCCGCTGACGACCAAGGACGGTATGTTCACCAACGCGATCTACGGTTTTCTGACGATGTTTGAGCGCATGAAAGCCGACGTACAGCCCGACGCGGTGGCGATCGCCTTTGACCTGAAAGCCAAGACCTTCCGCCATAAGGCGTATGATCTGTACAAAGCCAACCGCAAGGGCATGCCCGAGGAGCTGCACATGCAGATGGCGCCCTTGAAGGAGCTGCTGACAGACCTCGGCTATCGGCTTGTGACCTGTGAGGGGTATGAGGCGGACGATATCCTCGGCACGCTGTCAAAAACGTGTGCCGATACGGGCAACACCTGCGTGGTCGCGACAGGTGACCGCGACAGCCTGCAGCTCGTTAATGACCGTGTATCGGTGCGGCTCGCGAAGAACCTCAACGGTACCATGCTGTACACGCCCGAGGTCGTGCAGGAGGAATACGGCGTTGAGCCGAAGAAGCTCATCGAGATCAAGGCGATCCAAGGCGACAGCTCCGACAATATCCCCGGCGTGGCGGGTATCGGGCCGAAGGGCGCGACCGAGCTGATTCAGAAGTACGGCGACGTCAAGTATATCTATGACCACCTCGACGAGCTCGACATCAAGCCCGGCATGAGGGCAAAGCTCGAAAAGTCAAAGGATAACTGCTTTATGAGCCGTATGCTGGGCGAGATCTGCCTGACAGCGCCCGTGGACACAAACCTTGACAGCTATATCCCGACCGATGGCGACAAGGCCGCCGCCGCGCGGCTGATGGCACGGCTCGAGCTGTTCTCCCTGATCAAGAAATTCGGCTTGGAGCTTAGTGAGGACAAGGTCGTCGAGCAGGACGAACAGCGCACCTTCAAGGTAGTGGACACCGACGGAGAAACGCTCGATAAAATTCTTTCAGAGAATAATGAGCTGTATGTGCAAATTTCTTTTGAGGAAAAAAGCACGATTCCCTCTTTGTGGGATTCCCACGGGGATGAATCCCCTCGGAATGACAGCGGGAGTCAACCTGTTCTTGCTTATATTTCTACAGAAGAAATATTATACAAGATTAATTCTACAGAAGAAATAAACAAGCTGTTGAAGAGCGGCAAAAAGCTCTATACCGACAACAGCAAGCCGATCTTCGCTTACTGTGACCGCGTGGGGATCGAAGTCGCTATCGCCTTTGATACCGCCCTTGCCGCCTATCTGCTCAGCCCGTCGTCGTCGAGCTATGAGCCTGAGCGCCTGTGCGCCGAGTACAGTATCCCTGTCGCCGTCGCCGAAAGCGGGGGGGAAGAGGGTCTCGGCTTTGTCCACGCCCTGCCCGCGCTGTGCAAGCGCCTTGCCGACGATATCCACGATATCGCGAACGATCAACTGCTGTACGAGATCGAGATCCCGCTCGCGCGCGTGCTCGCCCGCATGGAGAATCTCGGCTTCATGGTGGACGTGGAAGCGATCCGCCGTTACGGCGAACAGCTCAGCGTAGAGGTGGACGAACTGCAAAAGTCCATCTACGAGGACGTCGGCTACGAATTCAATATCAACTCTCCCAAACAGCTCGCGAAAGCCTTGTTTGAGGACTTGAATCTGCCCACCCGCAAAAAGACCAAGAGCGGCTATTCGACCAACGCCGAGGTGCTGGAGAGCCTTTTGCCCCTGCACCCTGTTATTTCAAAGATCCTCGATTACCGCACGGTCGCAAAGCTCAAATCCACCTACTGCGACTCCCTGATCGACAAGGTCGCCGCGGACGGCAGGATCCACTCGTCGTTCAACCAGACGGAAACGCGGACGGGGCGCATCAGCTCCACCGAACCGAATCTGCAGAATATCCCCGTGCGCACCGAGCGCGGCAAGGAGTTCCGCCGCTTCTTTAGAGCAAAGGACGGCTGTGTGCTGGTGGACGCGGACTACTCGCAGATCGAGCTGCGAGTCCTCGCGCACATGGCGGGCGATCAGACGATGCGCAAAGCCTTCACCGACAACATCGATATCCATACCGTTACCGCTTCCGAGGTTTTCGGCGTGCCGATCGATCAGGTCACGCCGCTGATGCGTTCGCGCGCGAAGGCGGTCAACTTCGGTATCGTCTACGGTATCGGCGCGTTCTCGCTCTCGAAGGACATCGGCGTTACCGTGCGTGAAGCACAGAAATATATCGACAAATACTTGGCGCGCTTTTCTGCGATCGACAGCTATATGAACACGACCATTCAGCAGGCGAAAGAGGACGGCTATGTACAGACCTTGCTCGGCAGACGGCGTTATCTGCCCGAGCTGTCGGCTTCGAACTTCAACACCCGCTCCTTCGGCGAGCGCGTCGCGAGGAACGCCCCGATACAGGGCACAGCCGCCGATATCATCAAGATCGCGATGGTCAGGGTCGATGAACGCCTCAAACGCGAGGGACTGGAAGCACGGCTCATTCTACAGGTGCACGACGAGCTGATCGTCGAAGCCCCCGCCTTTGAGAGCATGCAGGTCGCGATGCTCCTGCAGGAAGAGATGGAGAACGCCCTGAGCCTGACCGTACCTCTCACCGCCGAAGCCTCGATGGGCGAGACATGGTATGAGGCGAAAGGCTGAGCGCCTTCGGCTGAATGAATACTGAAAACTGAAAATTGAAGAATGAATAATGAAGGGCGGGCTTGCCCGCGCCCGATTGATTAATGTGGTGATAAAATGAAAAAATTATTATTTGTATGTACAGGCAACACCTGCCGCAGTCCGATGGCAGAGGTGATTTTTAATTCTCTTGCGGAAGAAAAGGGACTTGACTGGCGTGCCGAAAGCGCGGGCATTGCCGCTGTGGGCGGCAGACCCGCTTCCGCAAACGCGATAGAAGCGGTCGCTGAGATCGGGCTCGACCTGAAGCTGCACCGCACGCGATTTCTGCCCGCGATCGATTTGAACGAGTATTCGCTCTTTGTCGGACTGGGCGAGGAGCACGCGGATATCCTGCGCTCCATCGGTATCCCCGCGGAGCTGGTGCGCGTGCTGTACCGCGCGCCGAACACGGACGATATCTACGATCTGAGACCTGACATCGTTGACCCCTACGGCGGCGATCTGAACGCCTACCGCAAATGCCGTGATGATATCCTCAGCGGTATCAAGGCGTTGATGGCGACTCTATGAAGATCGTAACCATGACGGCTGAGCATCTCGGTGAGGTGAAAGCCCTGCTTGACGTTTGTTTCGGCGAGAGCGCTTGGTCGATGGATTCCCTGCGCTCGCAGATGGAGAAGGCGGATTCCCACTGTACCGTCGCGATCGAGCAGGATAGCGTGATCGGCTTCTTAGCCTTTGAACAGGTCTTGGACGAGGGCAGTATCATCGAGGTCGCCGTAGCGCCCGACTGCCGCAGGAAGGGTATCGCAAAAGCGCTGATTACGCAGGCAATACAGAGCGCCGACGAGCCGGCCGCCGTGTTTTTAGAGGTCAGGGAGAGTAACGCTCCTGCTGTGTCGCTGTATGAATCGCTCGGCTTTGAGCAGATCGGCGAGCGGAAGGATTATTACGACCGACCGAAAGAGAATGCAATCATAATGAGGAAGAACTATGAAAATACTTGCAATCGAAAGCAGCTGTGACGAGACCGCCGCGGCTGTGGTAGAGGACGGCAGAAACGTCCTCTCGAATATCGTCGCCTCTCAGGTAGAGGAGCACAAGCTCTACGGCGGCGTAGTGCCCGAGATCGCTTCACGCAGACACGCCGAGGCGATCGTCGGCGTGGTAGATGAAGCGATCAAAACGGCTGAGTGTACGCTTAATGACATCGACGCGATCGCCGTGACCCACGCGCCGGGGCTGATCGGCGCGCTGCTTGTGGGCGTGAACTTCGCAAAGGGACTCTCTCTCGCGACAGGCAAGCCGCTTGTCCCGACCCACCACCTGCGCTCGCATATCGCGTCTAATTATATTTCACATAAAGAATTAAAACCGCCCTTTTTATGCTTGGTCGTATCGGGCGGTCACAGCCATATCGTCGAGGTGCTCGATTATACCGACATGCGCGTGATCGGCCGCACCCGCGACGACGCGGCGGGCGAGGCATTCGACAAAGCCGCCCGCGCGATGGGTATTCCGTACCCCGGCGGCGTAGAGCTGGACAAGATCGCCGAAAACGGCGACGACTCCGCTTTTGTCATGCCGCATCCGCACGTGGACGGCTCTCCCTACGATTTCTCGTTCTCGGGACTGAAAACCGCGGTCATCAACCTGATCCATAACAAACAGCAAAAGGGTGAGGAGATCCCTGTCGCCGACGTCTGCGCGTCCTACCGCAAGGCGGTGGTCGGCTGTCTGACGGACAACTTCCTGAAAGCCGCCGACGATCTCGGTTACAAAACGCTCGTTATTGCGGGCGGCGTGTCGGCGAATTCTCTTTTGCGCCGAGAGCTCGAGCGCTTATGCAAGGGCAAATACAACCTCTATATGCCCGAGGAATCTCTCTGCGGTGACAACGGCGCGATGGTCGGCGCGCAGGGGTATTACGAATATCTCGCGGGCAATATCGCAGAAAGCGATCTCAACGCTATCGCCACCCTGCCCATCAGCGAGAGGGGCTTTTGATGAAGCGGCTGAGATTCTTCGCTCTGCTTCTTGCCTTTGCGCTGATACTGTCGCTGTGCTCCTGCAATATGCCAAGTCGCGGACAAAAGCCAAAGGAATATACCGACATACCGCGTCTGAGCGATCAGATCGGCATGCACGACGACGGCGACGGCTATCATATCGTCAACTGTGTCGATTTCTCCTATCCGACGGGCTATGAAGCGAACCGTACCGCCCATTCCTATGACGCGCTGGAGAACGACAAACAGCGCGAGATCTACCGCATGATCCTTGACGGCGTGTACTGCTTTTCCGATCAAGCGGGCTATTATGAGGGCGAGTACACCATGCGCCCGCTGATGTTCGACGGCGTGAACACGACCCATAATGAGGTCGAGTTCGTGCTGATAGCGGTGCTCGATGACCACCCCGAGATTTTCTGGATGGCGACGGATTTTGACCTTTGGCAGATCAAGGAAGCGGACGCGGTGGGCGTAACGCTGAACGCCTATTATAAAGCCGCCGAGGTCGTCGAGATGATGCAAAGGCTCGATGGATCGCTGAGCGGATTCTTTGCCGACATGCCGCGTGAGCTGAGCGAATATGAGCGCGAGGAATATGTTTATCGGTATATTATCGAGAATTGTGTGTATGATGAGAATGTAAGCCAAGACGGCTACGGCGACTCCCATCCGTCGATCTACAATCTCTGCGGCGTGATGGTCGACAAAAACGCCGTCTGTGAGGGCTACTCCCGCACGCTCGACTATCTGTGCTCGACCCTCGGCGTGGATACGGTCTGCATCGGAGGTATCGCCGATACCGAGAACGACGAGGACGTCGACAGCAACAAGAGCGGTCTGCATATGTGGAACGCGGTTCAGCTCGAAAACGAATGGTACTGGGCGGACTGCACGTGGGACGACTGGGACGAGGACGACGACCTCGGCGACGTGTTCTATTATCTGAACGTGACCGACGAGATCATGTTCAAGGATCATACCGTGGACAAGACCTACAAGCAGATCACGCGGGACGAGTACCGCGGGCTCGAAACCTATATCAACACCTTTGTGCCGCGGGACTGCACCGCGACAAAGTACTGCTACTATCTGCGCGAGGGGCTGACCCTGTCCGCTCCCGACGCGGAGGCGCTCAGCGACGGCTTTGTCACTGCCGCTGAGAAAGGACGTAAATCCCTGATCGTCATTATAGACGGCGGCGCATATACGCCTGATACGATGGCGCAGGCGCTCTTTGCGGGCGATCAGCCGTATTATCAGGCGCTTGACAGGGCGAACGAAAAGCTCAGCGGCGTGCGGCTCGACGCTGACGCTGACGCGGTTTACTATACCGATGACGACAGAAAAATGATGATTTTTGAGATTCGTTATGAATAGAATGTGTGTGAAAAAATGTGCTTTGCTGTTGACGGCTGTTCTGTTAGCGGTCGTGCTATCGGCGTGCGATTTCTTAAAGGTGCTCCCCGCCTATTTTACGCCCGAGACGGTCACGCCGTATCTCGAGGTCGTGTCCGATGAAGTGACCTACAGCGAGGGGTATGAGCCGGTGACTTCCGCTTACTCTTTTGACATGCTGCCGCTCGAGGGAGAAAAACAGCTCTATTCGCAGCTGCTCGACATCTGCTATGATATCGCTCCCGGTAAGGATGCGGACGACGGACGATACGCCATGCCGCAGGTGAAGATAGAGGGCTACCCGCTGACTGAGGCGCAGGTGCGTACAGTTGCCAAGGCGCTGACCGACGACCACCCTGAGATCTTCTGGCTGACGGGTACGATAGGATATTACAGCGATAATGAAGCGACCGTGGTACAGATGTATTCCGGTTACTCTCCCGAGGAGATCGACGCGCGCGTCAGTGCCCTGCGTACCGCCGTGAATGAATTCTACGCGACCGTGCCTGACGGACTCTCCGCCTTTGAGCGGCAGGTGAGGGTGCACGACTTTTTGATCGACAACGTCACATATGACAGCAATGTGGATATGGTCGATCTCGACAAGAATGATCCCGACGTCTTTACCGTGTACGGCGCGATGGTGAACCATGTCGCCGTGTGCGAGGGCTATGCCCGCGCCTTTCAGATGCTTTTAAACGGGCTTGGGGTCGAGTGCGTCGGATTGATGGGGCAGAGTCAGGATCAGATGCACATGTGGAACGCCGTCAAACAGGACGATCTCTGGTATCAGACGGATGTGACCTGGGACGATCAGGAACAGCCCTACGCGCGGCATATCTACTGCAATGTGTCCGATGAATTTATGTATCAGGATCACACCCTCTCGCCGCTGTTCACCGAGCTTTCCGACAATGAGATCAACGGCGACGACGGCGACTATAACGCGAGCGTGATGAATATTTTTGTGCCGCAATGTACGGACGACCGTCACAGCTACTACGCGCAAAAAGCGCCGCGCCTGAGCGACTTTGAGGCGGAGGAGCTGAAAAGCCATCTGCTGACTGCCGCCATGGAAAAGGAAGAATACTTCGTCTTTTACATCGACGAGGGGCTGGACTTTGACGACACGGTCTCACAGCTTTTTGCCGAATACCCGCAGTACTTCTTTGGTTATCTGCGCGACGTGGATTATTCTCTGCCCGATTACAGCATTGATTCGTCCAACGCGAGCTACTTTACGGACGACAAGAGCCGCATCGTCGCGGTGGAATTACACTATTATTGATCGAGGTGCTTATGATAGCGTTATCCGTAGACCTCGGACACGCCCGCACGGGGTTGGCTGTCTCTGACAAGAGCGGCTTCTTGGCTTCGTCGCTGTGCGTGATCACCGAGTATAATGATGAAAGGCTGATCGAGAAGATCGCCGAGAAAGCAAAGGAAGTAAAGGCGGAGATCTTGGTCGTCGGACTGCCGAAGAACATGGACGGCACCGAGGGCGAGAGCGCGACCCGCGCGCGGGAGATCGCCCAAAAGCTGTCTGAGCGCACGGGACTGCCGCATCATATGCAGGACGAGCGCGGCACGACCATCACCGCCCACAACTTCCTCAGCGCAGGGAATGTGTACGGCAAAAAACGCAAGCAGAAGGTCGACGCCGTAGCGGCTTCGATCATTTTGCAGGATTACTTAGACAGTCAGAAAGGATAATTGAAATGGATATGCAGGAACTGATCGCCGAGATCAACGCCCTCGCAAAGAAAAAGAGGGAAGAGGGATTGAACGAAGAAGAGCAAAAGCGCCAGAAGGAGCTGTACGCGATCTACCTCAAGGGCTTCCGTCAGCAGGTCAGACAGCGGCTCGATAACGTTGACGTCACCTATCCCGACGGCACGACCAAGAGCCTGAAGGACGCGATGAAGAAGAGCAAGGAGTGAGGAGCCTTTGTGGAGCGAGGAGTTAGAAGTTAGGAGTTAGGAGTTAATGGCGGGCTTTGCCCGCACCCGATTTGTATAATATAATACGCATGAAATAATAACGCTTGCGACCCTTTTATAGACTTGCGACCCTTTTATAGAGTTGCAAGCGTTAACTATTGATATCTTTATTCAATTCAAAAGCCGTCAGGCTTTCCCAAAACTCCTAACTCCTAACTCCTCACTCCTAACTTCTAACTCCTTGCGCTGTCTGCTCATTGCTTCCGCGAGCGAGAGGAAGATGAACATCGTCGGGGTGACGATGGGGTTGTAGAGGTTGACGGTCGACTGGGCGAGATAGCAGATCACGGGCGCGATGAATACCATCGCGTAGGGGTCGCGCTTCGCTGTTCTGACCGCGCGGACGATCGCCGAGATCATCACGCCAAGGTAGGTAAGAAGTCCGAGAGCGCCCTGCGTGAGCAGATAGTTGATATACTCGTTGTGGGCGCAGTCGGTGGTAGCGTCGCCGAAGCGCTCGAGAAGCTCCGCGAAATGCGGCTCAAAGACATAGTAGGCGGTGTCGGGACCTGTGCCGAACAGGATACGCAGGGGGTTGAATTTCGCGAATTCCTCAAAACCGACGCGCCACATAAAGCCGCGGTGGGTGCCCCAGTAATCGTCAAAGCGTAAGAGCTTTTCAAAGCTGCCGATATCGGTCTGTGTGTTGATAAAGCTGAAGTTGATGAACAGTCCGAGAACTGCGATAATTCCGCAGGAGAATAATACAGTCAGCGTGATCTGTATCGCCTTGGCGGGATAACGCGGCTCGCCCTTTTTGCCGATCAATGCCATCAGGAGATATCCGAGACCGCAGAGAATGATCGGCGCGAACATAGCAGGGTGGAAGATCAGGAACTCCTGAATGAATTCAAAGCCCTTGTCGTGGCCGCCGATGATAGTAGCGAAAAGCTGTAACAGCTTGCCCGACAGGAACAGGATCGTTAAAGCTAAAAGATAGCGCTTGAGATAGTCAAAGCTCTTTGCGCAGAAGATCGCCATGACAGGTAAAATCACCATCATGCCGAGGATATCGGATGTCGAATCCGCGCACAGAACGCCCGCGTAGGCGAAGATGATCGCAACGCCCGCGACGATACGGGTCGCCTTTGCTTTGCCGACGACAAACAGCATGACCGCGACAGGCAGGAAAATGCACATGAACGCCGCGATGATGTTCTTGTTGCCGAGGGTGGAGCCGAAGTCGACGACCGTCGCTTCATCATAGCCGTCGAGCATACCGAGCGGGTCGATGTAGAAGAAGTTGAGCACCGTCAGCAGGGCGATGAGGGACGACGTGACCAGATAGATGATCAGGACGTAGTCCTTCTGCACATAGTTGCGCGTGATGACAAAGTACATCAAGAGATACATGAGCAACAGCAACAGTCCGTTGTTGCGCCCGCCTGTGCCGAGGAAGGACTCTTCCTTGTAGTCGGAGAGCAGGGTGGAGAACACCGCCATGGCGAGATAGCACAGCATGAAAATATCCGTGACCGACAGCGGCAGGATCAGCTTGCTTTGTTTTCCCGACCGCTTCGCTTCACTGCGGCTTAGCAGCATACACAAGCCGACCGACACCACCAGTACGGTGGTCGCGATCAGGTAGAACCAGTACTTGTCCATACGCGCGTGGGCGTAAGCCTCCGACAGAAAGAGCGGAAAAAAGCTGAACATGATCGCCAGATAGTAGTTGGTCAGCGAATTTGCGACGGTATATTTGTTTGTCGTTTCCTCGGAAACGGTTTTTGCTTCGTGTTTCATTTGCAAAGTCCTTTAACGATATTGGATTCAATGTCCTCAAGTATAGTCGGTTGAGATTGCCACAGGATAAATCCTTCGCAATGACAATAAAATATAATCGGTTGAGATTGCCACGGCTCTTTGAGAGCCTCGCAATGACAAATAATATAAGGTTGAGATTGCCACAGGATAAATCCTTCGCAATGACAATCATATAAAGAATTCCTGCCCTTT
This sequence comes from uncultured Ruminococcus sp., assembly GCA_902798755.1. Lineage (GTDB taxonomy): Bacteria > Bacillota > Clostridia > Oscillospirales > Acutalibacteraceae > Ruminococcoides. The sequence goes on along the minus strand of CADBYC010000037.1, from coordinate 18,752 downwards.
ATCGTAACGCAAAAGAGCAGGAATGTCAATCTTATTTCATATCATACTTTGCTTTTCAAAAGCCGTACCGCGTTGAGCACGCACAACAGGCAAACGCCCGTGTCGGAGAATACCGCCAGCCACAGCGGGGCGGAGGTGATACCCAGAACGGCGATCAGGATAATGACCGCCTTGACGATCAGCGAGAAGGTGATGTTCGCCTTGACGGTGTTGATCGTCTTGCGCGCCAGCCGCACGGCGCGGGGGAGAGAGGAGAGGTTCTCGGAGCTGAGCACCATATCGGCGGATTCGATCGCCGCGTCTGAGCCGAGCCCCATCGCGATACCGCAGGAGGAACGGCTGAGTACCGGCGCATCGTTGATGCCGTCGCCGACAAAGACGCACGAGCCGCAGTCGCCGAGTATCTTCTCGACGGTCTTGACCTTTTCTTCAGGCAGGAGAGAGCTGTGTATCTCGTCGATCATCAGCCCCTCTGCCGCACGGCTGCAGGCGGCTTCCTTGTCGCCCGAGAGCATGACGGTCCTTTGGATGCCGAGGGCTTTGAGCTGTCTGAGCGTATCGCCCGCTTCCTCGCGGATATGCTCCGATACGGTGATGACGCCGATCTCGCTGTCGTTGACCCTGACCGAGATACCGTGCGCGCCGTCGGACTTGCAGACGGTGATCGTGTCACTGCCGCGCTTTGCTTCTACGCCGTGACCGCTGATCTCACGGTGATCTTTTAATTCTTCTCCAGAAATATTATGTGCTTCACAGTAGGAGCGGATCGCACCCGCGATCGGGTGCGCCGAGTGCGCTTCCGCCGCGGCGGCAAGGGCGATGATCTCGCTTTCGGAATAGTCGCTTTTTGACTTAATTTCTTTTACAGAAATTTGATTATCCGTAATGGTGCCTGTTTTATCAAAGGCAAAGGCCTTTGCCGAGGCGAGCGCTTCGACAAATCTGCCGCCCTTGATCAGCACGCCGAGCTTGGACGCCGCTCCGATACCCGCAAAGTAGGCGAGGGGCACGGAGATAACGATGGAGCAGGGGCACGAGGCGACCAGACAGACCAGCGCCTTGTGGATCCACTCCGACCAGTTGCCCGTGATCAGCGAGGGCACGACCGCGATGACGACCGCCAGCGCGATCATGACGGGCGTATAGACCGCCGCAAATCGGGTGATGAGCTTTTCGTGGTCGCCTTTGTTCTTCGAGCTTTCCTCGACCAGCTTGACGATACGGGTCGCCGCGCTGTCGGCATAGGCTTTGGTCGTTTTCAGGTAAACGGTGCTGTCGTTGTTCATCATGCCGCTGAGCAGCTCCGTGCCGACCGATACGCTGACAGGCTCGGATTCGCCCGTCAGGGACGACGCGTCTACCGTGGTGCTGCCCTGTGTGACGATACCGTCCAGTGGCACGCGCGTATGCGGCGGGATCTCCAGCACTGAGCCGATCGCGACGCTTTCGGCAGATACCTCGCGGCTCTTGCCGTTTTCAATGAGATAGGCGACGTCGGGACGGATATCCGCCAGCTTACGGATATCGCGGCGGGATTTCTCCACCGCCTTGTCCTCGAGCCATTCGCCGATACCGAACAGCACCATGACCGCCGCGCCCTCGACAAATTCGCCGAGTATCATCGCCGCGATCACGGCGACGGTCATCAAGGTCGTCTCGTCGATACGGCGCTTGAAGATGGACTTCACGCCCTCGATCACAACGTCATAGCCCGCGAGCAGGGCGGAGAGTACGCTGAGCGCGATGCAGACGATCTCGAGCTTTCCGATAAAATGCAGTACCATCGCCGCGACGAAGAGTACTGCCGCAATGATCAGCAGGATCAGCTTGACCTTGCCGCTTTTATGATGATGCTCATGTCCGTGATCGTGGTCGTGTCCATGATGATGCTCATGTTCGTGATGGTCATGTTCATGTTCATGGTGATGGTGCTCATGATCGTGACCGCAACAGCCGTCGTGACATTCATGATGATGGTGGCGCTCATGATGATGGTGTTCGCTTTTCGGCATGACCGTCACGCCGTCCTCGATGGAATCGACGATCTGCTGTACCTCGTCGCGGATTTCCGCTTCATCGGTATGTATCTCCAAGTCGAGGGTCGCAAAGGAGAACCGCACGTCGCCGTAGCGCTTCTCTATTTTTGCTTCGATCTTCGCCGCACAGTTGGCGCAGTGCAGACCTTCTAAGATAAATTCGTGTTTCATCATATCACGCTTTCTTTTCTTCTTGTCATTGCGAGGGCTTTAGCCCCTGGCAATCTCACAAAGCATTGCACAGTGTTGTCTGTTTCTGCAAAGGACATTAATGAGCGGGGGATTGCCACAGCCTGCCGCGTTACCGCGGCACCTCCCTGACGTGAGGCTTCGGGCTTCGCAATGACGCTAATACAATAAAGTGAATCGATTACTCTAAGATATGCTCGAGACCCATCTCGAATATCTTCTGGATATGTTCATCCTCGAGGGAATAGTAGCTCTGCTTGCCCTCCCTGCGCACCTTGACGAGGTTCTCCTGCCTGAGTACGCGCAGCTGGTGAGAGACGGTGCTCTGCTCCATGCCGACGACGTCCGCGATACAGCATACGCTCAGCTCCTTTTCAAACAGCGCGCACATGGTGCGGATGCGGGTGGAGTCGCCGAACACCTTGAAAAAGTCCGCTAATTCAAACAGCGTATCGGCGTCGGGCATATTCTCTTTGATCTCTTTGACGATATCCTGATGATCTTCGTGTGCCATGATAGCCTCCTATACACAAGCGTCATCGGGTGGAAAGATAACCCTCCGGCGCTTTGCGCCACCTCCCTTAGGAAAGGGAGGCATATTTGTGTTACATTATACGATTGAACATATGAACAACTATTCATATGTTATCTTTATCATACTCCCAATATGAGAAAATGTCAATAGAAAGTTGAAATATTCTTCATTTTGCGGTATACTGTTACAGAATTTGAATTTGGAAGTGGTATGAATGGTTGTGATCTTTGATATGGACGGGGTCATCTTTGACTCCGAGCGCGTGTATATCGACGCGTATAAGAAGCTCGCGCCCAAGTATGGGCTGACCGACGTTGACGCGGTGCATCGAGCCTGCATGGACAGTATCGGCGCGACGCGCGTCAAAACGAGAGAGATCTTTTTCAATTACGTAGGGCATGAGTTCGACTACTACGCCTACCGCGAGGACGTACAGCAGGAGCTGAACAAGAGCGAATATGAGCTCAAGCCCGGCGTGTTTGAGCTGTTCGATTGGCTTAAAGAAAAGGGCGTGAGGATCGCGCTGGCTTCCTCTACGCGTGAGGTCAGTGTGCGCAAGTCGCTCGGTCACGCGGGGCTGACGGAGTACTTCGATCAGATCGTCTGCGGCGATATGGTGAGCCACTCCAAGCCTCACCCCGAGATCTTTTTGACTGCCGCACAGCGGTTGAATGCCGACCCGCAGGACTGCTACATCATTGAGGACAGCTACAACGGTATCCGCGCCGCTCATGCCGCGGGAGCGCATCCGATCATGGTGCCCGATATCCTGCAGCCCGATGAGGAGATTAAGGGGCTCGCGGAGGTCGTGCTGCCGTCGCTCTTTGAAGTGAAGGAGTATCTGGAAAGCAAATTGAACGCCTGATTTGTCAATTGAATATCGCTGAACATAAAACAGCCGCTTCGGTCTCCCGAAGCGGCGTTTTTAGTGTAAATGATTATTCGGTTGATTTAGTCAACATCATACATTTGACACGCCGTAAATGAAAGCATTGTTAAAACACGCTTTTCAAAAGGCGGACAAAAGATCCCGCGGATCAGAGCCAATTCATGGTGTCTTCGTAGACGTTGATATAATCCTGAGCGGAGCGCTCCCAGCTGTTGTCGCTCATCATCGCGCGCCACATCAGCTGATGCCAGCCTTCGTTGTCATAGATACCCGCCAGAGCGCGCTTGACAGCGTTGCACATATCGGCGATATCATAGTTGCGGAAGGTGAAGCCGTTGCCGTAGTTGTCGGCGCTGTCGAAGACGCTGTCCTTCAAGCCGCCGACCTCGCGGACGACCGGAATGGTACCGTAGCGCAGCGCGATCATCTGAGACAGACCGCAGGGCTCCTGCTTAGAGGGCATGAGGAAGATGTCGGCGCCCGAATAGATCTTGCGCGCCAGCTCGGGAACGAATCCGTGGCAGGTGACGACTCTGCCCGGATAGAACCACTGCATGTCGCGGAAGAAGTTCTCGTACTCTTCATCGCCTGAGCCGAGGATGACGAACTGCATGTTGTTGTTATTCAGCAGATCCGGCAGACCGCCGCGGACGAGGTCGAGACCCTTGTGGGCGACCATACGGGTGACCATGGCGACGATCGGGATCGACCAGTTCTGTTCAAGACCTAAACGCTCCTGCAATCTGCGCTTACACTCGCCCTTACCGCTCATATCTTCCTTCGTGTAGTTGCAGTAGATCTGATAGTCGGTAGCGGGGTCGTAGCTCGCCTGATCGATACCGTTTAAGATACCGCAGAGCTTGTAGTGGTTCGCGTTGAGCGCGTGGTGCAGTAGGTGGGGGAGACGGTGTTGACGCGGGTGGAGCAGAAGATCGCGCCCTTCATCATGTTCAGCTTGCCGTCCATCTCGAGGATCTTGGTCTCTGTGGGGGGGATACCGACGCACTCGGTGTTGACTTCCCAGCCGTACTTGCCCTGATACTGGATATTGTGAATGGTAAAGAGGGACTTGATGTTGTAATACCACGGGTTCTTAGAATAGAACAGGTAGTAGTATACGGGAACGAGCGCCGTCTGCCAGTCGTTGGTGTGAATGAGATCGGGATGGAAGTCGATGTAGGGGAGCATCTCGAGGATCGCGCGGGAGAAGAAAGCAAAGCGCTCAGCGTCATCATAGAAGCCGTACAGCTTATCTCTCTTGAAGTAATACTCGTTGTCGATGAAGTAGTAGGTGCAGTCATTCCATCTTGCCCAGAACAGACCGCAGTACTGGTGACGCCACGCGACCGGAACGGTGAAGTTGGTGATGAAATTCATCTGGCACTTGAGCTCATAGGGAATGGTGCCGTACAGCGGCATGACGATGCGGCAGTCATGACCCTTGCGGCACACGGTATGGGGCAGAGAACCTGCCACGTCGGCGAGACCGCCGCTGCCCGCAAAGGGATTGGCTTCACTTGCGCAGTAAAGTATTTTCATAATCTATATACCTCCTGAATTGATACTATTCTTTTGTCATTGCGAAGCTCGAAACACGTGTGTTTCGGGCTGTGGCAATCCCCTTGTTATTAATACCGTTTTCAGAGGATTTCTTCTCCTCTTTGTGGGATTCCCACGGGGCTTGGAGCCCCTCAGAATGACAAATAATATAAGGTTGAGATTGCCACGGCTCTTTGAGAGCCTCGCAATGACAATTCTTTTATACGATGGAACGCTTTGCGATATACATCGGATAGTTGACGGTGCCCTGGATCTTGGAGCCGCGGGACACGTTAACGTCCTTGTCTACGACTAAGTTGGTCAGCTCCGCCTTGTCGCCGATGATGCAGTCCTGCATGATGATGCAGTTCTTGATGACCGCGTCGTGACCGATGTAAACGCCCTTAGAGATGATGGAATTCTCGACGATACCGTTGATCACACAGCCCTGAGCGATCAGCGAATCCTTGACGTTACAGTTCAAGCCGTAGCGGGAGGGAGCGTCGTCGCGCACCTTGGTGTAGATCGGGCGCTGATAGTTGAACAGCTTGTAGCGGGTATCGCGATCCATGATCTTCATGTTCGCGTCATAGTACTCCTTGACGGAGCCGATGATCTCGCAGTAGCCCTCGAGCTCGTAGGCGTAGACTCTGTGGCGGTCGAGCGACTTTTGCAGAACGTCGCGGACAAAGCTGTATTTTGACTCGCTCATCGCCTGGCGAACCAGCGCCATGAGCACGGTCTTTTTCATCAGCATAACGCCGATGGTGAGGTTCGATACACTGTCGTCAACGGGAGACGCCATGATCTTCGTGACCTTGCCGTTCTCGTCAACGTTCAGCAGACAGCGGAAGTCGTCGGTGATCTCCTTGACGACGCGCTTGGTGTAGACGAAGGTGATGTCGGAATGATTCTTCTCGGCAAAGCGCAGGATCTTGCTGTAATCCATGTTATGAACGCAGTCGGAGGGGGAGATCAGGATATAATCCTCGTCGCCGTGCTCGATGTAGCCGTGCAGGTTGAAGATGGTCTCGACCAGTGACGCGAAGCTGTGCTCGCCGTAAGGGGGCAGGATGCTCAGACCGCTTCTGCGGCGGGCGAGATCCCACGCGGAGCCCGAACCGACATGATCCATCAGGGACATGAAGTTCGATTTCGCGACGATACCGACGTTGTTGATGCCGGAGTTGGACATATTGGAAAGCGGGAAGTCGATCAGACGGTATTTTCCGCCGAAAGGAACGGAGCCGGTGGTACGGTAAGCGGTCAACTCGGGCAGGTTCTTTTCATTAGTATTCGCAAAAATCATACCTAATACTCTGTTGTTAGCCATGCTTACACCTCCATATCCTTATCGATCATTGCTTTGCAGGGGACGGTCACGCCTTCGCCGATCTTTAGGTCGTTGCCGACGACGGTGATGCCCCAGTCGTCACGGTTCTCCATTTCGGTGGGAGCCGCGCCGACCTTGGCGTTCTTGCCGATGACGGTGTTCTCCGCAATGATGGAGAATTCAACGTGAGCGCCGTCCTCCACGACTACGCCGGGGAAGAGGATAGACGAGTTGATGACAGCGTCCTTGCCGATGATAACGCCCGGGAAGATGATGGAGAACTCGAGCTTGCCGTCAATGTTGCAGCCGTCGGAGACCATGGAGTTCTGGATCTCGCCGGTGGGTCCGATGTGATGCGGGGGCATCATCGGGTTGCGGGAGTAGATGTTCTTGAGATCGAGGGTGACCTTGGGATCGAGCAGGTCCATGTTCGCTTCCCACAGGCTGTCGATGGTGCCGACGTCCTTCCAGTAGCCCTCAAACGGATAGGCGACCATCTTCTCGCCGGAGTTCAGCATCAGGGGCAGGACGTCCTTGCCGAAGTCGTTGTGAGAATCGGGGTTCGCGGCGTCCTTGATCAGATACTCTCTGACGGTTTTCCACGTGAAAACGTAAATGCCCATCGAAGCGTTGGTGCTCTTCGGGTGCTCGGGCTTTTCTTCAAATTCGTAAATGGTGTTGTCGTCGTTGGTATTGAGAATACCGAAGCGCGAAGCCTCTTCCATCGGCACGTCCATGGCGGCGATGGTGCAGGCGGCGTTCTTCTCTTTGTGATATTCGATCATGGCGGCGTAATCCATCTTGTAGATGTGGTCGCCGGACAGAACGACGATGTAGTCGGGATCGTAGCGGTCTACGAAGCCGATGTTCTGATAAATAGCGTTAGCGGTGCCGGAATACCAGTCGGAGCCTTCCTTGGATTCGTAAGGCTGTAAGCAGGTGACGCCGGAGTGGATGCCGTCAAGATCCCACGGCTGACCGTTGCCGACGTATTCGTTCAGCTCGAGCGGCTGATACTGGGTCAGTACGCCGACAGCCTCGATGCCGGAATTGATACAGTTCGACAGCGGGAAGTCGATGATCCTGTACTTGCCTCCGAAGGGAACAGCGGGCTTAGCGATCTTCTTGGTCAGCACGCCGAGACGTGAGCCCTGACCGCCTGCTAAGAGCATCGCCACTACTTCTTTCTTAGGTATCATTTGTTTCCTCCAAAAATCTGACCCATGCCCCGAAAAAATCGGGGCACGGATGTTAGTTATTGAATGTGAACGTCATCGTCCGATACGGACTTTGTGATGACGGATCAAGCCGGATTATTTATCTTCTTTCTTTTTTTGCGGGAGCTTTCTTAGCCGGAGCGTTCTTCGCGGCGGGCTTCTTCGCGGCGGGCTTCTTCTCAGCGGGCTTCTTCGCGGCGGGCTTCTTCTCAGCGGGCTTTTCAGCCTTCTTCGCGTCGGTCGCCTTCGCGGCCTTCTTCGCGGCGCGGGTAGCGGCAGCCTTCTTGGCGGCTTCCTTGCGCTTTGCAGCCTTCTCCTCCGCGGCGATCTCCTTGGGGCTCTTTTCCTTCTTCATCAGCTTGAGGTACAGAGCGCTCATCGGAGGCAGGTTGAGGTAGATCGCCTGATCAAAGCCGTGCATCTCTTCGGCGACGGTATGGATCTCGGTGCCGTTCGTTTTACCGGTGCCGCCCCACTGCTCGTCGTCGGAGTTGAATACCTCGCCGTAGACGCCGAAGTCGGGAACGCCGATCGCGTAGTTCTCGCGGTACATGGGCTGGAAGTTGCAGACGACGATGACGTTGTTGCCTTCTTTGTCAATACGGCGGAACGCGATAACGCTCTGCTGATAGTCGTCGTGATGGATCCAGTTGAAGCCTTCCCATGTGAAGTCGACCTGATACATGCAGGTGTTGTCCTTATAGAACTCGTTGAGCGCGCGGAAGAAGTCGTTGAGCTTCTTGTGCTTCTCAAAGCCCAGCAGACCCCACTGCAGCTCTTCGGTGGAGTTCCACTCGTCGAACTGACCGATCTCAGCGCCCATGAAGGTGAGCTTCTTGCCCGGGTGAGCCATCATGTAGCTCATGAATACGCGTACGCCCGCGAACTTCATATCATAATCGCCGGGCATCTTATTGATCAGAGAGCCCTTGCCGTATACGACCTCGTCGTGAGAGATCGGCAGCAGGAAGTTCTCGGAGAACGCATAGAGGAAGGAGAAGGTGATAGAGTTATGATGATAGGGTCTCCACAGCGGGTCGAGGGACATGTAGGAGAGCATGTCGTTCATCCAGCCCATGTTCCACTTGTAGTCGAAGCCGAGACCGCCGTCGGATACGGGGCGGGATACCATTGGCCAGGAGGTGGACTCTTCGGCGATCATCATAACGGTCGGGTGATGCAGGTGAACGGCGGTGTTCAGTCTCTGAATGAACTCTACCGCCTCAAGGTGCTCGTGACCGCCGTACTTGTTGGCTACCCACTCGCCGTCGCGGCGGTTGTAGTCGAGGTACAGCATGGAAGCGACCGCGTCAACACGGATACCGTCTACGTGATACTTGTCGAGCCAGAACATAGCACTGGATACGAGGAAGGAGATAACTTCGTAGCGCGCGTAGTCGAATACGTAGGTGCCCCATTCCTTGTGCTCGCCCTTGCGGGAATCCTCATACTCATAGCAGTGGATACCGTCGAAGCGGGCCAGACCGTGAGCGTCCTTGGGGAAGTGAGCGGGTACCCAGTCAAGGATAACGCCGATGCCTTCCTGATGGCACTGGTCGATAAAGTGCATGAACATTTCGGGAGAGCCGTAGCGGGAGGTGGGAGCAAAGTAGCCTGTTACCTGATAGCCCCAGGAGCCGTCGAACGGATACTCGGTCATGGGCATGAACTCGATGTGGGTGTAGCCCATTTCCTTGACATAGGGGATCAGCTCGTCAGCGAGCTTGTTGTAATCGAAGGTATTGCCGTCGGCATACTTTCTCCAGGAGCCTGCGTGAACCTCGTAGATGTTGATGGGACTCTCAAAGTGATTGTGCTCCATCTTATACTTGTACCACGCCTCGTCGTTCCACTGGTACTTGTTGTAGTTGTAGATGATGGAAGCGTTGTCGGGACGGGTCTGGGTATGGAACGCGAAGGGATCGGACTTGAGGATCTTCTCAAACCACGGGGTCTCTACACAGTACTTGTAGATCGCGGTCTCGCCGAGGTTGGGGATCCAAACCTCCCAAACGCCGCCTTCGGAAATCTTGTGCATGTGGTTCGCGTTCTGATCCCATCCGTTGAAGTCGCCGACAACGGAAACGCTCAGGGCGTTGGGCGCCCATACGCGGAACATGGTTCCCTGTACGCCGTCCATCCAGAAGTCGTGAGCGCCGAGGAAATCGTAAATACGTACCGCGTCGCCGCCGTGGAACAGATCAAGAGGGAATCTCTCGTCGTTTAAAACATAATTCATAATCTGACTCTCCTTTACGGTAAAGAATTCGTACATTTATTAGATGGTTGTGTCCCGCGTGAAAAGTCCCCCCGCAGAACGCCAAACATATAAAACAGTACATAAATATACAACTCTATAATAGCAGACCTTTTTGACAATTTCAAGTAAAAACGGAAATTAAATTCCAAATATTTAGTGCATTTTTTATAAAAAGTGACAACGGCGTTGTCATTATAGACAAGGTTTTTTGAAATATTTATCCGTTATGTACAAATGGCAGGGAATATAAACCGTTTCATCATCATTTCTCACGCGACAGACGGGTTTGGTTTTATTATTCTTATTTCTCATTTTCCGTGCGTTTCCTCTTGACAAGCAGGGCGTATTATATTAGAATAAGCCATGGTATGATAGTAGTAGAAGTATAACTATTATTATATCCTGAACCCCGCGACGCTCACGCGGCGTTCATCCCTTTTTTATTAGACTCTCTTAGAGAGCCGTTATATATAGATATTTTTACATTATTGCCATTACCTACTGCGGTCGATCCGACCGCGCCGCTAAACCTTTTATTTTACATTTAAGATATAAGCGGAATTACTGATTTGATGTCATTTGACATTTGGTGATACAAAACTGAATATCTGAGTAACGGCACCGTGAGTTGAGTTTGATCAGGAAGAATCAAATCAAGGAGGTGTCAATGTATGAATCTTGCTTTGAGCATCATTCTCATTGGCGTCGCTCTGATTCTCGGTGCAGGCGTAGGCGTAGCCATCGGCAGCGCTTACCGCAAGAAAGTCGCCGAGGCGGAGATTGGCAGCGCGGAGCAGGAAGCGAAGCGCATCGTCACCGACGCGATGAAAACAGCCGAAGCAAAAAAGAAGGAAGCGATCCTGGAAGGTAAGGACGAGATCCATCGCCTGAGAAATGAGAACGATAAGGAGATCGCCGACCGACGCAAGGAGGTACAGCGCCAGGAGCGCCGTATCCAGCAGAAAGAAGAGACCCTCGACCGCAAGCTCGATAATGTCGAGAAGAAGGAAGAGAAGGTCAACAAGAAGATCAAAGAAGCCGAAGGTAAGCTCGCCGAGGCGGAAACAATCAAGAAGAGCCAGTTTGAAATGCTCGAGAGGATCTCGGGCTACACCGTAGATCAGGCGAAAGCCTATCTGCTCGACCAGCTCGAGGGAGAGCTGGGCAGGGAGAAATCCCTGAAGATCATGGAGTATGAGCAGCAGCTCAAGGACGAGTCCGACAAGCGCGCCCGCAATATCATCTCTCTCGCGATCCAGCGCTGTGCCGCCGATCAGGTAGCCGAGGCTACCGTGTCGGTCGTACCGCTGCCCAACGACGAGATGAAGGGCCGTATCATCGGCAGAGAAGGTCGTAACATACGCGCGATCGAAACGATGACAGGCTGTGACCTGATCATCGACGATACGCCCGAGGCGATCACCCTCTCGTGCTTTGAGCCCGTACGCCGCGAGATCGCTCGCGTCGCGCTCGAGAAGCTCATCTCCGACGGCCGTATCCACCCCGCAAGGGTAGAGGAAATGGTCGAAAAGGCACACCGCGAGGTCGAAGCCAGCATCAAGCAGGCAGGTGAACGCGCGGTACTCGACGCAGGCGTACACGGTCTGCACCCCGAGCTTGTCAAGATCTTAGGCCGTCTGAAATACCGTACCAGCTACGGTCAGAACGTCCTGATGCATTCCCTTGAGGTCGCCTATATCTCGGGCATGATCGCCTCTGAGCTGGGACTTGACCCGACCGTCTCCAAGAGAGCGGGTCTCTTACATGATATCGGTAAGGCGCTCGACCACGAGATCGAAGGCAGCCACGTCGAGATCGGCGTGGATATCGCCCGCAAGTATAAGGAGAGCGACGCGGTCATTCACGCGATCCACGCTCACCACGGCGACGTAGAAGCCAAGACCGTCGTTGCCTGTATCGTACAGGCGGCTGACGCGATCTCAGCGGCTCGTCCCGGCGCGCGCAGAGAGAACCTCGAGAACTACATCAAGCGCTTGCAGAAACTCGAAGAGGTAGCGTCCTCGTTCAAGGGCGTCGAGACCTCCTTCGCGATCCAGGCAGGCCGTGAGGTTCGTATCATGGTCAAGCCCGAGCAGGTCAAGGACGACGCTATGCCCGCTCTTGCAAGAGATATCTGCAAGAAGATAGAGGAAGAGCTCGAGTATCCCGGCCAGATCAAGGTCAACATCATCCGCGAATCCCGCGCTGTCGGCTTCGCAAAATAAGCAACATGACGCAAACGAAAAGCACTGCTTCGGCAGTGCTTTTTTAGTTAGGAGTTAGAAGTTAGGAGTTAGAAGTTAGGAGTGAGGAGTTAGGTAAGCGCTGATTAATTACAACGTCATTGCGAGGGCTTTAGCCCGTGGCAATCCCACAAAGAGGAAAACCGACGCTGTCCGCACCTGAATAATATGTATGAATGAAAAGTACTATTACAATCATATCAGGAATCAAAAGCACGAAGTATTTCCAATAACTCCTAACTTCTCACTCCTCACTCCTAACTCCTCACTATTTGTAGTTCCACTCGGGAACGTACTTTTTATCCGAAGAATCCAGCTCCTGCGCGAAGCCGTCCAAGCCGAGATCGAAGAAGCTGTCCAATACCTTATGATATTCTCTCTTTGTCAGTTTTCGGTTGATATCGGGATATTCTTCCGCCTTGCCCGCGGGAAAATATTGCGCCATCAGGCTTACGGCGGCACGCGTGCCGTATTTCTTTTTGATGATTTCTAAAACGCCTATACTGTTTTTGGTGTGAGAGGGGAGGACGAGGTGACGAATGATGACCCCGCGCTTCATGACGCCGTTCTCGATGACCGTCTCGGGCTGTTGGCGGATCATTTCGCCGATCGCCGCGATCGCGGTCTCTACATAATCCCCGCAGTTGGAGAGCCTTTTAGCAAGTGCATTATCGCTGTATTTGAAGTCGGGCAGGTATATGTCGATGATACCGTCGAGCTGTCTGAGCGACTCGACCGAATCATAGCCCGAGCTGTTCCAGATCAGCGGCAGCCGCGGCTGATAGTATTCAAGACTTTTCAGTATGGCTTCAATGTAATGCGACGGCGTGACGAATTCGATATTCTGCGCGCCTATCGCTTCTAATTTGCGGTATTCCTCGCTGAGCTGATACGGCGTGACGACCTTGCCCGTATCCTCTGCGGAGATCGCGTAATTCTGGCAGAATACACACCGCAGGTTGCACCCGCTGAAAAAGATCGTCCCCGCGCCGCCTGTGCCGCTGATGGGCGGTTCTTCGTCAAAGTGCAGCGCCGCGCGCGCGATCTTCGGCAGTTCTCCTACGCCGCAGTAGCCGAAGCGCTCCTGTGAGCGCTCGACGCGGCATTTCCTCGGACAAAGCTCGCAAATCATTCTGTCACTTCCCTTATCATTTATAAGGGTATTATATCACATCATACCTCAAAATCATACAGAAAGTTTTCGACGGCTTCATCGAGCTGAGAGGGAGAGAGGCGTTCGCTATTGAAGAGACCGATCAAACGCCCGACCTTTTCCCGATCGGGCGAGATATCTTCGATGACCCTGATGACGGTATCCTCCTGTTCGACAGCGATACCGTAGGTCTTATATTCCCCGAGTACGGGGTCTTGTTTGTGTTCGGCAAGCAGTTTGTAAGTAATCACAATTTGCTCCTTGTGAATAATTTTCACATTACGGTGCAATTTTAGCACCAAAAATTTCCGTTTGCAAGCTTTTCAACAAAAGTGTAAATAACGTTACAACATTCGACGAACTTAGCGGAATTTTGTAACCGATAACGGAGATTTGCCGTCAGAAACGCTTGAATTGCGGCGGCGGTTGTGCTATGATGGCAACATATTATAACAGAGTTGGTATATGAATGGAAAACATGATTTACGTAGAGAATCTGCGCAAGGAATTCAAGAAGATCATCAAGGAGCCGGGACTGAAAGGCTCTGTCAAAGCGCTGTTCAAGCCGAAGAAGGAGATCATCACCGCTGTTGATGATATTTCGTTCACGGTGCCGAAGGGTGAGATCCTCGGCTTTTTAGGGCCGAACGGCGCGGGCAAGAGCACTGTTATCAAAATGCTGACGGGTATCCTCATGCCCACCTCGGGCATGTGCCGTATCAACGGTCAGAACCCGCAGAAGGACAGAAAGAACTATGTCCGTGAGATCGGCGTCGTTTTCGGTCAGCGCACTCAGCTGTGGTGGGATCTCGCTTTAAGGGAGACCTATGCTGTATTGAAGGAGATCTATCAGGTGCCCGACGAGCAGTATAAGAAGCGCATGGCGTTTCTCAACGAGGTATTGGAGCTTGACAGCTTCATCACAAGCCCTGTCCGTACCCTGTCGCTCGGTCAGCGTATGCGCGCCGATATTGCCGCGTCGCTGCTCCACTCGCCGAAGGTGCTGTTCCTCGACGAGCCTACGATCGGTCTCGACGTCGTCGTCAAAGAGAATATCCGCAACGCGATCCGCAAGATCAACGCGGAGGAGGGCACGACTGTTATCCTGACCACCCACGACCTCGCCGATATCGAATTTCTCTGCGAGCGTATCGTGATGATCGACAAGGGCAAAAAGGTATTTGACGGCGGTATCGCGGAATTGAAGCATAATTTCGGCGACGTTCGCACGCTCGAATTCGAGCTGGTCAACGCGCCCGATTTCAAGCTGCTCGATTATCACCGCCGCTTTAAGCTGACGCAGGACGAACTGGCCTCGGAGCGTGACGGCGCGAAGGCGACCGTGCGCTTTGATACCGCCAAGGTGAGCGTGGAGGACATCATTTCCTATACGCTCTCGACCGTCCACGTGAAGGATCTGAACATCAAGGACGTCGAGATCGAGGAGATCATCAAGCGCCTGTACCGCCGCGAGGTGAGCCTATGAGCAGGATCAAGCGCTTCTTCCGTACCTACCGTCCTTTTACCCGCGCGGGTATGCAGGAAATGATCGCCTACCGCGCGAACTTCATCTGCTTTCTGATCGGCGAGATCCTCTCGGCGTTCATCATGTACTTTGTCTGGAAGGCGGTCTTTCTAAGCTCCGACAGCGAGACCTTCATGGGATTTACGATGGAGGATATGGTGGTGTATCTGTTCATCACCTTTCTGACGGGCTATCTGACCTACTCCGACGGCTCCTTTGCCGTGGGAGAGGAGATCATCGACGGCTCTATCGCCATGCGCATGATCCGCCCCTGCTCCTTTGAGATGTGCTTTCTGTTTCAGGAGCTTGGCAGCCGCCTTATCTCGGTGTCGATGATCTTCGTCCCGATGGTCGCGGGCGTGGAGATCTACCGCTACGCCGTCAGCGGCTCCGTCCGATTCCAGATCGGCTATTTCCTATTATATATCCTCAGCCTGCTGTTCGCGTATATGATCTCCTTTTACTTTAATGTATGCTACGGCTTTATGGCGTTTTTCTTCAAGAACCTGTGGGGCACCACCCTGATCAAAGAAACGGTCGTCGGCTTCCTGTCGGGCGCTATCGTACCGCTGGCGTTTCTGCCCTCGGGACTCGCGCAGGTGCTCAATCTCCTGCCGTTCGCTTCGCTCTCATATACGCCCGTTATGATCTACATGGGCATGTATTCGACGTCGCAGATCCTGTTTAGCTTCGGCTTACAGATTTTTTGGCTGTTCACGATGTACGGCGTGACCAAGCTGATCTGGCGCAGCGCCGTCAAGCACCTGGCGATACAAGGGGGCTGATCATATGAGAAGATATTTTCGGCTCCACCGTATCTTTATCGCTCAGTATCTGAAAAAGCTGATGGAATACAAGGTCGATTTCCTGCTCGGCGCGATCGGTCTGCTGTTGACGCAGGCGATACAGATTATGTTCCTCGGGATCATCTTCAGTCAGATCCCCGCCCTGATCGGCTACACCTTTCCTCAGATACTATTTATATATGGCTTTTCGCTGATCGCCAAATCGCTCGATCACCTTTTCACCGATAACCTGTGGATGGTCGGCTATCGCATTATCCGCAAGGGTGAGTTCGACAAGTACCTCACCCGACCGATCAACACGCTCTATCATGTGATCGCGGAGAATTTCTGCGTCGACGCGTTCGGCGAGATATTGACCTGCGCGCTGCTGCTCGGCTATTCTATCCCCAAGCTGAATCTGCCGTTCCACTGGTACACGATACCGCTGTTGATCGTCGTCGTGATCTTCGCGACTCTGATCTATACTTCCTTGAAGATCATGACCTCCGCGATCTCGTTCTGGACAAAGGCGAGCGGTCATATCACCCATATGCTGTATATGGCGAACGACTTCGCCAAATATCCCGTTTCTATATATAATAAGGCGGTGCAGACCATCATCACCTATGTGATCCCCTTCGCCTTTACCGCGTATTTCCCCGCGAGCTACTTTCTCACGGGAGAGAACCCGCTGTTCTGTATCGGCGGTACGGTGATCGCGGGCACGGTGATGTTCGCGCTCGCGCTGTTTGTTTGGCACAAGGGGCTGAACGCCTATGAATCGGCGGGGTCATAACATTTATATTTGTCATTGCGAGAAGCTTCAGCCTATCAAATCTCACCTTTCACAATCAGAGTAACGCTTATGAAAAATCCCTTTCTTTCCGTATCTCCTGTCGATAAAACAGAATACCTGACCGCCCGCTGTTCGCTCAACCGCGGCGTGCTCAAAAAGCTCCCGCTCTACGGTATCGAGGACGGTATCGAGGGGCTGACCTTTCAGCAGGTCTTTTCCACCCCCGCGATCGTTGACGAGATCCGCCGTGCATCGTTACACTACGGGATCGATCTGAGAAACGAGCCCGATCATACGCTTCCTCAATTGCTCGACCGTTCGCTGACCTGTGACAACGCGCGTTACCGTCAGATGGCGGAGAAGGTGGTGAAGAGATTCGGCAACCGTCTCGGGCTGATCTTCCTGACCCTGAAAACAGGGGAGAGGGAGAACCGTGACGCGCGCGGCGACTGGGACGACGACTGCTGGGAGTTCTGGCGCTCGCTCGATACCGTGATCCTGACAGGCGGTCTTGCCAGCTCCATGCTCGGCAGACGGTTCAAGGAGTATATCCTCGATATTTTTGACCGCGCCCGCGTCAAGCCGTATGATATCATGCTGTTTGACAACGGCACCTACATCGGCATGATGGGCGTTGCCCAAAGACTGATGGAGGACGATACCGTGTCGCTCGTGATGGATCTCGGTCATACGGGTATCAAGCGCGCCGTCATCGGCAAGAGGGGAGGGGAGATTGCGGAGTTTTTGCCGCAGGAGAGCCTGCGTTCCCTCTATATGCAGAGCCGCTTTGACTCAGAAGGGGAGAAGCGCGATAACGCCATCGCCCTGCACCGCTATCTTGTCAAAACGATCGCGTCCTCTTATCGGATCGGGCTGAACGGCGCACCGCTGAGCGATACCGTGCTGATCAGTATCGCGAATTATACCCACAACGGGATCCTCAACGACAAGCGCGGCGGCTACGCCAAGCTGTGCGCGATCGACTCCGATTACGCCAAGGTGCTCGAGGACGATCTCTCGGGCGAGCTGCATCGGGATATCAAGGTGAGGCTCGTACATGACAGCACCGCGTCCGCCTTATATTTCGCTGACGTCGACAACTCCGTCTGCGTGACCCTCGGTACGGGCTTCGGCGTCGGATTCCCCGCTATCCATATACAATGACATCTCTATCGCCTGTCAGTTACCATCATCGGTGACGGCAGGCGATATTTTGCTTTCGGGAAATATAAATGGGACTTGTATAGAACAGCCGCCCGCATTTTGTGCAAATAAAGAATTGCACTGTCAGATTTAACAAAAAACTGACAAAAAGATTGTGCAAAAAACCGTCGCGAAATCTCAGCTTTTTCATTTATTTATTTTTGTGCTTATGCTATAATAATTGTAACTGGAATAGTATGCTGTTCCATAGTACGACTTTTTTTAAAGGAGAGGATTACATGAAAATTCGTAGGATTATCTCCGTAGCTCTGGCTGTACTGATGCTGATGTCAGTATTCACTGTAGCGGCTTCTGCCGCTGAGGCGGATCTGTCCGGCACCGGTTATTCCAACCAGAGTTATCTCGAGAGCTACGCCAAACAGGCAGCTAAGGTTACCGATCTGGGTGCAACCTATACGCCGACCGCCACTACCTTTAAGGTATGGGCTCCCGAAGCTACCTCTGTTCAGGTAAAAATGTTTACCACCGGTACCGACGCTGAGTCAGGAGCTGCCGTCCTCGGCACCTCTGCCATGACCTACAACAGCACCACCGGTATCTGGTCGCTCACCAAAACCGGCGACCTCAAGAACACCTATTACACCTACCTCGTCACCCGTAACGGCGTTGTCAGCGAGACCGTTGACCCGTACGCGAAGGGCGTCGGCGCTAACGGCGACCGCTCCATGGTCGTTGACCTTGACTCCACCGACCCCGCAGGCTGGGATCAGGACAGCCACGTTCTGTTCAACAACCCCGGCGAGGCAGTCGTTTGGGAGATCCACGTCCGTGATTTCTCCATCGACGTTTCCTCCGGCGTTTCCGAAGCTAACCGCGGCAAGTACCTCGCGTTCACAGAGGGCAACACCACTGTCAACGGCGAGGGCAAGATCGCTTCCTGCGTTGACTATCTCGTAGAGCACAACGTCAACTGCGTACAGCTCATGCCTGTCGAGGACTTCGCTTCCATCGACGAGACCGATAACCAGATCAAGTGCAACTGGGGTTATGATCCCAAGAACTACAACGTTCCCGAAGGCTCTTACTCC
>CADBYC010000036.1 GCA_902798755.1 uncultured Ruminococcus sp. | reverse complement strand
TTACCGAACATCGCCGCTTTGTAATCAGGCGCGATGACCTGAAGAAGATATCTTTCATTACCGCAACGATACAGACATGTTCCTCGCTCAGGATACTTGATCAGTTCGAACTCAGACGGCTCCACCATCAGAGCATCCATATACTCCTTGGGATTGATCTGTCCTGCATTAAACAGGAACTGGTGCGTGGGGATGGAGAACAACGGCTTTGTAAACTCTCGATTAGAGGGAATCAAAAAGTCCTCGATGTTCTGGGATGCCAGAATGATCGAGGATTCTTTCTTTCGCACACGCTTCATGGCGTTGCGGATATATTCGATTGCGGTCATGTTAGTAAGGAACAAGTACAGCTCATCAATAGATGCAGCCGTGTGACCTTCGCCGAGAAGCTGGTTGCTCATAAAGGATAAGGATAGTACGGTGCAAATCTAGACGCCATCACTGCCGAGTAGCTGTTAACCGAATCATAATGTAATATAACAACCCGACAGACAGGGAAAACACCCGAAAAATATCTATGTTTCATGCAACTGAAAAACACGTTCTTTAGACGCCAAAAAGCCCGATAGAATCGGGCTTTTGGGGGTGAATATCTATTTTATTCACTTAGTATGGCTGGGAAGGCGGGGTTCGAACCCACGAATGACGGAGTCAAAGTCCGTTGCCTTACCGCTTGGCTACTTCCCAACAACAGTAACAGTATACCACATTTTCAAATTATGTCAACAAAAACATGAACAAGGGGCGGTCGTCAAACCGCCCCATTCAACTTATCAAATCGTTTCGACCGTCAGTTTTTCTCCGTCGGAAGAAATCGCGATCGCGGACAGTCCACCTTCACCGTGCAGGATCATCTGTTCAGTGATCTGATCCTCCACTTCCTTGCGGATCAGGTTGCGCAGATCACGCGCGCCTGATTGACCGTTACAGGATTTCCCAGCGAGATACTCGCAAGCCTTCTCGTCATAGCGGAACTCGATACCCTTTTCATGCAGGGTCTCGACATACTCGCTCAGCATCAGCTCAGCGATCTTGATGAAATCTTCCTTTTCAAGATTCTTGAATACGATGATCTCGTCGACGCGGGCAAGGAATTCAGGTCTGAGGAATTCTCTGAGTCCCTTCATAACACTCTCACGAGCGGCGCTTTCCTGTGTCTTGCCAAAGCCGAGTGCATTCTCTCTGTGAGAAGAACCGGCATTCGAAGTCATCACAATGACGGTGTTGGAAAAGTCAACGGTTCTGCCGTGAGCGTCGGTCAGCTTGCCTTCGTCAAGTATCTGTAACAGGATATTCATGACGTCGGGGTGAGCCTTTTCGATCTCGTCAAACAGCAGTACGGAATACGGTCTGCGGCGCACCTTCTCCGTCACCTGACCCGCCTCGTCATAGCCGACATAGCCGGGAGGAGAACCGATGATCTTCGAGACGGAGTGCTTTTCCATGAACTCGGACATATCCAGACGGATCAGCGTTTCAGGCGTATCGAACAGTTCAAGCGACAGCACCTTGACAAGCTCCGTTTTACCCACGCCGGTCGGACCGACAAAGATGAATGAAGCAGGTCTGCGTCTGGGTGAGATCTGTACGCGCGAGCGCTTGATCGCCTTTGCGAGAGCGTCGACCGCCTCGTCCTGACCGATGATTTTCTTCTTTAACGCGCCTTCGATATCCATCAGCTTCAACAGCTCATTTTCACGGACGCGCGACTGCGGGATACCCGTCCAAAGCTCGATGACATTCGCCAGGTCAACTTCCGTGACCTCCGCGATCAGCGTCGCTTCATCAACGCCGCTTAGCTGTTCATCGACTCTTGCCAGCTCCGAAGTAACGGTAGCCAGCGCCTCATAATCAATCGGGTCTTCCCCTGAGATCATTTCCTTTGAGATCTGAAGCGCCTTTTTCTCGTCAACTAACGTTTCATATGTTTCACGTTCTTTGTTTCTCAGCGAAGCGCAAGCGCACGCTTCATCCAAAAGGTCGATCGCTTTGTCGGGCAGGAAACGGTCCGTGATGTAGCGTTCAGAGAATACAGCCGCCTTTCTGACGATGTCCTCCCCTACTCTGACGTTATGATGGTTTTCATAGTATTCCTTGATACCCATCAATATCTCGATCGTATCGCCGATGCTCGGTTCAGATACCTTGACAGGCTGGAAACGGCGCTCTAAGGCGGAATCCTTCTCAATGTATTTACGGTATTCGTTAAAGGTAGTCGCGCCGATGACCTGAATCTCGCCGCGGGATAACGCGGGCTTTAAGATATTCGCCGCGTTCATCGTGCCTTCGCTGTCACCGCCGCCGACAAGGTTATGCACCTCGTCGATAAACAGGATGATATTTCCCGCTTCCTTGACCTCTTTCATCAAGCCCTTGATACGGCTCTCATACTGACCGCGGAATTGTGTACCCGCGATCAGCGCCGTCAAATCAAGCAACTGGATCTCTTTATCCTTCAAACGATGCGGCACCTTACCCTGAGCGATCCTCAGCGCCAGTCCCTCGGCGATAGCGGTTTTACCGACGCCGGGCTCGCCGATCAAGCAGGGATTATTTTTTGTACGGCGGCTGAGGATCTGGATCACGCGCTCGATCTCTTTATCTCTGCCGATGATCCTGTCGATCTTGCCGCTGCGGGCTTTATGCGTCAGATCCTCGCAGTACAGATTGATATGCTTGCGGTTTTTCTGTCTTTGTTTATCCTTTCCGCTTTTATCCGCGGGAGCGTCCTTCTTAGTGCCGTTCGCATTGTTTGCGTTGCCGAAAAAGTTGAAAAGATTCGGAAAAGACGGAGCGCCGCCGGGCGTGAATCCGTCTTCATCCTCATTATCGTTGTGATCCTCTGCGGGAGTGATCGCGTTATCAGCGTTATCATTATTCGCCTGTAAGTTCTGCGCAAAATCTGACAATTCGCTCATATCGCCCATGTTCTCCATAATGGAGTCCATCTGCTCTTGAACCGATTCAAGGTCCTCGGGAGAGATACCCATTTTCTTGATGATATCCTCAACGGGTTTGATCCCGAGTTCCTGCGCGCATAAAAGGCAATATCCGCGCGGCTGTGTATCATCCTTATTGCTGGATACGAACACAACAGCGGGACGCTTCTGACATCTGGAACAAATCATATACCTACTCCTTTACTGTTTATCTGTGATAGAAGCCTGAACGGTAGAAGTGCTCTCCTCTTTCGTTTTGATCTGCTTCTGTATTTTAAAGAAAATGATCGCGTAATTGATCAGTGAAAAGATCATCATGCCTGCCGTAACGCCTAATACGGCAAGAGAGATGGTTTCATTGTGGAAATTAAAGATCTCCATCAATACTACCATCGCCACAGAGATATAGAACATGAACGTACTTGCTTTACCGTACCATGACGATTTCGGAGGGATCACGCCCTTATTGATAATGATCGTACCGCCAATGATCATCAGGATATCCTTCAATACCATTATGATCATCAAGGGTAAAACATACGGCTCGATGAAGATCAGACAAATACCCACGGCGATCAGGGTCAGCTTATCCGCCAACGGATCCAGTACCTTTCCCAGCTCCGATTCCTGATGGAACTTCCTCGCAATCATACCGTCAAACAGATCCGAGATACCCGACAGCGCGATAATGATGATCGCAGGTATATAATTTCCTGTGATATATTTGGCAGCGATGAAAAAAGCGACAAAAGGCGTAATTAACAGGATCCTGACAAACGATATTGCGTTCGGTATCGTCATCAGGTCTTTGCTGATCACTTCGTTTTTCGTTTCATTACTCATAACGACTTATCCCTCATTCTGATTAAAAAACCTTGAAATTATATCTTGATTCCCGTAATCAACGAACTGATCCACGAGAATATATTACCACTGTAGAAATGATAAAATATGAAAGAATTGTAAATTGTTGATTCATTGAACCAACTTGACTGCGGACTGGCATTCACAATGATCAATTTCGTCAGATATGCCAACATACTGACGAGCAAGAACGCGTCGATAAAGCCGATTACCGCTCCTAGCAACCGATTGACAAAATTCAATATCGGGAAGCGGAACAGCAGCACGATCGGTTTAGTGATCAGCTTGCGCAGGATAATGATCAGCAGTAAGAACAAGATCACCGTCGCCAGTGCTGTAATGATACCGATCGCGATCGGTCGGATCGCGGTATTCACCGTTTCGGCGATCGAACCAGACGCTTCTGAGATCGGCTGTTGTAACAGCTTTGTAAGATCCTCCGCGGAAATCTTTATCAATCCCGTCAGCCATGTCGGCAGCGCAGATACAACGCCGTCGGCAGTCTGATTGCTCACATTGACGACCGCGTCCTTCACCGCTTTCGTCACAGCAGGCTGGATCAACGAATCATAGATAAAGTTGGCGATCATCCCGCCCAGCGCCGTCGCGCCGAAATAAGCGCCGACAGCCGAGAGGATACTTGCCAAGGATTTTGCGAATCCCCGCCATACATTCACAATGATCAAGATGATGAAGATCGCGACCAAAATGATATCAAATATCATAGATCAACCTCATAATGACATAGAGTCGATATATCCCGTACACAGAACATAAGCGTCCGATTTCGTGTACAGAACGACCGCGTGAGGATCGGAGCTCAACTCTTTCTCGGAATACGCGTGACCGTCTTTGGAGTACAGCAAGACAGATTCATCTGTCATCAGCGCTACTCTGCCTTTGAAGGTCGAGATATCAATGATCTTCTTATCGACCGTAAAGGCTTTATCCTGAGTACCGTTGGTCGTATAGGACACGATATCACAGTTTCTACCGTCGCCCGAACTTGATAAGGACAACGTAAAGGTATTAGTATCCGTATTGATATCGAAAGCGGTCAGATCTCTGCCCTCATAATCCGCTGTCGCGATCTCGCCATTATAGGTGTTGACAGAGTAAGCGGCGGAGCGCCCGACTGCGCAGGCGTATTTATCGTTCAGATACGAGATATTGTAAATGATATTATTTTCCAGTTCAAGGAAGTACAGCGGCGTATCCTTCGTGAAATCCAGCACGTAGATGGAAGAGATCTCCACGCCGTTGAGCGCCGATACACCCGCTACGACCGCCTTACTGCCGTTGGAATTCAGGCTGACGGCAGTCACATAATAATCCGCAAAGGAATACGCAAAGATCTGCTCATGCTTTTCATTGTAGACATAGAGCTTTGAGAGATATCCGCTGCTTTTGGTCACAAGCGCATAGTATCCGTTATCCGCGTAGGCGGCAGTCAAGATATCATCATTTGCTTCCGCGCTGAATACTTCTCCCTCTTTGTTGATGAGCTGATAGCCCTTACCGCCGAGGTTGTAGACAAGCGCGCCTTGCTTGCTGACTGTCAGAACAGGAGCGATAAAGGCATGCTGAGCCGAGAACTCCGATCTGCCGTAATTATTCAGCAGCTGCGTCTTGGTATCGGAGGAATAGCAGATATCCTGACCGATACGCATAAAGTTGCCGGTGCTGACGCTCACGCCCTTGATATCCAAGGGGAACTTTTCCTCGCTGCGGTTATTGAACATACCGTAGCTGAAGAAGTTGGAGATATTATGAAACGACAGCTTGTCTGAGTTGAACGCGTAAAAAACGATACCGAACAACAGCAGAACGATAATACATACGGCGACAATCCTCTTGACGGGTATCTTGCCCTTTTTCTTAGGAGTATCGGTCAGCTCGTCATCCTCACGTTCTTCCAAAGGCATATCCTCATAAGACAGAACCTCGCGGTGAGAATGTTTTTCTTTCCGCTTCTGCTTTTTCAGGAGCTTTTCAAGTTTCTTAGAATTCTTATCCTTGAGCCGTTTATCTTTATCCGCTTTCGTCCCATGCTTCGGCCCTTCGTCGTTCTCCTGTTCCTCATCTATTTCGTCAGCGCCGTTATCTTCCGCCTCATAACGCTCGTCATCATCATCGACAGCGCTGTCTTCCTCAGTATAACGTTCGTCAATATTCTTGAAGCTGTTATCTTCGTCGGCAAAGCGCCTTCCTTTTTTAGCCATATTCTCACCCGATTTCATTCATGATCGTCGTAAAACACTTTATTCAAATACAATCCGCAGGCAGGTGCGGTCGGACCTGCCGCTTTACGATTTTCCGCATTGATTATATCAGACAGCGTTCCGAACGGGATCCGTCCGTTATTCATCGCGAGCAGTGTTCCCACCATTATACGCACCATATTATACAAAAATCCGTCCGCCGCTACCGTAAAAGTCACAAGATCACCCTCACGCTGCACCGTGAAATACTTCACCGTTCTTGTGAAGTCCCCTTTTTCTCGTTTATCCAGCGTACAAAAGGAGGTGAAGTCATGCGCGCCGACAAACGCCTGCGCTTCTTGATTCAGCTTCTCTACGTCCATCTCATAACGATAGTGGAGTGCCAAGTCATGCAAAAACGGATTGCGCACACGGCTGTTCCAAACCTTATAGACATATTCCTTTCCTTTGCAGGAATACCGCGCGTGAAAGTCATCTTCCACCCTGCGCACCTGCGTTACCGCTACGTCATCGGGGAGATAGCGGTTCATCGCCATCATCAGATGATTCTCGGTGATCGGGTGCTCGATCTTCATGGATACGCAGTACATATTGGCATGCACGCCGCTGTCGGTACGCGAACAGCCCTTGATATCAGGACGCTCATGAATGATCTGATACAGCGCGTCCTGAAAGACCTCCTGTACCGTCAACGCGTTATCCTGTATCTGCCAGCCATGCAGATTTTTCCCGCAATAGGATAAAGTCAATAGTAAATTTCTCATACAAACAGTTGATAGATCGCACCGCCGAACACATTCAGTAATACGATACAAGCAATAATGATAATCGATATCACGATACAGACGCCGTCCCGCTTCGACAGATGGAGCTGCTTCATGCGGGTTCTTCCCTCGCCGCCGCGATAACAGCGACATTCCATCGCGAGCGCCAGTTCATACGCGCGTCGGAACGCGGATACGAACAGCGGTATCAGCACAGGCACCAACGCCCTGATACGCGCGAACAAATTGCCGCTTTCCATATCGGCGCCTCTCGCCTTCTGCGCCGCCATGATCTTGTCGGTCTCTTCCAGTAAGGTCGGAACGAATCGCAGAGCGATCGTCATCATCATCGCGATCTCATGGACCTTTACATGGAAGATCTTCAGCGGCTTCATCAATCTCTCGAGAGCGTCCGTCAGATCAGTCGGCGAGGTCGTGAATGTCAGCACTGAGCTGAGCAAAATCAGGCACACGATCCTCACGCAGACGAATACCGCGTTTCTGATACCCTCGCGGGTCACCTTGATGATCCACCATTGGAAGATCGGCTCGCCTGTTCCGTAAAACAGATTGAGTATCGACGTGATGATCACGATGATAATAATGACCTTCAGGCTCTTTAGATACAGCTTGAGCGGCACCTTCGTCATCAAGACGATCATAAGCACCGTCAAAGCGGTAAAAGCAAGTGAAAAGACGTTAAAGGTACAGAACACCAGCGCAATATACGCGATCAGGCTGAGTATCTTGACGCGCGGATCCAGTCTGTGGATGATCGAATCAGCAGGAAAGTACTGACCGAGAGTGATATCTCTCATAGCCGTCCCTCCTTTTTCAGATACTCCGTGATACTCAGCACAGCGTTCTCTACCGTCAAAGTACCCTTTATAAGCGGCACTCCCATATCGATCAGCGAATCCACGATCGACGTGATCTGCGGCAGGCGCAAGCCCATAGTCGCGAGCTTCTCACCCTGAGAGAAGACCTTTTCACAGGTGTCATACATCTCTAAATGCGAGTGATTCATCACCATGACTTTATCACAAACCGACGCGACGTCCTCCATCGAGTGGGACACCAGCAATACGGTATTGCCGCGTTCCTTATGATATTGATAGATCTGAGTCAGCAGGATATCTCTGCCCAAGGGGTCTAATCCCGCGCAGGGCTCGTCAAGGATCAGGATATCGGGGTCCATTGCGATCACGCCCGCGATCGCCGCTCTGCGCTTTTCACCGCCGGATAGATCAAACGGAGATTTCGGAAGCAGATCGTCTTTCAGGTCAACGAATTTCGCCGCGTTTTTCACGCGCTCCTTGATCTCGTCCTCGCTCAGTCCCATGTTACCCGGACCGAACGAAATATCCTTCTCTACTGTTTCTTCAAATAATTGATACTCGGGATACTGGAACACCAAGCCGACCTTGAATCGGATTTTTCGTATCTCCTTTGGCTTATCCCAGATATTCACGCCGTCGAGCGTGATCGTACCCACTGAGGGCTTCAATAAGCCGTTGAGCATCTGCACCAAGGTCGATTTACCCGACCCGGTGTGACCGATGATACCGATAAAGTCGCCGCGTTCTACGTCAAAGCTGACTTGATCGACCGCCGTATGCTGAAACGGCGTATCCTTCGAATAGATATACGAGAGGTCTTTGACGCTGAGTAAGCTCATAACAGCACCTCCTTTAATATCGAGGTGCATTCTTCCTCATTCAGCGGCAGTCCTTTTATATCGACGCCGCAGGCACGCAGTTTATAACACAGCTCCGTTGCCTGAGGAACATCCAGACGGTGCTTTTTCATCAGCTCCACCTGAGAGAAAACCTCTCTCGGCGTGCCCTCCGTCAGCATTTTACCGTTGTCGACAACATATACCCTATCGGCTAAAACAGCCTCTTCCATATAATGGGTGATCATCACGACGGTTATACCGTTTTCACGGTTGAGCTTCAGAATGGTATCAAGTACCTCCTGCCTGCCCTTCGGGTCAAGCATCGCGGTAGGCTCGTCCAATACGATACAGTCGGGCCGCATCGCGATGATCCCCGCGATCGCCACTCTCTGCTTCTGACCGCCGCTGAGCTTGAACGGCGCTTTGAGCCGATGATCATACATATCGACCGCCTTGAGCGCTTCATCGACTCTGACGCGTATCTCATCGGCAGGGATACCGAGGTTCTCGGGGCCGAAAGCCACGTCCTCCTCGACGATACTCGCGACAAGCTGATTATCGGGATTCTGTAATACCAATCCCACCTTGCGGCGGATATCATAGGTGACCGCTTCATCGGTCGTATCCATGCCGTCGATATACACCTTGCCCGAGGACGGGATCAGCATCGCGTTGAGGTGCTTTGCGATCGTGCTTTTACCCGAGCCGTTATGACCGAGGAGCGCGACAAATTCGCCCTGCCTGACCTCGAAAGATACGTCGTCAAGCACGAGCTTCGCGTTTTCGCCCTCTTCATTATATCGAAATGTTACGTTTTGTACTGAAATAAATTCCATATACTCTCCAAAAAATCATCACGCTTTTCATGCGCGATGACGATAATTAACAGCGACAGCTTATCTGCGCCAGATCGCGGTCGAACCGCAGGGCAGGGTCATTCCTGTTTCGGTCACGTCCAGACCGATCTCGTCGGACGATACCTCTCCACCGAATCGGCTCTTGATCACCGACCCCAACAAATATTCCATCACCGACGGAGACAGCCCCGTCGTGTAGGAGTTCAAGATCACAAACTCTGCGCGATCGGACAGAACGCCCGCGCACAGCTCTACAAATTCATAGATACGCTCTTCGAGCTTCCAGATCTCGCCGTTCGGACCGCGGCCGTAGGACGGCGGGTCCATGATGATACCGTCATATTTGTGACCGCGTCTGATCTCCCGCGCGACGAACTTCGCGCAGTCGTCCACGATCCACCTAACATGCAGATCGGCGACATTGGAAGACACGGCGTTTTCCTTCGCCCAGTTGACCATACCCTTCGACGCGTCAACGTGGCACACCTTCGCTCCCGCTTTCAGACAAGCGATCGTCGCACAGCCCGTATAGCCGAACAGGTTCAGAATATTCAGCTGTCTGTCAGATTTCTTGATGATATCCGCGGCAAAATCCCAGTTGACCGCCTGCTCGGGAAAAACCCCCGTATGCTTGAAGCCCATCGGCTTCACATTAAAGAGCAGGTCACGGTATTTGATCTGCCATGAAGCAGGCACCTTCTTGAACATCTGCCATTTTCCGCCGCCTGTATTCGAGCGGATATAGCGCGCGTGAGCATTGCGCCAAAGCGGATTTCTGCGCTCAGTGTTCCAGATCACCTGCGGGTCGGGACGGATCAGAATAATATCGCCCCAGCGCTCCAATCGCTCCCCGGAGGAGGAATCAATGAGCTCATAATCGCTCCAATTAACTGTTTTTCGCATAGTAATTCTCTCTTAATTATCAAATAAACTGCCTTGCGCGGCGGCTGTATTCGTGGGTACCTTATATTCCAAATGCTGATATGCCGCGGCTGTCACGCATCGACCTCTCGGCGTACGCGCCAAAAAGCCGATCTGCATGAGATAAGGCTCATACACGTCCTCGATCGTGACCGCTTCTTCACCGATCGCGGCGGCGATCGTTTCCAATCCGACAGGCCCGCCGTTATAATAACGGATCATCGTATCCAGCAGTCGGCGGTCATTCTGGTCGAGACCCAGCTCGTCGATCTCCAATCTCTCCAGCGCCGTCTGAGCAACCTTGAGCGTGATCACGCCGTCGGAGATGACCTCGGAGAAATCGCGGACGCGCTTTAGCAAACGGTTAGCGATACGCGGCGTACCGCGTGAGCGGGAGGCAAGCTCCAACGCGCCTTCCTCGTCGATCTTGATATTCAAAATTCCCGCGGAGCGGGTGATGATCTGCGCCAGCTCCTCAGGAGAATACATTTCCAGTCGCAGTACTACGCCGAAGCGATCGCGCAAAGGAGCCGTCAGCTGACCAGCCCTTGTCGTCGCGCCGACAAGCGTAAACTTCGGCAGCGGCAGATGATAAGAAGCCGCCATCTGTCCCTTGCCTGTGATGATATCGATCGCAAAGTCCTCCATCGACGGATAGAGTATCTCCTCTACCGAACGTGACAGTCGGTGTATCTCGTCGATAAACAGCACATCGCCGGGATTCAGATTCGTGAGCAGCGCCGCCAGATCACCGGGCTTTTCGATAGCGGGGCCCGAGGTGATGCGGATATTCACACCCATCTCATTCGCAATGATCGCCGATAGGGTCGTTTTGCCCAGTCCGGGAGGGCCGTACAGCAAAACGTGATCCAGCGACTCTCCGCGTTTCTTTGCGGCTTCGATAAAGACTCTCAGATTTTCTTTCGCTTTATCCTGACCAATATAATCATCGAGCGTTTTCGGTCTTAACGGATTATCAGAGTCGATCGCGTCGGAGGGTATCTCCGAGGTGTCCATGATACGATCCTCAAAATCCATTTCAAAATCAGTGTTATAATCCATCGAATGGTCCTTTCAAAGGAGTAATAATTCCAAATCAGAAATATAATCAATCAAGCCATTTGCTTCAAGGTCGCGGCGATCATCGCCTCTACCGACATGTTCGGATCGAGCTTTGAGAGGATCGGCGTGACGTCAGCCGCGGAGTATCCGAGCACCGCCAGAGCCGCAACCGCCTTCGGTACGTTTCCGGTATCGACAACAACGCTGCCCTTGCTGATCTCAAAGCCTTCGCTTTCCGCGATTCCCTTGATCTTGTCTTTCAATTCAAGCACGATACGCTGAGCGAGCTTCGGACCTACGCCTGAAGCTCGGGTCAGCGTTTTGCTGTCACCTGATGACACACACATTGCGATCTGCTCCGAGCTCAACTCCGACAAGATTGCCAGCGCGACCTTCGGACCTACGCCCGTAATGCCGATCAGCATTTTAAAGGTCGACAGCTCGCCCTTGCTCGCAAAGCCATACAGCTCCATCGCGTCCTCGCGGACGTTCATGTAGGTGTACAGCATGGTCTCCGTATTGAGCTTGAGCTGTTTCTGGGTCGTGATAGAGGTCTGGACGCGATAGCCGACTCCACCGCATTCTACTACGGCAAAGCCCGCGTCCATCAATATCAGATTACCGCGAACGGAATATATCATTACTTGATCCCTTTCTTCATCATATAATCACGCAGATTCGTACCCGCCGCCTGCGTATGAGTGAGCGCCAGCGCCAACGCGTCGGCGGTATCGTCGGGCTTCGGTACTTCCTTCAAATGCAGCAGCCGTCTTGTCATCTCCATGACCTGCGGCTTTAACGCCTTGCCATATCCCGTGACCGCTACCTTCACCTGTAAAGGCGTATATTCATACACAGGAATATGCGCCTGCTCAGCCGCGAGCAATATCACGCCTCTTGCCTGCGCAACCTGTATCGCTGTCGTCGTATTCGTGTTGAAATAGAGCTTCTCGATCGACATCACGTCGGGCTTTGAGCGTTCGATCAGCTCCACCATATCGTCGTAGATCTGCTTTAAGCGAAGATTGAAGTCCGTATGCGCCTCAGTCGTGATCGCGCCGAACGCGACAGGACGGTGCTTTATGCCTTGATATTCAACAACGCCCCAACCGACGATGGCATATCCGGGATCGATACCGAGGATGATCAAACGCTTCAACTCCTATTATGCATAATTTGACAGTTTATTATAGCACAAATGAGTCGTTATATCAACATAAAAATGAAAAAAGTCGCAACAAACTGCGACCTTTTCACTGCTTGGAATTATGCAATTTTTTATTATTGAACGACCCGATTAATTGCATAACTTCATGCAACTTCTTCAATAAAGACAAAATAATTTATCGGCTTATTTCTTCAAGACCGCCTTTTTCAGCATATGGAAAGCCACCGCGCCGACAAGGTTACCCGCCGATACCAAGAGGATATAAACGATCCCTTTGACAGAATACAAGGTGTTCGCCGCCGCAAAGTAGAACATGTCCGCTACGCTGTGCTCAAATCCGCACAAAATAAAAGCGGGCACGCAGGTGAACACCAATAGGTACTTCGGCAGTGACTTTTTATCGTCGTCGCTCTTGAAGTAATCCACCGCGATATACACGAGGATACCGCATAACGCGCCCAAAATCAACGTCTGCCACGGCGTTTGTCCGAGCTTCGCTTCACACAGCGTTTTCGCTGTTTCCGCAAGGTTCGGTTTAGCAAAGCCTACCATCAACCCCATCAGCATACAGCCTAAGATATTGCCGAGCCAAATAGTCAGCAGATACGGGATATACGCAGGCTTGTTTTCAAGCAGATAAGCCGTTTTTCCCGTGAACAACAAAAATCCCATGATCAGGATGACCGATAATCCGAGAGAGAATAATACCGCTCCGAGCTGCGCTTTTTCAGCCGCTACGCACGCGAGATACACAGCGCCGCCGAAAGAGATCATGATACCCGCCAGCACAGCGGATAAAAGGTTCTTGACAAATTTCAATCGTACCCTCACCTTTCTGTCTTTTACGATACGACAGTATTCTATCAAAATTGCCTTGCATTTACAATAGCGTGAGAGAATTAAAAAGCGGGAATCTCCCTGTTCATTTGTCATCTATGAGGTTAGTAATCGCTAATCTACCTTATCAAGCGAGATCATACCCGACCCAAAGCTCAGCTCTACCCTATCTCCGTACAGCTGATAACAAAACGTATAATTATTCTTACTCTTTGAATCACAGATGGTAAACGAATCATCGTCCGCGATACAAAGCCCCTCGATATTCATTGAGAACGCTTCATTTTCGACCGTCAGACACGCGTCGGTATCCTCAAAGGACAGCGATATCTGACTGCCGTTTTCCTCTTCACATGCCCAATGGTACATTTTCAGTTCATCCGATGCGTTTTCGATCACACGCGTGCAGGCAGACAGACCGAACGCCCCGCATATAGCTATGATCACAATTGAAACGCGCATAAAAATTCCGCGCATATACATCACCTGAGTCAGTATATGCGCGGACAAAGCGATTCAGAATCTTATTTTAAGGCGTCGCGTTCTCTCATACGGGTCGCCTGGAAGCCTAAGGAAGTGAAGAACAGGATCACGATCTCAAGGATCAGTGTGAATACGCCGCCGATCGCGATCGTCTCCTTAACGCCGAAGCAAATAATGATCGCGCAAAGGAAACAGGTGATCACGCTGACAAGATACTTTTTCTTCGATCTCTTATCCAGCACGAAGAAGAAGAATGAAACGATCGGCATGACGATCAGTATCGCGCCGTAGACCGCTACCATCACTTCGGCAAAGCTGTTGAAGCCGTTATACTGGAACAAAAGATTCAGCGCCGTGCGGTGACCGATACCGCCCTCGATATCGCCGTGCATCAACGGCAGCGGAAGCAATAATACCTGAATAAAATACAATACCGCGATAAAAATACGCAGTCGTCTCTCGGTTTGTGTCTCTACTTTTTCTTCTACAACGACATATTTAGCCATTTTGCACCTCTATCATGATTCTTGAAGACAGATTTCGTACATTACGTTAAATCACGATGAATATATTAACACATTATTCACACAAATTCAACATTAATTATTTGACTTTGATCAAAAAAATGCTATACTCTAAAAGCGACCGAAATCGAACCGCAACAGATTTGGTTCAGATTCGGCCATTTTCAGGTAACCGATCCAAAGGAGGTATTATCATGCATTGGATACACGATACCGTGATCTACAACATTTATCCGCTCGGCTTTTGCGGAGCGCCTAAACAAAATGATTTTCAACTGAACTACCGACTGGACAAAATCATTGACTTTATCCCCCATTTCAAGAAGATGGGCGTCAACTGTATCCTGTTCAATCCGGTATTTGAGAGCACAAAGCACGGCTATGATACCATCGACTACAAAAAGATCGACAGCCGTCTGGGTGACAACGAGAGCTTCAAGCGTATTTGCGATACCCTGCATCAGAACGGTATCCGAGTACTGCTCGACGGCGTTTTCAATCATGTCGGCAGAGATTTCTTTGCGTTCAAAGATATCCAGGAGCGCGGAATGGGCTCCATCTACACCTCATGGTTCTATAATATCCGCTTTGATCAGCAGAGTCCCTACGGAGACCACTTCAGCTACGAGGGCTGGGCGGGCTTCTATGATCTTGTCAAGCTCAATTTACAGAACAACGACGTCGTAGAGCACCTGCTCGACGCGGTAGGCTACTGGATCGACGAGTTCGGTATCGACGGTCTGCGCCTTGACGCGGCGAACGTCATGGACGTCAACTTCTTCAAGCGCCTGCGCTCCTTCTGCAAGAGCAAGAAAGAAGATTTCTGGATGTTCGGCGAGATCGTCGGCGGCGACTACAACCGTATCGCCAACCCCGAAGCGCTCGATTCCGTTACAAATTACGAGATCTACAAGGGTCTGTTCTCCAGCCATAACGACCGCAACTACTTTGAATTTGCCCATTCCGTCGACCGTCAGTTCGGCGACTGGGGCATGTACAAGAATCTCTATATGTACAACTTTGCGGATAACCACGATGTCACCAGACTCGCGAGCATTATCCGTGATAAGGCGTTACAGAAAAACGTTTACACCATGCTGTACTGTATGCCGGGTGTTCCGTCCGTCTACTACGGCAGTGAATTCGGTATGGAGGGCAGAAAACAGCCTCATTCCGACGACGACCTCAGACGCGAGCTGAATCTGGATTCGCTCGACAATCCCGATCAGGCGCTCTTTGAGCATATCTGCAAATTAGGCACTCTGCGTCACAAGCTCGAAGCGCTTCAAAACGGCAAGTACAAGAACGAGCTGATCCAGCTTGAGCATATGTGCTTCTCCATGAAAACCGACAGTCAGAAGGTATACGTCATGCTCAACCAGAGCGGCGAGTACCGCAACATCGGCGTGAACACCAACTTCAACGGCGTCCTGACCGACGTGCTCAACGGCAATCAGCAGTACGGCTGCAACGGCTGGTTTGAAGTCAGTGTACCCCCGATGAGCTCCATGATCTTAGTCGAGAATGACGGCTCATTCAAAGTAGACTATAACGAAGCGCAGGAAGAGGTTATCATCCCTGACAACGCTCCCGCGACCGATCAGACAGAAGTCCCCTCCCCTGCCGCCGAGCCCGAGCTTGTACCCGAAGAGATCGTCAAGGGCAGATACAGACATTTCAAGGGCAATGAATACGAAGTCATCGACTTTGCGAAGGACAGCGAAACGACTGAGAAAATGGTCATTTACCGCGCGCTGTACGGCGACCGCGAGTTATGGGTACGCCCGTATGAGATGTTCCGAGAGATCATCGAACGCGACGGCAAGAGGATGAGGCGCTTCGAAAGGATCGACTAAATGTTTCACGTGAAACATTTGTTCTAAATCTTATCAGACGTCAAGTTAATACAAGTTCGCTGTACACTCTAATGAGTGAACCGATCATGACACAAAAAAGGAACCGTTATCAAGCGGTTCCTTTTCTTTATGCTGATTGCTGTTGATGACGCCATCATTCACGCTTCATGATATCGTCTGTAGATAGTTGATATCTTCATTCGTGCTTCATGATATGATCGTAGTTGATTCGTATCGCCATTACACTTCGTTGATATCATCCGAAAGCTGTTCGAGCTTCTTCTTCGTCTTCTTTGACTCTTTCTCAATGTACTTTTCATCGTTGTCTATC
Source organism: uncultured Ruminococcus sp. (assembly GCA_902798755.1). Lineage (GTDB taxonomy): Bacteria > Bacillota > Clostridia > Oscillospirales > Acutalibacteraceae > Ruminococcoides. The sequence goes on along the minus strand of CADBYC010000036.1, from coordinate 575 downwards.
TGCTTGCCGTAGACAACAAAGCGGGTGAACAGGAATTCGGTGATGAAATTCAAGAGCATGCTGAGCAACTCTACGAGGTATTCATTCCACCCCAAAGACTCGACCAGAAAGTTGCCGCCGATCGTGGAGAGCGGCGTAAACACTAAGTAGTACAGAAACACCTTCAGCATCGCGATCGGGACATTCGCCGCGGAATGGAAAGTGAATTTACGGTTGATCGTGAAGTTATACAGCACCGATAATACCAGTGAGATCAGGTAACACGGCCAGTAGCTAAGCCCCGTAAACTCCGTCAAAAGCGTAAAGGAGACGATCTGGATCACACCTGCGGAAATGGAGAACAGCACAAACTTGAGCGAGCGGATCAGTTCTTTCTTTTTGTTATTCATAAAACCCTCGTTTCAAATATCAGTGGTTGATGGTCGTTCAAGATAATACTAATCCTTGATAAAAAGATTTAATCAGATATTAGTGAAATATTTCGGATAGCGCGACGGGAGACGCAGACAGGCTGGCGCCTGTCACTTCCGGGGTCCCTACAACGCCTCGCGTTGTGGGGAGAGGAGGAGTCGCGG
>CADBYC010000035.1 GCA_902798755.1 uncultured Ruminococcus sp. | reverse complement strand
GAGCCTTGCTTTAAGCCTCGATATCGATTGTGAGACCGGACTTTGTGGTGCTGCTTGATGTAGCGTAAATGCCGTTTGCCCCATATTCCAATCTCAACCTTCGGCTGTTCGGGTAATCTCAGGTCGGGCAGAAGATAATCGCCCTGTTGTGTATAGCTAATTTCAAAATTGTGTTTCATTATAGAATCCTCCAAAAATATATTCATACATATATCACAGCACCTTGATTGCCACATTTTGTTATAGCTTATTATCAGTTTTTCTTTCCCTCATCTTTGCCCTTACGAGCCGTCGGGAACGATATAATAAAATGTGAAATCATATGTCCGCATAAGGTAAGCAAACTGCGATAAATCCACTGTTTATCAGGCTTTTGGAGGACTTTACTAACAACCTATGATATGCTATAATATCCATAGATTATTTCAAATTCAAATCTTGATTTATTCATATTTAAATCTTCCCGTGCTTTTCTATATATTTCTCAATCGCGTCACGAATCAGGATTCCCATTTGACATCTCCGGACCTCTATGCTATACTACACTCAACAAACCGCATAGGAATGGGAAAAACAGGGTTTCACCGACGTGGTGTAACCATCAGGTCCATGTGAGCATTGCGCTCATGCAGGTTCAACTCCTGTTATCCGCACCAAATGGTACAAATCCGAACCTTGTCCCGATTGGGGAAGGGTTCGGATTTGTTCTTTTATTTGCCTGTCCTGATTTTAACGCGAAAATAGATAGCCGATTCTATAACGGAACACATAAGTTAAGGCAGGGAGTTTATTGCTCCCTGCCTGCCTTTTTTTATATGCTTTATATACTCTTATAAATCGTGGCGGTCTCTCCGACGCGGAAGCCTGATGTCACGATCCCCGCGAGATATCGCTGGAGTCCTGTCACATCAATAGAGCTGACGTCGCCGTCCTGATCAGCGTCCGCTGCGATCATTTGTACATCATTCAGCGTTCTGATCGTCGCGAGCGACTGCTGGACATAGGTCGCGTCAATGATCGAGATATCGCCGTCAAGGTCTGCGTCGCCGATTGTGATCGTTATCGCTTCTGTAGGCGCTTCGGTGGGGGCAAGGGTAGGAGCCTGAGTGGGCGCCTGAGTAGGAGCCTGAGTGGGAGCCTGAGTGGGAGCCTGAGTGGGAGCGACCGTAGGCTCGGCGATCCTATTATAAAGCACGGCGATACCGGTGCTGCCGACGTGACCCGTGATCGTTTTCGCTGTGACGGTGAAGGTGTTGCCCGTAACCTCGTCGAGATACGTGCCCTCTGGCACCATCGAATTGGTGTTGTTGACCGAAACGTCGCTGTCATTGGTCTTGGGGACGATCACCGCGCCGCCTGTGCGCAATACCGCGTAATAGGTGCTGGCGCCGAGGACCTTTTCGTCCTTGCCGATCATCGCGTTGTGGAATTTGTTGACCGCCGCGATCTCGGCGGACGTAAAGTGCGTGCTGCCCTTTACGCCGTAGTTGATGGACTGATGCGCCGTCTGGAAGGGGCGCGAGAGATACAAGGTCTGTGAATCCGCCCTTGCCGCCAACAGCGCGTATGCCTTATCCACGACGTTCTGTCTCAGGTTCTTTGTCCAGCCGCCGGAGCTGACCTCGTTGGAGTAGGAGTCATGGCTCTCCGACCAGTTGACGATCTTACCCGAGTCAACGCCCTTTTTATTCCAGTTGCCTGTGCTCTTGTAGGTCGTACCGTCTCTGACCGCCGACATGAGCGCCGCGCTGTAGACGGTGTCCGAAACGCCGATGTACTGCGCGTACTCCGTGATCCACGCGGCGTTCTCTGTTGCGGTAGCGCCGTCTGCGGGAGAGCCGAGGATCTCGCCGTACTGGAACATGTCGATCTGCGCCATCTTTGACCAGAACGCGCAGTTCTCAGAGGGAAGGGCGATGTGCTTTGCAGCGTCCCAGCGAATACCGTCAACGCCCGCGTCCTTTAGGCTGACGACCATGTTGTATACCATATTCTGGATCGCGGTGTTTTCGCTGTTCAGGTCGGGCATACCGATGTTCTTCTGGGTCGTTGAGTAGCGGTCGTCGGCATTGCCGCGCGCGCCGAGATTATGGAAGTAGGTGGATTTATTGTTTTTGAAAACACTGTCAACAGCGTTCGCGAGGTTGCCGTTGTCACTGCCCGCCACATGGTTCGCAACCACATCGACGATGATCTTCACGCCGTACTTGTGGGCTTCGGTGCACAGGGATTGCAGGTCGCTGTAAGAGCCCAGATCGTTGCCGACCGTGAATTTGGTGGGCTGATACAGCCAGTACCAGTGACTGCTGCCGTCGTGCGGCTGCAGGGGAGAGGTCTGAACGCTCGTAAAGCCTGCCTTAGCGATGTTCGGCAGCTCCGCCTTGATCTGCGAAAGCGTCCAGTTGAAGCAGTGCAGGATATTGCCGTCCCTGCAATCCTGCGGCAGACCGTAATCCGCGCCGCTCTCGGCAGTGTTGACGTTCTGCGCCGATACGGAGAATCCGACCGATACCACGCATGTGATCACCATGCATACGATCAATAAAAGACTGATAGCTTTTTTCTTCATACATCTCACCCTTTTTCAGATTGTAGTTAATTTGTTATCCTGAAAAAATAATAACAAGCAGGGGATAAATTGTCAACAAAATTTTTTGCTGTATCAATAGCTTATCCAACGGCTCTGCCTGTCTCTGCCGATTTGCTGATGATACGATTGATATTTTTTTATTGTCGTAACATTGACACATATAAGAGAATATGGTATTTTTATACTATACTATTTAGGAGGTTCATTTATGGATAATCAATTCAGAGCTGCGTTGCAGGAAGTCGTTAATCTTTCTGCAGAGGATAAGATCGCTCTCGCGTATTCGTCGATCCAGAAGCTGGCTCCCGAGATTGCCGAGCGTTTTGACCAGAAAAAAGCCAATTTGATGATTCTGGCGATCTTCTCTACTTCTGTCGCCGCCGACGGTAAGCTCACACAGGAGGAGTTTTCGCTGGTCAAAGCGTTTTTACGCGCGGCAAAGAGCGAAATGGACGAAGAAGCGATCGTTCGGATGCTCGCTGATCTTTCGTCGAACGACGCATATGCCGCTGTTCTCTCGCTCAATAAGGTGCTCTCTCCCGAGGGTCAGTCGAGCCTGATGGCTCTGGTTGCCGCTGTTTGCGCGATCGACGACAGGATCGAAACTTCCGAGATCGCTTTCCTGACCGATCTGTACAAAGCTTGATCGGCGTTTTCCTGTTTCGGGATACCATCAGGCAATATAACGATACAACAAGCCCGCGAGTCCATTGAGAACCCGCGGGCTTTATCCTTTGTTATCGTTTTACTGTATCTTTCTCGCCGCTACGACAAATCTGCCGTCGTCGGTGTGATAGTTGCAGGTCGAGAGGGTGATGATCCTCTCTCCGTACTGCGGCGTGATACCTGTGTCATAGATCGACAGCGCCTTGACGTTTTCCACATAATAGTTGTACGTCCCCTCGTCGTTGAGATTCGGGCAGTTGTAGTATTTGAATACGTCCTCACTGTCGTCATAGACCTTGCTGTAGAACACGGCGAAGATCTCATATTCCGCTTGCTCACTACGTGTGTCGAATCGGATCTTCGAATGCTCTTTGAAGTAATCCTCGTCCTCGTATTTCGGCAGAGAGCCGAACATCGAGCCGTTGAACATATGGTGACCGTAGATCAGGTAGTGGTAGCCGTTCGGGTCGCACTGAGCGTCCATAAACAGCTCGCCGCTTTCCGAGTAGTTGCCGTCAAAGTCCATATGCAGATACTTCTCGTTCTCATACGGCGTGTGCATGACGGGGTAATCCACGACGGTGTCCTCGATCTTCAGCCAGCCGAAGAAGTCGTTGTTGGTGGCATACAGCTGTTCGAGGTCCTGAGAGAGAGCCGCCAGTCGGTTGTGGCTGAGCTTATCGTCGATATAATTGTACACCTTGACGCCGACGATCGCCAGTCCCGCAATCAGCAGGAGAATGGCAATAACTCTGACGACGATGATACCCGTAGAGGTGCGCTTCTTCTGCGGCTTTCTGCGGACGCTTTGTTGATTGCGTCTGTTGCTGCGGCGGTCGTCATAGTATTCGTTGTAGCGCTCGTCATATTGGATGCGCTGGCGCCTGCGGGCATTGATATTATCATAACCGTCGCCGTAGCCGTCGTTTCTGCCGTAGCCTTGCGGATACTGCTGACGGGGGTTGCCGTAGTTCTGACCGTAGTCATAGTTCTGCGGCGCGCGTCTATCGTAATTCTGCGGTTGAGAGGGCGGATAATAGCCCTGCTGAACGTTCTGACGCGGGCGATAGGTCGACTTCGGCGTTACATCAAAGTTGTCCTCTTCCTCATAGTACGCGTCGTTGCCGCCGTCGCGGAATCTTCTGCCGCGATACTCAGGCTCGTTGGATTCGGGATAATTGTTGTAATTGTTCTGATTGTTCATAATGTTATAAAACAAGGCGGCGGCGGGATACCCCGTCACCGCCTTTTGGTTATCGGTTGGATGATCTTCTTAGAATCAGCGGACGTTGTCCTTCTTCTTCTTCGCTACAACAGTGATGATGATAACGATGATCGCAACGACTACAACGCCGATACCGATGTACAGCCAGAGGTTGTCGCCGGTCTTAGGAGTGTTAGCGTTCTTAGCGGGCTGGGTAGGAGCTACGGTAGCAGCCTGAGTGGGAGCAGTGGTAGCAGCCTGAGTAGCGGCCTCGGTCACAGCGGTAGTTTCAGCAGTGGTCTCAGCCTCGGTAGCCTGCTCCGCTTCGGTAGCCTGCTCAGCCTCAGTGGGGACCTCAGCCTCGGTAGCGGGCGCTTCGGTTTCGGTACCGTCGCCGCTAACAGTGATCTCTTCGGTAGCGGCTACAACAGCGTCGCCTGCTTCGGCTGCGGCAGCGGAGAATGTCAGAGCGGACACAGCGCCGAGCATCATGATGCAAAGAATAATAGATAATACACGTTTCATAACAAATCGTTCCTTTCTGAAAAAAGATTTGACCCGATCATAAGATCAATGTCGCGGATACTTCCGCACAGCCTTCGGCTGATACCGAAAACATATATGTTTGAGTTCTCTCAAGCACAACCGAATTTTAGCACAATCGACCCGAGATTTCAATAAAATGGAAGCGAAATTATTATTTTCTTAACAATTGCTGTACAATCTCAATAAACAATCGTCGAGGATTGCAACAAATGCACAAAGATTGACCAAATTCCCCGACTTTTACCTTGACAATAAACAGGAAAAAGGCAAATTTCGGACACTTTCCGTTCATAAATAAAACCGCTTTTGAAGGCGTTCTGAAAAAGAGGTGCAGGGAAGAGGAAAAAGGGTCGGAAAAACATGCGAATCAAAGCACATTCTGCAAGAACAATAATTCAAAATTGCAAAAACAAGCCTGATTCGCCCTTAAAACCTGTTAAATAATTATCAATATGAAATTTGTTTAAAAATTTGTTGCAAAACTTATTGACACATGGAATACTTATGTATATAATGTACACATAGTTTCTTTCTTTAATCCTTTAAATAAGGAAAGAACTGAATCTAACATTATTAAAGAAAGAGGGAACACCATGGAAAAAGTATTGGTTCTGGATTTCGGCGGTCATTATAACCAGCCCATCGCCCGCAAGGTACGCGAGCAGAATATCTATGCCGAGATCGTGTCTTATCAGAAGATCACCGTTGACGAGATCGTCGAAAACGGCTACAAAGGCATCATCTTTACCGGTGGTCCCGACAGTGTATTTGAGCCCGACGCGCCGCACTGCGACGCCGCGATCCTCTCGGCGGGCATCCCGATCCTCGGTATCGGCTACGGCTGTCAGCTGATCGCGTACATGGCGGGCGGCAAGGTCACTTACGCCAGCGAGATCAGCGAGTTCGGTATCACGGAGCTTATCTCCGACGGCAGCGAGCTGCTCGACGGCTTCCCGCCTGTCAGCGATTGCTGGATGAGCCACCGCAATCATATCAAAGAAGCGCCCTTGGGCTTCCATGTCACCGCTTACACCGAGCGCTGTCCCGTCGCGGCGATGGAGAACAGCACAAGCCATATCTACGGCGTCCAGTTCCACCCCGAAATGACCGAGACCGAATACGGCGAGCTGGTACTGCACAACTTCCTGTACAACATCTGCGGCTGTGCGGGCGAGTGGCGCATGGACAGCTTTGTTGATTATAAGATCGCCCAGTACCGTGAGCGTTTAGCGGACAAAAAGGTCCTGCTGGCTCTCTCGGGCGGCGTAGACAGCTCTGTTGCCGCAGTACTGGTACATAAGGCGATCGGCGACAACCTCACCTGCGTTTTCGTCGATACGGGCTTACTGCGCAAGAATGAAGCGGACATGGTCGAGACCACCTGCCGCGATATCCTGCATATCAACGTCACGCGCGTAGACGCCGCGGAGCGTTTCCTTTCCGCCTTGAAGGGCGTTACCTCTCCCGACGAGAAGCGCCGCATCATCGGCGAGGAGTTCAATAAGGTATTTGAGGAAGAAGCGAAGAAGCTCGGCAAGGTCGATTGTCTGGTACAGGGCACGATCTACTCCGACGTTTTAGAGAGAGGTGCGGGCGATATCTCCTTTACCGCTTCCGGCGACGCGGGCGATCTGCACCGTGTCGTCGAGTATGACGAGATGGCTGAGCCCCTGCGCTCTCTGTTCAAGGACGAGGTCCGCAAGGCAGGCATGGCGCTGGGTATGCCCGAGGAGTTCTGCTACCGCCAGCCGTTCCCCGGTCCCGGTCTTGCGATCCGCTGTGTCGGCGAGGTCACTCAGGAAAAGCTCGATACTTTGCGCGAGGCTGACGCAATCTTCGCTGAGGAAGTCGCGAAGTCCGGCTACAACCGCTTTACCAATCAGTATTTCGCCGTCATGACCGACACCCATTCCGTCGGCGTACTCGGCAGCGAGCGCGTACAGGGCAGCACCATCGTCCTGCGCTCCGTCACCAGCGACGACTTCATGACCGCCGACTGGTCGCGCGTACCCTATGAGATCTTAGCTAATGCTTCTACCCGCATCACGAGCGAGATCGAGGGCATCACCCGCGTGGTATACGATATCACGCCCAAGCCGCCCGCAACAGTAGAGTGGCAGTGAGCCTCTTGCGGTTGAGCGATGAACGTCACGCGTTCATATCATCACCACGCTTTAACATAATCACAACTGTAAATAGTTAGCGATAAAGCCTTGAACTGTCCGCACGGTTCAAGGCTTTACTGTTGACAGAATAATTCGGGGATAATATAATAGTGATAGAAAAGAGAAAGAAGGTAATGTGATGAAAGTTCTGATGATCAACGGCTCGCCTCGCGTCGGCGGCAACACCGCTATCGCGTTAAAGGAAATGGAAAAGGCGTTTGAGAAGAACGGGATTGAGGTCGAGACCGTACAGATCGGCAACAAAGCGATCCGCGGCTGTATCGCCTGCGGCACCTGCGCGAAAAAGGGACAGTGCGTTTTTGACGACGCGGTGAATGAGGTCGCGCCGAAGTTTGCAGAGGCGGACGGTCTGGTGGTCGCTTCTCCCGTCTACTACGCTTCCGCCAACGGTACGCTCGTGTCGTTCCTCGATAGGTTGTTCTACTCCTGCCACTGTGACAAGCGCATGAAGGTCGGCGCGGCGGTCGCTGTCGCGCGCAGGGGAGGACTCTCCGCGACTTTTGACGAGCTGAATAAATACTTCACCATCAACTCCATGCCCGTCGCCGCCTCTAACTACTGGAACAGTGTTCACGGCGGAGCGAAGGGCGACGCCGAGCAGGACGCGGAGGGCTTGCAGACCGTGCGCGTGCTGGCGGAGAATATGAGCTTTTTGATGAAGAGTATTGCGCTGGGCAAGGAGCAGATCGGACTGCCCGAAGCAGAGCCCAAGCAGTATACCAATTTCATTCGCTGACGAAATGTTTCACGTGAAACATTTGTTCTAAAACCTAAGTGATTAAAAACCCTTTGGCAGTTTTGTGCTACCAAAGGGTTATTTCTTTATTAGAATTATAAATGCTATGTCGGATAAGCTGATATGTTATCATCATCACGTAAACATAAGATGAAACATTTGACCCGCCGTTGAAAAGGCGTTACTGAAAAAACACTTGACCCATAGGCGGAATAAAGCAACACGTTGCAGGAGCGCCGTTATCTCAAAAAGCCGTTGATGATCTGTTCTTCGGCTTCTGCTTCGGTCAGACCGAGGGTCATCAGCTTGATGATCTGGTCGCCCGCGATCTTGCCGATCGCCGCTTCATGCACCAGCGACGCGTCCACGTCGTTCGCTTCGAGGGCGGGGACTGCTAAGATCTTGCCGTTGTCCATGATGATGGAGTCACATTCCGTGTGACCCTTGCACGCCGCGTTGCCGACGATCTTGAGGTCGAGCTTTTGATAGGAATTGTCGCGCGCTACGCCGCGGGAGACGACGTCGGCGTTCGCGCCCTCGCCGTTGAGCGATACCGCGTAATCGCTGAGCGCTCTTTGCTCATGATGGGTCATCAGACGCTCGCGGACGATCAGCTTCGCGCCCGCTTTCAGCTCGGCGACCGTCTTGCGGTCGGTGTCGTCGACGCCCTTGATCTGCACCATTTCCATCTCGCAGGTGCTGCCCTCTTCCATATAGACCTCGGTGACGGGATTGAGGATACGCTTGCCTGTGCCCTTGCCTGAGCCGAAGTGCTTCTCAACATATTTGACCTTGGCGTTCTTGCCGACATAGAAGCGGTGGATACCGTCGTGCTCGGAGTCATGAGAGCCGCAGTTGTCGATGCCGCAGCCCGCGACGATCTCTACGTCCGCGTTGTCGCCGATGTAAAAGTCGTTGTAGACCTCTTCCTTTAAGCCGCTCTGGGTCATCACGACGGGGATATGCACGCTCTCGCCGACGGTGTCGGGCTTGATGAAGATATCCATACCGCTGACGCCCGTCTTGCTGACGATCTCGATATTCTTGGTGGACTGTCTGCCGATACTCATACTGTCGGAGCGGATGTTGTACGCGCCTGTCAGATTGTTGCCGTCGATATCGGCGATCTCCTTTAAGAGATACTGCTGTATATTGTTCAGATCCATGATTACACCTCTTTGTTGACGCCCTGACAGTTCTTGACCGCCGCGGGAGTGCCGATCAGCTCGGGCAGGATCTTGTCCTTGTCGCCCTGCTTGTCGATCTCGCCGCTGTTCAGGACGATGATCTCGTCGGCGATATTGAGAATACGTTCCTGGTGGGAGATGATGAGGATGGAGCGGTCGGCGATCTCCTCGCGCTGCTTCTGAAATACCTCGATCAGGTTGCCGAAGCTCCACAGGTCGATGCCCGCCTCGGGCTCGTCAAAGAGGGTGAGCAGGCTCTTTCTCGCCAGAACGGTCGCGATCTCGATACGCTTCAATTCGCCGCCCGAAAGGCTGGAGTTGACCTCGCGGTTGATGTATTCTCTCGCGCACAGTCCGACCATGCTCAGATACACGCACGCGTCGGAGGTGGTGAGCGCTCTGCCCGCCGCTAAACGGATCAGGTCGAGCACGCGGATGCCTTTGAATTTGACAGGCTGCTGGAACGCGAAGCCGATGCCTTTTTTAGCGCGGTCGGTCACGCTCATGTCGGTGATGTCCTCGCCGTTGAAGAGGATCTGTCCCGCGGTGGGCTTCTCGATACCCGCGATCAGCTTCGCGAGCGTCGACTTGCCGCCGCCGTTGGGTCCCGTGATGACGACCAGCTTGCCGTCGGGGATCTCTAAACTGATATCCTTGATGATTTCCTTGTTCGCGCTGTCATCGCTGACCGCGAAGGAAAGATTCTTGATTTGAAGCATGGGGATTCTCCTTTGTGTGCCGAGTAAGAAAAGGTGCTTGCTTTATACAGTAATATTACCTCTTTATAAGCATGCGCTGACTTTCCTGACGGCATAGTAACATTTATTATAACGCATTTTTCTCCCGATATCAACACCGTTTTAAAAATCTTCTGAGTTGTAAAATTTCTTTGAAGGCATGTGTTATCTATTGCCAACCTGCTTTTAGATATGGTATAGTTTACCTGAGGAGTGATGAACAATGAGTAAGGACAGGTTAGCGGCGTTCATGGACGCGGTACTGGCGATCATTATGACGATTCTGGTGTTGGAGCTGCCCAAGCCCGACCCGCTCACATGGGAGGGCGTGTGGGCGCTCAAAGAGACCTACGCGACCTATATCCTGTCGTTCTTCTGGCTGGGTACGATGTGGGTATCGCTCCACAACGAATGGCACCATATCCAGATGATCACGAAAAAGGTTGTGTGGCTGGGTATCGTTCTGCTGTTCGTGACCTCGTGGATCCCCTACAGTATGAGCGTGGTGGCGATCGACCCGATGAACCGCGTCGGACAGGTGCTGTACGGCATGTCGGTGCTTTTGGTGACTTTTGCCAATCTTTGGCTGTCGGTCGCGCTTTATAAATGTCATGTTGATTTTGATGAATGTGATTCCGAGAAGCACGCGTGGCTGCTCAGGGTCAAGTATATCCCCGATATCATCATCAAGCTGATCGGAATGGCGCTCGCGGCGACGGTCTACCCGCCCGCGATGATGTACGCCGTCCTGCTTGCTATGCTATGGATACTGATCCCCGTTGACAAATTCTACCATCCGAAAAAACAGTAGTATTCTAAGCAGGGGAAGGTATACTATTTGGAAGAGGTGAAAAAATGAAAAGATGGATTTGCGTGATGCTGTGCGCCGTGATGCTGACGGCGCTGTGCGCGTGTACCGCAAGACAAAGGGGAGAGGAGAGCTCCGTGCCGCCGACCGCCGCTGAGACGCTCCCCGACCCGACGACGGCGCTGATGACCTCAAACTCACAGACCAACCGCGACCCCGACGCGGTGTATGAGTATGAAACGCGCGAGATTTGGTGCGAGAACAACGGCAACCGTATCTACGGGCAAGCCTATATTCCGATCATCGAGGGCGTGACGAAATTCCCCTTGGTGATCCACGCCCACGGCATGGGCTCGAATCACGAGGCGGGCGCGGGTTATCTCAAACGCTACGCGGAAAAAGGCTTTGCGGGCTATACGTTTGACTTCCCCGGCGGCAGCCGTCCGACGAATGAGAACAAGAGCGACGGCGACCCGATGCAGAATTCTGCCGTGACGGAAGCCTCCGACCTGCAGGCGATCCTTGATACCGCTCTGACATGGGATTTTGTCGATACAGGCTTTGTCTTTCTCGAGGGCGGCAGCATGGGCGGTCTGGTCGCGACGATGACGGGACTGGACAACGCCGATAAGGTCCGGGGCATGATCCTGTATTATCCCGCTCTGTATATGCCGCAGATCGCGAACGCCTACGCGAGCATCGACGACGTGCCCGAGAGACTGTCGTTCGGCGAGGACTACGAGCTGGGCAGCCGCTTTGTGACGGATCTCTGGGGTCTAAACGTTGTCGACCGACTCGGAGAATTCACAAAGCCCGTCACGATCATTCAAGGCTCGGATGATCACCTCGTAGCGGCAACGTCGATCGAAGAAGCCTCGCACTATTTTCCGAACGCTGAGTTCCACCTGATCGACGGAGCGGGACACGGCTTCTCGGGCGATGATTTCGATACCGCCGTAAAGTACGGTTTTGATTACCTTTTTGCAAACACATAATGATAATACGACAGCGCCTTGCGGTGAAGCGGGGCGCTGTTTTCATAACCGATCGTCAAAATATGCTGATATTTCTCGTATCGTGTTGACGGAAATCTTTCTTTGCGATAAAATATAAAGAGTGTATATTTTAAAGATAGCGGAAAATCGGGAGGTGTGCCATGAGCGAGCGGATACCCGCCCTGAACAATGACGGCGGTTCTGATCTGACAAATGAATATGAAGCACAGCTCAGAGCCTACTGTAAGGGAGAGGAACGCGCCCGCGAGATCGAGCAGAGCATGACCAAAAGCCGCCGCTTCAAGGAGAATATCTTTCATCGCTTCACGAAGGCGATCGTCGAGTTCGACATGATACGCCCCGGTGACAGGATCGCCGTGTGTATCTCGGGCGGCAAGGACAGTATGCTGATGGCAAAGCTCTTTCAGGAGCTCAAGCGCCATGATAAGTTTCCGTTCGAGCTGATATTCCTCGTCATGGACCCGGGGTATAATGAGCTGAATCGCCTGATGATCGAGAGCAACGCCCGCATGATGGGCATACCGATCACCGTTTTTGATATCTCGATCTTCGACGCGGTGTATAAAATCGAAAAGTCGCCTTGTTATCTGTGCGCCAGAATGCGCCGCGGCTGGCTGTATAAAAAGGCGCAGGAGCTCGGTTGCAACAAGATCGCCCTCGGTCATCACTATGACGACGTGATCGAAACGATTCTGATGGGTATGCTCTGGGGCGGTCAGGTGCAGACGATGATGCCCAAGCTCCACAGCACAAACTACAAGGGCATGGAGCTGATCCGTCCGCTGTATTACATCAGAGAGGACGATATCAAGGCATGGCGCGACTATAACGGCTTGCGCTTTCTGCAGTGCGCCTGCCGCTTTACCGAAGCGTGCGACAACGGTACTGCCGACTCCAAGCGGCAGGACACCAAGCGCTTGATACGCGAACTGAAAAAGTCTAATCCTCATATCGAGGCGAATATATTTAACAGTATGCATAACGTCAATATCGACACCGTCATCGCGTATAAGAAGGACGGAGTGGTACATCACTTTTTGGAAGAGTATGACGCGCGCGATGGACAGACGGAGGATAAAGGGGGTGCTGTATGAGTTCCATAACCGATTACATACGGTGGTACGCGGACTTTACATTTTATGACAAGCCGTTCAATGAAGCGGACAATGTCGTATTATGTATGCTGACGTACTACGGCTTTGACTTGAAGGAAACGAGCCGTCCGACCTCGGTGCGCCGAGCGGCGTCGGGCGACAGACAGGACGATCCGTTCCTCAACGCTGTGTGCTCGTCACGCCGATTCGGCAGTCTGCTGATCTCGGATTTCCTCGAGATATTCAGCCGCGACACCTGCATCCAGTTCGCCGCGATGAAGTTCCACCTGTACGACAACGTGTATTATATCGCGTTCCGCGGTACGGACAACTCGCTCGTCGGGTGGAAAGAAGATTTCGTCATGAGCTACAAGATCACACAGGCGCAGGAGAGCGCGGTGCAGTATCTTGAAAAGGTCATCAAGGACGATGAGGAGTATCTCGTCGGCGGACACAGCAAGGGCGGCAATTTGGCGCTGTACGGCGCGTGTCATGTCAGCGCTGAAAAGCTGAGAAGAATCAAACATCTATATAATAATGACGGCCCCGGACTGTGCCCCGAGGTCAGCGACGTTACGCTGGTCGAGAAGGTCAAAGACCGCATGACGGTCATCTATCCGCAGTACTGTATCTTCGGCAAGATCTTTGCCCATGAGATCCCCGATACACGGATCGTCACCAGCTCGTCGAGCGGCATCATGGAGCACGACCTGCTGACGTGGAACGTCGAGCACGGCGTGCTGGATTACACGGACAAATTCGACCCAAACAGCGAGTGGATCAACGGGGTCGCGGAGAAATGGATCAAGGACGTCAAGCCCTCCGAAAGAGAATCGCTGGTCAAGAGCGTTTTTGACACGGTGGAATCGCGCGGCGTGGAAACGTACACCGAGGCGCTGAAGATCGACGTCGATAAGGTAGAGGATCTGATCAAGAACGTGGTCGAATCCGACAGCGTGAAAGCCGTCGCGAAGATCCCCGAAAAGGCGCTGTTCGGCGACTTTATCGAAAGACTGCGCACGGGAAAGCTCGCGAAGTTCATCAACGCCAATCAGCTCATCGAGGGCATCACCTTTACGGTGATCGGTGTTTTGATGGCGATATTCTCCGACAAGGCGTTCCATATCATCATCACGATCCTGCTCGGCGCGGTCGTGGTATTCCAGTTCGGCTATACCATCAAAAAGCTTGCCGAAAGCCACTGGAACTTCGTGCGGGAAAAGACGCGCGTCTATATCTTTGTGGTGATCGCGACGGTCTTTACCATTATATTGGTGAAGCAGGAGGCGATGTTCATCGTCGGCAGCGGTCTGGCTGGCGGCTGGCTCTTGGTGGTCGCGTACCGCAGCTTTCTCGCCTTCAAGCAGAGCAAAACACGGGACTTCGCTTTCTGGAAGAACGTGGTCAAAAGTATCCTGTACACGGGCTGCGGCGTGTTCATCATCCTCGCTCCGTCCGAGACGGTCAAATGGTTCATGCTGTCGCTGGGCGTGGTGATGGCGATCGACGGCATCAGCGCGATCATCTATTCCGTCATCGAGGCGAACGAGAAGTATTCTGCAAAATATCAAAACTTGAAGGAAAAGGTCAAACACAAAAAGTAAGCTATGAAAAGAGAAGGATTCAAATCACGGCTGGGCTTTCTGCTGGTCAGCGCCGGCTGTGCGATAGGGATCGGAAACGTCTGGAAGTTTCCGTATATTACGGGTCAGAACGGCGGCGGATTGTTCGTTCTGTTTTATCTGTTGTTTCTGGTCATAATGGGCGCTCCCGTACTGACGATGGAGCTTGCCGTCGGCAGAGGCAGCCGCAAAAGCGCTGTGCAGGGCTACAAGGCGCTCGAGCCAAAGGGCAGTAAGTGGCATTTGCATGGTTGGGTGTGTATCGTCGGCTGTCTGATGCTGATGATGTTCTACACGACGGTATCGGGCTGGATGCTCAATTACGCGGTCAAATTCACTACGGGCGTATTTGATAATGTTACCTCCGAGGGGGTCGGCGGCGTATTCGACAGTATGCTCCAATCTCCCGCTCAGTCGCTCGGATATATGGCGATCACCGTCGTCATCGGCGTCGTCGTATGCAGTATCGGTCTGCAGAACGGTATCGAAAAGGTCAGCAAGGTCATGATGCTGTGCCTGCTCGGATTGATGGTCATGCTCGCCGTCAACAGTATGACGCTCGAGAAAGCGGGGGAGGGCATCGCCTTCTATCTGCTGCCGAGCGTCGAACGCGCGAAGAACGTCGGGATCGGCAATGTCATCACTGCCGCGATGAATCAGAGCTTCTTTACGCTGTCGCTGGGCGTCGCGTCGATGGAGATCTTCGGCAGTTATATGAGCAAGGACTTTACTCTCGGCGGCGAGGCGCTGCGCATCAGCGCGCTGGATACCTTTGTCGCGATCGTATCGGGTCTGATCATTTTCCCCGCCTGCTTCTCTTATCATGTAGAGCCTACGGCGGGACCCTCGCTGATCTTCGTCACCCTGCCGCAGGTATTTATCCACATGCCGCTCGGTCGGCTGTGGGGTTCGCTGTTCTTCATCTTCATGACCTTCGCGAGCCTGTCTACCGTTATCGCGGTATTTGAAAACATCATCGCCGCCGGTATGGACAACTTCGGCTGGAGCAGAGTGAAGTCGTCTGTGATTAGCTTTATTGTCCTGCTGACGACAAGCGTTCCCTGCGCGCTCGGATACAATCTCTGGAGCTCCGTACACCTGATCGGCGGGCGCGATATCCTCGACAGCGAGGATTTCATCGTCAGCAACCTTTTGCTCCCGATCGGCGCGTTGGTCTTTACGATATTCTGCGTGACCAAATTCGGCTGGGGCTTTGACAATTTCCAAAAAGAGGCGAATACCGGCAAGGGCTTCAAGATCCCGAACTGGATGAAATACTATTTCCGCTATGTTCTGCCCGTGCTGGTACTGATCATTTTTATCCAAGGGTTGATCCCGCAATCATAAAGGAGGTTTAACTATGCTTTGGGAAGCTCAATTTCTGCAATCCCTGCAAACGATCCGCACACCGTTCCTTGATAAGCTGATGGAGTACGCTTCGATGCTCGGCGACCACGGAATCTTCTGCATCTGTCTGGGACTCTTTCTGCTGATCTTCAAAAAGACCAGAAAGACCGGTATCAAGGTGCTGATAGCGATGCTGCTCGCCTATATCGTCGCGAACCTGATCATCAAGAACGCTGTCGGGCGTGTGCGTCCGTATGACGCTTATCCGTACCTTGAAGCGCTCGTGACAAAGCCGCATGACGCGTCGTTCCCCTCGGGGCACGCGGTCAATGTCTTTGCCGCCGCGACAGCGATCTTCCTCTGTCATAAAAAGACGGGGGTCATTGCGCTGTTGATCGCCGCGCTGGTGGCGTTCTCGCGCCTATACAACTGCGTGCATTATCCAACCGACGTGTTGGTCGGTATCGCGATCGGCGTGATATTCGCGCTCTTGGTACACTATCTGATTTTCCCCGCGCTCGAGAAATGGTTCCGCCGTATGCGCGAGAAAAAGAAGGCTTGACGCTGTGACGCGGAAAGAAGAATTGTTTGCCTACGCCCTGAACAACTATGGGGTAGAGCCTGATTATCCGTTCAGTATCGCCCCGACCTATGCCGTACTGCGCCATCAGAGCAACCGCAAATGGTTCGCGCTGTTCGGAGATGTGAAGCGCTGTCAGCTGGGGCTTGACGGTGACGAAAAGGTGGATATCGTCAATCTCAAGTGTGGTCCCATCTTGGCGGGGTCTCTGAGATTAGAGGACGGATATTTTCCCGCTTATCATATGAAGCACGACGGCTGGGTGAGCGTTTTGCTCGACGGTTCCGTTGCGATGGAGGATATCATTCCGCTTCTTGATATGAGCTATGAGCTGACGATGCCGAAGCTGAAAGGCAAACGAAAAAAGGATTAGTATAAACAGAAATCCCGCAGTACCTTTTCGTACCGCGGGATCATTTTATCTCATTTGTATGTACTCTGCGATCAGCTCAACGATCTTATCCTCGTCGAGCTTTGAGCTGTCGATACACAGGTCGTAGTTCTCAGCCATACCCCATTTTTGTCCTGAGTAAAAGCTGTAGTAGTTGGCTCGGTTTTTATCGGTCTTGGTGATGATGTGCTCTGCGTGCGCTGAGTCGATACCGTGCTTCTTGATGCTCTGCTCTTTGCGGAATGCCATATCTGCGTATACAAATATATTAACGCAGTTGGGATTGTCGCGCAGTACATAGTCGGCGCACCGTCCGACGATGACGCAGTTTTCCTTTTCCGCGATCTCCTTGATGATCTTGTGCTGTAAGAGGTAGAGCTTGTCGTTGACAGGCAGATCGCCCATCGCGGAGAACCCGCTGCCGAAGCTGTACATTCCCATCGACAGGGAATACAGCAGACTGTTCGCCGCCTTCTCGTCCACGCCCTCAAAGACTTCGGGGTCCATGCCGCTCTCCTTTGCGGCGATGGAGATCAGCTCCTTATCGTAGAAAGCGATATTGAGTTTCTTTGCCAGCTTCTCGCCGATGGAGCGTCCGCCGCTGCCGAATTGTCTGCCAATCGTGATCACATATCGGTCCATACTACACCTCTATTATAAGTATATATAAGTACATATTATAAAGACACATGAAAAGGGCGATAAAAGTAAGTGCAGCGCCCGACAATATCCTGTGTCGCTTTTATATAATACCACAAAATAAGCAAAAAGTAGTTACAAGTTTGTAATTTTTGCAATTAGGTATTGACCTTTGACAAAAAATGTGGTATATAATAACTCGCGTCGGTCATAATATGTTCCGAAACCGCTTATCAATCAGGCTTTTTGCGATTGATTCTTTGCTTGATTCGTAAGCGCATTTTTTCGCCTTTTTTCAGGGAGAGAATAATTCAAAATTTTTTCAAAAAATTTGAAAAAACTGCTTGACAAACGGAACGAAATCGAATATAATATGACTTACGCTGAGCGGCGAGAGATTACACGAATGTAACCTCAAAACCGACAGCAAAAGGACCTTGAAAATTAAACAACGAAGAAGATAACCCGTAATTACTTTGAGAGCATCTGAGGGAGACCTCAGAGAGTACTCAAAAAATTACAGATGTA
>CADBYC010000034.1 GCA_902798755.1 uncultured Ruminococcus sp. | reverse complement strand
GTCAACAGTGTACTCGTTGTCCATACCGTCGGGGTACCAAGTCTGAGTACCGTTCTCAACCTTTACGACCTTGACGCCGTCGCCCTCGGTAAGGGTGGTGGAAATCATATACTCGCCGGGAGCGCCGGGATTCTCACTCATCTTATACTGAGCGTTGGTTTCCCAGCCGCTGAAGGTACCGACGAGGTAGATACCGTCATCGCCTACGGGAGTAGGAGCGGTAGTGGGTTCGGGAGTGGGCGCAGTTGTGGGCTCGGGAGTCGGATTTACGCCGCCGATATCATAGAATTCTACCTCATATTTACCGGTGCTGTCCTTATCGGTCATGTAAACGCCGGTAGCGCCGGTGAAGGTGATATCGATCGTCTGCTGGGTACCATCATTGATGATGTAGTTGGTCATACCCTCGGGCATCTCGAAGGAGTAGCGCTGCTCGCCCATCTCGTTAGTGTCATAGTAGGTCATCGGAACGCCGGGCCACTCTACAGGAGTATCATTCTCGCTCCAATAATAAATATTAACAGTGCTGAAGCCCTTGTTGTTGGAGAAGATGATGGTTCTGTTGGTAGGATCGGGAGTAGGATTATCTCCTCCCTGAGTCGGCTGAGGATCGGGAGTAACACCGCCGTTGTCGATGTACATGTAGCCACCGAACGCAGACCACTCAGCGTTGCCAGCAGCGTTGAAGTATACGGTTACGTTGCCTGCGTGAGCCGCGTCAACAATGTACTCATTGTCCATACCGTCGGGGTACCAAGTCTGAGTACCGTTCTCAACCTTTACGACCTTTACGCCGTCGCCCTCGGTAAGGGTGGTAGAAATCATGTACTCGCCGGGAGCGCCGGGATTCTCACTCATCTTATACTGAGCGTTGGTTTCCCAGCCGCTGAAGGTACCTACGAGGTAGATACCGTCATCGCCTACGGGAGTAGGAGCGGTAGTGGGTTCGGGAGTAGGATTCTCGCCGCTGATAGCATAGAAGTCTACTTCATATTTGCCCTCGCCGTTGAGATCGGTCATGTAAACGCCGGTCGCGCCGGTAAACGGAATATCAACAGTCTGAGAAGTACCGTCGGTAATGATGTAGTTAGTCATGCCCTCGGGCATCTCGAAGGTGAATCTTTCTTCACCGAATTCATTCTGACCGATAGAGGTCATTGCAACGCCGGGCCACTCTACAGGCTCAACGCCCTCGCCCCAATAATAGATATGAACGTTGCCGAAGCCCTTATTGTTAGAGAAGATAATGGTTCTGGAGGTAGGATCGGGAGTAGGAACGGGATCGCCGGAGCCGGAACCGGAGCCGGAGCCATCGGATCTCCAACCTGTTACGAGATAATGACCCTGATCGTTCTTAGAGCCGTCCATCCAGTAACCGTCATAGGTAAAGTCAGTGATGTCCTCGGTCTGAGCGCCGTTACCGTTGCTCAGGATAACGCCGACAGCATCCTCGGGAACATTGCACTTGAACTGAGTCTGGCCGTATTCATTCTGAGTGGTCTCAGCCATTGCGGAACCGGGCCATTCGCCGTTGATCGCTTCGCCCGCAGCGTTCCAAGCGTAGACATATGCGCTGCCCCAACCGAAGTTGTCGGTCAGCAGGAAGGTGGATTTAACCGGATAATCGGGAGTAGGCTCTACAGAACCGCCGGAACCGTCGGAGTTCCAGCCGGTAACCTTGTAGTGACCGAGCTCGTTCTTAGAGCCGTCCATCCAGTAACCGTCATAAGAGAAGTCCTTGATATCCTCGGTCTGCTCGCCGTTACCGTTGCTCAGGATAACGCCGGTAGCGCCCTTGGGAATATAGCATCTGAACTGAGTCTCGCCGTACTCATTCTGAGTGGTCTCAGCCTGAGCGGAACCCGGCCATGCGCCGTAAAGCTCGTTGCCGTCATCATCCCATGCATATACATATGCCTGACCCCAACCGAAGTTATCGGTCAGCAGGAAGGAACCTTCGGTATCAGGATCCGGGTCGGGACCGGGAGTCGGGGTGGGATCGGGAGTGATATCATAGAATTCTACGTTATAATGACCCTCAGCATCCTGATCGGTCATGTAAACGCCGGTAGAACCATAGAACGGAACATCGACAGTCTGCTGGCTGCCGTCGTTGATGATATAGTTGGTGATGCCTGCGGGAATATCGAAGGTGAATCTCTCTTCGCCGTATTCGTTCATACCGATGGAGGTCATCGGAACGCCGGGCCACTCAACGGGCTGATCTGAATCAGACCAATAATAGATATTAACAGTGCTGAAGCCCTTATTGTTGGAGAAGATAATGGTGCCGCCCTGTTCGGGATCGGGCTCTGTGGGCTCCTCATACGGAGTAGTCGGGATAATGATCGGAGTCGGAGTGGTAGGCTGTACAGGCTGTACGGTCTTTTCCTTGCCGATATCAAACTTGACGCTCATCTTAGCGATATAGCGCTGGATCAGAGTAGCGTCGATAACAGTGATGAAGCCGTCGCCGTCTACATCAGCAGCAAGCTGCTGCTTCTCGGTCAAATCAGCTTCGCCGACAGAAGAACGCATAACGATAACTGCGTCGCGACTGCTGACAGTACCGTCGCCGTCTGCGTCACCGAGGATATAGGTCTCGGGAGGATCGGTAGGAGCAGGAGGATCGGTGGGCTTGGGAGCTTCGTTGTTCTCATAGAGAACCGCAACGCCGGTAGAACCGACAGAACCCTTGATCTGGCTCTTGGTAACGGTAAAGGTGTTGCCGGTGATAGCGTCCTTATAGGTGCCCGCGGTCAGCTTGTGATTTGTCAGAGTGACATTCTTCGCGGTGGTGCCGCCGAGATTGACAATCATCGCGCCTGTCGTGCCTCTCTCGATATAGGCGGTGCCGTTTGAGTTAGAGCAATATTCGGACTGACCGATAAAGTAGTTATGGAACTGGTTGATTGCCTTGGTGGTAGCGTTGGACCAAGAGGTCTTGCGCGCTTCGCCTAAGGTGATATTGTACAGATCATTCTTGTTGGTGCTGTCGGAGGGACGAGCAAGATAAACAGAGGAAATGCCCGCGCGACCCGCAACAAGCGCCCAGATCTTACCGCGCTGAACGGTGCTCAAAGAAGTGGTAGCGCCGTCAATATAAGTATCGTGAGATTCGTCCCACAGCATGGTGTTGGCAGCGGTAAAGTTGGAGCTGGGATAATACGGGATCGGGTTGCCGCTGTACTCGCCGATAACAGCGTTCTTGATCTGCCAATAGGAACCGGAGTCGGTGACGTCGAACAGCTTGGTGTACCAGCTGTAGGGACGGCTGATACCGCAGGTGTTCAGGATCTCGCCGTAAGCATAAATCTCTTTGTCAGAATACTGACTCTGAACCTTCTTGAGCGTGTTGGTCCAGAAAGAGGAGCCGAGACCGTCATGATCGTCGGGAGTTTCGATATGCTTCGCCGCGTCAAAGCGGAAGCCGTCAGCGCCCGCGTCGACCAGCTCTTTCATATAATCATAGATCGCTGTCTGAACACGGGTGTCCTCGGTCTTTAAGTCAGGCAGACCGGAGGTGCAGTTGCGGGTAAGGTCATAGGCGGAATTGTAGTAAGTATTATCGCTTTCGATATACTGCATCTTCTTCCACGGTGAATGGAACAGCTTGTTATTGTATATCTCAGGCTCAAAGGTTGCCGCCTTGGGCGTAACATGGGACATCGGATCTTCGGAGGTATTATTATCGTCGCCGTCCTTGGTGCCCATATGGTTGATAACGGCGTCAACAATAACCTTCAGACCGAGCTCATGCGCCTTTTCACACATGGAAACGAACTCGGCTTTGGTGCCCAGTGCGTTATCGGTGCTGTTGTTGAGCTGGAAGCCCGCGGGCTGATAGAACATCCACCAACCGTTCGAGCCGTCGTTCTGCAAAAACTTTGCGCCTTTGGTACCCTTCTTGATCTCGTTGGGGGGAGACACCTGAATGGTGGTGAAGCCCTGCTCGGCGATGGTCTCAAGATTCGTTTCAATATTCTTGAAAGACCAGGTCCATGCCTGCAGGATGGTACCGTCATTTACGGTCTTAGAAAGACCGTAATTGTTTTCCACGGTTGTTTGAGCCAGCATATCTTCATATGCGGAGCCCGCGCCGGCTATGTTAATGTCCGCGGCTGTATCAGCCGTGTCAGCCTGCGCTGCCGAGGTAGCAACGATGCCGACAGAAAGAATGGACAGTACCATAGCGAGTGCTAACAACACGCTGAGTAATCGTCTCATTTTCATATTATTCCTCCTAAAAATTGCGGGCAACAGGACATAGTTACCCTATACTGAGTATTCCTCACAATCAAGTATAACAAATTTGTCAACATTCTTCAATTCACTTTTTCTACAAATATTACAGTAAATATTCAACAAATTTGCCAATAATCAAATCGAATCATTTTATTCATGTTGCATTTCGTACGAAATCGTGATAAAATACCCATCGGTGATAATAATGAAAAAGTGTGAATACTGCGCGAAAGAGATATCCTATCACGAAATGTACTGCTGTGATGAATGTCAGAACAGTGCCAACAAATACTATGATCTGAAAGATAAATTTCAAAAACCGTATTCTGTTATCAACGGTATATTTGTTATCGCGATCGGCATTTGTATCTTTCTTTATTCGTTTTTGCGCGACGTCGGCGCGATCGGAGGCGCCTCTTCCCTATTGATACTGGGTCTGATGTACTTCTTCCTCCCCTTTCCGCCTGAGATCATGATACATAAGTATAAGTTAAAAAAATCCATTTTGATCACAAAGATCATCGCGGGCGTCATCTTCGCGCTGGGACTGATCGTGTTAATATTTTACTTGACGCATATCATATGAATATCAAACGGTATTCGGCAAACAATAGCATTACAGTCTATCTGTAAGGAGGTTTACCGATGCTGGATAAAATCGCATTGACATTATTGATCGTAGGCGGTATCAACTGGGGCAGCGTTGGCTTGTTTCAGTTCGATCTGGTCGCGTTCCTCTTCGGCGGACAGTCAGGGATCGTCAGCCGTATCGTCTATGTTATCGTCGCTCTGGCGGCGCTGTGGTGTATCTCGCTTCTGTTCAGAGATACGACCGAAGCCGGCGACCGCGACTATCAGACAAGCGCCACATAATCAGAAAAGCTGCTTCATCACGAGGCAGCTTTTTTCATACTAATCCTTGATAAAAAGATTTAATCAGATATTAGTGATATATTTCGGATAGCGCGACGGGAGACGCAGACAGGCTAGCGCCTGTCAAGGAGCCCAACAAAGCTATACGAAATATAGCGCAATAGATGATAAAGGTTTTTATTAAGGATTAGTATCATATCCATATTCGATTATTCTGCATATCCCAATGCCGCGGAGAGCATTTTTGCCTGTCTGGCGGTTGCCTGTATCGCGTTTTCAAAGTCAACGGACCTGACTCTGCGGAAGAAACCGATGGTCGTCAGGGCGTATCTGATCTCCCCCGCCGTGTCGAATACGGGAGCGGAAACAGAACGCAAACCGACCTTATATTCGCCGTCCTCGACAGCGTAGCCGTTCCTGCGGATCTCCTCAAGCTGTACCGATAACTGTTCCTGTTCCGTGATGGTATGAGGGGTATATTGAAGCATCGGGCGACGTTTGCACAGAGAGCGAACCTTTTGCTCAGGCATAAACGCGAGCATGAGTTTTCCCTGCGAAGTGCAGTGAAGCGGTAATCTTACGCCGATCTCAGGCAATATCTGTACGCCCGAGGAGCTGACGGCGTAGTCGAATGAAACAGCGTTTTCTCCGTCAAGCAGACTGATGACGGAATTCGCGCCCGTCAAAGAACTCAGGCTCTCGAGATACGGTCGAGAGATCGCGCTGATATCAAAGCCGCGCGATACCGCCGATCCGTATTCAAAGAGCTTGATCCCTAAGGAATATGAGCCGTCGGGCAATTGCCTGACAAGACCTCTGTCGCGCATGGTAGAAACCAGAGCGTGCGTTGTGCTTTTCGGAAATCCGCACTTCACAGCAAGCTCATTCAATGTCAGACCGCGCCTTTCCGCGCTCAGCGCGTCGAGGATATCGATCGCTTTGAGCAGGGATTTTACTTTTCCTTTATCTTCTTCCATCTGATCACCTATTCTGTATTACTGAACGATTATTCTATTATACAGAACGAATAAAATTGTGTCAACACCTTGAAAATGGTAAAATATGCTTATATTAATGGAAAGGAAGATATCTATGAATAGAATTATCGCACTGATACTGTCAATCATTCTCGTTTTATCCCTTGCCTCGTGTTCGACTTCCGCTGTCAAAGAAGATAAGGAATCGGCAGAGGTCGTTGTCTTTGCCGCGGCAAGTATGACAGAAACGCTGGAAGAAATAGAGAAAAGCTATATCACTGCTCACCCCGACGTCAAGCTGACATTTAACTTTGATTCCTCAGGTACACTGAAAACACAGATCGAAGAAGGCGCAGTGTGCGATCTTTTCATTTCCGCCGCTCAAAAGCAAATGAACGGTCTGGAAGAGGGCGGCTATATCGACGCCGCTACAAGAGTAGACTTACTCGAAAACAAGGTTGCTCTGTGCGTAGCGGAGAATTCCAAAGCCGATATCGCGACCTACGAAGATATGAAATCCCATTTGGAAGCAGGAGATATCCTGATGGCGATCGGCAACGAGGACGTCCCTGTCGGACAGTATACCCGGAAGATATTTTCCTACTACGGGCTCGATGAAAAGGCTCTTTCTGATAAAGGCGTGCTGACCTATGGCTCAAACGTCAAAGAGGTCACGACTCAGGTCGCAGAGGGTACCGTAGACTGCGGCATCATCTATCAGACCGACGCTTACTCCGCAAAGCTGACCGTCACCGATACCGCTGCCGAAGAAATGTGCGGTCAGGTCATCTATCCCGCGGCTGTGCTCAAAAACAGCAAGGTCGCCGATCAGGCAAAAGCGTTCCTCGACTATTTACAAACGGCAGAGGCTTCCGCTGTATTCGAGAAAGTCGGTTTTTCTCCGCTTGCCAACAAATAAGGATTCGACTATAATAAATATGCCCGTCTGAATACAGGCGGGTATGATCATCTTATCGGAGCAAATCATGGATCTCTATCCCCTGTTCAATTCATTACGGATCGCCGCTATCTCGTCTGTTATCGTATTCTTTATCGGGATCGCCGCCGCCTATTATATTGCCAAAATGCCGCGGTTCATCAAAGGCGTCCTCGACGTACTGTTCACTCTGCCGCTGGTACTGCCGCCGACCGTCGTCGGCTATTTACTGCTGCTTATATTCGGTCCGAAAAGAGCGGTCGGCTCTTTCTTCCTTGAGCAATTCAACGTCAGAATGACGATGCAATGGTGGTCGGCGATCTTTGCCGTTACCGTCGTTGTGTTCCCCTTGATGTACCGCACGGCAAGGGGCGCTTTTGAACGCTTTGACGAGAATCTTGCCGACGCGGGCAGAACGCTCGGACTGTCGAACACCTACATATTCTGGAGGATTCGTCTGCCCTACTGTAAGCAGGGAATTATCGCGGGAGTCGTGCTGAGCTTTGCGCGCGCCTTAGGAGAATACGGCGCAACCTCAATGATAGCGGGCTACACCCCCGGCAAGACCGCTACGGTCTCCACAGCCGTGTATCAGCTGTGGCGTACAGACAACGACGAATTAGCCCTCAGATGGGTGTTGATCAATATCGCGATCTCCGCGTTCGTGCTCCTGATACTGAATTGGCTCGAAAAGCCGCAAAGGAGGAGCCGTTGATGCTGTACGTCAATATCGAAAAACGCCTTGACCGCTACACGCTGAAAGCGAATTTCAAATGCGAAAAAGACACTCTCGCCCTGTTCGGCGCTTCGGGCGCGGGCAAAAGCATGACCATGAAATGTATCGCGGGTATTGAAAAGCCCGATCGTGGTGTGATACAATTGAATGACAGAGTCCTGTTCGACAGTAACAAAAACATCAACCTGCCCTCGCAGAAGCGGCATGTGGGCTATCTGTTTCAGGATTATGCACTCTTCCCCGATATGACCGTCAGCGGCAATATCCTCTCAGCCATGCGAAAGCTGCCAAAAGCGGAAAGAGAGCGAAAGCTCAGCGACCTGATAAAACGTTTTCAGTTAAACGGTCTCGAAAAACGCCGTCCCGAACTCTTATCAGGCGGTGAAAAACAGCGCGTCGCACTCGCGAGGATCTTCGCTTCTTCACCCGAAGTATTATTGCTGGACGAGCCGTTATCTTCTCTCGATACCCTGTTAAAACTGCAGCTCATCCCCTATATCCGTGAGATCATCGCCGATTTCGGCGGTGAGACAATCATGGTATCGCATGCTATCGAGGAAGTACGTCAGCTTTGTCCCAAGCTAATCACTATCACCGACGGCGTGACCTCAATTGAAACAAATACCGAAGACTATTATACAGAACTTAAAGAACGATACGAAAGCCTGAAAACACTATGAATGACAGCTACGGACGTAAAATACAATATCTGCGCTTATCCGTGACCGATCTGTGCAACTATCGGTGCGTTTACTGCATGCCTGAAACAGGCGTTCACAAGAAAGATCACAGCGAGATCCTCAGTATTGAAGAAATGACCGAGATCGTCAGAGCGGCATACGCGCTCGATATACGCAAAGTGCGTCTGACTGGCGGCGAACCGCTCGTCAGAAAAGGCATCTTGACCCTGTGCCGCAACATCAAGGAGATCGACAACGCTATCGAACTGGGCGTCACTACCAACGGTTCATTATTGCCCGCGATGACAAAGGACCTGAAAGCGGCAGGCGTAGACAGGCTGAATATCAGCCTTGACAGTCTGAATCCCGAGACCTTCTCCAAGATCACGCGCGGCGGTAATGTTCAGAACGTACTGAATGGTATCAGATCGGCACAGGACGCGGGTTTTGATAATATAAAGATCAACACCGTCCTGATGAACGGAATCAACGATAAAGACATTTTTGACCTGATCCGGCTGACGCGGGACAACCAAATACACGTGCGCTTCATCGAGCTGATGCCGCTGGGCGTCGCCAAATATTGGAACTCGAATCGCTTTATGACAACCAAGGCGGTCGAGGGATATCTACACAATGCCGAACTATTGCGGATCGACGGCGTTGCGCGGGTATACAGGATAGCGGGATACAAAGGGACGATCGGCTTGATCTGTCCGATGTCCGACAGCTTTTGTCCCTCTTGCAACAAGATCCGCGTGACCGCCGACGGAAAGCTCAAGCCCTGCTTACATTCTCATCAGGAGATCGAGCTCAAGGGCTTGCACGGAAAAGAACTCGAAAAGGCGATCACAGACGGTATTTTGCAAAAACCGCAAAGTCATCGGTTCGGTACGGTAGGCTCAGCAACAGAACGCTTTATGAACGAGATCGGAGGGTAAGATGGAACTCAGCCATATCAATGAACAGGGACGCGCCAAAATGGTAGACGTCACGGATAAAGCAGAAACCTTTCGCGAGGCGATCGCGGAGGGTACGGTCATTGTCGAGCCCGATATCATGGAGCTGATCAAAAGCGGCGGTATCAAAAAAGGCGACGTCCTCTCCGTCGCTCAGGTCGCGGGTATCATGGCGGCAAAAAAGACCTCCGACATGATACCGATGTGTCATCCACTGATGCTCAGCGGCGTAGATATCAGTTTTGAGCTGACCGATGCTGAAATACACATCAAAGCGACCGTCAAATGCAAGGGCAGTACGGGAGTCGAAATGGAAGCGCTCTCCGCCGTCAGCACTGCGGCGCTGACCATCTATGATATGTGCAAAGCCGTACAGAGAGATATTACGATCACCGATATCCGTCTAATGTATAAAAGCGGCGGTAAAAGCGGGGTGTATCAGCGATGAAAGGTACGGTCATCGCCGTATGTATCAGCGAGCGAAAGGGCGTCAAAAAGCACCCTGTCCCCTCTGTCACCGTCAAAGAACATCACGGTATCATCGGCGACGCTCACGCGGGAGATTGGCACCGTCAGATCAGTCTGCTCGCCGACGAAAGCGTTGACAAGATGCGCGAAAAGGGCGCAGTTTTGCAAGCGGGTGATTTCGCCGAGAATATCCTCACAAAATGTATCGATCTCAAAAATCTGCCCATCGGTACACATATGACGATCGGTGAAGCGGAGCTCGAGGTCACACAGATCGGCAAGGAATGTCATAACGATTGTGAGATCAAGAAAATAACAGGAAAATGCGTGATGCCCACCGAAGGGATCTTTGCCGTAGTCATCAAAGGCGGGAAGATCCAAGCAGGAGACTCCATCACGATATGATGAGGGATACACGATGAAGCTGATCAAAACCGAAGAAGCCGTAGGACAGGTACTGTGTCATGATATGACGCAGATCATCCCGGGCGAATACAAAGGACCGCGCTTTCGCAAGGGACATATCGTTACAGAAGAGGATATCCCCGTTCTGCTGAGCATGGGTAAAGAAAACCTCTATATCTTCGAGATGGACGAAAACAAGCTCCACGAAAATGACGCGGCAGAGATCCTGTGTAAGATATGCAAGGGCAAGAATATCAGCCGTAGTGAGGTCAAGGAAGGCAAGATCGAGCTGACTGCCGAAATCGACGGATTATTCACCATCGACCGAGAGAAACTGAGCACGATTAATTCGATAGAAGAATTAATGATAGCGACTCGCCATGGAGATACCGCCGTACACAAAGGCGATAAGCTCGCCGGAACGCGTGTGATCCCCTTAGTCATTGATAAAGATAAGTTGACGCAAGCTCAGAATATCACCGATAACACGCCGATACTGAACGTCCTCCCCTATACGCTCAAAACCGCCGCAGTCATCACGACCGGCAGCGAGGTCTATCACGGCAGGATCGAGGACAAATTCACGCCCGTCATCATCGAAAAGCTGAAAGGATTCGGCATTACCGTCACCGAGCATCTGACCGTAGACGACGGTATCGAGAACATCACAAGCGCGATAAACTCCGTCAAAGGTAAGGTCGATATGATTCTCTGTACAGGCGGCATGAGCGTTGATCCCGATGATAATACCCCCGGAGCGATCAAACAAAGCGGCGCGGATATCATCACTTACAGCGCTCCCGTGCTGCCGGGCGCGATGTTCCTCTTAGGTTACTATGAGGACGGCACCCCTGTGATGGGACTCCCCGGCTGTGTGATGTACGCCAAAGCGACGATCTTTGATTTAGTCCTGCCGAGGATCACCGCGGAAGTCAGGCTCAGTAAAGCGGACTTTGTCGCGTACGGCGAGGGCGGTTTATGCCTTGGGTGTGAACAATGCACCTATCCGCACTGTTCGTTCGGAAAATAAGAGCACAAATATTCCACTGATTCTAAGAGAAAGAGTGATTTTGATGTATACAGCAAGCGTTATCACCGTCAGCGACAGAGCCGCAGACGGCACTTATGAGGATCAAAGCGGTCCCGCCGTAGTACAACTGCTCAAAGAGCACGGTTATGAAGTAATCGACACAATCATAATTCCCGACGAGAAAAATACAATCAAAAACGCCTTGATCGAGGAATGCAATAACGGCGTTCATCTTATTATCTCCACAGGCGGTACAGGCTTTTCGCCGCGCGATATCACCCCCGAAGCGACCAAAGAGATCATTGATAAGGAAGCCCCGGGGATCGCCGAATATATGCGGCAAAAGTCGATGGAGATCACGCCGCGCGGTATGCTGTCGCGAGGAGTCGCGGGCATCAGAAACAGGAGCCTGATCATCAATCTGCCCGGCTCTCCGAAGGGCGCGGTCGAGAATCTCAGCTTTGTCCTCCCCCATCTTGCTCACGGCTTGGACATGCTAGGCGGTGTGAAAGAATAGCTGTGACAAAGCGCCGGATATAACCGAAAATAAACTTCCCCGATGCAAGCGCTAATCGGTTGAGATTGCCGCAGCCCCTAAAAGGTTTTTTGCAATGATTATTGAATAAAAGCAGCACACTATCTCCATCAAGCGGGGCGATATACTCGTCCTGCTATTTTGATGCCGTGATATGAAATGATATGAAATGAGATGAACAAGCGTCAGCGTTTGTCATTATCATTATCATTTTCTTTATCTTTTATTTTTTTCTTTTTCTTTCTCTTTCTCTTAGTGCTGTTTGTGACAATTGTGCTCTTTTGTGCTTTTTGTGAATAGAAAAAGCCGCTCTCCTTCAACGGAAAGCGGCTCGGTTGATCTATTACAGCTTTTCTACGATCGCCTTGGTGTCGCGCGCGATCGCCAGTTCTTCGTTGGTAGCGATAACGGCAACGGGGATAGCGGAATCGTCAGCGGAGATAAAGGCAGTGTCGCGGGTAGTCGCGTTGACTTCCTTATTCAGCTTCACGCCTGCGAACGCAAGGTAATCAATGACTGCTTCACGCAGAGCGGGCTGATTCTCGCCAAGACCCGCAGTGAATACGATACCGTCACAGCCGCCCATCGCGACCCAGTACTGACCGATATACTTTGCGATCTGATAGTACAGCATCTGGTGAACAAGAGCAGCGCGGTGATTGCCCTCTTCCTCAGCCTTGGTGACGTCACGGTCGTCGGAAGAAACGCCCGATACGCCTAAGAGACCGGATTTCTTATTGAGCAGGGTGTTCATCTCCTGCGGAGTGAAGCCCTCTTTCTCAGCGATAAAGGTGACGACGGAGGGATCGAGGCAACCGGAGCGAGTACCCATCAGGATACCGTCGAGAGGAGTCAGACCCATAGAGGTGTCAATAACCTTGCCGTTCTTGACAGCGGTGATGGAAGAGCCGTTGCCGATATGGCAGGTGATGAGCTTTAAGTCCTTGATGTCCTTGCCCATCAGATCAGCCATTGCGCCGGATACGAAACGGTGAGAGGTGCCGTGAGCGCCGTAACGGCGGACAGCGTACTTCTCATAATATTCATAAGGAACAGCGTACATATACGCCTTTTCGGGCATGGTGGAATGGAACGCGGTATCGAATACGACGACCATCGGGATCTTATCGCCGAATACCTGCTGGCAGCCGCGGATCGCCTGTACATGACCGGCGTTGTGGAGCGGCGCGAGCGGGATCAGGCTCTCGATGCCTTTGATGACTTCCTCGGTGACAAGCTCGGGATCGCTGAACAGAGCGCCGCCCTGGACGATACGGTGACCGATCGCCGAGACCTCGTCAAGGTTCTTGATGACGCCGAACTCTTCGGACAGAAGCGCGTCGCTGACAGCGATGAACGCCTTTGCATGGTCGGGCATGGGGATCTCTTTGGTGAAGGATCTGCCGTCAGCGGTCTTGTGACCGATGAAAGAGCCTTCCTGACCGATACGCTCGCAGTTGCCCTTAGCGATCATCTGCTCGGTGTCCATGTCGATGAGCTGATATTTCAGGCTGGAGCTGCCCGCGTTGATAACAAGAATTTTCATAAAAGGTTTCCTCCTATTGAAAAATGCAATTTTTTGACATATACTATAATAGACTATTTTACAAGGGATTTCAAGCATTTTCTGAAAGTTGGTGAGAATATGAGCCGCGCGGCTGTGATCTGTGAATTCAATCCGTTTCACAACGGTCATAAGTTTCTTTTAGAGAAAATAAAAGCCGATTATCAAGATGAGGTCATCTGTATCATGAGCGGTAACTTTGTCCAGCGCGGCGATATTGCCATCACCGATAAATACGCCCGCACCAAAGCCGCCTTGGAAAACGGCGCGGATATAGTCGTCGAGCTGCCGACGGTCTACGCCTTATCGGGTGCTCAGACCTTTGCCGAGAGCGGCGTACAACTCGCCGCCGCCATGCAATGCGAGCGCTTATACTTCGGCGCGGAAAACTCACTTAACGATTTGACAGAGATCGCAGAACTGCTCGAGAACAAGCAGATCAATGACAAGATCAATGAAGCGATGAAAAGCGGGCAATACTATCCGAAGGCGCTGAGTATAGCGCTCGGAGAAAAGCACGCCGACATCATCAGCAAGCCAAACAATATCCTCGCGCTCGAATATATCAAGGCGTGTCGAAAATACGGTATCCTACCGATCGCGATCCCACGCAAAAACGTGAATCATGACGAGGATATCCTTCTTGACGGTATCGCCTCCGCAAGCAAGATCAGAGAGCTGATCGTAAACGGCGAACCATACAAAAGCCTGACGCCCATGGAGATCACCGATCCGTGTCAGCTCAAAAGAATTGAGTCAGCGATCCTCTATCGGCTGAAAACCATCACTCCCGAAGAACTGCACTATATCGCCGATGTCAGCGAAGGGATCGAATATCGTATCTGTGAAGCGGCAAAGCAGTATAATTCTTTGACAGAAATATATAATGCCGTTAAAACGAAACGCTACACCATGGCTCGTATCCGCAGGATCGTCCTCTCGTCGTTCTTAGGCATCACTGCCGAAATGCAGAGTACCCCTGTTCCCTATCTGCGTATACTCGGTATCAGAAAGGGACTTGAAGACCTGCTCCGCGGCGCAAAGCTGCCGCTGATCGTCAAAGTCAAAGCAGATTATGAAAACCTCAATCATATTTCCGCAAAAGAAATATTCAGTGCTGATCTGCGCGCGGCTGAGGCGATGAATATCGCAAGAAAGGGCGCGCCGATCAACGAATTCTCCGCAGGGGTTATCAAAATATAAACAATAGAAAACTACTTTGCATGACAAGAAAGGCTGTCGTTATCGCGACAGCCTTTCTCTTTAACCTTATACGGGGTGGACCTTATTGGTTTTATCCAACAGCTTGGAATTGATACCGAGCTTCCGGTTGCGGCGCTTCTCAAAGAAGTCGATCGCGACCTTCGGGAACTGGGCGTAGCTGAGTACATCCTCTTCCTGCTCGATATACTGCGGGATCTCGGCGCGCAGCTTCTCAAGCTCGGGCTCGAGCAGATCGGCGGGACGGCAGTCGATGGGCGTCATATCGCCGATAATGCGCTTGCGGAACTCGGGGTCGATCGGCATCGGAGTCGTGCCGTACTTACCCGCTACCAGATCCTTGAACTCGTTGGTGCACATCTTGTAGCGCTCGCCTGTGATGACGTTGAACACCGCCTGCGTGCCGACGATCTGAGAGGTCGGGGTGACGAGCGGCGGATAACCGCTGTCCTGACGAACGCGGGGAACTTCCTCAAGCACCTCGGTCAGCTTATCCTCTTTGCCCGCCTGCTTGAGCTGAGAAAGCAGATTCGACAGCATACCGCCGGGAACCTGATAGATTAGCGCCTTAGCGTCGGTCGCAAGCATTTTGGGATCGAGCAGACCGCTCTTGATATACTTCTCGCGCAGGGTCATAAAGTACTCACGGATAGGAGTCAGGCTCTCGAGGCGTATACCCGTATCATACTCCGTACCCATGAAGGCGGCGATCATAGACTCGGTCGGCGCGTGAGAGGTGCCCAGCGCCAGCGGAGAGATCGCGGTGTCGATCATATCGACGCCCGCTTCCACGCCCTTCATCAAGCACATGGAGGCAAGACCCGAGGTGTAGTGCGTATGGAGCTGTAAGGGCAGATCAACAGCGCTCTTGATCGCTTTGACAAGCTTTTCGGTGCGATAAGGAGTCAGCAATGCCGCCATATCCTTGATACAGATGGAATCAGCACCCGCGTCGGCAATGCGCTTCGCGTACTCGACATAGTATTCGTCGGTAAAGACGGGACCTGTGGTGTAGCTGATCGCTACCTGCGCGTGAGCGCCTTCCTTCTTCGCCGCTTTGATGGCGACCTGCAGGTTTTTGATATCGTTCAGCGCGTCAAAGATACGGATGATATCGATACCGTTCGCAACGGAACGCTGTACAAAATACTCTAAAACGTCGTCGGCATAGTGCCGGTAACCCAGCATATTCTGACCGCGGAAAAGCATTTGCAGCTTCGTGTTCTTGCAATGCTCACGGATAGTGCGTAATCTCTCCCACGGATCCTCGTTCAAAAATCTCAGACAGCTGTCAAAGGTCGCGCCGCCCCAGCACTCGAGCGAATAGAAGCCGATCTTGTCCATTTCGTCGAGGATCGGCAGCATTTCCTCAGTGGTCATGCGGGTCGCGATCAGGCTCTGATGCGCGTCGCGCAGCGCTGTCTCGGTAATTAAAATCTTCTTGCTCATGGTGTTCTCCTTAACCGATGGTGACCAGAGTAGCGCCGGTGTCAACGCTCTCGCCCTTATTGACGGAAATGCCGGTGATGGTGCCGTCCTTGGGCGCCTTGATCTCATTTTCCATCTTCATCGCTTCCAGTACAACGAGGACGTCGCCCTTCTTGACTGCCTGACCGTCGGAAACGTTGACGGAAACGATGGTGCCGGGCATAGGAGCGGCGACCTTCTCGCCTGCGCCGACAGTCTTGGGAGCCGCCTTGGGAGCAGGCGCAGCCTTAGCGGGAGCGGGAGCAGGAGCGGCGGCGACAGCGTCAGCGCCGAGTTCCTCTACCTGTACGTCATATGCGACACCGTTAACGGTAATTCTCAGATTTTTCATAATAGTTAACCCCTTTATTATAACTTAGTAGTATGCTTCTTTGGTAATGTGGAAACGCGCTTGGAGCTGAGCATATCGAGCGCCGCTGTCAGCTTATCGCGCAACTCCTGCGCTTCGACGATATCGTCTACATAGCCGTCCTCAGCCGCCTTGACAGCGGACAGGTTCGTTTTGACAAAGTCCTTTGCCAGTTGTTCCTGATCGGCAACAGGCGCGTCGGCAATGCTGTCATCAAGAATGAACGCCGCCGCCTTGGGAGCGATCGGAGAAACAACAGCCTCGGGCAGCGCGTAAACGAGATCAGCGCCTGAGGTAGCGCCCGCGAGGGTGATATATACAGCGCCGACAGCCGTACCCGATATGATCGCGATCTTCGGCGCGGTCGCTTCGGCATAAACGGAAACGAGCTTGGAAGCGTCAGAGAAGCTCTCGAACTGCTCCGCGTCAACGATAGTGATGACAGGGAGCGAGAAAGCGTCACAGAAGCGGACATGCTTGCTCATCTTCTTTGCGGAATCAGCGGAGATCGTACCGCCCTTGGTGACGATGATACCGACAGGATAGCCGTTCACTCTGCCGAACGCGGTGCATACGGGCTCGCCGTATCCGCCGCCGACGCAGAGCAGGGAATTCTCGTCAGCAAAAAACTTGGGCAGCTTATCGGGATTTTCATACGCGGGAACCGTTTCAAACGCGGGAGCGGGCTCGAGATTATTGGCGGGGAAATAGCCAAGCAGTTCCTTTGCCTTATCAACGCAGGAAGTATATCCCTCGCAGACAAATGAAGCGACCCCGTTCTTGAGGTTCTCTTCGGCAGAAGCGTTCTGCGCGGTCGTATCGACGCTCAGATTCGCGCCCTTTTCCATGATGATATAATCGGCAGAAGCCGCGATCAGCGCAGAAGTGCCGACGCAGTCGCCCAGCACAACGGAGATCTGCGGGACAACGCCGCTCAGCTTTGCGGATTTTCTCAGGATATCGCCGTAAGCGGAGAGAAGCTCATACTTCTGCTCCAATCTGCCGCCGACAGAATGATAGAAGCCGACGACAGGCGCTCCTGTCTTTAACGCCGCGTTATACAGCTTTGTGATTTTCTTTGCCTGCGCCTTGCTCATCGCGCCGCCGCAGACGTCGACGTTCTGCGCGAACGCGTACACCGATACGCCGTCAACGGTACCAAAGCCTGTCACAGCCTCGGCTTCGCCGCCTTCGCTCTTGAGATAAGCGTCGGTCTCGTTGAAGCTGCCGTCGTCAAAAAAGGCGTTCAGCACATCGTAAGATGAATACTTTTCAGCACTCACAAACATTCCTCCTATATCGTCGCTGATCGTGTTTTTCGGAAAAGATCGGAAATTGTAAACAGATGAAACGACCACAAATTAATTCTTTTTATATTATAGTACAATCATCGCAAAATAGCAAGAATAAAACCGTGTTTTTCGCATAAAAAAGGTCAGTTTTTTCATCTGTCAGGCACACTTTGCACTTGACAGCCAAAAGGCAGATGGTAAAATAGCATTAAGAGAAAAAGGTTGTGATAAAATGACGCAAACAGAAAGACGGCTTTTCCTGATACAAGCGCTGCTCAGAGAACGCGGAGAGCGGTTTGAACTGCCGAGATACAAGCGCT
The DNA here is from genome assembly GCA_902798755.1 of uncultured Ruminococcus sp. Taxonomy (GTDB): domain Bacteria; phylum Bacillota; class Clostridia; order Oscillospirales; family Acutalibacteraceae; genus Ruminococcoides. Next base: position 406 of record CADBYC010000034.1, on the reverse strand, counting down.
GCTCAGAGAACGCGGAGAGCGGTTTGAACTGCCGAGAGAGGAATACAATCAAAAGCGGCTGCTGCGCTCGCTGTTCAATATCCGTATGTCTGAAGCGGCAAGTGAGGAATTCCTGCGGATTCAGGACGAATATCTGCAGGAGGAGATCAGCCGCAAAGGTATCACCGATATTGCGGAGTTAAAACCGGTGCAGGAGAATATCTATCTATGGCAGGGCGATATCACGACCCTTAAATGCGGGGCGATCGTCAACGCCGCCAACTCGCAAATGCTCGGGTGCTTCTCCCCCTGTCACGGCTGTATCGACAACGCAATACCTTACTTAATCACACACAGACCTATCACATCATTCAAGGCAAGTGCCTGATACATTTAATATATACTTTCAATCCGTTACAACTGCAAA
>CADBYC010000033.1 GCA_902798755.1 uncultured Ruminococcus sp. | reverse complement strand
CCGATCAGCCGCATCACAGTCAAGGATATCTGTACGGATTGCAGCATCACCCGCCAGACCTTCTACTATCATTTTCAAGACGTCTATGATTTGTCGTTCTGGATCATGGAGCGCGATCTGAGAGAACACATCGAAGGTTTGCATATCGACAGAATGGATGTGAACGGCTATTTTCACGCGATGTTCGATTACTTTCTGAAGTCCAGACGTCAGGTGAGAAACGGCTACGACGCGGTCAACCGCATCCAGTATGAGAATCTCTTTAAGGAGCGTGCAAAGCCCGGTATCGTCGAGCGTCTGCGATCCTATCCCGAGGCTGAAAACGTCAGCGACGAGGACATTGATTTCATCGCGTCCTTCTACACGCTGAGTCTCAGCGGCATATTGATAAAATGGATTGAAGAAGGGCTCCCCGATGAGTACCACGTTCGGCTCGACAAATACTGTATGTTGATGGATGGCAGTATGAAAGATGTGCTTTTGAAATACAGTAAATGATCCAAATAAAACTTGGCTGTCACATGTAAGGTGTGACAGCTGTTTCTTTTATTATCCCTTCTTTTTTGACAAACTTCGATGATTGTCTATTGAATCTATTTTGATTTGTTGTTACGATAAGTACAAATAAAGCCGAAAGGAATGGTAAAGGTTTCTCATGGATATTAACAACGATGTTTTAAGAGATGAAGCGGCTGAATGCGCGAAATATGCACCTGATGAGCTTCCCGAATACGAAGATGATATCACGGACAATGCAGCGCTTGGATCAACCGATACCAACGGCAAAATAAAGATCAACAAAAGTATTGCGATCGCCGGTGCCGCAGTTGCGGCTGCGGGCATTGCAGGCATTATCGGTTTGATCATCAAGCGCAAGCATCAATAAGCTTGGTACCTACTCCATATTCATTTTTGAGAGCTGCTGCATCGCAAGATGCGGCAGTTTTCATTTTGCATCCATGCAGAATGCGACACTTGTCGGAATGTGTCAAAAAATCATACACGCGGCGCGTGTGTCTATTGCTGCGTTACGGTCGGTTCCTTAAAATAAAACCATAGATATTTTATCAAACTGACAGGAGTCTTGCAAATAAAAGTCAAGCCCTAAAATGAAAAAAGATGAGATTATTTGGGCATACACAAAGCAAGGCATAGCAAACAAGCCGAAGAACAATTTTTTCAGCTTGAAGTAAAAATATTTATTTGTTGACAAGGGGTTAGTCGTTCAGACACTCCTTGACACGAGCGTAGTAAATGCGAAGGAACTTGTTAGCTGCGGCAGTCATGTAAACGTAATAAGGCTTACCCTCGGCTCGTTTCTTTTGTATGAATTGGTAAACAGGCTCATCAGCGGGAGCGAGTTTCACATAAGTGCTGACGACCTGAAACAGAGTCTTTCTCAAATGAGAAGAACCGCGCTTGGTAGTGGGATGGCACTTAGAAACATCTTTGCCTGATTCATCAACAATAGGATCAACACCGGCAAAGCCAACCAAGGCGTTTCTGTTAGGAAAGCGTCTGACGTCGCCGATTTCAGCCATGAGCTGGGCGGCAGAGATATCGCCGACGCCATAGATAGCGATGACGGTTTCGTATTCCGGCAATTGTTTGGCAAGAGAAAACATCTCCTGTTTCACAGAAGCAAGCAAACAGTTGAAAGCTGTCAGTTGTTTCGCTGCTGTAGTAATAAGTAGCTTAGTGTTACTGTTCTTAGGAAGCGTTGTAATGTGACCGCAGCTGCAAGCGTACAGATCAAGCGCTTTCTCAACGCTGAAATTGTATCCTTTACGTTTGCACCATTTACGGTAACGCTCAGTAAATGCTTTTTCACTGACAAGAGTAATACAGTCACAGTGCCAGAAAGTAGTGACAAAGTCAATCCACTTCTGATGACCGTTGGCTTTTTCGGGACTTTTGAAGTACTCATTGACTCCGGGAAACACCTTGTCAGTTAAAGAGATAAGGTTGTTTTTGAGAGATACGGCACTCTTCATGTAAAGGTTGTACTGTCGGGATAACAGCTTCAATTGTTGCCTGACAGCATCGACCGGAGTATATTCTCTCAGATCGACCCAGTTGTCAAGTCCGTATTTGGCGATCTTGATGGAATCTTTCTTATCGGACTTGACTTTTCTGACAGATCCTCCACCGCTCTGGTGGATCAAGATGGGATTCAGAACACTGACGTAAATCCCATATTCATGCAGCGCTGCGGCTACGGGTTCATGGTAACGTCCTGTGGCTTCCATCACAACCCTTGTATCTTCGCCGAGAGCGAGAATGGCGTAAGCCAGCCTTTCAAGCTCAACCTCCGTGTGAAGATACTCTGTAGGACGCATCGCAACTTCACCCATTGGGCGCAAGGCTGCTACCATGCTCTTTCCTTTTGAAACATCAATTCCGACCGAGTTCATAATTATACCTCCTGAGATTTTGATATGGCATTCCGCTTTTTACTCAATGCTTATTCAATCTCCTGAGTGTTACACGAACGCGTCGGAAAAGCGACGGAGCAACTTGCGTAAATCGAATGCTGCGAATGAGAAAGGCGGCTGACTAACTCCTTGGCGAACGTGCTGTTTCATGGAAAAACATGTCAGACCATTCCTTCTCATTCTACAGCTTAGGCATTGAAAAGGAAAACAGACACGGCTGGCTACCGTGTCCATTACCTTAATTTATATTGTAGGAGGTAATCACTGTGAATGCAAACAACATGGCAATGCGTCTGGGGATGAAAACCGCTTTCAGCTATATCGGAAAAGATCCCGATAAGAATCTGCCTAAACTGATGAAATGGGTCGACCGTTTCGCGGGCGACGGACCTGACAGCTTTGAAGCCCAGCGTGATGCTTTCAGAAAGGTCATTGACGACCCCGACAACAATATGCATAAGCTGATCTGGAGTTTATGGGATGACATTGACGAAGATGTGCTGAAAACCATCTTTGAAAACTTAATCATCAACACCAACCTTATCGGCTGGCCGCGGGAAGAGGAACTGAAAAAGAAATACAACTGCAATATCCCGTGGGCAATACTGCTCGACCCGACCTCAGCATGTAATCTGCACTGTGTCGGCTGCTGGGCTGCTGAATACGGCAACAAGCTCAACCTGTCCTTCGACGAGATCGACTCCATCATTACACAGGGCAAGGAGCTGGGCGTATACTTTTACATCTACACCGGAGGCGAGCCGCTGGTGCGCAAGCGCGACCTGATCGCCATCACCAGAAAGCACAACGACTGTGCCTTCATGACATTTACCAACGGCACCCTGATCGACGAAGAATTTGCGGACGATCTGCTTTCCGTCAAGAACTTTATCCCCGTACTGAGTGTCGAGGGCTTTGAAGAAGCGACCGACTCCCGCAGAGGTGAAGGGACCTATCAAAAGGTCGTACACGCTATGGGGATATTGAAGAAGAAACGCCTGCCCTTTGGTATCAGCTGTTGCTATACCTCACAGAATCTCGACTCGATCGCATCGGACGAATATTTTGACCAGATGATCGAGTGGGGCGCGAAGTTCGTCTGGTACTTCCACTATATGCCTGTCGGAAATGACGCGGTACCTGAGCTGCTTCCTACGCCTGAACAGCGCGAGTATATGTACCACAAGATTCGCGAGGTGCGCGCCACTAAGCCGATCTTCGCTATGGACTTCCAGAACGACGGAGAGTATGTCGGCGGCTGTATCGCCGGAGGCAGACGGTACTTCCATATCAACGCGAACGGTGACGCCGACCCCTGCGTCTTTATCCATTACTCGGATTCCAACATCAGGGAGAAATCCTTGCTCGATATTCTGCGGTCGCCGCTGTTCCAGCTGTATCACGACGGTCAGCCGTTCAACGAAAACCATCTGCGCCCCTGTCCAATGCTGGAGAATCCCGATAAGCTGCGCGAGCTCGTCGCAAAGTCCGGCGCGCATTCCACCGACCCTCAGTCACCCGAAAGCGCCGATCACCTCTGTGATAAGTGCGTTGCTTACGCCGAGAACTGGAAGCCCTGCGCGGAGGAACTTTGGTCTTGCAGTCAATGTAAGAAGAGAAAGAAGGAAGCAGAATGAACCGCTTTTTTACATCCGAAAGCGTTACGGAAGGGCATCCCGACAAGGTGTGCGACCGCATAGCCGACGCGATCCTTGACGCGCATATCAAGAGAGACCCATATTCCCATGTTGCCTGCGAAGTGACCGCATGCACAGACAAGGTGCATTTGATGGGGGAGATCACCTCGCGCGCCCATGGCAATTATGAGAACATTGTTCGCAGAGTCATTCATGACGTCGGGTATACGGAGGACGAGACAGGCTTTGACGATAAAACCTGTGATATCACTGTTGATTTTCACGAACAGTCGCCCGATATTGCCAGAGGCGTATCGAGAGTGAACGATATGATATCCGGCGCGGGCGATCAGGGGATGATGTTCGGCTATGCCTGCCGGGAGACAGAAAGTTATATGCCGCTTGCCTTTGAACTGGCGACCATGCTGACAAAACGGCTCGCCTATGTCAGACAGATGAAATCATTACCCTTCCTGCGTCCGGACGGAAAGGCACAGGTCACTGTTGAATATAAAAACGGTATTCCGAAGCGGATTGACACGGTCGTCCTTTCAGCGCAACACAATGAGTCGATCTTTGAAGAGGAACTAAAACTTGCGCTGATGGATAGCGTCATTCTGCCGACGCTGCCGATGAATATGCTCGACAGGAATACCAAATATCTGATCAATCCGACAGGACGATTTGTTCTTGGCGGTCCTGCCGCTGATTCAGGACTGACCGGCAGGAAAATCATTGCCGATACCTACGGCGGTGCGGCACGTCACGGAGGCGGAGCATTTTCGGGCAAAGACCCCTCAAAGGTCGACCGAAGCGCCGCGTACATGGCGCGTTATCTTGCAAAGAATATTGTGGCCGGTGAGCTTGCCGACCGCTGTGAAGTGCAGCTCGCCTACGCGATCGGCGTCAAGGAACCTGTCAGCGTATCCGTCGAGACCTTCGGCACAGAGAAAGCGCCCGTCCCGGAGATCGAAAGACTGATCCAAAAGCGCGCTGACCTGACCCCATTTGGGATCATCACAAGATTTGATCTGCGTCGACCAATCTATGAACAGCTGTCCTGCTATGGACACTTTGGGATCAACGCCGCCGAGATGCCTTGGGAACAGCTCGACTGGGTATGATACAATTTTTGAAAGGAGATAATCGTATGACAAGATTAAAAGTCCAAACGGAGCAACAGGAAGCAACAGGTATGATAGCCGAAGCTGTCACCACAGTTTCAGCCCTGATATTTGCCGTTTTTTCTGCGATCAAATTTGCCGTTGAGGGAAGCGTCAGCGATATTCTCCTTTCACTTGCGACAGCATTTCTGGTAATGTTGCCTGTGCTGATCGAAAAGCTTTTCCGCTGCAGGTTTGCCCCTGTCGTTTGGATCTGGGTGACCCTGTATGCGGTCGCGCCACTTCTCGGGGAATCCTATAACCTGTACTTTATCATCTCATGGTGGGATAAGCTGCTCCATTTCAGCGGAGGGATCGCGTTTGCGTTGATCGGCTATTATCTGATCAAATTGCTGAATAAGGGAAAGCCTGTAAGCCTTGCCGTACGGATTGTCTTTGCAATTTGCTTTTCGATCGCTTTGTCTGCCGTTTGGGAGTTCTATGAGTTCGGTATGGACAGAGTATTCGGCACCGATATGCAGCAGGATCGCTACATCACCGCCGTCAACTCTTATTTTCTTGCCGACGGCTATGGTGTCGTAGGCTCGCTTGAAAACATCGACAGCGTTGTGGTCAACGGTCAAAAGCTCAGCGGTTATATCGACATCGGTCTGATCGACACGATGGGCGATATGCTGATAGAAACACTCGGAGCTGTCATAGCGGCGCTCTTTTTCGCAGTCGACCGGGAGCGCCATCCGATCATCTCTCCCGCTTATGTCATCCAAACACAGCCGGACGCTGAAACGGCTGTATGCCATGCTGAATAGATTCATCGGAATGAAGCTAAACAATATTCCAAAGCCTGCTTTGCTCACGATGAGGATCATCACGGTACTGATATGGTGCGGCGTGATCGCTTTTTGTATCGTCAACAGGGATCGTTTCACCATCGACGGTGTGGTCGGGTCAGCTCCGGACGATACGGTCCCCGCCGTACTGCTTATGCTGCTACTCTTTGCATTGAAAAGCATGAGCCTCTTCATCTACTGCGGTATCCTGTACGTTGCGAGCGGGATGCTGTTTCCGCTCGGATTGGCGATAGCGGTCAACATCATGGGCACAGCGATCATGCTTTCGCTCCCATACTGCATAGGACGGCTCACGGGAGCCGACGCTGTAGGCCGTATTATTGAAAAATACCCGAAAGCACAGAGCCTTAAAAGGCTGAGAAGCAAAAACGATTTCGCCTTTTCGTTCATATCGAGGGCGATCAATATACTGCCTGCCGACGTGGTGAGCCTTTACATGGGCGCAGTCGGCGTGAGATATATACCGTATTTGTCAGGCGGTCTGCTTGGTTTTCTGACTACCATCGTGACCCTTCCGATTATGGGTACGAACATTACCAGACCGGGATCTTCTGAGTTTATTACAGCAGCGATAATACAAATCAGCGTATCTGTCGTTTTCCTGACCATATGCGCCGCATATAAACGGCGTCATCAGATACAGGAGAATGAAGCAAATGATTTAAAAAATGTAGGAGGAAAAGACGATGAAAACAGGTTTGATTGATGTAGGCGGCGGACTGCGGGGCATCTACGCCGCGGGAGTTATGGATCACTTTTTGGACGACGGGGTCAGCTTTGATCTCGGTATCGGTGTCTCGGCAGGCAGCGCGAATATCTCCTCCTTTATCGCCGGTCAGAAGAAAAGAAACTATGCGTTCTATACGGAATACTCTCAGCGCAACGAGTATATGAGCAGGAGGAATATCTCGAAGAAAGGTTGTTATCTGGACGTCAGCTACATCTACGGCACCCTGAGCAACTCCGGCGGCGAAAACCCACTGGATTTCAAGGCGCTTTGCGAGAGCCCGACCGAATTCATCGCGGTCGCTACCGACGCGATCGGCGGTGAGGTGAAGTATTTTACCAAAGCGGATATGCGTCCCGATTACTACAATGTCCTGATGGCATCTTCCGCGATCCCGTATGTGTGTCGACCTCAGGAGGTCGACGGCACACTTTACTATGACGGAGCACTCTCCGATCCCGTGCCGATCGAAAAAGCCTTTGCTATGGGGTGCGACAGAGTGGTGCTTGTGCTGACCAATCCCGTGGACTATCTAAAGGACAAGGATGAAGACATCCGCCTTGCCGAAAGGATCCGTGACAGATATCCCCTTTCAGCAGAAGCTCTTATATCCCGCGCGGAAAAATATAACACATCGGTTGACCTTGCAAAGCAGCTCGAGCACGAGGGAAAGGTAAGAATCATCGCGCCTTTCGACACCTGCGGCGTCGATACGCTGACAAAGGACGTCAAGGCGCTGGATGCGCTTTATCGCATAGGCTATGAAGATGGGGCTGATATCAAAAAATTTTTGATCGGTTAAGATTGCAAGGTCCCTTTGGGGCATGCAGCAACTATTTTAAATGAGGAGGCGGTTGTATGGCAAAAGTAAAAATACTGGCTGACAGCACTTGCGACCTGTCCCGGGAGCTGATCGACAAATATCATATCGGGATCATCCCGCTGACCGTATGCTTTGACGAATATGCTCTTAAGGATGGTGTGGAGATCACACCGCAGGACATCTATGATTATGTTGATAAAAACGGCACTCTTCCGAAAACCAGTGCTGTGAACATCACAGACTATTATGAAGTATTCCGCTTTTGGCATGAAAACGGCTGCGGCGCTATACATATCAGCCTCGGCGCAAAATTTTCCTCATCCTGTCAGAACGCACGGCTTGCGGCATATGAGTTTGATGACGTTTTTGTGCTGAATTCCGATAACCTGTCTACGGGGCAGGGGCTTCTGGTGCTTCGTGCGGCTGAACTTGCGGAAAAAGGTCTTTCGGCAAAGGAGATCTATCAAATGCTCTTGATTGATGTCGAAAAAGTGGAAGCGAGCTTTGTCATCGACAGTCTGGACTATCTGTATAAGGGCGGCAGATGCTCGGCTCTCGCCATGTTCGGTGCAAATCTGATGAAGCTTAAACCGTGCATCAATGTGACGAACGGCAGAATGGAGCCGGGGAAAAAGTATAAGGGACATATCGAAAAGGTCATCCCGCAATATGTGGAAGATCGGCTGAAGGATCGAAAGGATCTTAACACCGACAGGATTTTCATCACTCATACCACCTGCTCTAAGGAGTGTGTGGAAGAGGTTAAAACGCTGATCAAAAGGCTCGTGCCGGATTTCAATGAGATCATCGAGACCACAGCAGGCTCCACCATCACCTCGCACTGCGGACCGAATACGCTCGGTATTCTGTTCATGCGAAAATAGGGGGGTAAAAGATGTCAGACAAATTTATACTTTCGTGCGAATCCACGGTCGATCTGGCGTATTCCTATGTGGCAGGGAGGAACATCCCGGTCATCTTCTATTCTTATACCGTCGACGACACCGAGTTCGTCGACGATATGCTGCGCGATCCTTTCGCTCTGCCGATGTTCTACAGCTTTATCAATGAGGGAAAGCTGCCCTCGACTTCTCAGATCAACGAATATGTATATCAGAATTTCTTTGAATCTTTGCTGCCCGACGGTGATATCCTGCATATCGCCTTAGGTACCGGCATGACGCAGTCGGTACATAACGCCGAAAAAGCAGCTATAAGGCTCACGGAATAATATCCCGGCAGAAAGATCACCGTCATTGATTCGCTGTGCAGCTCGTCGGGCTACGGACTGCTGGTCGATTATGCTGCCGATATGCGTGACAGCGGCTGTTCGATGGAGAAAATAGAGGATTGGATCATACGGAACCGCAAGAATGTGCATCATCAGTTCTTTTCCACCGATCTCAAACATTTCAGACGCAGCGGGCGGATGTCCGGCGCGACCGCGACGATCGCCACGATCCTGAATATCTGTCCGATCATGCGGCTGGATGACGGCGGTCGTATTATCGCCTATGACAAGGTCAGAGGCAAGAGAAGCGCGATCAAAAGGACTGTCGATATTATGGAACAGCATATCCAAAATGGCAGAGATTACACCGGCAAGTGCTTTATCAGCCATTCCGACTGTCTTGCCGATGCACAGGAGATGAAAGCGCTGATCGAAGATCGGTTCCCGAGAATCAGCGGCGGCGTTCAAATCTGGGATATCGGTACCATCATTGCTTCCCACTGCGGTCCCGGAACCGTAGCGGTATATTTCATGGGAGATGAAAGGCAGCCGGATATTCAGCCATAAAGAATCATTAGGAGGTATAACAATATGAGAAGAGTTCAGATCATCACCGATTCCTGCTCCGACCTGACGCCGGAGCTGATGGAGCGTTACGGTATCGACTACGCGCAAATGAACACCGTCTACGAGGGTAAGACCGCTCCCGCCGATCTTGCGTGGGCAAACGAAGATGCGCACCGATTCTATGACATCATGCGCCGGGGTGGGCGTATCACCACGACGCAGGTGCCTGTTGAAGAATATAACCGTGTGTTTCGTAAGTATCTCGACGACGGCTGTGATATCGTCTATATCGGCTGTTCTTTGAAGCAGTCAGGTTCCGTCAATACGGCGTCTGTCCTTGCTAAAAAGCTGATGCAGGAATATCCCGAAGCGACCATCCATTGTATCAATTCCCTGCGCGCCAGTATCGGCGAGGGGATGCTGGCGATCGAAGCGGCAAAATTCGCCGCGAACGGAGCATCAGCCGATGAAACGGCAGAATATATCAAGGGCAGGCGCAACGAGGTACTGGAGTTCACCGCCGTGCATACCCTTGACTATCTCAAACGCGCCGGCCGCGTTAAGGCGTCCTCAGCGTTCTTTGGCAATCTGCTCGGTGTAAAGCCCATCGTCATCGCTGACGCTGACGGAGAGCAGGCAGCTTATAAGAAGGTCAAAGGACGCTCCGCGTCTTTGAATGAGATCATCAACCTACTGAATGAACATATTATCGGCTCTCAGGATCAGACGATCTACCTAATCCACGCTGACTGCCACCCGGAGGAGCTCCTGAGAGTCAAGGAAAGAATACAGAAGGAGATTCCATGCAAGAACATCCATGTCAGCTATATCGGTCCTATCATCGGCGCGTCGATTGGGCCTGATGCGATCGCTCTTCTCGCCTTTGGTGACGAAGTGACCTTCCGGATCGGAGAAAAACGATCATGAGCACTCAATACATCGACAGCCCTCTGCTGATGAAGCTTCTGCGCGGAGGGATAGACAATCTTAATAAGCATGTGGACGAGATCAACGAGCTGAATGTCTTCCCGATCCCCGATGGCGACACAGGCTATAATATGCTGTTGACGATGGAGGGCGGGCTTCGTGCAGTGCCCGACAATAATGAGGAAATCGGAGCCTTTTCCCGCAGAGTATCTGACGGTATGCTGCTCGCGGCGCGGGGCAACTCCGGCGTGATCCTGTCTCAGTTCGCAGACGGTATCGCCGCAGGACTTGACGGAATCAAAACAGCGAATGCAGATGAGACAGCAAACGCTTTTCTCTCCGGCGTCAAACACGCCTACGACGCTGTTGCTGAGCCAGTCGAGGGCACAATGCTGACGGTGATACGCGAGGCGTCACAGCTTGCGGCGGAGAAACCGCATGAAAATATAGAAGCATACTTTTCCGACTTCCTCACGCAGGCGAGAGAAACGCTCCGCAATACACCGGAAATGCTTGATGTTTTGAAGAAAGCGGGCGTAGTCGATTCGGGCGGCGCAGGCTTGATCTGCCTCGTCGAAGGCGCGGCTTCCGTTCTCAACGGCGAAGCTCCTTCACCGGTCACAGGATCATTTTTACCGACCGCGCCAAATGATTTGGATCTCGAACTGTTCAACGAGGACAGCGAGTTGACCTTCGGCTACTGCACCGAGCTCTTATTAAGGCTCCAACGCTCAAAGACAGATATCGAACTGTTCGACGCCGATATCATCAAGAACTATCTGAGATCCGTGGGCGATTCGATCGTCTGTTTTCAAACAGGCACCATCGTTAAGATCCATGTACATACAAAGACGCCGTATAAGGTGCTGGAGTTCTGCCAGAAATACGGCGAATACCTGACGGTCAAGATTGAGAATATGTCCCTGCAGCACAACAATCTGCCCGCAGACAGTCCTCTTGCCGAGCAGCAGGAGCGCAAGTCCTTTGCGGTGGTCGCTGTCGCGTCGGGCGAGGGCGTGAAGCAGACCTTCCGCGAGATGGGCGCAGACTTCATCATCGAGGGCGGTCAGAGCATGAATCCCTCCACCGATGACTTCATTGAAGCATTCAAGCGCGTCAACGCGGACGCGATCTTTGTATTTCCGAACAACGGAAACGTCATCCTCGCCGCACAGCAGGCGGCAAAGATGTATAATGATTCCAGCATCAGAGTGATCGACAGCAAGACCATCGGTGACTGCTACGCCGCGCTGACCATGCTGGACACAAGCTCGGGCAACATCGAAGAAATAGCCCGTAACATGTCTAAGGCGATGCAGGGAGTCGTGACCGCCTGCGTATCACAGTGCATCCGCAATACCGAGATGGACGGCTTTCTGCTGCAGGACGGTCAGTACATCGGCTTTCTCGGCAAGGATATCCTCTCTGCGGATAACGACAGACGCGATACTGCTTGTATGCTCGCCGACAGGATCGATTTTACCGATCACGAGATATGCATCATCGTTCGCGGCGCAGACTCAAATGATGCGGAAGCCGAGGATATCGCGGACTATATCCGCAAATCTCACATCGGCTGCGAGGTATATGTCATCGACGGCGGACAGGAGATATACAGCTATATTTTGATCGTAGAATGATTTTTAGAGAAGAAGGTGGATCAGCATGAAGATCGCGATTTGGTTTATCGCCGCGATAGCAGCATGGTATGTCGGCGGCATGAATCTCGCCATATCTATATCGAAAACCGTATACCACGAGGACATCCGTACCGTCGGCAGCGGCAACCCCGGCTTCACCAACTTCAAGCGTGTCTACGGTAACAAATACGCATGGTTCATCTTTGCCTTTGATCTATGCAAGGGCGCTGTGATGTGTTTGGCTTTTGGCTTCTGGTTCCAAGGGCTTGGTTACGACTTTCAGCTCGGCGCGGCATATACAGGGCTGTTCGTCATGCTCGGTCATTCCTTTCCGCTCCAATATCGTTTCAGGGGTGGGAAAGGCTTTCTCGTTCTGCTGTCGGAGCTGTTTGTGCTTGACTGGCGCGTCGGGCTGATCGCGTTCGGGGTGATGACGGTGCTTTTGCTGACGCTGAAATATATGTCGCTTGCGACCATGTGCGGTCTCACAGCGGGAGCGGTCATGCTCTTTGTGCTGGGCTGTCACCTTCCTGCGGCGATCATCTATTCCGCCTGTGTGGTGTTTATGATCATCCGGCACAAGGAAAATATCAAGAGGTTAAAGAATGGAACTGAAAGCAAATTTACACTTCACCACCGATCAGCAAAAGAAAACCACGAAGGATGACGAGCTGTTCAAAAGGATCATTACCGGCGCTGCCATCACGGCCGCCTCGGTCATCATCGCCGTATATTCGGATCATGTCAATGTCATGAAAAGCGCAGTTTCTCTGTTCGGGATCGCTGCGGTGGCTGAGTTGTTCCGAGCGGCAAAAGCGACACAGCACATCCCGCTCCTTAGCGTCATGCTGTTGACAGCGGCGGCAACGCCGTTTTTCGAGACCGGCATTTATCCGTATCTGCTGTTCTTTGTCTTTGGCGCTGCTGTCATCATATCGCTGTATTTCATGCTTCATATTGATAAATTACAGAGGTTCAAGACAGGACAAACGGTCCTTATATCACTGATCACGCTGACGCTGATACGCTCCTTTTATGAAATCACGCGCCTGCCCAACGGTCGACTGTTTTTATGGCTGACCGTTGTTGTTTGTGCATCCACGGATATCTTTGCCTATCTGATCGGACGCCAAATCGGAACACATAAACTCGCGCGCAAAATCAGCCCGAACAAAACCGTCGAGGGATGTGTTTCGGGAACGATCTGCGCCCTGCTGTTCGGCTTTCTTTTTACGGTGATCGCGTCGACAGAATTGGAGATACAGGTTCATTTCGGTTTGCTTCTGCCGATGATCCTATTGCTGTCCTGTATAGGACAGTTCGGCGATCTGTCACTGTCGGCCGTAAAGCGCATCTGCAGCGTAAAGGATTTTGGAAGGATCCTGCCGGGACATGGTGGGATTCTGGATCGAATCGACAGTATGTTGTTCGCTGTGCCGCTGAGCTATATACTGTGTTTTTTAGGCATCCATCTTTTTCCGTAATTTGAGGAAGGTATATGAAAAGATTTCATGCCGGTGTCGACATCGGCTCCACAACAGTAAAAATCGTGATTACAAGTGATGATAGTGATATCCTGTTCAGCAGATACCGGCGTCATCACGCGCACACACAAGGGGCGCTCGCACAATTGCTGCAGGAAGCAAAAGACGAGCTGGGCGACTGCGTTTTGAGCCTTCACATCACCGGTTCCGGCTCGATGGGCTTATCTAAGGCACTCGGCATCCCCTTTGTGCAGGAGGTCGTCGCCGTGGCGGATACGATAGCACTTTACGCACCGCAGACAGACGTCGCGATCGAGTTGGGCGGCGAGGACGCAAAGATCATCTATTTCACCGGCGGGCTCGATGAGCGTATGAACGGCGTATGTGCCGGAGGCACAGGCTCCTTTATCGACCAGATGGCGTCCCTGCTCCAGACGGATGCGCAGGGACTGAACGAGGCTGCGAAGAACTACCGTCGGCTCTATACCATCGCCGCTCGATGCGGTGTATTCGCTAAGACAGATATCCAGCCGCTGATCAACGAGGGGGCTTCCAAAGAGGATCTTGCCGCTTCGATTTTTCAGTCGGTAGTCAATCAGACCGTGTCGGGACTCGCCTGCGGGAAGCCATTACGCGGATGTGTAGCGTTCCTCGGCGGGCCTCTGCATTATCTCACCGAACTGAAGGCGGCGTTTATCCGCACCCTGAAGCTGAAAGAAACTGAGATAGTCGATCCCGAGAAATCGCATCTCTTCGCAGCTTGGGGCGCCGCGCTGCAGGACGGCGGTAAGGATTACGGCATTGATGATCTGGTCGAACGCTTGCAGACAGGCGTGGAGGTGGAGCTTGCTGTCAAGCGTTTGGAGCCGCTTTTCAACAGCGAGGAAGAATATCAAGCCTTTCTCACTCGTCACAAAAAGGCAACGGTGCGTAAAGGAGAGCTGTCATCGTATGAGGGCGAATGCTTTCTCGGCGTCGACGCCGGTTCTACGACTACAAAAGTCGCGCTGATCGGCGCGGACGGTGAGCTGCTCTATTCCTTCTATGAGAACAACAGCGGCAATCCTATTACTGTCGCCCGGAAAGCGCTGGGACAAATACAGAGCTTTCTCCCAAAAACCGCTCATATCGCGCGCGCATGCTCCACCGGCTACGGTGAAGCACTGCTCAAGGCGGCGCTGAGTTTAGATGACGGAGAGGTAGAGACGGTCGCACATACGACAGCTGCATCCTTCTTCGATCCCGATGTAGACTGTGTGCTGGATATCGGCGGACAGGATATGAAGTGCATTCGGCTCAGGGACGGTGCAGTCGATACGGTAGTGCTGAATGAAGCCTGCTCCTCCGGATGCGGTTCATTTATCGAAACATTTGCTGCTTCATTGGATCTATCGGCAGAGGAATTCGCGCAGGAGGCGCTTTTTGCGAAAGCTCCGATCGACCTCGGCACACGCTGTACGGTGTTCATGAACTCCAACGTCAAGCAGGCGCAAAAGGAGGGCGCACCTGTCTCGGATATTTCTGCGGGACTGGCGTACTCGGTCATCAAGAATGCTCTGTTCAAGGTGATCAAGCTCTCCGACGCGCATCAGCTCGGCGAGCATATCGTGGTACAGGGCGGCACCTTCTACAACAAGGCGGTATTGCGCGCCTTTGAGAAGATCGCGGGCGTCGAGGTCATTTGCCCCGATATCTCCGGTATCATGGGGGCGTTTGGTGCAGCGCTGATCGCCCGTGAACGGTTTGACGGTCAGCCGAGTACGATGCGCTCATTCGACAGGATCGCGTCATTGGCGTACCAATCCAAGGCTGTGCGCTGCGGTGGCTGTGAGAACAACTGTATGCTCACCGTCAGCACCTTTGACGACGGTAAGAAGTTCATCAGCGGAAACCGCTGTGAGAAGATAGTATCATCCTTCGGCTCGACAGAAAAAGGCGCTGATTTGTTTGAATATAAGCGACAGAGGATGTTCGATTATGAGCCGCTCTCCGAAAGCGAGGCAACACGCGGCGTAATCGGTATCCCGCGTGTGCTGAATATATATGAGAATTATCCTTATTGGGCGGTGTTCTTCAAGGAACTTGGGTTCAGAACGGTTCTTTCACCTTTCTCATCGAGAAGCATTTATGAGATGGGCATGGAGTCCATCCCCTCGGAGTCAGAGTGCTATCCCGCTAAGCTCGCTCACGGTCATGTACAATGGCTGGTCGAGCACGGCGTAAGCACGATATTCCATCCGTGCGTTTTTTATGAGTATCAGGAAACGCCCGATGCAGATAATCACTATAACTGTCCGATGGTCGCATCCTACGCAGAAAATCTGAAAAATAATGTAGAAGCGGTCACTTCAGGAGAGGCGAGATACCTGCGACCCTTTATCGCCTTTACCGATGAAAAGACCGCCGCAAACAGGCTTGTGACTTTCTGCAGAAAGACATGGGATATTCCGGCATATGAGGTGAGAGCTGCCGCGCATAAGGCGTGGAAAGAGCTGAGAAAGGCAAAAGAGGATATCTGCGAGGAAGGCACAAGGGTGCTGAACCAAATGCTGAGTGAAAACCGACGCGGCATTGTGCTTGCCGGCCGTCCCTATCATATTGACCCTGAGATCAATCACGGGATCCCCGAGATGATCGCCTCCTACGGTTTTGATGTGTTCACGGAGGACAGCCTGCCGTATGATATGATGAGCAGGGAGCGTCCCCTGCGCGTCGTCGATCAATGGGTCTATCATTCACGGCTGTATAATGCCGCAGAATTTGTATGCTGGTGCGACAGCCTTGAACTGGTGCAGCTCTTTTCGTTTGGCTGTGGACTGGATGCGGTAACGACCGATCAAGTGCAGGAGGTATTGGAAGGCTCCGGAAAGCTGTATACCGTCCTCAAAATCGACGAGGTCGGCAATCTCGGAGCGGCGCGTATCCGCATCCGCAGTCTGATCGCGGCGATGGATATGCGCAAGAAGCGCAATATCACTTCGAATCCCAAAGCGATAAAATATAATCGGACTGAATTCTCAAAGCTGATGTATGACGAAGGCTACACGATCCTTGCGCCCCAGATGAGCCCGATCCACTTCAACCTGCTTGTGCCGATCTTTGAAAAGTACGGCTATCATATCGAAATGCTGAACAACGCGACGAAGAAAGCGGTCGACGTCGGTCTGCAGTATGTGAACAACGATGCCTGCTATCCGTCGATCGTCATGACGGGTCAGATGATGGAGGCGGTGCTCTCCGGCAGATATGATACGGACAGACTCGCTCTGCTGATGACCCAGACGGGCGGCTGCTGCCGCGCGAGCAATTATATCGGTTTTATCCGGCGAGCGCTTAATAAGGCAGGACTTTCACACATTCCCGTGATCTCACTCAACGCGAATGGGATGGAGAAGAACGAGGGCTTCTCCGTATCGATCCCGCAGCTCCTGCAGGGGCTGCGGGGACTGATCCTCGGCGATGTGATGATGCGCTGTCTGTACCGCACCCGACCGTATGAAAAGGTGCAAGGTTCTGCAGACGCGCTCTGCGCTAAATGGCAAGAAATCTGCAGAGAGTGTTTCGGCTGTAAAAAACCGTGCTATACATACAAGCAGCTATGTAAAAGCATTGTCAAAGACTTTGACGAGTTGGAGCTGGACGAGAGCATCAAAAAACCGAGGGTCGGCATCGTGGGCGAGATACTCGTCAAGTATATGCCGCTCGCCAACAATCATCTGGTGGATTATCTGGAGAGCGAGGGAGCCGAAGTGGTCGTGCCCGATTTCATGGATTTTCTCGCTATGTTCCTGTATGATAAGGACTATAAGCACAAGTATCTCGGCAGAGGCTATATGCAGTCGCTGATCGCAAAACTCGGCGTACCTGCTCTCGAAAACCTGCGCAAGCCTGCAACAGACGCGCTCAAAGAGAGCAGACGATTTTGCGCTCCGCTTCGTATTGACAGGATTGCCGAACCGACAAAACCGTTCCTTTCGATCGGCAATCAGTACGGCGAGGGATGGTTCCTGTGCGGCGAGATGGTCGAGTTGCTGAACGAGGGAGTCAACAACATTGTCTGCATCCAGCCGTTCGCCTGCCTGCCAAATCATGTTATGGGCAAGGGCGTCATCAAAAGACTAAAGACGGCATACCCGCAGGCGAACATCGCGACTGTCGACTATGATCCCGGTGCCAGTGAGGTCAACCAGCAAAACCGCATCAAGCTGATGCTTACTACCGCTATGCGGAATGAAGTCATTTAAATGATAACCTATTGTTTTCAAAAACCATAATTCTATACAAAAGTAGGACGCCTGTAATCCAGACGTCCTATTCTTATATGTTTTTTGTATATGACAAAAGCCGATAATTTTCTCGGCATAAGAACGGTATAATATCAATGAACCTGTAATAATCGGATGAGCTGTGTCTGCTATCCTCATAAGCGGGATTATCCTGCCGTGGAAAAACCCATGAGAGAGCCAACGTTATGGTATTGCAAATGCGGCCGCATTTTATCTATAATACCCTGATGAGCATCTACAGCCTTTGCAGGCTCGATCCACAGAAGGCTCAGCAGATCACAATGGATTTCACCAACTATCTGCGCAAGAATTTCAACGCCGTCGCCAGCGAAAACACCATACCTTTATCTACGGAACTGGAGCACACCCGCGCTTATCTCGCCGTAGAACAGGCACAATATGACGATCTGCTGATTGTTGATTATGACACACCTTTTATGAATTTT
>CADBYC010000032.1 GCA_902798755.1 uncultured Ruminococcus sp. | reverse complement strand
GCGGTCGGCCGACACGAAGGGATCATATCCTCAAAGGAATGGATACAGACCCAAAAGCTGTTGGCGGAGATCGCTAAGAGATATAACCGTCCGCATAGGCGTACTAACGCGCTGCTTGCCGGACTGATCCACTGTCCGTATTGCGGAAAGCGGCTGAACGTCACCTCTGAATCCGACCGATGGACGAACGGCAAACCACGCTTCAAATATACCTGCCCCGGCTACCGTAAAAAGGAATGCGGTTTTATCGCTGTTGACGGTGTGCTGACGGATGAATTTGTCGTAAAGAAGCTATCCGAGATCAACGACGAGAACAGCGAATACTACTATGAGCTGATACAGGAGCGCATCGACAGGCTGATCCTTTCCGACGAGAATGAGCGAGAGTATCGCGATACAAAGAAAGCGGTCGAAAAGATAAAAGCCGACATCGCGGCGCAAATCAGAAATATGCGCGATGCCGACGACGACATCAAGCCGTTCTATCAAGAGGACATCAACAGCTTGAAGGACGAGCTCGAAAAACAGCAAGCGGTTCTGAGCAGGATCGAAGCGCTGAAAAGCGAATCCCGCAACATCGAAACGGAACTAAAACAGATCAGAAAGGTTCTGCTGTCCTTTGCTGAATACGCAAAGGAAGCAACGCCGGAGGTGCTGACCTCGCTTATTCGATCGGTAGTGGAACGAATCTATGTTACCACCGAGAACGGCGAACGCGTCTGCCATATCTTCATCAAGGGCTGTTCCGACGAGGATTATTCCGAGCTGTTTGAGGGGACTGAAAACGCAGATAAAACCTGCGCTTCGTCCCTTTCTGCCCAAATGTGTGATTCGGATAAGGATTGTAAACGCGATCCATACCTTTTCGGGCGTACAGCTTCGATGCAAATGCAACGAGATCATGACAAGGCAAGGTCATGATGAGCCGACCGGTCAGGCGAAGATCACGCCTGCCTATAACCTGCCGTGCGACTACGTGATCCATACCGTCGGTCCGATCGTCAACGGACGGCTGAACGATGAGCACTGCGAACTGCTCAAAAGCTGTTATCTCTCCTGCTTACAGCTTTGTACTAAAAACAATATCGACAGTATCGCTTTTTGCTGTATCTCGACAGGCGTTTTCGGCTTCCCGCAAAGAGAAGCGGCGCGGATCGCCGTCGATACGGTCAAGGAGTATCAGCAAGAACACGACATCAAAGTGGTATTCAACGTCTTTAAGGACGACGATCTTAATATCTATCGAGAATTGCTCTCATAAAACAAGCATACTAAAACTATACCCTTATTATTCAGTTGAGATCGCCACAGTCCCTAAAGGGGCTTCGCAATGACTATAAAATGAATACTGACATCACAAAAGCTCCGAGCCATCAAACTCGGAGCTTTGCTATTGCGTAGTATTTCATCAATCATGCTGATGATTCAGCAGTTTTGACAGATCGCTTTTCATGATACCGTCCTTCATCGCAAAGCGCACCGTCTGCAAGGTCGGATACAAAACAGGATTGTCGCACTCAACGTAGAAGCAGGAGTGATTCAGTCCGTAAGAGCCCAACGCGCGGATAATGGTATCCAGCACGGCAAAGGTATCTTTGTCAAGATGATCGGGATCGGTCATCGGGATCAACTCGGTGATCACAAGGATATAGCCCTTATGATAAAAGCGCACATAGCCGCACGGCTCGCCGTCCAGAAAGGCGTTGAGCGCCTTAACATCGCTGTTTTCATTTTTCGGATCGGGTTTGACTACCAACATAGGATCACCTTATCTAAAGCGGAAAACCCGCCGTTATATCAAATCTATGAAATTCTCGTTCGGATTGGGGTCGGCATACAGCTTGCGTACCTCGATATCCGTAAGATCGCGGTACATGCCCGAGCGCAGCTTGCCGAGCTTGACGCCGCCGATCGCGATACGCTTGAGCCGCGCGACTTCCAGCCCGACTGCATCGCACATCTTGCGGATCTGGCGGTTCCTGCCCTCGCGGATAACGATCTCGAGCACACATCTGCCCTCGTCCTTATCGCGGCTGACCACGCGCACCTGCGCGGGAGCGGTCTTTCTGCCGTCGATCACCACGCCGTTCTCGAGCTTTACGACCTGCTCGTCCGTGATATTCGGTCGCACCGTCACGCGGTAGACCTTATTGACATGCTTTTTCGGGTGCATGATGTGGTTGGCGAACTCGCCGTCGTTAGTCATCAGGAGCATGCCCTCGCTGTCGCGGTCAAGCCTGCCGACGGGATAGAGCCGCACGTCGATATCCTTGATGAGATCGGCGACGCACTTTCTGCCGCGTTCGTCGCTCATCGTAGTGAGCACGCCGCGAGGCTTATTGAGCATGATATAGCGCAGCTTCGGCTTTGCCGTACCGGTGACGCGGCGCTTACCGACGTAGACCTTGTCGTTGTACGGATCGACCTTGTCGCCGATCTGCGCGACTCTGCCGTTCACGCGGACGCGTCCCTGCGCGATCAATTCTTCACTTTTTCTGCGTGACGCTACACCGCAGTCGGCGAGCATCTTCTGTAATCTGACTAACTGTGCCAATTGAGTAAATCCTTTATATAATCAATAATATTTCTTTTGCGGTTATCGTAATCAACGCTCTGTGCCGCCGTAATTGGGGCTTGCGCGATCAGCTTTCCGTCCATTATGAATTTTACGGTTCCTGTGCTCTCCCCCGCCTTCACGGGAGCGTAAACAAACGCGGGCAAAATAACTTGCTCTTTGATCTCTCCGCTATTGCTCGGTACAACTGCCGATACATCGACAGGTTGGAGCATAACCGAATCTTTCACGCCACCGACGACGTCAAGTTGCCGTTCGTCTATCCGGAAAGTTTTCATCTGACGATTTTCAAAGCCATAGTCATACAGGGCGATATGATCGTCCCAGTCGTCGTGATCGTTCAATGTCACGGCGATCAGCGTCAAGCCGTCGCGCTTTGAGGCAGTGACCAAGGTCCTGCCCGCAAGATCGGTATACCCCGTCTTGCCGCCGATACAATCGTCATAGAGCCTTAACAGCTTATTGTGGTTCGGATAGGTAATGAATTTGTCGGCAGGATAGACGAAATGAACTTCCATCGAGGTCTGCGAGGTGATATGCGCAAAATCCTCGTTTTCCAAAGCGCATGCCATCAACAGCGCCATATCGAAGGCGGTGGAATAATGCGCTTCATCGTCAAGTCCGCTCGGAGTCACAAAGTGGGTATGAGTCATACCGATCGCCTGCGCCTTTTCATTCATCAAAGCGGCAAAATCCTCGATACTGCCCGCGACCGCGATCGCGGCGGCGTTTGCCGCGTCGTTGCCCGACTGCATCATCATGCCGACAGCGAGGTCATACAGCGTGACCTTCTCCCCTCTTTTGAGGTACATAGAGCTGCCCTCGGCAATCATATCGTCGGTGAATTCCACAACGCGATTATCCTTTGCCGCTTCTTCGAGCGTGATCAGCGTCGTCATGATCTTTGTCGTAGACGCGATCGGCATTTCCTGATCGGCATCGTCCGAAAGCAGGAGCTCGCCGTTATCGGGACAATACAGCACAAACGCCTCGGCAGAGGTCGAGATTACTTCCGCGTGTACCGACGCGACCGACAAGCATAAAAACAGTATGATTAAACCGACAGATACAAACCTTTTCATATCATCACCCGATCTATCATATGTCGTGACAGATCAGGATATGAGATCAAACATCAAAGCTGTCGAGGTCGTTTTCGAGGTCGGTCTTGTCCGCTTTGTCCTTTTTGATAAACGAGGAGATCTTGTCAAACGCTTCGGGGATCATACCGACGATACGATCAGCCGCGCCGTCATACTTCTCGATCGGGATAAACTTGACGTTTCCCTTGGAAATGCTCAGAAAGCCGACAGGCTGAATGGTTACGCCCGCGCCCGCGCCGCCGCCGAAGCAGTCCTTGCTGTCCTTCTTGGTCGGCAGATCGGAACCGCCCGAAGCAAAGCCGTAGGTGACCTTGGAGATGGGGATGATGGTCGTGCCGTCGGGAGCGGTGATCGGATCGCCGATGATGCTGTTGACGTCGATCAGCTCCTTGATCTTCTTCAGGGAAGTGTCCATGATACTGTTGATAGGATGTTCGCTCATATTAACAACTCCTTCTATATCAGCGACCAGCGGATAACCGCTGATCTGTTCAATTACGATTTCAATACGATGATTACAGCTTGATCCTGACGATCAGCAGCTTGACTGCCGCCTTGATCGCCGCGGCAAGCACAAAGATGATCCTCAGATACGCGTGTACGTCCGCGTACACCTGCGTAGGCTTGTCGGGATCGAATACAGGCTCGACGACGACGTTATAGTCCCTGCATACCATCACCGATGAAATGACGTTCACCGCGGGATACAGGGTCGAGCACACCTTGCCGTAGCTGACCGCGACCGAAGCCGCGTCCTCGCCCGACAGCGCGATACCGACGTCGAGCTTCTTTATTACTACATGGGAGAGAATGCTTTTGAGCATACCTGCCGCGATCTTCGCAACGGAAGTGAACAGCGACAACAATCCACTGAGCCCCTTCTTTTCCTTGAGCTTTGACAGGTAGCTCTGCTTTTTCTCCTTCTCTTTTTCTTCCTTTTTCGGCTTTTTTTCTTCCGTTTTTTTCTTTTCGGGAGCTTTTTTCTTCTCAGGCTTCTTTTTCTTCTCCTTTGCGGGGAGCAGCTTGATTGTGACAAAAAGCACCCGGAGCGTCAGCGTCAACGTATCCGTATACTGTGCGTACACCTGCACACGGATCAGCGAGATCAGAAACAGCAGAAGCAAAATGCCGAGTATGATATACAAAGCGATCAATGTATACTACTCCTTGATAAAAGATTCGATTGTCAGGTGGTGGATCAAGTCGTAGTATCGGTACCCTCTACCGCTTCGGCGACGATCTCTTCAACCGTGCCGGTTACCGTTCCGTCATCGGACGATTCGGAGTTTTCGGTTTTATTCTCGCCGTCATTCTCAAAGATACTCAGCTGTTGACCTCTGCCGCCTTTGTCCTCGTCCTTCGGGATCGGCGGCAGCTCGTCGAGCGAGCGGATAGAGAAGCAGCGGAGGAAGTGATCGGTCGTACCGTATAGAAGCGGTCTGCCGGGAAGCTCGAGTCTTCCCTTTTCCTCGATCAGTCCCTTTGTTGTCAGAGAACCGATTACGCCCGAGCAATCTACGCCTCTAACCTGTTCGACAAAGCTCTTGGTCACTGGCTGATTATACGCGATAACGGCGAGCACCTCCATCGCCGCCTGTGACAGCGGGATATTGCGCCTGAGATCCATCGCCTTGCGCACCTGCGGCGCGTATTTTTTGACGGAAACCATCTGATAGCTGTTGTTGAGTCGAATGATCGTGATGCCGCGATCCATCTCAGCGTATTCATCCATCAGCGTATTCAGCTGCGTTTCCACAGCGCTGTCGGGGAGTTCGAGTGTTTCCGATAATCTTTTCAAGTCAACGGGATCGCCCGCCGCAAAAAGTATTGCCTCGATCGCCGAGCGATATTCCTTTTCTGTCAAGCAAATCCCTCCTTACTTCTTTTCTATCATGCTGACGGTCGCGTCGTCGCCGTCGCCGTCAATCAAAATTCGCTTGCCCTTGACAAGCTCCAGCACCGCCAAAAAGGTAGCGACGAGATCGCTCCTGCCGTTGCTCGAGGTGAACAGCTCGCGGTAAGTCACCGTCCTGCCGTGCCACAATCGGCGCATGACATGGATAATGCGGGAAGAAACGGAAACGATCTTTCTGCTGACGATCCCCTCAAAAGCGGAGCGGTCGGGCGGCAGTCTGCGCTGACCGCGGCCGACAGCGCTGATATACGCCGCGGAGATATCCATCGGCTCATGGATACGGTTATATGTCAAATCAAAATCAACCTTTGACGGCGACTTAGTGAAGGTGTCAAAATCCACCATCGGCGCGAGCATACGCGCGATCTGACGGCACTGCCGGTATTCGATCAGCTGTCCGGTCAGCTCCTTTTTAAGATCCTCCGCCTCGTCCTCATACTTCGGCAGCAGCATCGCCGACTT
Organism: uncultured Ruminococcus sp.; assembly: GCA_902798755.1. Lineage (GTDB taxonomy): Bacteria > Bacillota > Clostridia > Oscillospirales > Acutalibacteraceae > Ruminococcoides. The sequence continues at coordinate 12,300 of CADBYC010000032.1, read as the reverse complement.
GATATAAACCAGTCTTGAAGCCATTTCAAGGAATTCGGAAGCGATATCCATCTCGTTCTCGCGCATGAGGTCGATCTGCTCCATGTACTGCTCTAAGAGCTCTGCGATCGGGATATCATAGATGTCGATCTTATTCTTGACGACAAGGGTCAGCAAAAGATCAAGCGGACCTTCGAAAACGTCAAAGTGATAGGTCAGCTGTTGTTCGCCGACCTGTATCGTCTGCGCGTCAGAGGGCAGTATGGTGATCTGACTATTCTGTTGTTCAGGCATCATACCCCTCCTTTGCAGAATCATCAAATAGTATCAGAAGAATGAGAACGGTAAGGCAGTGATCCAGTTGACGAATTTCATCACATAACCGCTCAAAAAGCTCAGCGGTATCCTCAACACGCCTACCCACAGCAGCGCAAGCAGAATGATGGAGATGATCTGCTGATAGCGATAGAACCACGCGACCGCTTTATCGGGCAGGAAAACGAACAATATCTTGGAACCGTCCAGCGGCGGGATCGGCAAAAGGTTGAATACCGCCAGACTGACGTTGATCTGTACATAGAAGCTCAAGAACAGGTAGACATATGAACCAAAGCCTTCTCCCGTAAAAAACGCGGGTGCAAATTTTGCGATCGCCTGAAAGATCAGTCCGCCCGCAATGGCGGCAACGATATTCGCGACAGGTCCCATCAAGGCGACGATACCCATATACAGCTTAGGTCTTTTGAAATTACGCGTATCGACAGGCACGGGCTTTGCCCAGCCAAAGCCGAACAACAGCAACGCCAGCGCGCCGATCGGATCGACGTGCGCCAAAGGATTGAGCGTGAGTCTGCCGCGATATTTGATAGAAGTATCACCGAGCTTTGACGCGGTAAATGCATGAGCCCACTCATGGAACGGCAATACAAGGAAAACGATGACCAGTATCGCCAGGATCTGCGTGAGGGCAGTCGCAAAGTTCAGATTGCCCGAGATCAAATTGAATAACATAATATCACCTGAAACGGAAATTCATCATTGACATATCAATACAGAGTATAGTATACTATAAACCGTCGAAAATAGCAAGTTCAAAAAGATGAAATAAATTTTGTAAAAACTATTGATTTTTTGAGATAATTCTGCTATTATAAACGAGTTAACGTATGTATTAATCTTCAAAAGGAGGTGTACAAGCATGGCAAAATGTGATTTTTGCGGCAAGGATGTTAAATTCGGCATCAAAGTCTCTCACTCACACAGACGTTCCAACAGAACATTCAAGCCTAACGTTCAGAGAGTAAAGGCTATTGTTGACGGCACTCCTAAACGAGTACACGCTTGCACCCGTTGCTTACGTTCAGGTAAGGTAACAAGAGCGGTATAATCAACAGCAAACGACCCCCGAGGAAACTCGGGGGTTTATTGTTCCCTTTTTATTGAAAACTGAAGACTGAAAAATGAATAATGAAAACAATGGTTGAGAACGCCACGGGCTGACACGCGTGTTGAGCCCTCGCGATAACTACTTGAACCAAAGACCCGCAGGTGTGTATTTGTCACACCTGCGGGTTATTTGTGTATATACAGTTATAACAGATCAGCTCAGCGCCTTTTCTACGATGCCCTTGACAGCATAGAGCGCTTCGTCTGCCTTGGTCAGATCCTTACCGCCCGCCATTGCGATATTGGGCTTGCCGCCGCCGTTACCGCCGGCGATCTTCGCGACCTCACGGACGATATTGCCCGCTTTAAGTCCTTTTGCGATTGCTTCCTTAGTGCAGGCACAGCAGAACACCAGCTTGCCGCCCTTTGTGGACGCGAGGACCGCGACAGCGTCTACAACAGTCTCGTTGATGTACTCGCACATCTTGCGCAGAGCGTCTGCGTCAGCGCCGTTGTACATCGCGGTGACGATCTTCGTATCGCCGACGCGCTCGGAGTTCTCGATGATAGAGCCGGTCTGATCCTTCGCCATCTCTTCCTTGAGGCTTTCGAGCTCCTTTTCCATCTCTTTATACTTCTCCATCATGCGTACAGCGCCCTGGACAAGTTCAAGAGGATTGTTGATATGGATCGCGGAAGCCGCCTGTCCGATCATCATGATCGCGTTATTCAGATACATCAGGAAGTTATGACCTGTGACAGCCTCGATCCTGCGAACGCCCGCAGCGACAGAGCCTTCCTGTTTGATCTTGAACATACCGACCTTCGCGGTATTGTCTACGTGCGTACCGCCGCAGAATTCCTTGGAGAAATCCCCTGCCTCGACTACGCGTACCACGTCGCCGTACTTCTCGCCGAAGAGCGCCATCGCGCCTTTCTTCTTCGCTTCATCGATGGACATTTCGGTGCAGGTGACGGGGATACCCTCAAGAATGATATCATTCACACGCTTTTCGACAGCGAGCAGTTCTTCGGGAGTCATCGCGGAGAAGTGGGTAAAGTCAAAGCGGACAACGTCCTCGTCGACCAGCTGACCCGCCTGCTGAACATGCGTGCCGAGCACCTCTCTGAGAGCCGCCTGCAGCAAATGCGCCGCGGTATGGTTGCGCATGATATCCTCTCTGCGATTCTTGTCGATCGCGGCTTCAACGGTATCGCCTACCGCCAATGTACCTGTCGATACCACGCACATGTGCATAAATACGCCCGACGCGTCCTTCTTGACGTCGTCAACGTCGATCTGGCAGTCGCCGGCATTCAAAGAACCTGTATCGGCGACCTGACCGCCGCTCTCTGCGTAGAACGGAGTACGGTCGAGAACGATGACAACGGTATCGCCCTCCTGAGCGCGTTCGACGCGCTCGCCGTCCTTAACGATCGCGAGGATCTTACTCTCGCTTGTATATTCCGTATACCCGATGAATTCGGTAGCAGCAATATCGGACAGATCGATACTGTCGCTGATCCAAGCGTCAGCGCCCGCGTTCTTGCGCGCCTTACGGGAGCGCTGTTTCTGCAGCAGCATCAGCTCGTGGAAGCGGTCTACGTCTACCTTGATACCGCGTTCAGCCAAAATCTCTCTGGTGAGGTCGATCGGGAAACCGAAGGTATCGTTGAGCTTGAACGCGTCCTCGCCGCTCAGGGTCGAGATCTCCTGCTGTTCAATGATGTTCTGCAGCATGGAAAGACCCGCGTCGATGGTCTTCGCGAAATTCTCTTCCTCGACCTGGATCAGCTTGATGATATAATCCTTCTTCTCAACCAATTCAGGATAAGCGGAAGCGTTCTCTTTGATAACGGTATCGCAGATCTGATACAGGAAAGGCTCGGTCCTGCCTAAGAGTCTGCCGTGACGGGCGGCTCTGCGGAGCAGTCGGCGCAGGACGTAGCCTCTGCCCTCGTTGGAGGGCATAACGCCGTCTGCGATCATAAAGGTAGTGGAGCGGATATGGTCGGTAATGACGCGCAGGGAGATATCCTTCTTGTCGTCCTCGCCGTAGTTCACGCCAACGACCCGGGAGATATGCTTCATGATATTCTGGACGGTATCGACCAAAAACAGGTTGTCTACGCCCTGCATGACGCAAGCCAGACGCTCCAGACCCATACCGGTGTCGATATTCTTCTTCGCCATCTCGGTATAATTGCCCTTGCCGTCTGACTCGAACTGAGAGAATACCAGGTTCCAGACCTCGACAAAGCGGTCGCACTCACAGCCGACGTGACAGTCGGGTCTGCCGCAGCCCTTTTCGTCGCCGCGGTCGAAGTAGATCTCAGAGCAGGGGCCGCAGGGACCTGAGCCGTGCTCCCAGAAGTTGTCCTCCTTACCCAAACGAACCATGTGGGACGGGTCTACGCCGACCTCCTTCGTCCAGATATCAAAGGCTTCGTCGTCGTCCTGATAGATGGAAACATAGAGCTTATCGACGGGCATTTCAAGCTCTTTGGTGAAGAATTCCCATGCCCACGCGGTAGCCTCGTGCTTGAAGTAATCGCCAAAGGAGAAGTTACCCAGCATTTCAAAATACGTACCGTGACGCGCGGTGATACCGACGCGCTCGATATCGGGAGTACGGATACACTTCTGGCAGGTCGTCACGCGTTTTCTCGGCGGAGTGACCTCGCCTGTGAAGTACTTCTTCATCGGCGCCATACCCGAGTTGATCAGGAGCAGGGAGTTATCGTCCTTCGGAATGAGCGGGAAGCTCGGCAGACGGAGATGACCCTTGCTCTCCATAAAGGACAGGAATTTTTCTCTGAGTTCATTCAAACCCATGTACTGCATAATATAACCTCATTTCTGTAAATTAGGAATTAGGAGTCAGGAATTAGGAATGAATGAAACTGTCAAAGTGATCTCACTCAAATGATAGAACAATTCCTCATTACTAATTCCTAATTAATAAAGCCTGCCCCAAATATATGGGACAGGCTGACCTGCGGTACCACCCAAATTGCCACGCCAAAGACATGACCACTCAGTTCTCTTTAACGCAGAGTTACGCCGCGCTTTCACACGGAGGCTCCGGGGTGGCTGTCATCACCTTTCCGCGGGGTCTTTCACCGACCGACCCTTCTCTGAGCGGGAGTATGATCACTCTTCCCTTCACAGCCAAAATCAATTATAGTACGCTTCAAGCATAAAGTCAATATCACGATTGATGAAAACAGCAGTATGTATCGACTATATTCTGTCAAATTTCATTACGTTTTCTGATAACAGAGCCTTTGGGAATGAATCTATCGGCAGTGAGATACAGCCGCTGCATAGGGTGCGGCGCTGAGGGAACCTCTTCCCCCTCTTCATTCTTCAAGCCAAGGCACTTCACTTCAAACGAGAAGCCGTCGGGCGGCAAAATATCCAGCGTATCGCCGACAAGGAACTTATTGCGTTGGGTGATCACAGCGACATTCCGATCGTTGCTGCTCTCCTCGCATACCGCTACGGCGTTATAGCGGCGGATATAGCCGCCGTTGACGGTCTCCTGCCCCGGCTCGCCAAAATAGAAGCCCGTCGAATACGCGCGGTGGCTGATCTTCTCGAGCTCCTCGCGGATCCACGGACTGAGCCGATAGTCCTTGTCGTCAAGATGATCGAAGTACTCGTCGACCGCGTGACGGTAAGCGTTGGTCGTCACACCCGTATAGTAGTAGGTCTTTGCCCTGCCCTCGATCTTCAGGCTGTTGATACCCGCCTTGACCAGTTCGGGGATATGCTCGATCATGCACATATCGCGGGAGTTGTACAGGTAAGTACCCTTAGCGTTCTCCTCGACAGGGAAATACTCGCCCTGTCGGTTCTCTTCCATCAGGTAGTACTTCCATCGGCACGGCTGAGCGCAGTCGCCGCGGTTGGCGTCGCGACCCGTCATAAAGGACGAGATCAGACACCGTCCCGAGAAGGACACGCACATCGCGCCGTGGACAAAGCATTCGATCTCGAGATCATCGGGGATCCTTGAGCGCAGGTCGGCGATCTCGTCGAGGTGCATTTCTCTTGCCAAAACGACGCGCTTCGCGCCCATATTGTACCACGCCAAAGCGGATTCATAGTTGATGATACCGCCCTGAGTCGAGATATGACGATCCACGTCGGGCGCGTATTTCTTCGCCATTTCAAACACGCCGAGATCGGCGATGATGAACGCGTCCACACCGCATTCCGCCGTCTGTTTCAGAAAATCGGGCATTTGCGGAAGGTCGGCGTTACGCGGGAGCGTATTGCAGGTCAGATAGACCCTTTTGTTCATCTTGTGCGCTTTCTCGCAAGCTGTATATAATTCTTCTATGGAAAAATTCTTGGAGGCAGTCCGCATGCCAAAGCTCTTGCCCGCAAGATACACGGCGTCCGCTTTATAGCGCAACGCCGTGTCAAAGCTCTCCATATCGCCCGCGGGCGAAAGGATCTCAGGTTTATTCATAGTAGTAACCATCATTATTGCCGTAGTAGTCGTAGTAGTAATCGTAACCGTTGTAGATCTCGCTGTTAGCGGTCGCGGTGGAACCGTTCTCGATCGCCTCCAGATATGCCTCGTGTTCTTCGTTGGTCACGGAATAATACGGAGTAGAGCCGTTCTCAGCCTTATCATGGCAGAAGTACAGATACTCGGTCTCGGGCGGATTGATCGCCGCCTTGATCGCTTCGGTACCGGGGTTACAGATAGGACCTGCGGGCAGTCCGTCGAAATCGTTGGTGTCGTAGGTAGAATTAAAGGTACTGCGAATACTCTCGGGCACGTCCGCCTGCTTACGGTAGGGATAGTAAACGGTACAGTCGCAGTTGAGCTTGGATACGCCGTACTCCGCGCCGTATTTCAGACGGTTATGTAAGATGGACGATATGACGTACATATCGTCACGGGAAGCCGCCTCAGCCTGAATGATCGAGGCGATGGTGAGGATCTCGTCCATCGAGTATCCCGTCTCAGTCGCTTCATCTACTAAAGTAGACTTCTTGGAATTGCCGAAATACTTCTCTTTATGAAGAACGATCTTATTATCATAGTTGTTCAGGAATTTACTGATGACCGACTTGGGCGCTTCACCGACATAGAAGTCGTAGGTATCGGGGAACAGATAGCCCTCGAGCTTATAATAGCGGTCGGACGCGTTAGTGATATCCTTGAGGAAGGTAAAGTCGGTGTCGAAGTAATCGCTGTTGCACAGATCGAGGAATTCCTGGATATCGCTGATGACCTCTTTTTCATGCAGGGTGTTCGCGATCTCGAGCAGGTTCATACCCTCGGTGATCTGCACCTTTACGATATCGGTACGGTTGACATTGCTCTGCAGGAAGTTGATGATCGCCTCATAGTCCTTGTCGGTCTCGATCTCAAAGTCGCCCTGACGGAAATCCTCCTCGGAAGAGGTGAATTTCGCGTACAGTTTGAAGAAGCCCGGCTGTTTGATGACGTTCGCGTGATACAGGGTATTCGCGACGTCGTCCATCGTCGGATCGGCAGGGATATGGATCGTCACCTTAGTGGGATTCTGCTCGCGGGAGATCGCCATCAGGTCGTTGATACCGACCAAAAGGAACTGTGACAGCACGATCGCCACCAGCGCGACCATGGTGATCCATACCAGCTTGAAGATACGGCGGTTGCGCTTTGCCTTGCCCTTTTCGATCTGCTTCTCTTCCTTTTTCTGCTGTTTGAGCTGCTTCTTGGAATCACGCTCAATGCGCTTTTTGGTATCATTATCGGAATAAGAATTGATCTCTCTGGTTCTTCTGCGGCGCTGACGGGGCGCTTCATCTTCCATGTCGGAATCGGTAGGCTCAAACGCCGAGTAATCGGTAGGCTTTTCATAGCCGTCGCTTGAAACCTCCCCGCGGATGGCGGCGTGGTCGGCGGAACGCCTGAACTCCTCCATCTTCTTGCGTCGGGTCTCCTCGATAGAATCTTCAGAAGAAAATCTGCGTGGATTATCGCTCATGTTATATACTCCAATCTGCGTTATAATCGAAAGTATGTTATTTCATATACCGTGTGAAATTATCCGTAAAGATAATGTCCATCGGGATATCGTGATCAAAGCTATGTATCTGCGGAATAATACTGTCCGAGTAGCACAAGGCGGCTTTTCTGCCGGCAAAGCCACTCAGGTAGCGGTCATAGTAGCCGCCGCCGAAGCCGAGCCGACTGCCGCGCATATCGCATGACAGCGCGGGACACACGCACAGGGTATGTTCATCGGGCGCGATCTCCTCGCAGGCGTCTTTCGGCTCTGCAATACCGTATTTCCCTTTGACAAGATCGGATTTGGATTCGATACGGCGAAAGATCATATGCTCATCGTCAATACAAACAGGCATTCCGACTCTCTTGTGATTTGCCAGAGCCGCATACAGGAGCTTTGAAGTCGCGATCTCATGCGGTCGCGCCATATACAGCAGAACAGTATCGGCTTCGCGGTACTCACAGCTGATCAGAAGTCGGATCTGTATCTCGGTATCAAGCTCATTCTTACGCTGTTGATCTTCACAAAGCTGCTTGCGCTGTTCTAAAAAGAACTCGCGCAGATACGGCTTCTCGGTGGATGCGGGATTCGTCATAGCCATCAGCACTGCATAGAGGAAGCGACGCGGCAAGCGGTCTCCTCACCGGCGACCTGCGCGGTGATCGCAAAGCCGAAGTCTAGCGCGCAGCCCGCGCCCTTTGCGGTGATGACCTTGCCGTCGACGACGACCTTCTCCCCCGTTACCTCAGCGCCCTTGAGCTCGTCCTCAAAGCCCGGGAAACAGGTCGCTTTCCTGCCGCTGACGATCCCCAGTCTGCCGAGGATCATCGGAGCGGCGCAGATCGCGCATACAAAGAGATCGTTCTGATACGCTTTATTCACAGTATCAAGGACGCGCTGTTCTGCGTACAGATTCTTGACGCCCGGCATACCGCCCGGCAGGATCACGCCCTGCATATCCTCAGCGGTGAATTCATCAAGCGTGATATCGGCAGTCACAGGGATCTTGTGCGAGCCTGCGATCACCTTGCCGCCTACGCCTACGGTCGTGACCGCGATACCGGCACGGCGGAGAATATCGACGGGAGCTAAGGCCTCCGTCTCTTCAAAGCCATCGGCTAAAAAACAATAGATCATAATATACCTCCAAATGATTCGGTTGAGATTGCCACGTCGTCCTCATCGGCTGTGCTCGGTAGGCATATCCGGTTGGTATGCCTTGACCTCGCGTCGCCGTTCGTCCTCTCCCCAAAAAGCAGGGGCTTTTCGGGGAACCCCGGGATTTGGGGCTTCGCAATGACGATTATTGAATGATCAGCGAATAGATACTGTCGTTGATGTCCTCGATCGCGCGCATCTCGCCGCCCTTTGTACAGTCGATACGCACCCAGTCAAGGTGCTCGATCGCGTACACGGCGGACTCTCGACAGCGCATGAGATATCTGAAATCGCTCTCATGGATATCCTTCTTGCTCTCGTCGCCCTGATATCTGCCGTAGATCAGCTTCTGGCTGATAGCAGGATCGACGTCGAGAAAGATCACCATATCGGGAGCAGGCAGCTCCAGTCGATTATACTCAAAGTCAAAGAGCCATTCGATGTAACTGTCGCGCTCATTCTCTTTGAGCTTTGCCATCTGGTGAATAATGTTCGAGGTAGTGTAACGGTCGGCGACGATGTAGTCATACTCGTCTAAATCGGCGCGCCATGTATTGATGTAGGACACGACCCTGTCGACCGCGTAAAACGACGAAGCGGCATAAGCGTTGACGTCGTCGGGGCTGCTGCCGAGCTTGCCGCCGAGGTACATTTTCACCAGCGCGGAGCTGTCGCTGTCATAATCAGGGAAACTGATCGTCCGCGCCTTATAGCCGTTTTCATTCAGCCGCTCAGCGAGTAATTTTGTCTGGGTCGCTTTGCCCGAGCCGTCCAGCCCGTCAATGACGATGAGCTTACATTTATTCTGTGCCATATTCATTCTCTTTACTTATGCAAAATCGCAAAAGCACATACTTTCCTTTATAATCTACATTATTTTATCACAAATCGTCCGATGATTCAATAGGTAGATTGTTACAATAAAGTAAAAAAAGCCCCGAGAAATCGGAGCTTTACGCTAAACCGGACCCATGATCAGCATGGTGATGAACGCGCCCGCGGAGCTTGACAGCGCCACGACGATCAGCGGCAGGTTGAAGTACGCCATGACAAGCGCGATGACCGTACCGACAGTCGATGACACAGCGTCACCCGTCGCGTAGAAGATCGCGGGGAACGTCATCGCCGACAACACAGCAAACGGGATGTAATATAAAACGGAATTGATGAAGCGGGATTTGATTTTTCCTCTGACCGCCGCGAAGGGTATCACGCGGATCAGGTAGGTGGTCACCGCCATGACGGCGATATAAACGACGATACTCATTCAGCCGCCTCCCCTCTCTCCTGCTCGGAAACAGGGAAAATCAGCGCGCCGATAACGGAAGAGATCACCGCGGCGATGATAATGGCAAAGCCGCCCGAGATCATCGGCAGCAGATAGTGCATGATAACACTCAGCGCCGCCGCGATCAGGATCACGACCAGTACCTTGTGATTCTTCTTCGCCGGCGGGATGATGATAGCGATGAACATACCATACAGCATCAGCGCCAGCGCCGCCGTAACCGAGGCGGGCATGATATCGCCCGCAATCGCGCCGAGCAGCGTACCTGTGCTCCAGCCTAAGAACGGCGTTAAGATCAATCCGTACATATACGACGGCTTGAGCGGTTCGGTCTGTGATGAAGCGACCGCGAATATCTCGTCCGTGATACCGTAGCCGACGAACAGACGATGCATGAGGTTGAAGGACGGATCGAGCTTTTGCGACAGGCTCAGGCTCATCAGTGAATAGCGAAGGTTGATGACCAGCTGACAGAGGATCATCTCGATCAGCGAGCCTCCCGCCGCGATCACGCCGACGCCCGCGACCTGTCCCGCGGAGGTCAGGTTCGTGACAGAGATTCCGACCGCCGCCAATATGGATAAATTCTGCTGGATACACAGCACGCCGAAGCCGAACGACACGCTCAGATAGCCGAGCATGATCGGAACGCCGTGCCGCATTCCTTTGACAAATTCTTTTTTCATATCTTCCCCAAAAAGAACAACATTACAAAAGTTCAGCAGAGAAACCCCAAAGGATATCTCTGCTGAATATGTCTATGGCGTCTCAGAAGGGATTCGAACCCCCGACCTTTCGCTTAGGAGGCGAACGCTCTATCCTGCTGAGCTACTGAGACATTCACAAACTGTATTTTACTCTATTGCTGTCAGAATGTCAAGCGGAGAGTAGTCGTATATATAACAAGAGTAATCGTTTATATCACATACGGTATCGAGAAGCCTGTCAGCTTGACGAGATACGCCAGCGCGATCGCCGCGCCGACGGATATCAGGCATGATACGATACCATCGTACAGCATCATGATGACGGCGATGAGGATAAACACCTCTGCCAAGCCGTAGCTTAAATAAAAGTGCGAGAAATCAGCAGTAAAGCTGAATATCTGCAAGATGAAATACGCGATGATCACGGCGGAGATCGCCGTACCGAGCAAGCCTCTGCAACGCGCGTACCATACGCCGAACGCGACAAGCGCCGACGCGGCGGTCACGATACCCCACAACAGCAGATTATGCTGATCGGGCAATCTGCCGCCCCAGAGATAGGAGAACAGGCAGTAGCTCCCTATCACGCCGACTAAAAACAGCAATACGTTGAGTGAGGCGCGGCGGGGATTGCGGGAGAACAGCGTGATTGCCAAGGCGATCAATACCCAAACAGGCGTTCTTGCGAACAGATTGCGCAGATCAAGCGACCGCACGATCTGCGGCAGCGCGTTGGGCGCGGTCGTATTCAGCCACTTTGCCATTAAACCGAGCAAGAAGCCGAGCAGAAAGAACAGCAATGTGATCAGGATTTTATTCTGCAGCTTGCCGTGTCTTGAACCGTGTCTGATTCTTAATGGATTCATCATTTCACCCCTGAGTAAATTAGTCTTTGATCATGCTCCACTCTGTCAAAAGGCGTTCCAAATTGAACGCGGCGTTCGCGGGACTGGTGGAGGGCAGCTTCACCGCTTTGACGCCTGTAGTCGGATAGATGTACTTCATATAAAGCCGATAAGAAGTCGCGCCGTTGCAGAATATGCGCTCGACCCGACTGTTGTCAAGTATCACGGACAGATCATTCGGCACGACGTCCTTGATGGAGCTGTCGGACGAGCCTGTGATCGTGCAGGAGCGGATCGTATCCCACATCGCGATATGGTGCTTCAGCACAAGCGCCTTCTTCTCTTCGATCGTCTGCGGGTACGCTTCGTCAAACAATGCCGCCATCAGCTTCCAGAAGCGATTTTGCGGATGGCCGTAGAAGAACATCGCCTCTCTTGATTTGACCGACGGAAAAGAGCCGAGAATCAATATTTTGCAGTTTTCATCATATAAAGGCGGGATCGGATGAACAATGGATTCTTCTCTCATATGATACCTCTTACCCATAAATCAACAGAGCATCTGACAATTACGGAGGAATCGTCATTATGCGACGCCGGAAAGGGAAAAGAAAAATCCGCCCGAATCGGACGGATGATTCTTTGGAGGCGACACCCGGAATCGAACCGGGGAATCAGAGTTTTGCAGACTCGTGCCTTACCGCTTGGCTATGTCGCCGAATTAAAATAAGAACTAAGAAAGTAGAAATAAGAACTGAATAAAAGCTCTCACAGCACGATCCATCATTCTTATTTTATTGAAAAAGGACTTAAGCATGTTAAGTCCTTTTCACGTCTATGGAGCGGATGACGGGGCTCGAACCCGCTACCTCCACCTTGGCAAGGTGGCGCTCTACCAGATGAGCTACATCCGCAA
>CADBYC010000031.1 GCA_902798755.1 uncultured Ruminococcus sp. | reverse complement strand
CCCCGGAAGTGACAGGCGCCAGCCTGTCTGCGTCTCCCGTCGCGCTATCCGAAATATATCACTAATATCTGATTAAATCTTTTTATTAAGGATTAGTATTAGTGGACAAATGAGCAATACAATAACGATAAGAGGATCGGAGGTATTTAATTCTGATCCGATCAATGTTACTTTGAAAAATCAAGAGAGTAGAAGCCGAAATGGGGAAAGGCGGCTTCGTCCGCGACGGCGACAAGAAGCGTGCCGTCGACAGAGGGAAAGCCCTCGACCGTCATCAAAAAGACGGATTCTTTGTTCAGGCTCCACTCAGAGGTCAGCAGGGTGATCCTGCGGCTTTTTGAACATTCGCCGAGACGGTTGGCGACTCCCATGATCCAAAGACTTTCGATATCGCAGCCTTCGATCGGTTTCCGGCTGACGCCTGACGACTCGGTATCGAGAGCGTCGTGGGGGAGGGGCTTGCGGAAGCGGATACCGAGCAGCTCGTCGCCGACGACACTGCGGCAGGAGCAGTAGAATACGCCGTCCGTGCGGCGGTACTCCTTGTCGGTCAGGGTGTCGATCGACTCGCAGAACGCTTTCAGCGCTTCGTTTTCGCTGTCGGTCAGACCGTGGTATACCGCGGTGGCGGAGGTGTTATGGGTCAGCGCTTCGGCTTTGCGGATACAGTCGTTGTAGGCGGTCAGTTTTAAGTAGCCTTTATCCAGCTCGGATAACAGTCGACGGTTGAATTCATCAAAGGTGAGCTTTCTGCTGTAAGAGAGGTCGAAATCGCGCTCGTGCTCGGGATAGCGGTGATAGCGGCGACAGATCAGCGCGTTTTCGCTGTCAGCGCCGTAGACGGAGTATTCCTCAAAGATATCGTTGCGCTCGCGGCGCTCGATACCGCCGTGTACCTGTGAGCGGCACCACTCGGTGAAATCGTCCGCGGGAGCTTGCGCCTGTGGCTGTACAGGCTCGGGCTGAGGGGGCTCGGGAGCGGGCTCTGCGGGTGCGGCTTGTACGGGCGGTTCGGGTGTTTCTTCACTTTTGCGGGACGAACGGAATAGTTTGAACGGATTTTTCATAGTGCTCCCCATGGTCAGAGCGAACATTTCGTTACCAATTATCTGATACTAATCCTTAATCTCGGTAGGCATATCCGGTTGGTATGCCTTGACCTCGTGCCGCGACTCCTCCTCTCCCCACAACGCGAGGCGTTGTAGGGACCCCGGAAGTGACAGGCGTCAGCCTGTCTGCGTCTCCCGTCGCGCTATCCGAAATATATCACTAATATCTGATTTAATCTTTTTATCAAGGATTAGTATGAGAACATCTTTTTTGATATGTTTGCTCTGTATTTCTGACTGTATGATAGCAGATAAGAACGGTTTTGTAAATCTTATTCCGTAAATTATGATTGCGTAACCTGTGGTAATATGGTACAATCGGGGCAGAGGTGATGACCATGAAAATCGTGCTGACAGACGCGCAGACGGTCATAGACGAGCTGGTGACCGCGTACTGTCTGAATGAATTCGGCGAGGTGACCGCCCACGGATTGCTGAGATACGACGAGGTCGCCGAAGCGATCGCCGACGCCGACATCGTCGTATGCAATAAAACGCTGTTGAACAGTGAGACGTTACGCATGGCAAAGAAGCTGAAATATATCGGTCTGTTCGCGACAGGCTATAATAATATCGACATTGAGTATTGTCGTAAAAACGGGATCACGGTATGTAACGCGGGTTCTTATTCAACGAACGCCGTGGCGCAGCAGACCTTCGCGCTGATCCTGGAGCATTACAACAAGGTCGCGAAATACGATCAGTACGTCAAGGACGGCAAGTGGAAGCGCAGCCCGACCTTCTCGCCCTTTGTTTATCCGCTCAACGAGCTGAGCGGCAAGACGATCGGTATCGTCGGACTGGGAACGATCGGCAAGGAGGTCGCCGCAATCGCGAACGCCTTCCATATGCATGTGATCGCGTATAACCGCAGCCGCAGGGACGTGCCGAATGTGGAGCAGGTGAGCTTTGAGAAATTGCTGAAAGAGAGCGATATCATCACCGTGCACTGTCCGCTGAATCCCGATTCGGAGGACTTATTCAACAAAGAGACCTTTATGAAGATGAAACAAGGCGCCCTGTTCGTCAATACGGCGCGCGGCGGCGTGATGATCGAGCAGGACCTGTACGACGCGCTTGAGAGCGGCCATCTGGGCGGCGCGTGTATCGACGTACTGCGTGTTGAGCCGATGGAGGAAGAATGTATCCTCACACAGGCGAAGAACTGCATCATCACCCCGCATGTCGCGTGGGCGCCGTTGGAGACGAGGTTGCGGCTGATGGACATCGTCGCCGATAATATCAGGTGTTTTCTGAACGGAACGCCGAAGAACGTCGTCAGCTGAGAGGGAGAAATATGATACGCAGAGCAAAAAACACGGACATCGACAGGCTCAATGAGCTGTTGTATCAGGTGCAGAACCTGCACGCGCAGGGGAGACCCGATATCTTCAAGCTCGGAGCAAAAAAATATACCACAGAGGAGCTGTCGGCGATCATCGCGGACGATATGACCCCGATCTTTGTCTACGAAGAAGAGGGGGTCGTGATGGGCTACGCCTTTTGTATCTATCAGGTCACGGAGGAAAACGGTCAGCTCCACCACAGAAAGGTGCTGTACATCGACGATTTGTGCGTGGACGAGCAATACCGCAGACGGCATATCGGCAAGAAACTGTATGACTATGTGCTCGATACCGCGCGGGAGAACGGCTGTGACAGCGTGACGCTGAACGTGTGGAGCGTGAATCCCTCGGCGGAGCAGTTCTATCGGAAGATGGGCATGCAGCCGCTGAAAACCTATATGGAAACAAAGCTGTGATCATTTGACCGTAGCATAACGGGAAAGAACAAGGAAAAGGTATGAGTTTTTTAGCGACAGTCCATACGGACGCGGGCATCGGAAAAGAGAATAATCAGGACTCGGCTTTACAGATAGAGGCAAGGACCGATTTCGGCGACGTGATGCTGTCGGTCGTATGCGACGGCATGGGCGGTCTCGACAAGGGCGAGGTCGCGAGCGCGACGGTGATCGAGGCGTTCAGCGAGTGGTTCGAAAAGGAGCTGCCGAAGCTGATCCACCTCGAGGACGTCGAGCGGATGATCTTCGGCGAATGGGAAGAGCTGATACTCGACTGCAATCAGAAGATATCCGCATACGCGGACGAGCTGCGCATCAAAATGGGTACGACCCTGAACGCGATCCTCTTCCTGAGAGGGCGGTATTATATCGCTAACGTCGGCGATTCGCGCGCGTATCTGCTCAGCGACGGGCTGTATCAGCTGACAAAGGATCAGACCCTTGTACAGCGCGAGGTGGATATGGGCAGGCTGACCGCGGAGAAGGCAGCCGTCAGCCCGCGGCGCAATATCCTGCTGCAGTGCGTGGGCGCAAGTCCGATCGTCACGCCCGATTATTACAGCGGAAGCTTTGCCGCGGGGCAGGTATATATGCAGTGCTCCGACGGCTTTCGGCACGTCGTGACGGGTGAGGAGATCTATCGGTATCTCAATTCACAGGAATTGACGGACGAGCGGAAGATGGCGGACAACGCCGTATATCTGACGGAGCTGAATAAGAACAGACAGGAAAAAGACAATATCACCGTCCTGCTGGTAAAGGTGGTGTGAGAATAGAAGATGCTGGAAACAGGTTCTTTGATTGATGGTAAGTACAGGGTGCTCAGGGTCGTCGGCAGAGGCGGCATGAGCGTCGTGTATCAGGCGGTCAATGAAAAGGAAAACAAAATATGGGCGATCAAAGAGGTGCGTAAGGAAAATATCCGCAGCTCCGAGGGGCTCAGGCAGAACCTGAGCATCGAGACGGAATACCTCAAGAAGCTGGATCACCCGAACCTGCCGAAGATCGTCGAGGTCATCGACACCGAGGAATCGGTGCTGATCGTGATGGATTACATCGAGGGCAACACCCTGATGAAGGCGATCGAGGAAACAGGCGCGCAGGATCAGGACGAGGCGGTCGGCTGGGCGTTACAGTTATGCGACGTGTTGGGTTATTTGCACTCTCGCGTGCCGCCGATCATCTACCGCGACTTAAAGCCCTCCAACGTGATGCTCAAGCCCGACGGTACGATCATGCTGATCGACTTCGGAACGGCGAGAGAGTTCAACTCCGCGAATTCGGAGGACAGCGCATGGTTCGGTACGCAGGGATACGCGGCGCCCGAGCAGTACGGCGGTCACGGTCAGACCGACGAGCGCACGGATATCTACTGCTTAGGCGCGACGCTGTACCATCTGGTCACGGGGCATAATCCCGGCAAGCCGCCTTATGAGATGGTGCCGATCCGACACTGGGACCCTCTGCTTTCTTCAGGACTTGAGAAGATCATTTTGAAATGCACTCAGCGCGACCCGCGCGAGAGATACGCCGACTGCGCGGAGCTGGCGGTGGACCTGCGGCAATTCCGCAAGCTCAATACGGCGTATATGCGGCTGCAGGATACAAAGTGGAAAACCTTCCTGATCTGCTTGATGATCGCGGTGATCGCCGCGGTATGCGCGCTGGGCTTTAAGATCGGAGAGATCAGCGCAAGGACCTCGGCGGCGCATGAGGTCACGATCAGCGAAGAGAATAGCAAAGAGGCGGAGCCATCAGACGGCGAGAGCGTGAAGCGATCCTCCGAGCAAAAGGGAGATCGGCAGGATAAGAGTGTTCAGACCGACGGCGGTGGAATGATGGAAACTTATCAGATTTTACAGATCGGATTTTACGTCTGTCTTGCCGCCGCGGGAGTCTTTTTCATCGGCGGGATATACCTGTTCCTCCGCTTTGATATCCGTTCGATCCTGTCGGAGAAGAGCGGGCAAAGGAAAGAGAAAGCCATCAAGGAGCTGCGGGAGGATTACCGCGCGGGCAGAACGCACCGTCAGAATGACAGTACGGCGAGAAGCACAGGGAAGAAAACGGACTCAGTGACAAAGGGCGTTTTGGAAGAACCTCGGTCGACTTTACCGAATCCGCTGTCGCAAAGCGATAATGCCGTGGCAAGTTACTCGCGCAGAGCAGTTCGGATCGATGAGAGCATAGAGCCGTCGATCCTCGACTGCCCGACCGTGCGGCTTGACGCGGTGGATTCCGCTGTGCTGGTGCAGTCCGCGACGATCCCCGAGGTGGAAAACGTCCGATTCGAGATCGTCAGGAAAACGGTTTGCCGCTCGACAGATGAGATCATAAAATAAACTGCGATGCATAAGAAAATCCCACTCACGGACGAGTGGGATTTTTCAATGTTATGGATTGGGTATAAAACGATAAAAAGGCTCTGTGATCGAATAAAGAGCTTACAGACCTTCGACGGTCTCGCCTTTTATCAGGTTGTGAGCGCCTTGGATCAGGCTGTCGATATACGACCTGCTCGCTGTGCCGATCACGGTGCCGTTGAGCTCTAAAATATCATTGGAAGCGCCCGAGTACACCTTGAGGGTATCGGGAGAGCGGTCGGTGGTGTAGGTCAGGGTGACGGTCATCAAAAGATCCTTGCCCGATTCCTCCGCTTTGCCCTGATTCTTGATCGCGTTCAGGTTCTGGAAGAAGGTGTTGAACGATTCGTTTTTAAGATCTTTTCCGTTATAGGTCGCGGTGGATTCATAGGTCTGCTGATCGCTGCCGTCGTCGCCGGTGACTTCCTCAATGACGGTTTTCACGTCGATGGAGTAATCGCTGTCGCCGTCGGAGAAGCGGATATTGCTGACGTTTTTCACATTCGCGGGCAGGGGGTTCTCGGGCATGAGCTGATCGAGGCTCGTCTTTGCCCAGCATACCGCGGCGAGCTGGATGGTGTAGATGATCTTTTTGTCGGGGTGATAGATATGGACGATACCGCTGTCGTCGGGAGCGGAGGCGTGCAGGGTGATGCTCGTATCGGGATAGGTCGCTTCAACCGTCGCATAAGGCTCGCTCAGACCGCAGGATGCGAGTTGGTCGGCGCTCGGGTTGACGTACGCGACCGATTCGGCATATAAGCCGCGGACGTTGCCCGCAATATCGCCCGCTTCGATCGCGTTGGCGATGGTACTGACGGGGGAGGTGACAAGGTATGACGAGCTGATCGCTTCGTCCTTGTTGGGCTCAAGGGTGATAGGCGTATCAAAATGCGTGCCGGAGATCGTCAGCTTCGAGAATTGAGCATTCTCGGAATTCTCGTTTGTTTCGGTGATGGTCAGGCTGATCAGGTTGTTGATGCTGTACATAAAGCTCTCAACATTCTCGCTGCTGACCAGATACACGGTGTCTGAGCCGCCGAAGCTCATGTAAGCGCCTGATTCTCCCACCGCCTCATTGCCGACGCGGATCACGGCGGTTGTGTCGTCCTTGAACTGCGCCTTGACGGTGGCGCGGGGGTGATCGAGACCGTAATCGGCAAGATCAGCGCCTACCTTGATGACACGGAGGACCTCAACGTTCGCGCTGTGGGTAGCGATCTCGTCGGCGACGCCGCTTTGCAGGTCGTAGTCCTCATAGCCTTTGATGGTGTAGACGGTCGCTTCTCCCTCAGGAGTGTCGGAGATCACGGTGAAGGTGCCGTGCTCGTTTTCGACGTCGACCTGTTTGATATCGGCGGTGGCGTATTTCAAGAGCGTTGCCGCGCCGTCGTTTTTCAGATTGCCGTTCTCGTCGAGACCGACAGACGCCTCATGTACGCCGTCGGCATTTACGTCGAGGGTCATCTCTGCGGCTTCATGGATCTCGTTGTTCCCTGTGGCGGGCTGATTGCGCAGGACGATCAGCAGGACGACCAGGGCGGCGATCAGCACGACCGCGCCGATGATGATGAAAAGAGTCTTGCGGCTCTTTTTCATCGGCTGTTTAGAGGGTTTTTGCTCCTGTTGATCGCGGCTGAGAAAGCTCTCTAAGGCAGCGTCCTTTTCGCTGTCCGTATCGGGGGTATCGGCGGCAGTATCGACCGCTTCGGTATCCTCAGTGACGGCGCTTTCGTTTTTGATTTCATCAGCCATTATTTATGCCTCCTTTTTATCCAGATGATCAGTCCGACGATCAGTACGGCGATCGGGATGACAAAGCGTACCAGGATCGCCGGGAAGGCGATGGCGTCCATCGAGGTGACGCCCAGCTCGTTTGCGGAGGGATCCTTGCCCTCGATGACGATGCTGACGTCGTCGCGGTCTGCCAGCGTATTGAACAGGTTGACGAAGTACGCGGCGTTGTTGTAAGAGCTGATGGACAGGTAGTTGGCGGTCAGCGCGTCGTAGGAGCCGATCACGACGACAGAGGAGTTCTTGCTTTCATCTGTGCCGTCGTTGCGGATACCGATCGCCGCGCCGTTGAGGACCTGCTTTTCGGGATCGAAGCTCTCTACGTCCTCTTCCTTCATGTCCATCGGGAAGAGAATGCTGTCCTCGGAGGACTGCAGCAAGGGCTTTGCCATAGTGGTGTCGGTGATCGAGATCGGCATCGTCAGCATCATGACGACGGGGATCGACTTGTTGCGCAGACCGTCGGTATAGGTCGTATCCTCAGCGTAATCATAGACGGAGAGGTAGTGATTTGCGCCGGGGATCAGGTAATTGCTGTTGTTTTCAAAGATATAGCCGTACTGCATTTCCATGCCGTAGTCGGCGAGCAGAGCGTTCAGGTTCGGGAAATCCTTGACATCGTGCTGGTCGTTCGGGAAGTAGAAGAGGTGATGACCGTACTTGCCGTCGTTGTTCAACCAGTCGGAGAGGGCGGTGTAGATACTCTCGTCGATATCGACGTCGGGATCGTAGATGATGGCGAATTCGCTGTCGTCGGCGATCTTGCCTGTCAGGAGGCTGACTTCTTCGACCTCATAGGCGTTGTTTTCAAGCAGCTTGGTAAAGGCGGACATATCCTGTTCGCCCTGACCGCTTAACACGGTCACCTTGGTCTTTTCGGTCGTGGTGACGTTGAGGATCGCGGTCATGATCGCCTGCTCGACGTTCTGCTTGGTGATGACGACCGTGCCGTAGTAGTTGTACTGCTCCTGGTCAAAGGTGAACATGTCGGTCATATCCACCGCGCGGTAGCGGTCGCCGCAGGTGACGAGGATCGCGTGACTCTGCGTCCAGTCTACCTGGGGATAATCGGAGGTGAAGGTCGGCTCGGCGGTGATGTCGACATAATGCAGCTCGACCTTGTCGGAGCTGTTCTCGATCGCGTGCAGGAGCTTGTTGGCCTGTACGCGGTACTTGTAGTTGTTGCTGTCGCCGCTTTCAAAGTCGGTCTCCTTTTGCAGGACATAGATGGTGACGGGCTCGCTGATCTCCTTGAGATAATCCTTTGTTTCCTGCTGGAGCTGATAGGAGGAGTTCTCTGTCACGTCGATATAGAGCGGGTGCTTGTCGGTGACCGCCGCCAGAACGACGTTGACTAACACGAGTGCCGCAAGGACCAGTACGGTCAACAGGACGGAGACGGCGCCTCTTTTGGTGCCGCGCTGTTTGAAAAAGCTCTTTACTCCGCCTTTATTTGCCTTGGAGGGATTCGATTTGTTATTCATGCCGCACCTCCTTAGCTCCAGCGGCGCTTCTCAAACACTCTGACGCACAGGAAGAGGAAGAAGGCGATGACAGAGAGGAAGAAGACAACGCTGGTGATATTGATGATCCCGTTGATGAAGTTGGTGAAATGGGCGTCGAAGGAGATGTTGTGCAGGAAAGCGGTGAACCACTCGGCGCTGATCAGATTCGACAGGGAATCGAGCATGTAGATCAGCAGTCCGACGCCGATGGAGATGACCGCCGCGATGACCTGGCTCTCGGTCAGAGCGGAAATGAACAGGTCAATGGCGATCAGCGCGCCGCCCATCAACAGCATACCGAGCATGGTGGTCAGAAAGACCGCCCAGTCGGGAGAGGCGTAGCACGCGAGGATGAAAATGTAGATCAGGTAGACCGAATTGCAGATGCAGTACAGCAGGAACGCGCCGAGGAACTTGCCCACGACCATTTCCGTCAGACTGATGGGAGCGGTCAGGAGCGCCTGATCGGTTTTCTGCTTGCGCTCTTCGGAGAAGCTCTTCATCGTGATGATCGGGATGACCAGCATGACGATCATCAGCATGCTCAAAAACACATAACTCATCGAGGTGGTGTTGGAGAGCAGGCAGTACATGTAGAAGAACAGACCCGAGAAGAAGGTGAATACGGCGAGAACGATATAGCCGATCGCCGAATTGAAATAGGAGCTAAGCTCACGTTTGATGATCGCTGACATCAGTCCTCACCTCCTTCGGTCAGTTTCAGGAAGCTCTCTTCCAGCGTCAGACCGCCCGGACGCATCATCAGGATGGGGCAGTTCGCCTTTGAAAGAGCGTTGAAGATACCGCGGCGTACGTCCTTGCCGCTTTCATATTCGATGGTATAGGTCTGACCCGCGGTCTTGGTGACGCGCTTGACGCCCTCGACGGAGCTGACGGCGTCAGATACGGCGCTTGCGGAGCCGTCAGCTTCAAGGATCAGGACGCTGCCGCCGCTGACGGTCTCAGACAGCTTATCGGTTTTGGCGTCGGCGACGATCCTGCCGTTGTTGATCATGACGATGCGGTCGCACACGGCGGAGACCTCGCTGAGCACGTGGGACGAGAAGATGATGGTGTGCTTTTTTCCGAGACTCTTGATCAGCTTGCGGATATCAATGATCTGCTTGGGATCGAGTCCGACGGTCGGCTCGTCAAGGATCAGCACGGGCGGATTGCCCATCAACGCACCCGCCAAGCCAACGCGTTGGCGGTAACCTTTGGAGAGATTCTTGATCACGCGGTCGGATACATCGGTGATCTTTACGATTTCCATGACCTCGCTGATATGATCCTTCTTCGGCAGTCGCACCTTTTTCAGATCAAAGATGAATTCGAGATACCGCCGTACCGTCATATCCTGATACAGCGGAGGGATCTCGGGCAGATAGCCGATCTTCGCTTTCGCGCCCTTGGGATTCTCGAGAATATCAATGCCGTCGATCAGCACCGTGCCCGACGTAGCGCCCAAGTACCCCGTGATGATGTTCATCGTGGTACTCTTGCCCGCGCCGTTGGGTCCGAGCAGACCGACGACCTCGCCGCTCTCGGCAGTAAAGCTGATGTCGTCCACTGCTTTGACCCCGCCGTAGCGTTTGGTCAGATTTTTCACTTCTATCATATGTTTAGCTCCTTTGGCACCGTATAGAATCGGAAAAAGCGGTACGGTACCCTATATTAAACCATTCTACATTATATCACAGGGATTTGTGAGAATCCAGTAAATTTATTGTAAATAAATAGCAGACAGGAGTTATGCAATCCCGATAAACAAAAACGGCACCCCTTACGGAGTGCCGTTCACTTTGGAGCTGATAACCAGATTTGAACTGGTGACCTCATCCTTACCAAGGATGCGCTCTACCGACTGAGCTATATCAGCATTTTTAACGCTTAGATATTATAACACAACGTTTTTGAAATTTCAATACCTAATTTAAAATATTTCTTTATATTTTCGGATCACGGGAATATTCAGAGTGATTTTTTGATAATACATACGCTGTTATCTTGCCAATGGCAGGGATTTGTGCTAATATATAATTTGGTATTTTGTATATTCGGGTGATCAATATGTCATTTCAACAAGATAAGATCCGCAACTTCTCCATCGTAGCGCACATCGATCACGGCAAGTCCACCCTTGCCGACCGTATACTGGAGCAGACGAAGTCTGTCGCAGTGCGCGATATGGAGGATCAGCTGCTGGATGATATGGAGCTCGAGCGCGAGCGCGGCATCACGATCAAGAGCCATGCCGTCACCCTTGAGTATGAAGCGGACGATGGCGAGACCTATCAATTCAACCTGATCGACACCCCGGGACACGTAGACTTCAACTATGAGGTCAGCCGTTCTCTGGCGGCTTGCGAGGGCGCTGTGCTGGTCGTGGACGCGTCGCAGGGCATCGAGGCGCAGACCCTTGCCAACACCTACTTAGCGGTGGACGCGGGGCTGGAGATCGTGCCTGTCATCAATAAGATCGACCTTCCCTCCGCCGATCCCGAGCGTGTGATCACCGAGATCGAGGACGTTATCGGTATCCCTGCCGAGGACGCGCCGTGCGTATCCGCAAAGGCGGGTATCAATATCCACGCGGTGCTCGAGAAGATCGTCAGCGACGTCCCCGCTCCCACGGGCGATATCAACGCGCCGCTGAGAGCGATGATCTTTGACTCGATCTATGACTCCTACAAGGGCGTTATTATATATGTAAGGATCAAGGAAGGGCAGATCCACGTCGGCGACGAGTTCAGGCTGATGGCGACAGGCTCTACCTTTAATGTTGTAGAATGCGGCTATATGCGCGCGACCTCGCTCGAGCCGAGAGAGGGCTTGTACGCGGGCGAAGTTGGCTATATCACCGCTTCCATCAAGAGCCTGCAGGACGCGCAGGTGGGCGACACCGTCACCCTGACGAAGAATCCCGCCGAAATGCCCCTGCCCGGCTACCGTAAGGTGCAGAGCATGGTGTTCTGCGGTATCTATCCCGTAGACGGCGCGCGTTACGGCGATCTGCGCGACGCGCTGGACAAGCTGAAACTGAACGACGCTTCTCTCTCCTTTGAGCCTGAGACCTCGGTCGCGCTGGGCTTTGGCTTCCGCTGCGGCTTTCTGGGACTTCTGCACATGGAGATCATTCAGGAGCGGCTCGAGAGAGAATATAACCTCGACCTGATCACGACCGCGCCCTCTGTCAACTACCGCATCACCCTCACGGACGGCACGGTGGAGATGATCTCTAACCCGACCAACTATCCAGACCCCGCGGTGATCGCGATGGCAGAAGAGCCGATCACCGACGCGCATATCTACTCGCCCGCCGATTACGTCGGCAATATCATGGAGCTGTGTCAGGATCGCCGCGGCACCTTCATGGGTATGGATTATATCGACTCCGACCGTGTGGATATCCACTACGAGCTGCCGCTGTCGGAGATCATCTACGACTTCTTCGATACCTTGAAGAGCCGTACCCGCGGCTACGCGTCCTTTGACTATGACTTCAAGGAGTACCGTGAATCTAAGCTCGTCAAGCTCGATATCATGCTCAACGGCGAGGTCGTGGACGCGCTGTCCTTCATTATCCACGCGGACAAGGCGTATCCGAGAGCGCGCAAGATGGCGGAGAAGCTCAAGGAGAATATCCCGCGCCAGCTCTTTGAGGTGCCGATCCAGGCGTGTATCGGCGGCAAGATTATCGCCCGCGAGACCGTCAAGGCGATGCGTAAGGACGTACTCGCCAAGTGCTACGGCGGCGATATCACACGAAAGAAGAAGCTGCTCGAAAAGCAGAAGGAAGGCAAAAAGCGCATGCGCCAGTTAGGCTCTGTGGAAGTCCCGCAGGAAGCGTTCATGGCGGTGCTGAAATTAGATACAGACTAAGTTAATTGAAAACTTAAAATTGAAAACTGAAAAATGAATAATGAATAATGACGGTTACTCGCTATGCTCAAACAATTGTTATTGAGTATGGGCAGCGCCCAACCGATATTTTTCATTATTAAATCTTCAGTTTTCAGTATTCATTACCGGAGGTACATTATGCCTGACGACCAGTCAGCGAAAAAGGAAAAAAGCTTTATTGAGCGGTTATTCGGCTCAAAGGACAATGAAACAAAGCAGGCTCAGACCGAGGAAGAGATCCTCTCCCTTGTCGAAGAGGGACAGGAAAAGGGCTTGATCGAGGACGACACCAAGGACATCATCGAGAACGTCTTTGACTTTGACGATACCGTCGCCTATGAGATCATGACCCATCGGCGCGATCTGACCAGCTTAGAGGACACCGACGACCTGAAGACCGTGGTCGAGGTCGCGATACGCTCGGGACATTCGCGTATCCCCGTATGGCGCGACGATATCGACAACATCATCGGTATCCTGTACGTCAAGGATCTGCTCAAATATGTGGGCGAGCCCGAGCCATCGGACTTCAAGCTCAGCCGAAACCTGCGTCCCGCGCTGTTTGTACCGCGCACCAAGGACTGCCGCTCGCTGTTCTCGTTCATGAAGAAGAACAAGACCCAGATCGCGGTCGTCGTGGACGAATACGGCGGCACGGAGGGCGTCATCACCCTCGAGGATCTGATCGAGGATATCTTAGGCAATATCCAGGACGAGTACGACAATGAGGAAGAAGAGATTCGCAAGCTCTCCGACGGCAAATTCACCGTCGACGGCAGTACCTCGATCGAGGACGTGGAGGAGCTGATCGGCACACAGCTGAGCGACGACGACAGCGAGACCATCGCGGGCTTTTTGCTCAGCCGTCTCGGACGGATCCCCTCAGAGGGCGAACAGCCTGTCATTGAGGCGCTCGGTCTGCGCTTTACCGCGGCGAAAACCGACGGCAGACGCATTACCGAGGTGCTGATCGAAAAGATGTAAATTTTTTTCGATACAGGTTGCAATTCCGCGGCTTTTTGCTATAATAAGAACTGTTCCGAATCTGAAAAACGATTCAAAACCATGATCCTAACTAATAAATCGGAGGAAAAATAAATGAAAAGATTATTTGCTCTTGCGCTTGCAGTCGTTATGATCGGCGCTTTCTTATGCGCTTGCGGTAACAAAAACAAAACCGAAGGCAATGTTTCGACCAACGTTCAGACCAAGTATGACGACGGCTATGCCGCGAAGTACGCTTCTTCCACCTCGAAGGACGATAACGGCAACGTTGTATATGAGTTCTCCGGCGAGCAGTATAAGAGCTATCTGAACGATCACAAGAATTCTCTCGGCGCGGATATCCAGCAGGATCTCGCGGCTCAGCACGACGGCAAGTACGGCGAATATGCCTACATCAACGACGAGAAGCAGGCGGTCATTATCGGTCTTCACCCGGAGGAGTATAACGAAGAGACCGCAAAGACCGAATCTGCGGCGGCGGCTCAGTACGGCTTCAAATATTTCCAGAGCCTGCAGACTCCTGTCAACACCATTCACGTCATCTACTGCGACGCGAACAATCAGGACACCGTATTCGGTACCTTTGATTACACCGCTGAGTGATTATTTTACAGCAAAGCGCTCCTTTTTCGGGGGCGCTTTTCATTTCGGCGTTGATATTCGCCGCGTAATATGGTATATTGCAGACAGGAAGTGGTAGTATGACAAAGAAGCAGATCGCGCAGATGGCGGTCGAAGCGCTGAAAGCAGAATATCCCGACGCGATCTGTTCGCTGAACTATACCGACCCGCTGCAATGTCTGGTGGCGACGCGGCTCTCCGCCCAGTGCACCGACGCGCGGGTGAATATGGTCACGCCGTCGCTGTTTGAGCGCTTTACCTGTGCCGCGGATTTTGCCGAA
Organism: uncultured Ruminococcus sp.; assembly: GCA_902798755.1. Taxonomy (GTDB): domain Bacteria; phylum Bacillota; class Clostridia; order Oscillospirales; family Acutalibacteraceae; genus Ruminococcoides. The sequence goes on along the minus strand of CADBYC010000031.1, from coordinate 5,928 downwards.
AGTACTCCCGAGGAGGTCGCTGAGTATATCAAGTCCTGCGGGCTGTATAAGACGAAGTCCAAGGACATCGTCGCGATGGCGCGGGTGCTGTGCGAGCAGTACGGCGGAGAGGTGCCCGACAGTCTTGAGGCGCTGATCGCCCTGCCGGGCATTGGCAGAAAGACCGCCAACCTCGTCATGGGCGATATCTTCGGCATGGAGGGTGCTGTCGTAGTGGACACTCACTGTATCCGCATCACAAGGCGGTTGGGACTGCACGCTGAGACCGACCAGAAGAAGATCGAGATGATCCTCAGAGGTCTGCTCCCGCCTAAAGAGAGCAATAACTTCTGTCACAGGCTCGTCCTGCACGGCAGGGCTGTCTGCACCGCCAGAAAAGCCGACTGTGAGAACTGCTGTATGAGCGGGTTTTGCAGGAAGAAAGATTGAACACAGATCACGATACCGGATAGTAGAAATGTTATCCGGATTTTGCTTTCTCAAATCGTTTGTTTCAAAAGTGTAATCAATTGAGCGATATCATTTACAAAAGGTTCATAAAAGGTTCACACGCTTTTACACATTTCGTCATCCGCCTGTGGTATGATAGAGCCATCAAAGACAAGGGAGGTGACAGAATGAGCGCTGAGAAGAAGCCGTCTGTGCTGGTATGTGTGACGGGTCAGTATGACTGCGACCGATTGATCGAAGCCGGATTCGATCAGGCGAAGGAGTTATCCTGCGAGCTGCATGTATTCTGTGTGCAAAAGCCCTCTGTCGATATGGCGTACTTTTCCGATGAGATCGAGTATCTCTACCGTACCGCCAAGCGCTTAGGCGCGGATATGACCGTGATGTTCAGTGATAACGCGCCCAAATGCACAGCCGACTTCGCGCGCCGAATCAACGCAAAGCATTTGATCACGGGCGTCCCGGACGACCGTCCGAACGGATTTGTCCTGACGCTGCATGAGTTCTTGCCGAGAGCGCAAATCACAATGGTAACAAAAGAAGGCGAAAAGCTGAGCTACTCGCTGATAGCGACCAAGCGGGCTTTCGCTTAGATCGGACCGATAACGTGAGGGAGGATCGCTCACTCTGAGAGCGTCCCGCGGCGGTCTGACGTCAACAAAACTATTTCACTATTTTAGGATTTTACATAATCAATATATTTCATCAGTCGAAAGCCGTCCTTCGGGGCGGTCTTTTGCTGTTTAGAATAAAAAAAAGCTTGTGATGATACCAACTTCATGTTACAATACAGATAATTCAAAAAGAGAGGGGAAACATGATGAAACCGAGTCGGCGTATATTTGCTTTTCTGCTCATGTTCTGTCTAATATTCAGCCCGTTTGGCAGCAGCATATCAGCTGCCGAGATCGATTTGTCCGCATCGGCAATGCAGATATTTGTACGCACCCTTACGGGAAAGACCGTGACCCTTGATGTGGATTCGAGCGATACGATCGAGAATATCAAGCAGAAGATACAGGAAAAAGAGGGAATCCCGCCCGATCAGCAGAGGCTGATCTTCGCGGGCAAGCAACTGGAGGACGGCAGAACGCTTGCGGATTATAATATCCAAAAGGAAAGCACGCTCCATCTGGTTTTGCGGCTGAGAGGCATTCCGGGCGACGCGGACAGCAGTGAAGCGGTCGACAGCGTCGATATAACGGTGATCCAACGCTATTTGATGCTGCTGGAGCATCCGCACTTCAATAAAACCAACGCCGATGTTGATCGCGATACGGAGGTTACCGTGATTGACGCTTCGTGGATCCAACGGTATCTGGCAGGGATGAAAACGCCCTTTGACATCGGTGAAGGCGCTGACCCTACCGAGCAGGCGACGCCTGATTCCATCTAATAAAGCAGAACGCAACAAAGGACTTTCTCTCGAAGAAAGTCCTTTTTATATAAAATAGCAAAAGAGAAAACAAGAGATAAAACGAGTAAAAACGAGATAAAAGAAGCTCAACGCTTGCTATATGAAAAAATTCGGATTTTTGCTTGACTTTGACCCTTGGAAGTGTTAAGATAAACAGGCGTTAAGTTAAGAATGCTTACAAGAATGATCAAGGAGGTAACGCTATATGTCCACTTATATGGCTAAAAAAGGCGAAGTCGAGCGCAAGTGGTATGTGATCGATGCCGCGGGCAAGCCCCTCGGTAAGGTTGCGGCTGAAGCGGCTGTGCTGCTCAGAGGCAAGCACAAGGTCACTTTCACTCCCCATGTTGATTGCGGCGACCACGTCATCATCATCAACTGCAAGGACGCTGTCCTGACAGGTAAGAAATTAGAGCAGAAGAAATGGTACCGTCATACCGGTTATGTCGGTCACCTTAAGGAAACCAACTACGCTACCCTGATGGCTACCCGTCCCACCAAGGCGATGGAGCTGGCGGTCAAGGGCATGGTTCCTTCCAATACCATCGGCAGAGCGGCTATGCTGCGACTCAGACTCTTCGAAGGCGCTGAGCATACTCATCAGGCTCAGAAGCCCGAAGCATGGGAATTTTAAGAAGGAGGAACGATAAATGTACGATAAGGCACCTTATTTTTACGGCACCGGCAGAAGAAAGTCTTCTGTAGCAAGAGTTCGTCTGTACCAGGGCACCGGTAAGATCACCATCAACGACAGAGACATCGACGATTACTTCGGTCTTGAGACCCTCAAGCTGATCGTTCGTCAGCCCCTCGAGCTCACCGAGACCGGCGAGAAGTTCGACGTAGTTTGCCGCGTTGCAGGCGGCGGCGTTACCGGTCAGGCAGGCGCGATCCGCCACGGTATCTCCCGCGCGCTACTCCAGTATGATTCCGACGCGCTGCGTCCCGCCCTCAAGAAGGCAGGCTTCCTGACTCGTGACCCGAGAATGAAAGAGCGTAAGAAATACGGTCTCAAAGCCGCTCGCCGCGCTCCGCAGTTCTCAAAGAGATAATCTTTGTGCTTCTCAGCACGCTTCAAGGCTACTGTTTACAGGGTTTTTGGAGTATTCAGACGGTTTGAGATGTGCTTAAAAGTGTTAGATAAGCAACAAGCAAGTAACACATAAGTAACAACAGTTCTCAATCAACTATGTAGTTAAAGAGATGTTTTTCTAAGTATGGAAAGACATCTCTTTTTGTTTTGCCTAGATTTTGTTGATTGCATTGATTAACACCTCAACGTCTAAATGGGTGTACACTTTTTCGGTCATCGTCATAGCACCTTTGTGTCCAACAATCTTTTTAATTGTGGTCTGGTCTACCTGTGCTTCCGCCAGCATTGAGATACAAGTGTGTCGTGTGCAATGTGGCGTATGATCCATATTCAGATTGACCATAAGCGGCGTAAAATAACTATCGTAATAATTGTGGTACTCAAACTTACTGCCGTTGTCGGTGTGGAGCAGATAATCGCTCTCGCCGTCGTTATACCAGTTCTTAAAGAAAGGTAATACCTTATCGGCAATCGGTACTCGTCTGATACCGCTTTCTGTTTTGCTTTTTCTGACATCAAAGTACTGTTCGTTCAGATTTACATCTTCCCGTTTTAGATCCAACATTTCGGAAATCCTAACACCCGAATAGATCAGCATAAGGACGATCTGATAATATTTGTCCTCAGAGACATTCCACAGGCGTTCGATTTCCTCTTTAGTGAATTTCTCTCTGTCCCTTTTGTTCGGATTGCGGTCTTTGAACTTCGCAATATCCACGAACTCCGCATAGTTCTTGCTGCAAAGCTCATTTTTCATTGCATATTTGTAGAGCTGATCCATCAGAACTTTCAGTTTTCGCAGTGAAGGATAGCTCTTACCGCAGGTGTCCACGACGTTTTGCAGTTCTGCAAGCTTGATTTCCTTGAATACCCTGTTGTAAAGCGGCTCACAGACTTTATATGAAGCATTGTAGCCGTTTATATTGGATTTAGATATTGTCGGAAACTTCTCCGCAGCAAAGCGCTCGTACACTTCCTTGAATGTGATCTTGGAAGCGGACACGTCAAAGGGATTCTTGTTGTAGTCAGCCAGCATTTGCAGCGCCTCCGATTTGGTGGCAGCATAGCCTATGACCACATAGTCCTGAACCTTTTTGTCAGTCTTTTCATCAATGTGCCAGCCGATAGTTTTTCTGACCATATAGGGTTTTCTACGCCTACCCGATAGCTTTGTGACGCCGCCGTAACCGTTTGGCAACCTCACTCTCCAAAACCTCCTTGTGTAATTTTTTTATGATAAGAGCTTATTGCTCAGTATCATCGTTAGTGGTTTGTTTTCCTGTTCGTTCCATATAAATCTCATTGAACAGCTTCATACGTGTTTCGTGATCCAGTATTTCATACTCTTTATCGGTAAGAAAAACGGAAGTATTCTTTTGAAGTTCCTTTTCCTCCCAATCACGGTACATATTGTAGTCAATCCAATATGTGTCTAAACCGTCTCGCTGCGTATGGAATTTATCCATCATATTGTAAAAATTTGGATTTAGTTCCGCTGCGCTGATGTCAAATGATAAAACCGCTTTTCTGACGGATTCCGGTCCTTTGATAAAATCAATATCAAATTTCAGCTCTTTCTTGCGATCCAACTCAAACAGATACGCATACACATCTGCCAATGTTTCTAATTTAATATGCGACGAATCGTAGCCCATCAAGTAATTGATGGGCATTTTTAATATATCCGATATTTGCTCCAAGACAGATACGGACATATCTATTTCTCCGCTCTCGTACTTCTGCACGGTGCGAAGCGATTTTCCCAATTGTTCCGCAAGCTCGGTCTGACTAATCCGAAGTTGCTTGCGCTGTTTGGCGATTCTTTCGCCAATTAAGGTTTGCAAATTATCCATTTCGTCATCACCTCATATTAATAATAGCATACTTGATTGTGAATTGCAAGTGCATTTACGAAATTTAAATGCATAAATTCTGGATTTAGGCATTGACAAGTCATATAAACATTACCGAGATTGCAAAGGCTATCGGCAAGGACGCTCAATATGTCCGTGTTGGTTTGCAACAGGGTATCCTGAAATTCGGCTATGCTATGAAGCTTGACAAATCAAGCGAGTACAACTATTACTGCCCCGACAAAAAAGTCTGGGAAGAAACCGGCTACTTTAGAGATAAAGAAGCCAGCTAAAAGGAGGATTGAACTATGAATGAAAAATACGACCTTTGCGATATTGACGAATCGTATTTACACACGGTCTCGATGAGCGAGCTGTTTGACAGTGCCTATCAGAGTAAGCCGCCGATCATCGACGGCTTGCTCTACCGGGGAACATATCTTTTCGCCGGCTCGCCGAAGATCGGCAAGAGCTTTCTGATGGCACAGCTTGCCTATCACGTCAGCACAGGCACAAACCTGTGGGGCTTTGATGTTCGGCAGGGCAAGGTATTGTACCTTGCTCTGGAGGACAACTATCCAAGATTGCAAAAGCGGCTGTACCGTATGTTCGGAACAGCCGAGAATGAAAACCTGTTCTTTTCGGTATCAGCTCATCAGCTCGGCAATGGTTTGGACGAACAGCTCGACGGCTTCTTACAGAAGCAGCCTGATACTTCGCTTGTGATTATCGACACCTTGCAGAAAGTCAGGGAGGTCGGCGGCGAGAATTACAGTTACGCCAACGACTACCAGATCATCACGAAGCTAAAGAACTTCACGGACTGCCACAACATTTGTATGTTGGTTGTCCATCATACACGCAAGCAAATGGCTGACGATAAGTTCGATATGATCTCCGGCACTAACGGCTTGCTTGGCGCTGCGGACGGTGGGTTTGTTCTTTCCAAAGATAAGCGCACAAGCAACAACGCCACGCTTGAGGTATCGGGCAGAGATCAGCAAGACCAGAGAGTGTACTTGAAGAAGAACACGGAAACGCTGGTGTGGGAGCTTGACAAAATCGAAACAGAGCTTTGGAAAGCGCCACCTGAGCCGTTGCTCGACAGGATCGCC
>CADBYC010000030.1 GCA_902798755.1 uncultured Ruminococcus sp. | reverse complement strand
GACGTTTCTATTTTTGTCAGGAAGTGAGAAGCGAGAAGTTTGGAGTTTGGAGTGACGTTTGTATGTATAAGAAAAGCGGTACGATTTCTCGTACCGCCTTGAATGTTTGATTTTACTGGAAGCGTCTTGCGCGATATGCCGCTCTCTGCTTCTTCTTTTCTACTGCGTAGACGATCGCGAAGGTGATCATCAGGACGACGATCATCACTGCCATCCAGATGAGGAACTGGAAGTTGGTAGCGTTCGCGCCGCGCTTGAAGATGGAGTTCTCGGTCAGAGCCGCAACGCCCTTAGAGGACAGCTCGGAGTTGGTCTGCTCGATATCGGTCTTGGGAGCGGAAGAAGATTTGGGAGCTTCTTGAGCGACTGCCGACGCGCCTGCGACGGCGGGGGAGTCGGTCTCGGTCTTGACCTCCGCCTTTTCAGCGGGCTTTGCTTCCTCAGTCTTTGCGGCAACAGCGCCGTCCGCAAAGAGCTTGTCGTAGGTGTCCTGCTCGATGATACCGGTCGCTTCGAGACCGTTCGCGGTCTGGAAGTTCTTGACAGCGACCTCAGTCATGCTGCCGTATTCGCCGTCAGCCTCGCCGGTCATGTAACCTAAGGCGATCAGGCGTTCCTGGATCTTGTAGATATCGTCGTTATAGTCGCCGGTCGCGTATTTGAGGGCGGGAGCTTCCTCAGCCTCAACGATCGCGCCGGTGTCAGCGAGATCTTCCTTCTCGGATTCAATCTTCTTTTCTTCCTCGGCTTCGGCGCTCTTGTAAGCGGGAGCGTCGTCAGAGAAGAGGTAGTCAGCGTCAGAACCTGCTACGCCGTCAACATACAGACCCATCTTTTCCTGGAAGAGCTTGAACGCAGTCTCGGTCGCTTCGCCGAAGTCGCCGTCAACAACGCCGTTGTAGTAGCCAAGGTCAAGCAGTCTCTGCTGGAGCTTCTCTACGCGGGAGCCGCTGGAGCCCTTCTTCAAAGAACCGCTGTCGGAGCTTGTATCGGACTTCGAGGAAGAAGAACTGCTCGAGGAAGCGGAAGAGGAAGAGGAAGAGGGGGAAGAGGTGCTCTTACCGGAAGAAGCGAAGGTGTAGGTGGTGCCGTCGATGGTTCTGGTGGTATCAGCGAGGTACTCGCCGTCTTCATAATAATAGTAGTCGCCGTCAAACTCTACCCAGCCTGTATCGGGATAGGAAACGCCGGGAACCTTGAAGTACTGAGTCCAGCCGTGGCTCCATACGCTCTCGTAGCACACGCCGTATTCGTCGCCGCGCGCGTCGACCGCCATTCCGTCGCCGACATATACGCCGACGTGACCGGGCTTATAAAGGCCTAAGCCGTGGATGTTCGGGATAGAGCTGCCCAGCGAATAACGCCAGTCAGAGTTGAATGTCTGCGCGTCGCCGACACGATAGCCGCCCGCGTAGGAGTAGATCAGACCGGAGCAGTCGACCGTACCGGGGGTGCAGCCGCCGTATACATAGCGCCAGTTGGAGTAGTAGGCGTTGAGCGCCCACTCTGCCAAGCCTGTGCCCGTACCGGACGCGCTTGATGAGATGGTGCCGACCGCCACGATGCTCGCGACGAGCGCAACGATCATAATAATTGAAATGATTTTCTTAAACTTCTTCATAAAAACCTCCGTTAGTAAATCCGTTGGCGTAAGCGCGCTTATATATTAAATAGAAAAGCGGCTTGTAATCTTGCCAGAGGACTTGCTGAGAATCAATTTTTGAAATCATTGGTAACAAAACTGTCATTATTATACACGAGAATTATTCTGATATCAACCCTTTTGACTGAAATATTGTCAAAATGACAACAGAATTTAAAAATAGTTCATATTTGTGTACAAGATGTACAAAAACTATTCACGTTTTGGCTGGTTACAGCTTGTAACTTTTATTTTCAAAAGAGAAAAAAGAGCCATCCGGACAAGTTTTGACAATTCCTGGCAAGAAAAATAAACGCCTTTTTATTCCAATTCGGAATGAACTGTTACGGGAATGTTAATATTTATAGAGAATTATATGAATTCTTTGCAGGACAAAAAACAGCCATCGGATAAAGTACCCGATGGCTTCACTGAAACGATTATATATTTTGTATAGAGGAGCGATCAGCCGATGAACATCTGCGTCCAGTAGTTGCCGCTCGCGACATAGCCGACGCCGATCTCGGTAAAGCTGCTGTTCAGGATATTCGCCCTGTGTCCTTCGGAGTTCATCCAGCCGTCCACGACGCTCTGCGGGGTGCGGTATCCCATCGCGATGTTCTCGCCCGCGGTGCGGTAACGGATACCGAAGCTCTTCATCATATCGAAGGGCGAGCCGTAGGTGGGGGACGTGTGGCTGAAATAGCCCCTGTCGCGCATATCCTGCGACTTGATCCGCGCGACGCGGCTAAGCTCAGCGTTTGCTTTCAAGGCGGAAAGACTGTACTGAGCGCGGATATCGTTGATTAGACGGACGACCTCCAGCTCATACGCGGACAGACCCGCGCTGTCCTGCGGCTGTTCGGCAGGCTTGGGTGCAGGCGCTTCGGTGGGCTTCGGCGCTTCTGTCGGCTTCTGCGTAGGCGGTTGAGTGGGCTTTTCCGTCGGCGTTGTCGTTTCCGCGGGCTTTGGAGCGGGTTTCTCAGTCGGTTTTGGCGCGGGCGCTTCCGTCGCGGGTGCCTGTGTGGGAGCGGGAGCGGACGGCTCTGTCGGCTCTGCGTTATAGCAATCACTGTCCTCACACGCGCCGCAGTCGATTCCGTAGGATCGGAGCAGGTCGCTCAGGCTTTTGTATTGATCGTCTGAGCAGCCGTACCGTTTCAGTATATCGTACAGACCGCTAAGCGGCGGGCGGTCGCCGTCTTGATCGCAAGCGTTATCAGAATTGCAATTGCCGTTATTGCCGACATAATAGATCACCCTTTCATTACATGCGGCTGATGTGCCGATCACGCTGCCTGCCGTCAGCAGACAGACGAGGAGTATTGCTGTTATGATTATAGTCAGTCGTTTCATTGTGACCTCCCTTATGGTTGTAATACCGATCTTTGATATAGGTCTTGTTTTGGTTCGGTATAAGATTTTGGACAGGATAATGCTGTCCGTATGGCGCCAAAGTGATAATGTTTCGGCGATAGAACGTCCTATGCGTTTATCTTAGCACGTGTGTTTTGCCCGCTCAACCCACAATTGATGGAAATGCTTCCGATCATTTCCAAAGCAATAAAGAGCCGCAAAAACCGCATGAACAGTGGATTCTACCCTCGGTAGAGTCGCTTTCTACCCCGAAGATACCATGATCGGAGCGGCGGGAGAGTCAGCACGCGGGGGTCGTAGAGCGAAAAGGGGCTTTGTAGATTGTAATTTTTTCGCGCATGCGGTATGATGGCTTTGGAAAAACGGCGTATGGATTCCACGACGGCTTATGAGGTTTTGCCGCGGTGGAGTGTTACGCCGTCATTTATGGAGGAAAATATGAGTTTTACCATTTTGACTGACACATCCGCTAACCTGCCTACCTCGCTCCTGAAAGAGCATGATATATCCGTTATTCCGTACCACTACTTCATCGGCGATAAGCCGTACTCCTGTCTGGACACCGAGGGCTTTGACGGCAAGAAGTTTTACAAAGCGATGCGTCTCGGCGCGGACATCAAGACCTCTGCCATCAATTTCCAGAGCTACATCGACTTCTTTGAGCAGTATCTGAAGCAGGGTCAGGATATCCTGTTCATCAGCATGAGCTCGGGTATCAGCAGCTCTTACAGCTGTTCGGAGATGGCGAAGAAGGAGCTCTCTGAAAAATACCCCGACCGCGAGATCCTCTTGGTCGATACCTTGGGCGCTTCCTTGGGCGAGGGCATCTTCGCGCTGAAAGCCGCCGAATACCGTGACGCGGGCTTTTCGATCCAGAAGACCCACCGCAAGCTCGAAAAGGAAAAGGCGTGTATGTATCAGGTGTTCACGGTCGATGACCTGATGTACCTGAAAAAAACGGGCAGGCTGACCGGCTCCGCCGCGATCATCGGCAATATGCTGCAGGTAAAGCCGATTCTGAAGGGCAACGAGAACGGCGAGATCGTCAATTTCTCGAAGGTCATCGGCAGAAAGAGAGCCATCGACGCGCTGGCTCAGCGCTACAATATGCTGGTCAAGAACCCCGAGGAGCAGATCGTTGGTATCGCGCACGCCGACTGTGAAGAGGACGCGCAGTATCTGATCGAACAGCTCAACGCAAAGAAGCCTCCGCGCGAGATCCTCTCGGTCGTCTATGAGCCTGTCACGGGCTCGCACGTCGGACCGGGTACGCTGGCGCTGTTCTTCTTAGGCGACAATACCGTCAGATTCAGATAAAGATATGATATGAACACGGCGGGTCTCCTTAACGGAAGCCCGCCGTTGTGATATGCTGAGAGAAACGGTTTTTCACACAAAATCATGAAATCGCTTGACATTTTCACCTTGGCATGCTAAAATAATTCTTGCTTATGGAGAGATGTCCGAGTGGTTTAAGGAGCTAGTCTTGAAAACTAGTGATCCCGCAAGGGACCAAGGGTTCGAATCCCTTTCTCTCCGCCAATTAAAAATAAATTGTCATTGCGAGTTGCGTGGCAATCCATACATGGAGGATTACTCAAGTGGTGAAGAGGCTCCCCTGCTAAGGGAGTAGGTCGCTAACGCGGCGCGAGAGTTCGAATCTCTTGTCCTCCGCCAGCAACAACCCATACGCGTTTGCGTATGGGTTGTTGCTTTTGGAACGCATGTAAATTCGAGCCGAGTGGCGCGTTCCGCGGCGTGAGCGTTTTGACCGAGCGCGTCCTGCGGACGATACAGCGACAGTATAGGGGGTCCCCGAAAAGCCTGCTTTTTGGGGAGAGGAGGAGTTGCGATACGAGTACAGGCGTACCAACCGGATACGCCGATCGAGTTCAGCAAACGACGACGAGGTGCAGCGGTCGAAGAAGCCGAGCGAACAACGGCTCGCGAAGGCTGATTCGGGAACCGCAAACTGAGCGAATCTCTTGTCCTCCGCCAAAGCAAAAGCCTGTCACAACGTGGCGGGCTTTTTGCTTTGTATTCTTCATTTTTAAGTTTTCAGTATTCATTCTTCAGTTTCTACGGATAGACTTTTCTGAATGAATATTGAAAACTGAAGATCGAAAAACTATATAATTCTAATTCGGAAATATAGAGCAAGTTCCTTATTGCAATCAATGTCTATATGTGGTATATTTTGTTTATCATCATAGTCGATGTGAGGGTTGCAACCCTCCGCCGCTTTGCGGCGCCTCCCTTAGGAAAGGGAGGCTGATCCGTGATAATCTCAACCTATTTACTCAGGAGGTCAACTATGGGCTTGCGATTCAGAAAGACGATATCATTACTCCCCGGCGTGCGCTTGAATATCAGCAAAAGCGGCTTGGGTATCAGCGCGGGTATCCCGGGACTGAGGGGCTCGATCAACACGAGCGGACGAGTCACGGGTACGGCGAGTATCCCCGGCACGGGCGTGTCGTATGTCAAGACGAAACAGCTCGGCAGTAAGAAAAAGAAAGCGGAGAAGGCTGCCGCCAAGACAAAAACCGCGAAGGCGATAGGGGAGAAATCTTCGGCAAGAACCGCCAAGACCGCTGACGCGCCGAAGAAGCTCTCTTCCTCCGCGTCCGTCCAGATCGACGAGAATACGCTCAAATCCATCCACAATACCGCCGACGAGAAGATCGATTGGAAGAAGCTCGCCGCCGCGGAAAGCTCTGATGGCTTCAGCTATGACGAGGAGACCTTTGAGTATCTGCATACCGCCGCTCCTTTGATCTTAAAGGGCGATATCGACAGCTACTTACAGTTGATCTTTGACGTCAATCCGCTGGACGATCTGCTCGACTACGGCTCGAATTTTGAATTCGGCACGGATAATCCGACGAAGATCGAGGTGGAGTTCGTCATCAATGACGCGGCGCTCTCGAACGCGGCTCAGCGGCTGGGGCAGACGGATTACAATAATTTGTTGCAGGACTTTGTGTGCAGTATGTCGCTGCGCATCGCGCGCGATATGTTCGCGCTGCTGCCCGTGAAGGACGTGATCGTGCATACCGTGCTCGGCGGGGCGACGATCTTCTCGGTCGACTTCAATGCCGATACCTTCTCAAAGATCAACTTCGCCTACATCGACGCTTCCAACACCGCGACCAAGTTCCGCAATAACATGAGTTTTGACAGCAAAAAAGGCTTTGCGGCGGTCAACCGTCTGTAAATTCTGACAGAACATAATAAAAGGGGCTGTGAAAAAAGCAGTCGTCATAGCGAGGAACGATTGACGTGACAATCTGCCAAGGCTATATCTTGGCTTTGTGTGATTGCCACGGGCTAAAGCCCTCGCAATGACTGCTCTTTTTTCACAGCCCTTAGTTTATTCCTTGCCTTGTATCATCGCCCAGTAGCCCTGAACGTCGTTTTCATACTCTCCGTATTTGGTGTACCAGCGCTCTGCCATGAACGGCACGGGCTTGTGCGGCGGGAGTGCCCTGCCGAGGCGGTCGATGTTGTCGCGCAGGTATTCGGCGATGATCGGGCGCTGTTCGTCGAGCGGCAGCTCGGGATCGTAGGCGATGGGCTTGCCGATGGAGATGACCGCGTTCTTCTTCTCGAGGTAAACGGGATAGAATTTGATCGCTTTCTTCGACTTGCGGTAGTACAGGCGGGCGATGTCGATGAAGCCCTCTTGCAGATTGCAGACAAATTCCGAGTAGCGCCGCGGCGACTCGGCGAAGATGACCAGATCGTTGCCCTCCATCAGCGCCTTGACGCTCTGCTTGAAGGTCTTGATGATGTTCTTGTCGTGATAGACGGGGATCGTGTCGGAGTAGATCAGAAGCGGGGGCAGCATTTTGGCGATGATACGCGACATCATGCGCCAGAACCATTCGGGTTTGCGCGTCCTGCCGAAAAGGATATCATGGTAGGCGTAGTTGGCGGCTTCTTTGCTGTCGAGCGCGCAGCTGACCGTCCATGTCTGATGCTTGCGCTTGAAGTCGAGCGTCATCATGACGGGACCGCGGATCGCGGAGTGATTGCAGACAAATACAGCGGGCTCGTCGCCCGGCGTTTCCTCATATACATTCTCGGCATGGGGGAAGCACAGGCGCAGAATGCCGCGGATAAACTTGTAATAAATGTAGCTTGCTTTCATATTCGATCACTTTCTGAGTTGGATTATCCATAGTATAACACATGAATCGGCGTTCGTCAAAAGAAGTTTCTGCATTTTTCGACAAGAAATCGTACTGTTCGCACATTTCTATAAGGCAAAAAACCGCCACGCTTTCGCATGACGGTTCGTTGTATTTGATGTTTGTTATCACATGCGATCGGGACAGGTGATGTTGAACATGTCGAGGACGTTCTTGATGACGGTCTTGGTCGCGATACACAGGCTCAGCCGCGCCTGCATGAGCGCTTCGTCGTCGCACTTGACGCGGCAGGCGTTGTAGAACTTGTGGAAGTAGGTCGCGACGTTGGTGACGTACTTGGTGACCTTGGTGGGGTCGTAGTCGCGCGCGGCGGAGACGATCTCGCTGTCAAAGGACGAGAGCAGGTGGATCAGCTCCACTTCCTCGGGAGCGCCTAAAAGACACAGCTCCTCGTCGGTGCAGGAGCGGGCTGTGACGCCCTCTGCCTCGAGATTGCGCAGGATCGAGCAGATACGCGCGTGAGCGTACTGGACGTAGTAGACGGGATTCTGGCTGTCCTGCTGGATCGCAAGGTCGAGGTCAAAGTCCATCTGAGTGGTGGCTTCGCGGGTGTTGAAGATGAAGCGCGCGCTGTCTACGGGCACCTCGTCGAGCAGGTCGCGGAGCTGGATCGCCTTGCCTGTACGCTTACTCATGGTGACGATCTGACCGTCGCGGACGAGCTTGACCAGCTGCATGAGCAGGATATCGAGCTTGTCGCCGTCATAGCCGATGGCGTTCATCGCGCCCTTGAGACGCATGACGTGACCGTGGTGGTCGGCGCCCCAGACGTTGATCAGCTTCTCAAAGCCGCGGTCGAATTTGTTTTTGTGATAAGCAATATCGGCGGCGAAGTAGGTGGGGTTGCCGTTGGAGCGGATCAAAACGTCGTCTTTTAATTCTAATTTGTCAATATAATCCTGCTTTTTGCCCTGAGAGAGCAGGATCTCGGTGCAGATATCTTTGTTCTTGTACCAGATCGCGCCGTCCTTCTCATAGGTCAGCCCCTTTTCGGTCAGGGTATCGACCACCGTCTTGACCGCGCCGCTGTCGTGCAGGGTGCTCTCCATGAACCAGTTGTCAAAGTGGATCTTGTACTTTTCCATATCGTCCTGCATACGCTTGATGTTGCGGGGCAGGGCGAAATCGACCAGCGCTTTACGGCGTTCCTCACCGGTGACAGAGGTCAGACTACCGCCGAATTCCTCCTTGAACTGCTCGGCGCGCTCGATGATGTCGGCGCCCTGATAGCCGTCCTCGGGGAAGGGGAAGCTGTCGTCAAACAGCTGCATATAACGCGCTTCCAAAGAACCCGCGAACTTCTCGATCTGGTTGCCCGCGTCGTTGACGTAGAACTCACGGTACGCCTGATAGCCTGCCTTCTGCATGACAGCCGCCAAGCAGTCGCCCAGCGCGCCGCCTCTGGCGTTGCCGAGGTGCATGGGGCCTGTCGGGTTGGCGGAGACGAACTCTACCATGACCTTCTTGCCCTGACCGTAGTCGCTGTCGCCGTAATGCTCGCCCTCGCGCTCGATCTCATGGAGCACTTCGGCGAAGTAGCGGCGGCTCAGAAAGAAGTTGATGAAGCCGGGGCCCGCGATCTCGTATTTTTCTATCAAAGAATTTTCAAGGTCGATATTGCCAAGAATGATCTGCGCCGCCTTTGCGGGAGCCATGCGGAACAACCTCGCGCCTGCCATAGCGACGTTGGTGGCGATATCGCCGTGAGAGCGGTCGGCAGGCTCTTCGATGATGAAGTTGGGCAGCTCGCCCGCGGGCAGGTCGCCCTTGTCCATTGCCGCCTTGACGGCTGATTCGATCTGTTTTCTCAGTGTTTCGGTTACGTTTGTGTTGGTTTTTGACATATGTATTTTCCTTTGCTTTAAGATAATCGTCCCATAGAAGGGAGGGGATATAATCAATATAGTAGTAACAGTGTCATTGCGAGGGCTTTAGCCCGTGGCAATCCCACAAAAAGGGACTGCGCTTTTTGTGCCATAGCAGCGACCGATTGCTCCTATTTGGGGGATTCCCACGGTCGTTTAGTCACTCCCTCGGAATGACAACGAGTACGAAAACTGTATTCATCGGGATATGACTGAGAGAAAGGCTGTGTTATTTTGCTTTTACGGAAATATAAAACTCGTTGTAGCTGACGACTACGCGGTTGAAGTCGAGCTGATACGCCGCGGTGATCTCGCCGCCGTTCTCGCCGATATCGCCGTTGATGCTGTCGGTGAAGATGCCGATGAACATCTGACCCATCGGCGTTTGGTACAGGCACTCATGCCGCTTGCCCTGCTCGAGTATCAGGTGAGAGCTCATCTCGCCCTTGCGCTCGATGCTGAGGATACCGCCGTCGAGCGTGACCGTGGTGTCGGTCTTTTTCTGCGGGTCGTCCTCGGGGTATTCGGGGTAGGTGATGACAAGCTTATCGCCCGTTTCGCGGATATCGCCCTCGGTGATGACCTCGATCTTGTCCGATTCGCCGTCTACGGTCTGCTTGCCGACGACGGTGATGATGTAGTTGTTTTCCATTAATATTCCTCGATATTGATATGTTCGACGTGGTTTTCGGGGCTTTTTTGCAGGAATAGTCCCGCGAATTTCTCAAAGTCGGCGGGGGTGTCGCTGACGTAGTAGTTCGCTTCACCAATGTGGTCGCTGTCGCGGAGCAGATCGGCTTCTTGTAATATCTTCTTGGTGTAGATCGCGGTCTCTTTGCCCGAGTCGATCAGGGTCACGTGGTCGCCCATCTCGCGTCCTATCGCTTCGGCAAGGAGCGGGAAGTGGGTACAGCCTAAGATGATGGTGTCCACGCCGCTTTCCTTGAACGGCGCCATGTATCGTCGCACCATCAGCTGTACCAGCTCGTCGTCGGGATCGACAAGACCGTTCTCCACAAAGGACACGAAAAGCTGACAGTGCTGTTCGAGTACCTCGAATTCGGGGTGCTTCTCCTGAATACGGCGCTTGTAGCTGTGGGAATTGATGGTCGCGGCTGTGCCGATCACGCCGATCTTGCCGTTTTTCGTGACCTGAGCGGCGGTGAAGCAGGTGGGGTTCACGACGCCCGTGTAGGGGAGACCCAGCTCTTCGCTTAAGTCGGGAGCGACCGAGCTGACTGTACCGCAGGCGGCGACGATGATCTTCACGCCCATCTTCTTGAGAAAGCGCGCGTCCTGTCGGGCATATTTATTGATGGCGTCGCGGCTCTTGCTGCCGTAGGGCACGCGCCCCGTGTCGCCGAAGTAGACGATATCTTCGTTCGGCATGATCTTCTGGATCTCGCGCACGGCGGTCAGCCCGCCGAGTCCCGAGTCAAAAATGCCGATAGCGTTTTGTTTGGTGTTCATATATCAAACCTCTTTTACAGTGAGGAGTGAGGAGTGAGGAGTTAGGAGTGAGGAGTGAGGAGTGAGGAGTTAGGAGTGAGGAGTTGATAAGACCGTAAAGTCGGTATCCTCTGTAATATTGTGAATTGCTTTTGCGCGAAGCATAGTTATCGTTTATATAAAAAGCAACTCCTAACTTCTAACTTCTAACTTCTAACTCCTAACTCCTAACTTCTAACTTCTAACTCCTCATTATACATATACATTATATATAATAGCACAAACCGACTTGTCTTGCAATACTTAAATTATGCTTGCAATCTTTCTGACTTTCATGTATAATACCTATAACTATAGAGATCGGTAGTTTGTAAAACCCTCCGCCGCTTTGCGGCACCTCTCTTAGGAAAGGGAGGCTCATGAGGTTATTTGATTAATATGGAAAAGGAATGATAGTAATGCTGAATGAAGCGTTTGAACATATCTCCGGCAGAGTAGAGGAGACCTTACAGCCGCAGGGCTTTACCCGCGCGAAGATCGCCTCGGCGAACGACAACGAGCTCGTGGCGCTGTTCACCTCTGAGAACATGGCGTATTCCGTCATCTATTATAAGGATAAGCAGCATACCCTGCTGCGTGAATGCGGTATGACCGACGAGGGGCCCGACAATAACTGGAAGACCCTTGCGACATGGATCTTCGATCCCGAGCACGACACCATGAAGGAGGCTTCGTCCATCGCAAACGACTTCTGCGACGCGATCAGCGCTCCCTCTGCTGTCAAGAAGCTAAAGCAGGCGAAGAAAACCAAGAAGAGCGACGACGGCAACGCCGACCCGCTGTTCCTGTCAAAGCGTTTCGTGACCCTGTTCCCCGATATCAAGGACGAGATCCGCAACGAGCAGGACTGCTACTATCCCTTCCGCGGCGTGACCTTCGCCAGAGCTTCGATCGTCCCGCGCGTCAACAAGCTCGTGCATGAGGGCAAGGCGGGCGAGCTGAAAAAGCTCGGCAATATCCTCAACGCCCAGTACGTCAACGGCGACGCCGATACCCGCTCCATCATCACCATCGTGATCCTCAACGGTATCCCCGAGGCGGACGAGGCGAAAATCGAGGAGTATCTCAGCGACAACCTGAAAAAGGCGTTCCAATACGCGAAAAAGTGGCGCAATAAGACCGCGAAGCCCGAGAAGGAAAAGAAGAAGAAAAAGACCATCGCACAAAGATTGGAAGGAATGCAGCGGTAATGCGCTGCCGCAGACAGCGCTAATCATGGAGCAAGATAATGATATCGCGCGAGAAATCATGCGTCGGCGCAATTCATGACAGCTCTGCTGTCAATTCATGATGATTTGCACTTCGCGGCATGATTTGGTTTCACCGTGAATTGCCTGCGGCATAAATAAAAAAATATTCATACAAGCCCTTGACGAGTTGACAGTATTGTGATATACTGATACTTACCTCGTATAGGGGCTTGTTTTTTTGTGCCCTTTTGCAGGCGCGAAAATTCCCCCATGAGGGAGGCTTTATACTGGTATCTTACCAGTATCCATACCGGCTTAGTTGTGAGGGTCGGTAAATTTATTCCGAGATCAACGGGAGGTGCCGAAATGAGAGTAAAAATCACAATGGCTTGCACTGAATGTAAACAGCGCAACTACAACACCATGAAAAACAAGAAGAACAGTCCCGACAGATTAGAGATGAACAAGTATTGCAGATTCTGCAAGAAGCATACTCTTCACAGGGAAACAAAGTAATCGGAGGTTATTATGGCTGATACTAAGAAAAAGAACGTATTCTCCAGAATCTCCTCTTTCTTCCGTTCCTGCGTCGGCGAGATCAAGAAGATCACATGGCCCACACCCAAGAACACGACCAAGAACTTCCTTATCGTTGTCGTCGTGATCCTGATTGCCGGTCTGTTTATCTACGGACTCGACAGAGGTCTGTACGCGCTTCTCAACCTCGTCATGAGCACAGGTACCCGATAAGGGCGTAGGAGATTACTATGTCTGAAGATGCAAAGTGGTATGTCATCCATACCTACTCAGGCTACGAAAATAAAGTTGCCTCTACCTTACAGACTACGGTCGAGAACCGCGGACTGCAGGAGATGATCCCCGACGTCAAGGTGCCTACCGAGATCGTCACCGAGATCAAAGAGGACGGTTCCACCAAGGAAGTGGAGCGCAAGATATTCCCGGGATATGTCTTTGTCAAGATGGTCTACACCGACGAGACATGGTATATCGTCCGCAATATCCGCGGCTGCACGGGATTTGTCGGTCCGTCGTCAAAGCCTGTACCGCTGACAGAGTCTGAGGTTTACAAAATGGGCGTGGAGAGCCGCGTCGTGGAGGTTGCCTACGAGGTGGGCGATCAGGTTCGTATCATCGACGGTCCCTTGGAGGACTTCATCGGTATCGTCAACGAGCTTGACACCGACAATAACTACGTCAAGGTCACCATCTCCATGTTCGGCAGAGAGACGCCGGTCGAGCTTGAGCTCAATCAAGCTGAGAAATTGGAAGATTGATTCAGCCTTCCCCTCGAGGGGAAGGTGGGCAAATCACTGAATAGTGATTTGGTCGGATGAGGTGGAAACGCTTCTGCCTTATGCCGTATATAGATGGAGTGGAAAGGCTTCCACCTCATTCGTCACCGCCTGAGTCGGCGGCGACACCTTCCCCTCAAGGGGAAGGCTTTCGAACACAGATTATAAAGCTCGCGCTTTATATATGAGGGACCGCGGTCCCCTGTGGGAGGAGCAAATATCATCGCTCCGCCATCTACCACGAATTTAGGAGGAAAGAAAAATGGCACAGAAAGTAACAGGATTAATCAAGTTACAGATTCCTGCCGGAAAAGCGACTCCGGCTCCGCCTGTAGGCCCCGCGCTGGGTCAGCACGGCGTTAACATCGTTTCCTTTACCAAGGAATTCAACGAGCGCACCAAGAACGACATCGGCCTTATCATCCCCGTTGTCATCACCGTATACGCAGACCGTTCTTTCAGCTTTATCACGAAGACTCCGCCTGCTCCTGTCCTGATCAAAAAGGCTTGCGGCATCGAGACCGCTTCCGGCGAGCCCAACAAGAAGAAGGTCGCCAAGATCACCAAGGCACAGTGCCAGCAGATCGCTGAGCAGAAGATGAAGGACCTCAACGCCGCTAACATCGACACCGCTACCTCTATGATCATGGGTACCGCTCGCTCGATGGGTATCGAGGTTGTCGACTGATAATCATTGTCATTGCGAGGCATTTATTGCCGTGGCAATCTCAACCGATAATCATTGTCATTGCGAGGCATTTATTGCTGTGGCAATCTCAACCGATTGACAAACATGTTCTGATCATTTTCTCAGAATTACAGATTAACTAACAACATCCGGGTGGGAGGTTTATACTGTTTGACCACCTAATTATGGAGGATTCAATATGAAACACGGTAAGAAATATGTTGACGCGGCTAAGCTCGTCGACAGAAGCAAATTTTATGACACCACCGAGGCTCTCGATACCGTCATCAAGACAGCTACCGCTAAGTTTGACGAGACCGTAGAGCTGCACGTTAAGTTAGGCGTTGACTCCCGTCACGCTGACCAGCAGGTCCGCGGCGCGGTCGTACTGCCCAACGGTACCGGTAAAAAGGTTCGCGTCCTCGCAATCTGCAAGGGCGAGAACGAGAAGCTCGCTCAGGAAGCCGGCGCTGATTACGTAGGCGCTGAGGACATGACGCAGAAGATCCAGCAGGAAAACTGGATGGATTTCGACGTCCTCATCACCACCCCCGACTGCATGGGTCTGGTCGGTCGTCTGGGCCGTATCCTTGGTCCGCGCGGCTTGATGCCTAACCCTAAGGCGGGCACCGTCACTCCCGATATCGCTCGCGCGATCAAGGAAGCGAAAGCCGGTAAGATCGAGTATCGTCTCGACAAGACCAACATCATTCACTGCCCGATCGGCAAGGTATCCTTCGGTACCGAGAAGCTGCAGCAGAACCTCGAGACCCTCATGGGCGCGATCGTCAAGGCGAAGCCCGCTGCCGCTAAGGGTCAGTATATCAAGAGCTGCGCGATCACAGCTACCATGGGACCGTCCGTCCGCATCAACCCGACTAAGTTCGGCGTGTGATTTCGCTTATAAGTCCGGTTAGCCTTCCCCTTGAGGGGAAGGGGGACCGCGATTAGCGGGGGATGAGGTGGAAACGTTTCTGTCTCATGCCGTTTATTGATGGAGTGGATAGCTTTCCACCTCATCCGTCACCTGACAGGTGACACCTTCCCCTCAAGGGGAAGGCTGTACAAGGTATCAACTCTTTTGAGTCGATATAAATATCGCTGTTCTAAAGACAGCAGGTGTCCGTGATTCGGATATAATGGATTTTCCGCCTGCCGAGGATGAAGCATTACAGTACCGTTTCGGTATATCCATGTAATTGTCTGCCTCTCCTCGCAAGGGAGAGGCTGTTTTTTAGGAAAGCGACAAATCAATTTTACCATGGAGGTGAAACAATTTGCCGAGCGCTAAGGTTTTAGAACAGAAGCAGGCTATCGTAGCTGAGCTGGCTGACCGTCTTAAGAAGTCCGTCACAGGTGTTCTCGTAAACTACAAGGGTATCAACGTTGCTGATGATACCGCTCTCCGTAAGGAGCTGCGTGAAGCGGGCGTCAAGTACAGTGTTGTCAAGAACACTCTGCTGTCCCGTGCTTGCGAGGAGGCTGAGCTGACCGGTCTGCAGACTACCCTCGAGGGTACTACCGCTCTGGCTACCAGCGACGAGGATTACGCCGCTGCTGCCCGTATTCTGGCTAACTACGCCAAGAAGAGCAAGACTTTTGAGATCAAGGCAGGTTATCTCGACGGAGAAGTCGTTGATTTAGCTACCATCGATTCTCTTGCTAAGCTGCCCACCAGAGAAGTTCTGTTGGCAAACGTTCTGGGTGCATTCCAGGCTCCCATCGCTTCTTTCGCACGCGCGATCCAGGCTATCGTCGACGACGGCGGTATCGAGGCTTGTCTTGCGAAAAAGGCAGGCGAGGAGGCTCCTGCTGAGGAAGCCGCTCCCGCTGCTGAAGAAGCTCCCGCAGAAGCCCCTGCTGAGGCTCCCGCTGCTGAATAATGCTTAATTATCAGACAGCAAACTACTAACTTAAACTATTACTTTAAAATTGGAGGAAATTAAAATGGCATCTGAGAAGATTACTGCTATTATTGAAGAGTTAAAGACCCTCACCGTGCTCGAGCTCGCAGATCTCGTACACGCTGTAGAGGATGAGTTCGGCGTATCCGCTGCTGCCGCTGTCGCGGTTGCAGGTCCTGCTGCAGGCGGCGAGGAAGCTGCTGCTGCTAAGACTGAGTTCGACGTTATCCTGAAGTCCCCGGGTTCCGGTAAGATCGCTGTTATCAAGGTTGTTCGCGAGATCACCGGTCTTGGTCTGAAGGAAGCTAAGGCTCTGGTTGACGGCGCTCCCAAGCCCATCAAGGAAGGCATCTCTGAGGACGACGCTAACGCTATCAAGGCTAAGCTCGAAGAGGCCGGCGCAGAAGTCGAGATCAAGTAATTATCTCATACAGAATCGTAAGGGAGGAGCACTGCTCCTCCCTTATATTTTATTGATTACGAATATATGTATATGTTTTTTTCAAAAGTTGTATCTTTATATGCAACTTTTTCTTTTGTTTCGGCATTGGTAGAGAGGTTCTCTCAATACGAATGAAGGAATGATAGTATGGCACAGAGAAGAATGTTCAGCTTACAGGTTGTTGACACCGATAAATTCATGGATATGCCGCTCTCGGCGCGGCTCTTGTACTATGAGCTCGGTATGCGCGCGGACGACGACGGCTTTGTCGCTTCCGTCAACCGCATTGCCCGCACGGTAGGGTGCAGTAAAGAGGATATCACGACCTTGACCGATAACGGCTACCTGCTCACCTTTGACAGCGGCGTGGTCGTCATCAAGCATTGGAAGATGAATAATCAGATCAGAACAGACAGATATCATTCGACGATCTATAAGAAAGAGTATATGCAACTGATTTCAGATTGCGGTGAATATGAATTTGATGAAATTGTTGATTTAGGATTTGATTAATGGCAACCACTTGGCAACCACTTGGCAACCACTTGGCAACCACTTGGCAACCACTTGGCAACCACTTGGCAACCACTTGGCAACCATTTGGCAACCACTTGGCAACCATTTGGCAACCGAGGTTAGGTAAGGTTAGTTAAGGTTAGGTTAGGTAAGGTATAATTCATACACTTGTCAGTGAAGAAATCAGATTAGAATAGATGAAATATCACCCTGCGGGTGCGGCAGAGCCGAGGTTGATTTCATTTACGCCTGACGGCTTTTGGAATTTTTCTGTTAATAGAATTGTATGTTTAACGGAAAACTGCCGATACTATCGTCAGGAGATGATGATATGAAGTATCAACCGAAGCATTTAACTGACGAGGGCAGAAACGATCTGCCTGATAACTACGACCGTAACATGCCTGACAGCCATGAGCATATCGACCGCGCTCGGCATGTGAAGCCTGAGCATGAGGAAAACCCACAGCAGGCGCACCCCTCCGGAATCCCTGTGCCCGACGCGGGTTCGTCGGCGGAATATGTGCCCATGCCCGGAGATAACCGCACGGTGATCGCCCCGAACGGCGCGATAATACGCAATCCGTGGTCGGAGCAGACCGAGATCGAGCCTGATAACGAGTACACGCCTGAGAAGGAAGATCTGAACCTTATTCAGTTGTAGTTGATTTGATTTAGTTGTTGCGATGTCCCTCTAGGGGCTGTGATGATCTCCAAAGGTAACTATCTATACTTTGTGGGATTGCCACGGGAACCCTCAGGCGCTGTGCGCCGGCTCTCCTGTGTATGGATTATGTGACCCAAAATAAATTTTGGACATAATCTCACCTTAGGAAAGGAAGCCTATGCCCTCGCAATGACTGCGGGCATGAAAACATCATGAATCATTACCCGCCTAAATAACAAAAGCGCCCGATCGCTCGGGCGCTTACTGTTATCTTGAATCGCTACAATTCAATCAGTTGATATTCTTCTTTCTTGCTACATAGGAGGTATGCAGCAGCTCGTGAGCCTTGTGAGAGCCGGGCTCGCCGAGGTAATCCGCGTAGATCGCCTTGATCTCGGGGTTGTCGTGAGACTTTCTGTAGGGCAGGTTGAGATCGTCCTCATACAGCGCCTTTGCTCTGAGCGCCTTGAGGTCGACGAAGTTGCGTACATGACCGGGCTGGATCGGCTGACCGCCGCCGTTGACGCAGCCGCCGGGGCAGCACATGATCTCAACGAACTGGTAGTCTGCTTCGCCCGCGCGGATCTTGTCGAGGATGACCGCCGCGTTTTTCAGACCGCTTGCGACCGCGACCTTGACGGTCATGCCGGCTACTTCATAGGTAGCTTCCTTGATGCCGTCGGTACCGCGAACCTCGTTGTAGTCGATCTGCTTGAGATCCTCGCCTGTCAGGACGTCGGCGACGGTTCTCAAAGCCGCTTCCATAACGCCGCCGGTAGCGCCGAAGATGGTGCCCGCGCCGGTGCCGATGCCCATGATCGGGTCAAACTCGCCGTCGGGGAGATCGGTGAACTGGATACCCGCGGTCTTGATCATCTTCGCCAGCTCTCTGGTGGTGATGGAGATGTCGTTGTCCTGCATACCGTCGCGACCCTGATCGTCACGGGTGATCTCGAACTTCTTCGCGACGCAGGGCATGACGGATACGACCACGATATCGTGGGGGTCGATGCCCGCCTTCTCGGCGTAGTAGCTCTTGATCATCGCGCCCTGCATCTGCTGCGGGGACTTACAGGTGGACAGATGGGGGAGAAGGTCGGGATAGTAGTGCTCACAGAACTTGACCCAACCGGGAGAGCAAGAGGTGATCATCGGCAGAGTGCCGCCGTTCTTGACTCTCTGGATGAACTCGGTGCCTTCCTCCATGATGGTCAGGTCAGCGCCGAAGTTAGTATCGAATACCTTATCGAAGCCCAGCATATGCAGGGCGGTAGCCATCTTGCCGGTGACGTTGGTGCCGATGGGCATACCGAAGCACTCGCCTAAGGTCGCGCGGATGGACGGAGCGGTGTGGACGACAACGTGCTTGGTCGGATCAGCCAGCGCCTTGAATACCTCGGCGGTGTTGTCCTTCTCGACCAGAGCGCCTGTCGGGCAGACAACGGTACACTGACCGCAGCTCACGCAGGAAACTTCGCCCAGATCCTTATCGAACGCGCAGCCGATCGCGGTATCAAAGCCGCGGTTGTTGGCGCCGATAACGCCGACGTACTGCTCTTTACAAGCGGCTACGCAGCGGCGGCAAAGGATACATTTGTTGTTGTTGCGGACGAGGTGCAGGGTGGAGTGATCCTCCTCATAGTGGGTCTCAGCGCCCGCGTATTTGGTCTCGTCTACGCCGTACTCAAGACACAGCTGCTGAAGCTCGCAATTGTCGCTGCGCGGGCAGCTCAGACACTTCTTGTCGTGGTTAGAGAGCAGGAGCTCGAGCGTGGTCTTGCGGTTCTTGCGGATCGCGGGGGTGTTGGTGAAGATCTCGGTGCCGTCTCTGTCGATGGGGTATACGCACGCGGCGACCAAGGAGCGAGCGCCCTTGACCTCGCACAGGCACATACGGCACGCGCCGATCTCGTTGATATCTTTCAGGTAGCACAAGGTCGGGATCTTGATACCGAACTGATGGCACGCTTCCAGAATGGTTGTATTCTTTTCAACGGTATAATCCTGACCGTTGATCTTGATGTTAAGCATTTCCATGTTGGTTCTCCTTTCCCTTAACCCTTGATGATTGCCTTGAACTTGCAGGAATCCATACAAGCGCCGCACTTGATACACTTGCTATGGTCGATTTCAAAGGCGGGTCTCTTCTTGCCTTCGGGGATATAGTCGGTGACGGTGATCGCGCCGACCGGGCACTTTCTGGAGCACAGCGAGCAGCCCATGCAGCTGTCCTTGACGATGGTGTACTCGAGCAGGTCCTTACATACGCCCGCGGGGCACTTCTTGTCTACGACGTGAGCGACATACTCGTCACGGAAGAAGTGGAGGGTGGACAGTACAGGGTTGGGAGCTGTCTGACCCAGACCGCACAGAGAGTTTGCCTTGATGTAGTTGCACAGCTCTTCCATCTCGTCGAGCAGCTCGAGAGAGCCCTGACCCTTGGTGATCTTCTCGAGCATTTCGAGAAGTCTCTTGGTGCCGATACGGCAGGGAGTACACTTACCGCAGCTCTCGTCAACGGTGAACTCGAGGAAGAACTTCGCGATATCTACCATACAGTCGGTCTCGTCCATGACGATCAGACCGCCGGAGCCCATCATGGAGCCGATCGCGAGCAGGTTGTCATAGTCGATCTCGATATCGAGGTGCTGAGCGGGGATACAGCCGCCGGAGGGACCGCCCGTCTGAGCCGCCTTGAACTTCTTGCCGCCGGGGATACCGCCGCCGATCTCTTCGATGATGGTTCTGAGGGTGGTGCCCATCGGGACCTCGACCAGACCGGTGTGGTTGATCTTGCCGCCGAGCGCGAATACCTTGGTACCCTTAGATTTCTCGGTACCCATGGAAGCGAACCACTCAGCGCCCTTTAAGATGATCTGAGGAATGTTCGCGTAGGTCTCAACGTTGTTGAGGGTAGTGGGCTTCTGATACAGACCCTTGACAGCGGGGAACGGGGGACGGGGTCTGGGCTCGCCGCGCTTGCCCTCGATAGAGGTCATCAGAGCGGTCTCCTCGCCGCATACGAACGCGCCCGCGCCAAGGCGGATCTTGATATCAAAGTTGAAGCCTGTGCCGAAGATGTCTTCGCCCAGCAGACCGTACTCATGCGCCTGATCGATCGCGATCTGTAAGCGCTTGACGGCGATGGGGTATTCGGCACGAACGTAGATATAACCCTGAGAAGCGCCGATCGCGTAGCCTGCGATCGCCATGGCTTCGAGTACGACGTGGGGGTCGCCCTCGAGGACGGAACGGTCCATGAACGCGCCGGGGTCGCCCTCGTCGGCGTTACAGCATACGTACTTCTGGTCAGCGTCGTTGCCGCGGGCAAATTTCCACTTCAGACCGGTGGGGAAGCCCGCGCCGCCGCGGCCGCGAAGCCCGGAGTCGAGCATAGTCTGGATGACCTCTTCGGGGGTCATCTCGGTGAGTACCTTACCCAGAGCGGCATAACCGTCCTGAGCGATATAGTCGTCGATCTTCTCGGGGTCGATGACACCGCAGTTGCGCAGCGCGACGCGCTTCTGCTTCTCATAGAAAGCGGTTTTGTTCAGAGATTTGATGGTGTCGTTCTCGACGGTCTCCTGATACAGAAGACGGGTGACGATACGACCCTTGTTGAGATGTTCTTCAACGATCTCGGGGATATCCTCGATCTTGACCATCGAGTAGAAGGAGCCCTCGGGGTATACGACCATGATCGGACCCAGCGCGCACAGACCGAAACAGCCGGTGGTGATGACGTTGACTTCCTTCTCGAGACCCTTCTTGATCAGCTCTTCCTTGAGCTTCTCAGCGATTTGTAAGCTGTTTGAAGAGGTACAGCCGGTACCGCCGCAAACAAGTACATTAGAACGATACATTTAGTCCTCCTTATTTTGTGGCAGTGCCGATAGTGTATTCGGTGACGACGTTGTGATTGACAAGATGATCGTTGACGACCTTGACAGCCTTCTCAGGGGTCATCTTGACGTAGGTGACCTTCTCCTCACCGGGGATCTCGACCTCGACGACGGGCTCATACTGGCAGATACCGATGCAGCCTGTCTGGGTGACGGTCACGTCCTTGAGACCGCGCTTGGCGATCTCTTCTACAAAGGCGTTGAGAACGGGTCTTGCGCCCGCGGCGATACCGCAGGTAGCCATACCGACCATTACGCGCGCGGCGTTGGGGTTCTCCTGTCTCATCTGCAGTTCAGCCTGCGCTCTGTCTCTGATCGCCTTTAACTCAGCTAAAGATTTCATGCTTTACGCACCTCCATATATGTTCTTGGTGTTTTCTTCTAAATAATCCCCGATCCATAACAGCACGTCGGGCGTGTCCAGACTGACGTCTCCGAGCACCTCTCTGAGCTCCCTTGTGTCAAGGGTGAAGCTGCCGTTATCGGTGGTGCAGGTGTAGACGAAGTCGATCTGCGGGTTACACTGGATCAGGATCTTTACGGTGGAGTTGATATCTCCTAAGGGAGTCATGTCGACGTGCGATTTGACATACGAGGCGGTAGTAGTAGTACCCACGCCCTTTTCGCTCTGTATGTCAAAGCTGCCGCCCGTCTGCTCAGCCGATAGCTTGAACAGCGGGACTCCCAGCCCGACCTTGCGGGTGGTACGCGTGGTAAAGAACGGGTCGATGACCTGCTGTACCTGTTCCTGCGTCATGCCGCAGCCGTCGTCGGCGATCTCGATCGTAAGGCGGTCGTCTTTATCGCTCTCTGTGACCGATATCCGCACCAGCGTCGCCTCGGCTCTGACCGAGTTCTGCGCCACGTCCATGACGTTCAGGGATAGCTCTCTCATTACGCGTCCTTATACTTTGCGAGAATCGACGGAACGTCGTCGGCGACCAGTCTGCCGTAAACGTCGTCATTGACGGTCAGAACGGGAGCCAGACCGCAGGCGCCGATGCAGCGGCAGGCGGTGAGTGAGAATTTGCCGTCCATGGTGCACTCCTCAGCCTCGATACCCAGCTCAGAAGAAAGTCTGTTCAGTACGTCGCCCGAGCCCTTTACGTAGCAGGCAGTACCCAGGCAAACGCTGATGTTGTACTTGCCCTTGGGGGACAGCGCGAACTGGCTGTAGAAGGTCGCAACGCCGTAGACCTCGTCGATCGGGACGTTCAGACCCTCCGCGATCATCAGCTGGACCTCGATCGGCAGATAGCCGTAGATGTCCTGAGCCTCCTGCAGTACGGGCATGACCGCGCCGGGATCGTCCTTGTGCTTTGCGATGACTTCTTTCAGCTGTGCTTCCTGCTCAGGGGTGCCCTGAAACGGCAGGCTGCTGATTTTTTTAAGCATCTTTATTCCTCCTTGATCTAATTCTTTGTAAGTGAATTGTAGCGAATAATTCACATAGGCTCTTGCAAAATTTCATTAAGGGAAACGTACAAAAACCTATACATACTTACACTGTCATCATACCACATTTGAGTCGGATTGTCTATAAATTAACGCAAATTTTTCGTGCAAAAAGCGGTAAAAATCGCAGGTTTTTCCTTGTTTCTTAGTTAGTTATTGCTAACTCTCGCTTTGATTCGAAAAGAGGGAATTGTTTAGCTTAAGACAATTTTGATATTATTCCGAATAAGAATTATTTCTTGCAAAACACTTTAACTTTTGCAAGTTTTAAAGCGTTAAAATGTGAACGGTGAGGAGTTGGAAGTTAGGAGTTAGGAGTGAGGAGTTGGGAGTTAGGAGTGAGAAGTTAGAAGTTAGAAGTGAGAAGTCAATGGCGAACGCTGTCCGCTCATGATAATCGTAGGTGCGTTTGTGTAGGGTACGGCGCTTGCCGACGTACCGAACCCTTTCCGATCAACCCCACCCAAAAGCAGAGCAAATCTTTGCTTTTATAATTCCTCACTTCTAACTCCTCGCTCCTAACAGAAAAAGAACCGTCATCGTAGGGACGAGCATTGCTCGTCCGGCATCGCAGATGTTTTTTCTCTCTATCTAAGGTTTCCGCCTGATTCTACGCCCGTCATTCTCGGACGACCGATGGTCGTCCCTACGGAAACGTCGGATTGCAACGATTTAA
>CADBYC010000029.1:20152-43289 GCA_902798755.1 uncultured Ruminococcus sp. | reverse complement strand
CGCTTTGCCACTCGTCCTTTCTCCAAAAAGCAGGGCTTTTTGGAGCCTCGTTTATGGGCGTGTCGGGGACCCCTTTTGAGGGGCTTCGCAATGACTATTAAAAAAACAGTATAAGAAAGTGTGATAAGAATGGATTATCGTTTTTCCGACAAGGTTCTGGCTCTCAAGCCGAACGCGATCCGCGAGATATTAAAGAGCGCGAGCGATCCCGGTGTGATCTCTCTCTCGGCGGGCAATCCCGCTCCCGACGCGTTCCCCGTGGACGCGATCCGCGAGATCTCACAGAGGCTGCTCAGTGAGAACCCCATCGGCGTTTTACAGTATGGCGTGAGCGAGGGCTACACCCCCCTGCGCGACACCTTGAAGGCATATCTCAAAGAAAAGCATGATATCGGCACACAGGACGACGAGCTGATCATCGTGTCGGGCGCGCAGCAGGTGATGGATATCGCCGCCAAGACCTTCCTCAACGAGGGCGACGTGCTGGTGTGCGAGGCGCCCAGCTTTGTCGGCGCGCTGAACACCTTCCGCAGCTATAACGCGGAGCTGGTCGGCGTACCGGTCGATCCCGACGGCATGAATATGGAAGCGCTCGAGAAGGTGCTCGACGAGAACCCGAGAGCAAAGATGATCTACACGATCACAAACTTCCAGAACCCCTCGGGCGTGACGATGTCGCTCGAAAAGAAAAAGCGCCTGTATGAGCTTGCGAAAGCGCACAATTGCCTGATCATCGAGGACAACCCCTACGGCGACCTGAGATATTACGGCGAGAACGTGCCCGCGATCAAGAGCTTTGACACCGACGGTATCGTGATCTACTCCGGCTCGTTCAGCAAGGTGCTGTCGCCCGGTATCCGCGTCGGCTACATGATGGCGAATAAAAAGGCGATGGCGAAGATGATCATCTGCAAGCAGGGTCAGGACGTTCACACGACCATGTGGTCGCAGCTACTGTGCTATGAGTTCATGACAAAGTACGACTTTGAGGGTCATCTGGAATATCTCAGAGACCTTTACCGCAAGAAGGCTGACCTGTGCATGAGCCTGCTCGACGAATATGTTGTGCCGAACGGTATCACCTACAATAAGATCGAGGGCGGTCTGTTCATCTGGTGCGACCTGCCCGAGGACGTCGATATGCTCGACTTCTGCAAGAAGCTGACCGAGCGCAAGGTATGCGTCGTGCCCGGCAACGCCTTCCTCACCGACAGCGACATGGAATGTCACAGCTTCCGTATCAACTTCTCGACTCCGACCGACGAGGATCTGACAAAGGGCATCAAGGAGATCGGCAGGCTGGCGAAGGAAATCATATCATAAACATCATAACAACAGCATCATTGCGAAGGGCAAAGCCCTGTGGCAATCCCCTTGTTTTTGCAACCGGTTGCAGATGGAAGGGGATTCCCACGTCGGGTCTTTGACCCTCCTCGGAATGACAACGATGATAAAAGGAAAGATCATTATGGAAAACACTCCCGCAAAGAAGCAAATCGTATTCTCGGCGATCCAGCCCAGCGGCTCGATCACCCTCGGCAACTACCTCGGTGCGGTCAAGAACTGGGTGAAGATGCAGGATAACCCCGAATACAACTGCATTTACGCTTTAGCTGACCTGCACACGATCACCGTGCGCCAGGACCCCGCGCAGTTCCGCAAGAACATCATTGATATGTACGCGTCCATTATGGCGTGCGGTATCGACGTTGAAAAGGCGCCGTTCTTTATCCAGAGCCACAACCCCGATCACGCGGTGATGGCATGGATCCTCAACTGCTATACGCAGTTCGGCGAGCTGAGCCGCATGACTCAGTTCAAGGACAAGAGCGCGAAGCACGCCGATAATATCAACGCAGGTCTGTTCACCTATCCGAGCCTGATGGCGGGCGATATCCTGCTGTATCAGGCGGACAAGGTGCCGGTAGGCTCCGACCAGATGCAGCATCTGGAACTGACCCGCGACATCGCCAACCGTTTCAACGGTATCTACGGCAACGTGTTCAAGATCCCCGAGGGCTTTATCCCGAAGGACGGCGCGCGCGTCATGAGTCTGCAGAATCCGACGGCGAAGATGAGCAAGAGCGACGAAAACGCGAACAGCTTCATCCTGCTGTCCGACGACGACAATGTGATCATGAAGAAGTTCAAGCGCGCGATCACCGACAGCGAGGCGAAGGTGCGCTACGCGGAGGGCAAGGACGGCATCAATAACCTGATGTCCATTTACTCGGCGGTCACGGGGCTGAGCTATGAGCAGATCGAGCATGACTTTGACGGCAAGGGCTACGGCGACTTCAAGACCGCCGTCGGCGAAGCGGTCGTCGCGGAGCTCTCTCCGATCCGCAAGCGCTATCAGGAATATGTCAGCGACAAGAAATATATCGAGGAATGCTATACTAAGAGCGTTGAGTTCGTACAGCGCTTCAGCCATCGCACGGTAGAAAAGGCGATGAAGAAGATCGGCTATATCCTGCCCAAGCATTGATAAGCTAATCGGCTGTACTAATACTAATCCTTAATAAAAAAGGCTGACTCTGCACCGTCGGGTGTTGAGTCAGCCTTTTTGTTGCAATAATATCAGTCGACCGCTTCGATGAAGTACATACGGGAAGCGAAATCGGGGAAGAGGCGAACGTTTTCGTTATAGCCGTTGCCCGAGAATTGCTGCCGCAGCGCTACGCCCGCGCCCATCAGCACACTCCCCTTGGCGGTGTAGTCCTCTACCTCGCCGCCCATCTTGACAAAGCGGGCGATCAGGTTGTGCAGGATACCGTCCTGACGGACATGGATCGGGGTCATGGTATTGATCAGAGAGCCGAACAGCTTGATGTTGACCTTGCCCGAGATATTATGGAAGCGGTAGGTGCGGTCGGGATCAAGCCCCTTGCAGACAAAGCGGTGGGATTGCAGATCGGGCTGTACCAGCTCCTGCATGAACATACCGACGGCGCGGCTCTTGTCCGCGCTGACGGCGATCCACTGGTGCCGGTTTTCTCCCGTGAGGATACGGTAGAAGTCGCCGTACTGGAGTACATCGCGCCATACCTTGTAGAGCGTGATCTGCAGGCGGGTGTGCTCCTTGTCGTCAGCGGTCATGTCGCCCGCGTTCAGCTCGTAGCCCAGCGCGCCGAAAGCGGCGATATTGAAGCGGGTCTCGAGCGGGGTGGAGCGGAGGGTCTGGTGATTCGGACAGGCGGAAACGTGAGCGCCGATACAGCATTGAGGATAGCCGTAGCTGTAGCCCTCCTGGATATGGGAGCGGCAGAGGGCGTCGGTGTTGTCGCTGCCCCAGATCTGCGGGAAATAGCAGAGGATACCCAGATCAAAGCGGCAGCCGCCTGAGGCGCAGCCCTCAAAGAGGATATGCGGGAAACGCTCTGTCAGCGCTTTCATCACCTTGTACAGACCGAGCATGTAGCGGTGGGCGGTCTCGCCCTGACGCTTCGGGGGCAGATAGCAGATAGGGGGAGTAGACGTCGGAGAAAATGCGGTTCATATCCCACTTGACGTAGGTGATGTTGCCCGAGGAAAAGACCTCGCTCATCTTCTCGATCATCCAGTCGGACACTTCGGGATTGCTCAGATCGAGGATACGCTGGTGACGGCCCTCGCTGTGGAGCTTACCCTTGATCGCCATCGCCCAGTCGGGGTGGGCTTCATAGAGGCGGGAATTGACGTTGATCATCTCGGGCTCGACCCACAGACCGAAACCGATACCGAGGTCAGTGACCTTTTTACTAAGTCGGCTCAGTCCGCCGGGGAGCTTCTTGGGATTGTAGTCCCAATCGCCCAAGGCGCGGAAATCGTCGTTGCGGTCGCCGAACCAGCCGTCGTCCATGACGAACAGCTCGATACCGAGGTCACGGCCTGCCTTTGCAAGAGAAACGAGATTGCCCTCGCTGATATTGAAATAGGACGCTTCCCATGAATTGAGCAGGACGGGGCGTTCTTTGTTGCCCCATTCGCCGCGCAGGATATGGTCGCGTACAAAGCGGTGCATATTGCGGGTCTGACCGGAAAAGCCGTAGTCGGAGTAGGTCATGACCGCTTCGGGCGCTTCAAAGGTCTCGCCCGATTCGAGGATATAGCGGAAGCCCGAGGGGTTCACGCCCTGTACGACGCGGGTCTTGAAAAAGGCGCTGACCTGCGTGCAGGCGTAGTGGTTGCCGCTGTAGATCAGGTTGAAGCCGTACACGGCGCCGATGTCCTCGCTGGTATCGGGACGATGGAGCATGAAGAAGGGGTTGGCGCGGTTGGAGGAACAGCCCGTGCGGCTTTCGATGATGTATTTGCCGCGGTCGGGGAGGATGGTGCTCTTGTCCATCTCACGCGCCCACGCGCCGTGGAAGGCGGTGACCGCCCAGCCGTGGTCGGGCAGGTCGAGCTGAGTGGAGAGCAGGCGTTCGAGTTGGAGCTCCTCTTCGCTGTTATTGATGAGCTTTGCGTTGCGGGTAATGACGTCGCATTCGGGATAGACATAGTAGTGCAGCTCGAGGGTCATGCCGTCTTCTTCAAGGAAGATACACAGGTGCTCGACCTTGCCGTCCTTGCTGTAGGAGCCGGGGAGAGAGTCGAACTCGGGCTTTGTATCGGTGACGGCATAGCCCTTGTAGCGGAAATCCGTCGTGCGGGAGCCGTCGGCGCGTACAAGCTCGATGAAGGGCTCGCGAACGTCGCCGTGACCCTCGCCCGAGCACTCGAGGCAGATGTCCTCGAGGGAAGTGGTGTTGTGCTCCTCGGAATAGACGATGACGTTGCCGGGCTCGAACTCGCGCTTTTGACGGAGCGCGAACAGCTCGTCAAGCGCGTCGGCGTCGATCTTGGAGCCGTAGTACAGGTGCTCGGGGTGTCCCGAGGGCTCTATCATGAATGCGTAAGCAGTGTTGTCGGTGAGCAGGAGGAAGGTATCCTGTTCGCCGTTTATTTTTTTGATCATAATACTATCCTTTTTGTGATATAACAGATGAATGAAATGTAGGGATGACCAATGGCCATCCGCAGAAAGATAGGCGTAGCTGTTACCAAAATCAATAGATAGGACAGAAACGCGTCAGACATGCGGACGAGCAATGCTCGTCCCTACATACAATAATAGGTAGATTATTTCTTGTTCTTCTTCTCGATGGTGGACATGATCTTCTTTTCGTTATAGAAGCCGAGCAGGATCGCGCCGAGGACGCAGAACGCGACGGCGACGAAGCCGACTAAGATCATGCCTGTGACGGAAGCGGTGATGTCATTGCTGTTCGCGTTCTGGGTGGTGCCGATGATCGCGAGAGAGGTGAACACGAGCATAGCGAGCGACTGGCCGAACTTCATGGCGAAGGTACGCGCTGCGAAGAACATGCCCTCACGGTTCTCGCCTGTTTCGATACCGTCCGCTTCGGCGACGTCAGCGACGATGGACTGAGGGATGATACCCAGAAGCGCCATCGGGAACGCCGCGATCAGGCAGATCACAACGCCGTATACCACGCCGGGGATAACGGTGGTGCCGACGATACCGATCAGACCCGCGATAACGTAGGCGAGCGCAAGACCGAGGAAGCCGGTGATGACGAGCTTCTTCTTGCCGAACTTCCTGACCATCTTGGAAACGAAGGGGTAGAAGCAGGCGGAGAGGACGGTCATGCCGCCGAGGAAGTACATGGTGAAGCTCTCGTCAAGCTTCATGCTGACCTTGACGAAGAAGGGCAGGCCCGTCTGGAAGAGGGTCAGACCGACCCAGTACATGATATCGGAGCCGACGAAGGTGCGGAAATTCTTGTTTTTGAAGGTCGCGCCCAAGGATTTGAGCATATTGACGTTCGAGGGCTTGGTGTCGACGAACTCTTTCTCTTTCAGGGCGAAGGTGGGGATCAGCATGCAGATGCAGGAGATGACCGCCAGCACGATGAAGCAGATACGATAGCTCCACGCAAAGCCGACAGCGCCGCGCAGCATGCCCGCGAATACGAAGGGGGTGTAGGCGAGCATGGTGCCCGCGAAGAAGGTCAGGGAGATGGCGGTGGAGATGTACATACGGTCGTCCTGCGTTTTACCGAATTCGGAGATCAGGGCGTTGTAGGGGGTGCAGTACATGGTCATGAACAGATAGAACAGGACGATGAATACGGAGATCCACGCGATGTTCCAGCCGCTGATCATATTGACGGGAGCGCAGAACAGCAGGACGGTGACGACGGACAGCGGTACGGCGGCGTACTGCATGAAGGGGATACGTCTGCCGCGCGGGTTCTTGCTGCGGTCGGACAGAGAGGCGATCCACGGGTCGGTGATCGCGTCAAAGATACGGGACAGGGCGGTGATCAGACCGAGTACGGTCAAAAAGCCGCCGATGACCAGACCGGGGACGATGTACTGGATCGCGCCGCCGTCGATATCGACCTGTGTGGGCAGATAGAAGGTGACGAACCACGCGCTGATGATACCGCTGAGGGTCGACCAGCCGAGCTGACCGACAGCGAAGATCCTCATTTGTTTCTTTGTTAATCGTTTCATGATTTTCCTCCTATAATCAATTGTCATTCCGAAAAGGGGCAAGGTGCCGACGTGGGAATCCCTTGACATAAATACCGTTGAAGAGCAGATACATACAGTCCCTCTTTGTGGGATCGCCACGCCCTAAAGGGCTCGCAATGACTGCTTATATCATTCTGACTTTTTTGCCATCGCGAGCTTGACGACCTCATACGCGCCGTCGTACAGCCCCGCGACCTTGTTGGCTTTGATGCGGTCGCACATATACTTCAAGGTGGCTTCTTCGTTCAGGAAGAGGCTGACCATCTGCAGGGTGTGGGGGATATCCTCGCACTCGAGGGAGCCGTCGCCCATCTCTGCGGAGTGGATCGCGCCCCACTTCTCATGACCGCCGATGCGCTTTAAGAAGAGCTTCGGGATGGGGTAGAAGGCAAGCTCAGAGGGCTTGGTCAGGAGAACGTCCGCCGAGCGCATGAGGAGATTGGTACAGTAGACGGCTTCAAAGATGTTCTCGTGCCAGAAGGCGTGAATCCCCTCGACGGGAGCGACCAGCGCGTCCTCAGAGAAGCTGACGGTATCGTCCCAGTTGTTAAAATGGGTGGTGCTGAGGGCTTCAAGACCGCTGATCTCTTTGGTAAGCTCTTCCCAGACTGCCTTGTAGTCGCCGACGTTGACATAGAGGGCGGCTTTCTTCTCCTTGACGGCGGGGAGCAGGTATTTGATGACCGCCGCGAACAGCTCGCGCTGTGCGCCCGCGCCGCCGATGGTGAGCAAGAAGCGCATGGGCTCGCCGTTTTTCTTGCGGTTCATACGCGCGTCGCAGTCCTTCTCGATGTTGGCGACCAGCTCATGGTCGATGTAGTGGCCTGTGTAGACCAAGTCCTTTGCGGGCATGGGGTTTAAGACCTGTTTCTTCTTGAAGCCGTTGAGGATACGGTAGCCCATGTAGCTCTGGTGGGTCTGGATGGTGTGGGTCGCGCCCTCGGCGAGGTGCAGCGCCATCGGCCAGTTGTCGGGGATCGCGTTGACGACGTACTTCATGCCTGCGTGGAGCGCCGCCTGAGCGGGCCAGACATGGGTGCCGATCAAGGGGATATCCTTGGGGACGCTGTGGAAAACGGGAGCCATCAGCTCGGCGTTCTTCTGATCGGCGGCATTGTAGGAAAGCTGCCGGAAGCCCTCGTAGTTCATCGGCTCCCAGACGATCTTATTGAACAGCTTGCTCTTTTGGCTCAGACGCGAGCCGAGGCTGTAGAGGTCGTTTTGTCCGCCGATGACCTTGGTGCAGGTGGTGTCCTTGTAGGAATTCAGATCCATCCAGTAGGGGGTGTAGCCCAGCGCGTGAGCGGCAGACGCCATCGCGATGGAGATACGGTAGTGACCGAAGCCCATGCGGATATTGCCAACGATGATACCCTTTTCCGTATCGAAGGGGACTTCGTTCGTGCCCTCGTTCACGCGGATGTCCATCACGCCCAAGGGGGCGGTCAGGGTGGCGTTTTCGACCAGCTTGGCGGAATATGCCGCCTTGCTGTCGTCACCGTACTTTTTGAGGAACTTTTTCTTGCTTTGCAGCGCCTTTTTATAATCCTTGGCGCTCATCGGATTGTTGAAGATGATTTTACTTTTATCTGCCATCGCGATCCTCCTTGATTAGCGAATGTGATAGGTTTTTAGAAAATATGTCAATCGTTTTTTTACATAATAAATAATAACATAGTTCGTAAAAAAAGACAATTCGCCTTTTGGATATTTTTTCGGGCTGTTTCTATTCATAATACACAAAAAGTTTGACTGATGGTATTTTGAAGCTGCTATGACAGAAAAAAGGACGGCGAGTGGATCGCCGTCCGTATGGTTGTATGGATCATTGCATTTCCCGATCGCCGCTCATGATATCCTGCTTGAACTCCTCGTTCATATCGGGATAGGCGGAGAGCATGGGCTCGAGCTTCTTGCCTTTCTTGCGGTCGAAGTAGTTCTTGGTGATCTTCGCGACCAGTCCCGAAAGCGCGACCAGACAGATCAGGTTGGGCAGCGCCATCAAGCCGTTGCAGGTATCGCTGATATCCCATACGACCTGACTGTGAATGGTGGCGGAGACCGCGATCAAAAGGACGTAGAGCACCTTGAAGATGGTCACGGGGTACTTGCGGTTTTCTTCCTTCATGAAGCCGAAGAAGAACTCGACCGCCTTTTCGCCGTAGTACGACCAAGCGATGATGGTGGTGAAGGCGAACAGGGGGAGAATGACGGAGAAGGTGACGGTGCCGAAGGCGCCGAAGTTGGTGGAGAACATGGACATGGACATGAAGGAATCCAGACCGTCGGCGGTCAGATCCATATCGTTGAAATACTCAGCGCCGAAGGTGGTCAGGAACATCAAGGCGGTCAGGGTGCAGATGACGAAGGTGTCGAAAAAGATCTCGAACACGCCCCACAGACCCTGCTTGACGGGCTCGCGGGTCTCGGACGCGGAGTGCGCGATGACGGAGGAGCCCAAGCCCGCTTCGTTAGAGAATACGCCGCGCGCCATGCCTTTTTTGATGACGGTGGCGAAGGTGTAGCCCAATATTCCGCCGCCGACAGCGTTGAAGCTGAACGCCTTGGAGAAGATCAGACCGAAGGCTTCGCCGATGCGGTAGTAGTGGGTCACGATGGCGATGAGCGCCAGAACGATGAAGAGAAGGGACATAAAGGGCACGAGCATGGAGGCGACCTTGCCGATACGCTTGATGCCGCCGATGATGATGACCGCCGCGATCGCCGCGACGAC
This sequence comes from uncultured Ruminococcus sp., assembly GCA_902798755.1. Lineage (GTDB taxonomy): Bacteria > Bacillota > Clostridia > Oscillospirales > Acutalibacteraceae > Ruminococcoides. The sequence continues at coordinate 34,030 of CADBYC010000029.1, read as the reverse complement.
GATACCGACGATCAGCTTAACAAGCTCGCTGTTGGCGGCGGAGCCTGTCAGACGGGTGTATGCTTCAGAGAGCGAGCCCGAGATCTTATTGGTCTGTACGCCGCTCATGCCGATGGCGGCTAAGATGCAGAAGACGGCGGCGATGTACGCCAGCCACTTCCATTTCAGACCGTAGGCGATGTAGTAGAACGCGCCGCCCGCGAGGTTGCCCTTGCTGTCCTTTTTGCGGAAGTAAAGACCGAGAACGTTCTCGGCGTAGTTGGTGACCATGCCGAAGAACGCGGAGATCCACATCCACAGTACGGCGCCCGGACCGCCCGAGAGGATCGCCGCGACGACGCCGATGATGTTGCCGGTGCCGACGGTGCCCGAGATCGCGGTCGAGAACGCTTCGAACTGGGAGATAGAGCGGACGCGGCCGTCAGCCTCTTTCTTCTTGCCCAGACTCTTGAGGGTCGGGACGATGGTGGTGTTGAGCGATTCGCCGAATTTGCGCACCTGCAGACAGCGTGTGCGGATCGTCAGGAGCAGTCCTGTGCCGAGGATCAGGATGATCGTCGGCCAGCCCCAGACGTAGCTGTTCAGCACGCTGTTGCCTTTTTCAATGGCATTGAGAATATTTTCCCACATTTTATTGTTCCTCCTCGTAGTAAAGTATATCGGAAAATCACGACCAAAAGGGCGGATATGAATAAAGCGAGCCACAGCCGAAGCCGTGACTCGCGCGCAAAACGAGATCGTATAGCTCCGTCCTTTTGCCTGAGAGATTGACGCTCTTGCGCTTGCCCCTTCGGCACCCAATCTGAAAGTTGGGATTCTCCGGAGTGCCGTCCCTATGCAGTCAAGCCTTTATATACTATATGTAATGGGGCTTTTCTGCATGATTCAACCGACACATATTCTTTTAACGAATTATATTATAGCACCGTTTTTGCAAAATGCAATAGTTTTTGTTGACTTTGTTGAGAAAATGACGGATAATACGGTTGTTAACCATGAAAACTGATGGGAGTTTTCAACATGAAGCATGTTTATCCGACCTACTATCAAGCCTTTCGGTGTATCGCCGCCGACTGCCCCGACTCCTGCTGTCAGGGGTGGGACGTGGTGATCGACAGCGACACGGAGGCGTTTTATAACAGCGTGCAGGGAAAGTTCGGCGAGAAGCTGAGAGGGGCGATCTATACCGATCAGGACGGCGACCGCGTCTTCCGACTTGCCGAAGAGAAAAAATGCCCCTTTTGGGGTGAGGACAGGCTGTGCGATATCTACAGGGAGCTTGGCGAGGAGCACTTGTGCTTGACCTGTGCGCAGTTCCCGCGGCTGAAAATGGATTACACCGTCTTTTGCGAGCATACGCTGGCGCTCGCCTGTCCCGAGGCGGCAAGGCTGATCCTCTCGACGGATCGCGCGTATGAGGATTTTGCTGAGGATATCGAAGAGGACTGCAAGGATTATGACGCGCAGGTCATGCGGCGGCTGCTCAAGATACGGAAAAAGTGCGCGGAGCTTCTGACCGCCGATCAGCCGCTGAAAGGGCGGCTTGAAGAATTATTGAGCTATGTATCACAGGCTCAGCGGGAGCTGACGGGCTTTGAGATCGGATACTTCCCGCCGTCGCTCAGAGAGATCATGGAGGAGTGCGAGTATATCGACGAGGGAAATCGGGAGCTGTTTGCGCTCGCGGCGGAAGATCAGGCGAATGATACGCGCTTTGAGAAGGAGCTGACGCGGCTCGCGCTATACTATTTATATCGGTACTTCCTCGGCGCGATCGACGGATATGATATAGTTGCTGCGGCGCGGTTTCTGATCGGTTCCGTTCAGGTGATCGGAAATCTCGCGGAAAGGTGCGGGGATATCGTCACTGCTGCTCAGCTGTATTCCAAGGAGATCGAGCAGAGCTATGAGAATATGGAGCTGTTAATGAGGAGTTAGAAGTTAGGAGTTAGGAGTGAGAAGTTAACGGTGGACTGCGTCCACACCTAATTCTATTTTTGTCATTGTGAAAAGCAGACAAGATAATATCAATTAAGAAAAGAGGTTATCGCACTAAGAAATGTGATAGCCTCTTTTATGAGATAACAGTATGGTTTTTGATAAATATAAATCAGGCGCGGGCAGTGTCCGTCGTTAACTCCTAACTTCTCACTCCTAATTCCTCTCTATCTCGCACTCGACCGCGACCATGTCGCCGAGGCAGACGTCGAAAAGCTCTTTGCCGTCCTGTACCGCTTTGCGGATAGAGAGCTCGTCGCCCTCGTGGGTCTGTCCCGCGTAGCGAACCTCGATAGCTTTGACGCGGTTCTCACGCAGTTCTTTGACGGTATAGGTGTTCATGATAAAGCGGACGTAGGACACGTTGTTGGTGTGCTGGACAAAGTCGATATCGCCCGACTTGACAATCAGGCGCTCGATCTCCTCGAGACCCTCGTGCTTCAAGCGGCTGAACGCGATCTCTCGCTCAGGGGCTTCGACATGGGTATCGGAGGTGATACCGACGTCGCGGATACGGCGGATCTTCTGGGTCGCAAGGTCTAAAGCGCACATCTCGATGCGCGAATAGACGCAGGTATTGCCGTTTTCATCCTTGAGGACGGTGTCGACCGTCATCTTCGCGCCCTTTGCCGACGAGATAAAGCTCTCGGCGGTATAGCGCTCTTTCCAGGTGAGTTCGCGGTCGATCTCGACGCGGTTGCGGGTGAAGATCCATACACAGCCGTAACGCTCGCGCAGCGATACGCCGTCGATGCCTAAATCGCCCATCATCTCGGTCAGGTAGTCCTGTACAAGGTCGAACGTGCCCTTGACGCCGAGCTTGACGTTGGAGTCGCAAATACTGGCGGCTACGACCGCCTCTTTGATCAGTTTCATCATATCCCTCTTTTCCGACAAATATCATAGCATATTCTCAGACATATTTCAAATGTTTTGTGTTAAAATCGCACGGGAATCTCGGGGAAAAAAGAGCGCGCTTGAGTGTTTTTCTTGACAGGCAGGGAATATTGGAGTAAAATGGATTAGGTATTTTTTGCATATATATTTGTAAATAACTTCGGAATATGAAAAATACGGGGGGAAGAACAATGGACATTTTTGAAAAGTGCGATCGATTCACGCTTGCGGACGAGTACCGCGAGATGGGGATCTATCCTTACTTCCACGCGCTGGAAACACGCCAGGACGTCGAGGTCATTATGGAAGGCAAACGCCGTATCATGCTCGGCTCCAACAACTATCTGGGACTGACCACCGAGCCGACCGTCGTCGAAGCGGGTATCAAGGCGCTTGAAAAATACGGTTCAGGGTGTTCGGGCTCCCGTTTCCTTAACGGTACGCTGAACATGCATCTGGAGCTTGAGAGCGAGCTTGCCGACTTCGTACACAAGGACGAGGCGGTCACCTTCTCGACAGGCTTCCAGTCTAACCTCGGTATCGTCAGCGCGATCGTCGGTCGTAACGACTACGTTATCTGCGACAGAGAGAACCACGCGTCCATCTATGACGGCTGTAAGCTCAGCTACGGCAAGATGGTGCGCTATAAGCATAACGATATGGAGGATCTGGAGAAGATCTTACAGAGCGTTCCCGACAGCGCGGGCATCCTGATCGTCACCGACGGCGTGTTCTCGATGGGCGGCGATATCGCAAAGCTGCCCGAGATCTGCGCGCTGGCTGAGAAATACGGCGCGCGTGTGATGGTGGACGACGCTCACGGCTTGGGCGTTATCGGCGAAGGAGGCAGAGGCACCGCGAGCTACTTCGGGCTCGAGGACAAGGTGGACATCATCATGGGCACCTTCTCAAAATCCCTCGCTTCCCTGGGCGGCTATATGGCGGCTTCTCATAAGGTGTGCGACTTTGTGCGCCACAACTCCCGTCCGTTCATTTTCTCGGCTTCGATCACTCCCGCGTGCTGTGCGGTCGCTCTGGCGGCGCTCAGACATTTAAAGGCGCACCCCGAGCTGCCCGAAAGACTCAACGCTCTGTCCGCTCACGCGAGAGAGGGACTGCGCGCGGCTGGCCTCAAGATCCGCGAGAGCGCGACGCCGATCGTGCCGATCTACACCTACTCGATGGAGAATACGCTGATCAAGGCGAAGGAGGTCTATGAGGCGGGCGTATACGTCAATCCCGTTCTGCCTCCCGCGACCGCTCCGAACGAGTGTCTGCTGCGTACAAGCTACATGGCGACGCTGACCGAGGATCTGATCGACGAGGCGGTCGGTATCATCGCGAAGGTGCTTTTGAAAAATGAGTGAGCCTATAAAAGTAGCCGTCGTCACGGGCGGCAGCAGCGGCATCGGCAGAGCGACTGCCCTGAGCCTTGTAGAAAAGGGCTGTAAGGTGTATGAGCTGTCACGCCGTGAGAATCCCCCGAAAGGGGTCGATCACCTGACCGCCGACATCACCGATGAAACGCAGGTCAAGGCGGCGATCGGAGAGATCATCAGGCGCGAGGGGCGCATCGATATCCTTGTCAACAACGCGGGCTACGGTATCTCGGGCGCGGCGGAAATGACGGACAGCAAGGACGCCCATCAGCAATTAGAGATCAACCTGTTCGGCATGGACAACGTCACGAGAGCGGTTTTGCCGCATATGCGCAAAGAGAAAAGCGGGCGTATCCTGTGTATAAGCTCGATAGCGGGAATATTGCCGATACCCTTCCAGCTGTGGTACAGCGTGAGCAAGTCGGCGATCGCCTCGTATGTGCTCGCTCTGCAAAACGAGGTACGACCCTTCGGCATCACGGTCTGCGCCGTACTGCCGGGCGATATCGCGACGGGCTTTACCGACGCAAGGAACAAATCCGACAGCGGCAACGACGTTTACGGCGGACGGATCGAGCGCTCGGTCGCCACGATGGAAAAGGACGAGCGCGGGGGCATGAGCCCCGACAAGGCGGGAGCTTATATTGCAAGGCTCGCGCTAAAGCGCCGCACAAGACCGCTCAAAGCCATCGGCTTTTCCTACAAGGCGGTGGCGGTGCTGTCAAAGCTGTTGCCGAGAAGCTGGTCGAATTACATTGTGGGAAAAATCTACGCGAAATAATGGAATATGGATATGAAAAAACCGACTCTAAGTGAGTCGGTTTTTGTTTGATATATCGGGATCGGGGTCGCTTACTGAGTTCTGCTTGAAGCGGAAACGGTGACCTCGATCTTTTTGTCCTTCGGGGTGTAATTGACATGGACGGAGCGGCGCTTGGTATCGGCGATGTTGTTCTTGTAGGTCGCCTGCGCCACGGGGTCGCCCTTGTCCTTGCTCTCTGTGTAGTTGTAGACGGCGATATCGTACTCGCCGCCGGGCAGGAAGAATGCCGCGGTGGCGACTTCTTCTTTATCCGTCGTGTAGTTACAGGAAGCGGAGTAGGACTTTTTGGTGCTCTTGTTGGTCAGGGTGATGGTGAAGATCGGCTTTTCATCGTCAGCATAGGCGGGATTGCCCTGAGAGGCGGGAGAAGCCTTGGAGGACGACTGCGGAGCAGGGGCGGAGCTTGACGAACGCTGTTCCTCTTGCTCCGGTTCCTCTTGCTGTTCTTCCTGCGCGGGGGTATCTTCCTCATGGACGATGATTTCGTCGGAGTTGCCAACGACAGGGGAGGGGTTGTTTTGAGCGGGAGAAGCGGCGGAAGAGGACGCGGAGGACGAAGTGGAGTCGGCTTCTTTCGCGGGCTCAGCGGTAGGCGTATTCGCGGGAGCGGCAGCGCTGACCGTTTCGGCAGAATCCGCCGTAGCGGAGTCTTTGGTAGCGGCGCCGTTTGTATTTTGATGACCGCAGGCGGTGAGCAACAGACAGAACATGAGCGCGCATGCGGAAAGCGTCAGTAATAAACGATGTTTCATAGATTTATCTCCTGTTATTCTTCGGTGACGGTCTCGCCCGTCCAGTCGATGATACCACCGAACTCCGTGATCTTTGTATAGCCGAGGTCGGCGAGCTTCTGCGACGCTTCTTTACTGCGCCTGCCGCTGCGGCAATAAACGAGGATCAGCTGATCCTTGTCGGGCAGCTCGGGCGGTTCTTTGTCGGTGATCGACTCGTTCGGGATACAGATGGCGTTCGGGATATGACCCGCGTTGTACTCCTCCACGGTGCGGACGTCGAGAATGATATAGTCCTTTTCGGTCTGCATCAGCTCGACCGCCTGGGCGGTGCTGATCTGCGTATAGGCGGAGGTCTCGGTCGGCGTCTGCTGTGCTTGCTTTGACGAACAACCGAACAGAAGCAGGGTGATCAAAAGCGTCGCGAGCGCGATCGACAGGAATTTTTTCATGGCGTTTCCTCTCAGTAATCAATGAATCTGCCCAAGTCGATGCGGACGATCTCGTGGCTGACATGGCGTTCACTAACAGGGATCATCTCCATGTAGTCGCCGTAGAGGTAGGAAAGATACTTATCCCACTCCTTGGGGATAGGGAGCTTGGTATCTTCAAAATCGACGTAGACGGCTTCGGCCAGCCATTCTTCGGGAAAAGCGCCGCGCTCGACGTTGCGCCCCATGCTGTCATACAGCACGCCCGTGTCCTTGTTGCGGTAGCGGGTCATCATGCGGTTCTGCATTTTTTCGAGGACCTTTAAGGGGAAGATGGCTTTGATGACGTCGCCGATGAAGGAGATGACCTTATTGTTGGCGTTCATCGGGGTACCCCGCCATTTGTTGAGCACCAGCCATCTCAGCTGAGCGGTCATCTTCATGTGGAGCTTTTGGGCAAGCCCCTTTTTCGCGGTCTTGTCCTGCGCGAGAACGTCGAGAAAAACGCCGTTGTGCAGGTTGTCAAATCGCGCGGTGAACTCGGTGGAGAGGATAGTGTCGTCAAGCCGCAGCTTGGTGAACGCGAAGTGATTTGCTTCTTCCGTGTTCTGATTCGTGATGTAGCCGGGCAGCTCGTCGGGCAGGACGCTGAGGAATCTTTCGTAATCCTCACGGAGCATCATGACGTCCGCGTCGTCGTCCCACGGGATAAAGCCCTTGTGACGTACCGCGCCGAGCAGGGTGCCGCCGCCGAGGAAATACTTGATCCGGTGCTTGCGGCAGATGCGGTCGACCTCTTTGAGAAAGCCGAGCAGGGTATGCTGTACCGCGCTGAGCTTTCCGTCGTAGGAATCGCTGAACATAAAGACCTTATCGGAGCCTGACAGGGCGTTTTTCGCGATCAGGAGTCCGTCTTTTGTGTTGACGAGGGGCGACCAGCCGAGCTTTTTGAGCTTGTCGCAGCTGACGGCACAGCCGTGTATACGCAGTCCGTCGTCCGCGATCCCAACGCTCACGCCGAACAATTCTTCGGTCACGGCGGCGAGCATGAGGGGAGAGAAGTTGCCTTCCCCGCCGACGTTGTAGACTTCACTCTCCTTGCAAAGGAGCATGCCGTAGTACAGGGCGGTGATCAGGTCGTTGATATAGAGATAGGTGGTTTTTCTGCCGTGGGGGGCGAAGGTCAGCGCCTTGTCCTCTGTCAGCGGGCGCAGATAGCTCTTCGTGATCTCCAGCTCCTCAAAGGGGGCGATCACCGCGGCGGAGCGCAGGGTCGTGACAGCGAAGTCGTGGGTGTGAGCCGCTCCCGCGAAGATGTTCTCCACACATTGGAAAAGTACAGCGGAGAGGTTGCTGAGCGCGTAGGACGGATCGGCGTACTCGTTCTCGGACAGGGACATTTCCCTGTCGGGAGCGCCGTAGACCGCGGTGGACGACAGCAGGAGTACTTTGACTGGTTTGACCGCCGCCAAAGCGGAGGTGACGGTCATGGCACGGTCGATACAGGCGCAAAATGCTTCCGCACTGTCGGCAGAGGTATAACACAGAAAGCCCGACTCGATGAAGTAATCGACAGAATCGAGCTCCGAGAGTTCCTTGACCGTGAAGTCGTCGTCCTCGTACAGGGTGGGGATACGCTCGCCGACGGAGATGACCTTCATATTCAGATTTTTGGTTTCATTGAGATACAAAAGGCTGTAGACGATGGCGCGGTGCAGATCGCTGCCGCCCGATACCGCTGCGGTCTTTTGTCTGAGCTGATCAAGGGGCAGGCGCTTGTCGCGCAAAACAGCGAGCGCCGTGTCCAGCTCATATTGGTTGAGTTTGTTTTTAAGAGGCATAGTTCCTCCAAATGAAAAGTGAGGAGTGAGGAGTTAGGAGTGAGGAGTTGCGGGAAACGCTTCGCGTTTTGTATTTGTATGTGTTTGAAAAGCCAACGAAAGTCGGCGACTCCATACAAATCGGGTGCGGGCAAAGCCCGCCATTAACTCCTAATTCCTAACTCCTAACTCCTAACTAAAATTTTATTCTTCCTCTAAGATCGCTACCGCTCGGCGGATACCCTCTTTGAGGTCGATCTTCGGCTCCCAGCCGATGGAGCGGATACGCTTGTTGTCCATGATCTCGGGAGTGGGGTCGAGCGGAGAGGGCTCGGGCATGATCTCGTCCTCGGGATTCGCGAACGCGAGCTTCATATGACGCTCGGGGAACACCTCGCACGCCGCCTGCGCAAAGCCGCGGATGGTGGTGTTGGACTTCTCGTTAGAGATATTGTAGGGGACACAGTTCTCGCCGTCGAGCAGGACGTGCAGCATGGCGGTGACGGTGTCGGTGACGTAGCAGAAGGAGCGGTTGGTCGCGCCGTTGCTCTTGAGTAAGATGTCCTGACCGCGAACGATGTTCGCGATGAACTGCGCCCATACGCGATCGTCGTCAAGGCGGCTCGCGCCGAAGATGTAGGACGGGCGGACGATGCGGATATTCATGCCGTACTGCTTGGAGTAGCTGGCGGCGAGGGTCTCCGCCGCGCGCTTGCCGATGGCGTAGCAGCTCTTGTAGGAGGTGAAGTCGACATAGCCGTTGTCGTCCTCTTCGATATAGGGCTTGCCTGTGTACAGGGTGCCGTAGACCTTTAAAGAGGATACGATCAGGGACGCTTCACTGTTGCTTTCCTTAGCGAAGTTCAGGGCGTTTTCGGTACCGCTGAGGTTGGCGCTGATGGTGCCGACGGGATCGCGCTCAAATTCGATGGCGCTCGCCTGAGAAGCGGCGTGGATGACGAAATCGGCGCGTTCTGCCTTGATGGGCTCGGTGATGTCCTGTACGATCAGCTCGACGTCGTCGCGGTCAAGCAGCTTGCCGAATTTCTTCTTGGCAAAATCGCCGAAGCGCTCGAGCGCCAAGACCTTGATGTTGTCGCCGTAGAGGTCATTTCGAAGCAAAATACCGCAGGTCATGTAGTAGCCGATGAAGCCGCCCGCGCCCGTGAGCAGGAGGGTCTTGCCGCGCAGCTTGTCCCAAGAGATGGGGGCGTTGGCGATATCTTCAAGGTTGGTATAAATACTCTTTTTGACGTAGTCTTTCACTTTATAATCCATACTTCAATTCCTCCTTAGCGAATTTCTTGTAGTTTTCATAGTAATACTGGGAGCGCAGGGTGGTCAGATCCTCGGGGGTGGTGACCTTGATGTTGAAGCGCTCGCCGAGGAAGATGTGTACCTTCTCGCCCAGTTCGATGAACAGCTCGCTGGAGGACACGGGATCTAAGATACCGCGCTTGTACGCCTGATCGTGCGCCCAGAGGATACGCTCCATGGTGTAGCCCTGGGGCGCCTGGGTGATGTACATGGTCGAGCGCTGGTAGCTTTTGCCGCAGGTCTCGCCGTCCTCGGAATAGAGCAGGCTGTCGATCGACGGAGTGACGGGCACGGCGGTCTTGTACTTCTTGGTCGCGAGGATACAGTCGGTGATCAGCTTCTCCGAAAGCATGGGACGAACGCCGTCACAGATGAGAATGATGTCCTCGGGATCGCGGGAGAATTCGTGGGTCGCGACCACGCCGTTGTGGATGGAGTCAAAGCCGCTCGCGCCGCCGGGGACGATGGACTTGACCTTCTGCACGTTGAACTGCTCGATCAGCCCCTCAAGGTGGTCGATCCAGTCCTCCTTGCAGGCGACCACGATATGGTCGACCATGGGATGGCGCGCGAAATGCTCCATCGTATGAATGATGATAGGCTTGCCGCCTACCTCTAAGAATTGCTTGGGCAGATCGACGGATTTCATTCTCGCGCCCTTGCCGCCGGCAAATAACATAGCAGTAATCATAATCGTTTTCCTTTCCTTATCCGATTATCCTATATCCTGTATCGGCAGGATATAATTATACATGGTTATTCTACCACAAGGGAACACGGGTGTCAACACGCATATATAAGTAAAAGGGACTCCGCAGAGTCCCTTTATCAGAAGAAGATATTTTTGACGAAGATCTCGATACCGATCAGGATCAATATGATACCGCCGCCGACCTCGGCATGGCGGAAGATACTGCCGAAGCGCTTACCGATCCACAGACCGAACAGGCAGATAACGAAGGTGACCGCCGCGATGATCAAAGACGCGAGCAGCGCCATGGGCAGCTCGTGATCGGTGAGGGTGAGACCGACGGACAAGGCGTCGATGGCGGTCGCGATACCCTGCATGAGCAGGACGGGAACGGTGAGCCTGCGGGCTTCTTCCTCCTTGCCCTTGAAGCACTCGACGATCATCTTGATGCCGATGAAGAGCAAAAGGGAGAGGGCGAAATAGGGCACGAAGGCCTTGATCACGCCGAACCAGCCGACCACCGTGCGGATCAGCAGCCACCCGATCATCGGCATGAGGAACTGGAAGAAGCTGTAGGTGCCCGCAACGGCAAAGCATTTGAGCCGCCGCATGCGCGGTTCTGAGAGACCGTTCGCGATCGATACCGAAAACGCGTCCATCGCCAGGCCTACGCCGAGGAGTATGGAGTTGAACAAAAACAGCCACATAAGTTTATCGCTCGCTTTTCGTGGTACAGATGTTAAGCCATCGGCAGTCGCGGCAGACCTCTTTGAGCCTGCCTGCTTTGATGATACTATCATATGCACGGGTATATAATTCATGCCAGGGGAGGACGTCGCCGACGGAGAGCCCCGTCAGCTCGAGCGTTCTTTCGTCGATCTCATGCACCTTTTCGTCGTGATCGCACACGCTGCCCTTGTTGTGCGGACATTCCGCGCAGAGGATATCACAGCCGCCGCAGAGGGTGACAGTGGGATCATCGCACTGTAATGCTTCGATGACCGAGGTCATATGGAGAATGAACGCTTCACTGTAGCCTTTGCCCTCAAAGAAGCGGATACATAAGGCGTGGTGGGGTCTGAGCGAAAGGCTCACAGGGTGACGACCTTTGACAGACGGTTCGAGAGGATCATCGCAAGCGCGATCTTCACGCCGTCGGGGATCAGGAACGGTACGACGCACAGCATGAGCGATTCGCCGATGCCCATACCCGTCACGACCATGAACCAGACAGTACCGATCGCATAGCAGACGAGTACGCCGACGACCATCGAGATCGTCAGGGGGAGAGCCTTGCGCTCCCATTTATCCGCCGTAAGTCCGATGATCAGCGCCGCGGGGATAAAGCCGATGATGTAGCCGCCCGTAGGACCTGCCAAGATACCGATACCGCCCGACATGCCCGCGAATACGGGAACGCCGACAGCGCCTAATAAAACGTAGATGAACACGCTGAGCGTACCGCGCTTCCAGCCGAGCATTGCCGCCGCAAGGCAGACAGCGAAAGTCTGGAGGGTGATCGGCACCTCGCCGATGGGGATACTGATGATCGAGCACACGGCGATCAGCGCGGAGAACATTGCGACAAACGCCATATCCTTTACCGAAATACGGGACTTTTTGCTTTCATTCGAGTTAGACATGGTTACACCTCTTTGGAAATTTGCTATGAACGATTATACTCCTTTGCTCTGCGGAAGTCAAACGCTTTCGGGATTCTTTCGGCAAGGCAACAGGAATAATCCGCACCGTGGTTTTTTAGCGGGAGAATCGTGCGCGTGCTTGACAAATACGCTGTTATCGTGGTAAAATACCGTAATACCAAATAGCGTACTTTTGATGAAAAGGAAGTTGATCCTATGAGCCGTATTATCATTACTGCCGACAGTACCGCCGATATCCCCGCTGAGATCGCTCAAAAATATAATATCCGTATCTCTCCGCTGCACGTGCTGTATGACGACGAGGACTACGCTGACGGCGTAGATATCACGCCCGAGTACATCATCGAGCGCTATGAGGACAGAAATCAGCTGCCCTCCACCTCGGCGGTGACTCCCGAGGAATACCGCCTGTTCTTCAAGCAGATCCTGCGCGAGGGGTATGACGAGATCGTGCATATCGCCTTCTGCTCCGATATGTCGTCCACCTATCAGAACGCCGTGATCGCGGCGGGAGAGTTCGACGAGAAGATCTATGTGGTAGACAGCCGCTGCCTCTCAGTAGGCATGATGCTGCTCGCCATCAGAGCGTGTGAGTTCAGGGACATGGGCTTTTCGGGCGAGAGGATCGCGGATATCGTCAAAGACCTGACGGAGAGGAACATCGGCGGCTTCTTATTGAGCCAGCTTGAATTTCTGCACAAGGGCGGCAGATGCTCGAGCGTATCGCTGCTGGGCGCGAACCTGCTGAACATCAAGCCCTCGATCGTCGTCAAGGACGGCGCGATGTCTGTCGCGAAGAAATATCGCGGCAAGGACGAGATGTGTCGCCTGAAATACATGAAGGATCGCATTGCGGAATATGAGGATCGGATCGACACGAGCCGCATCGTCCTGCACACCACCTGCGATCTGACCGACAAAGAGCGCAAGATGTACAAGAAAGAGCTCAAGAAGCTGATCAAATGCGACGAGATCATCGTGTCTACCGCGGGCTGCGTCATCACCTCGCACTGCGGTCCGGGCACCTTCTCGCTGTTTTTCATGCTGAAATAACCTGTATACGGGAAACGGCTCCTGTCCGAACGATCACGGACAGGAGTTTTTATTTGCAGCGGGTATAACCATGTAAAGCGTACATTTTTATTCAAATCGGCAAAAAATGGCTTAACAATGGGAAAAAATTCGCTGTTTTTGTCGGCTATATTATCTAAAAAAGCATTTGATTTATGTCAACTTTTGCCAAAGTTTTTTATTTGTTCTGTTAAATATGGACAAAATTTGAAAACTGTGTTATAATTCTAACAATACTACAATTGGGGGAAGGATAACATGGCAAGTAACCTGAAAGTTATCATCACAAATCCCCAGACGGTGATCAAGATCCCTTCGGGAACGCGTATGCTGGTGCGCCGCAGCTGTCACGCCGCGCTGGAGTATGAGCAATATGACCGTCGGATCGATGTAAATGTCGTTTTCGCGGATAACCGGATACTCCATTCGTATGACGATCAGCGCGTCAGCAATATTGAAGCGCCTGAGGTGATCGCTCTTCCGTCCGAGGAAGAGGGCTGTTTGGGTACGCTCATCATTTCGGTAGAACGCGTTACTGAATTGACGAAGGTGTATAACCGTCCGTTTGAAATGGGGATCGTCTTTGCTTCCGTTCACGGTATCCTGAATCTGCTGGGTCAGTATTATACCGATCAGGAGACGAAGGAAGCCCAGATGCGCAAGGAAGCGAGGATCCTGACAGATATGGGCTTTTCGCCGATAGTGGGCATTTGAGCCCGATGTAGATTATCGTCCGCTGAGTCGGGCGATTTTTACGTTACGGCGGCTCTGTGATATCTTAGGGCACTTTGACAGAATGTAATAACAGACGAAAAAACAGCGCTTCCGAGAGGAGGCGCTGTCGGTGTTTTACGGAGATCGGCGGGTGAATGGGAAAGACGGCAGAAACGGCTGTCGGACGCCGATACTCGGAGAATCCATATTTATTTTGAGCGAAGTAAGGCTGCCGAACACGAATTATACTAATCCTTGATAAAAAGATTTAATCAGATATTAGTGATATATTTCGGATAGCGCGACGGGAGACGCAGACAGGCTGGCGCCTGTCACTTCCGG
>CADBYC010000029.1:0-20140 GCA_902798755.1 uncultured Ruminococcus sp. | reverse complement strand
AACCGGATATGCCTACCGAGTACAGCGAACGACGACGACAACAAAGCTATACGAAATATAGCGCAATAGATGATAAAGGTTTTTATTAAGGATTAGTATCAGTTCCCGACGGCGTATTCGTCCTTACAGCAGGAGTGCATAGCGACCTTTATTTCGCCGAACAGGGCGGAACCGTTCTCGGGCATGTTATCCGAGGTGACGCGGGTGTAGCCGCCCTCGCCGTCGGGGAATTTGCAGACGTAGGCCCGTCCGCAGATGGCGGTGCCGCTTTTGCGGTTCCAGCTTGCCATGCCTGTTGCTTTGACCGCGGTGAGGATATTCTGCGCCTCTGCGAGAGGGACGAGGTAGGAGGTGACGGTCTCGTCCTCTGTGCCGCCCTCCGTGTATTCTTCAAGGAGCGCGTGGGTATCGGAGTAGGTGTACAGGACAAGCTCATAGAAGGGTTGCTGCATCGGCGTGCCAACCGTGCGCTCGTAGTAATCGACGAGCAGGGTCTTGGGCGCACGGTCCTTGTAGGCGGTTATATCAAATTGACGGCTTTTGCCGCAGGAGAAGAGGGAAAACATCAGTATCACCGCCGTTATCAGAGTCAGGGAGCGAAAGGATTTTTTCATGGAAAAGCGTTCCTTATCTATGCCGCTTGAGCGAAATCATTGCCTGTCACTCTCAGCATAGCATATCGCGGACGGCGTGTAAAGGGTTTTCGGCGGAAAAATGCCTGATTTATTGGTAAAAACGTCAGTGTTTAGTATTGACTTATACCTGTTCTTAGTCTATAATTAACATAAGCATAGCCGTGTTCTCTGCTAAGGCGGAATACGGCACTTGTATCAAGCAAAAGGAGGAAAAAGCTTATGTATTACACAGCAGAAGTATCGAATATGTGCCCTGTCGCTAAGGGCGCGTATCACGGCCCCGCTCCCATCCCGGAGGAGGGTCAGTGGATACAGGCAAAGGAAATCAAGGATATTTCCGGTTTCACACACGGCATCGGCTGGTGCGCTCCCCAGCAGGGCGCCTGCAAGCTCACACTGAACGTCAAAGAGGGTATCATCGAAGAGGCGCTGGTCGAGACCATCGGCTGCTCCGGTATGACCCACAGCGCGGCGATGGCTTCCGAGATCCTGATCGGCAAGACTCTCTTAGAGGCGCTGAACACCGACCTCGTCTGTGACGCGATCAACACCGCTATGCGCGAGCTGTTCTTACAGATCGTATACGGCAGAACCCAGAGCGCCTTCTCTGAGGGCGGTCTGCTCGTCGGCGCTTCCTTAGAGGACCTCGGTAAGGGTCTGCGCTCTCAGGTAGGTACCATGTTCGCTACCCGCGAAAAGGGTCCGCGTTACCTCGAGATGACCGAGGGCTACTGCTCTCAGGTCGCACTGAACAAGGACAACGAGATCATCGGCTACGAGTTCATCAGCTTCGGCAAGATGATGGACTTCATCAAGGCGGGTATGGACGCGAACGAAGCGATCGAGAAGGCTAAGGGCCACTACGGTCAGTGGGACAACGCGGCGAAGTACATCGACCCGCGTAAAGACTAAGGGAGGTGCACAGTATGGCTTTATTTGAAAACTACGACAGACGTATAGAGAAAATCAACGGCGTTCTCGCCGAGTACGGTATCAAATCCGTAGAAGAAGCGCGCGAGATCTGTCAGGCGGCGGGCTTCGATCCCTATGAGATCGCTAAGGGCATCCAGCCCATCTGCTTTGAAAACGTATGCTGGGCTTACTGTGTAGGCGCCGCGATCGCCTTAAAGGCAGGCGCAAAGAACGCTGAGGAAGCCGCTCGCTACATCGGTATCGGTCTGCAGAGCTTCTGTATCGACGGCTCTGTCGCTGAGAACCGCAAGGTCGGTATCGGCCACGGCAACCTCGCCGCTATGCTGCTTTCTAACGACACCAAGTGCTTCGCGTTCCTCGCGGGTCACGAGTCCTTCGCTGCCGCTGAGGGCGCGATCGGTATCGTCCGCAACGCGAACAAGGTCAGAGAGCAGCCGCTGCGCGTTATCCTCAACGGTCTCGGCAAGGACGCCGCTCAGATCATCTCCCGCATCAACGGCTTCACCTATGTTCAGACCCAGTTCGATTACTTCACCGGCGAATTAAAGATCGTCAAGGAGATCCCCTACTCCGAGACCGAGCGTGCTAACGTCCGCTGCTACGGCGCTGACGACGTTCGCGAGGGCGTTGCGATCATGCACAAAGAGGGCGTTGACGTATCTATCACCGGTAACTCCACCAACCCCACCCGCTTCCAGCATCCTGTCGCGGGCACCTATAAGAAAGAGTGCAACGAGCAGGGCAAGAAGTACTTCTCCGTTGCTTCCGGCGGCGGTACAGGCCGTACCCTGCACCCCGACAACATGGCGGCAGGTCCTGCTTCCTACGGCATGACCGACACCATGGGCCGTATGCATAGTGACGCTCAGTTCGCGGGTTCTTCTTCCGTTCCCGCTCACGTTGAGATGATGGGCTTCCTCGGCATGGGCAATAACCCCATGGTCGGCGCTACCGTCGCGGTAGCTGTCGCGATCCAGAACAGCCTGAAATAATAACGGTATACACAAGGCTCCGAGCAGGCATTTGCCCCTCGGGGCCTTTTTGCATGTATCGCCGTCCGAGGATGACGGGCGTTATTATGATCGGGAGCGAGCGATAGGGGAGATAGGCTCTGCCATGCGGACGAGCACTGCTCGCCCCTGCGGAGAGGTAGCTGATCTGTATTTGACTGCGATCGGCAGGCGTAGTATAATGAGCTCGAGGTGAGCATATGACACATGCAGAGAAAGCGGAAGCAAATTTCCGACAGGGCTATAACTGCGCGCAGAGCGTTTTGCTGGCGTTCGGCGATATGACAGGGCTTGACGATGAAACGGCGCTGAGGGTCAGCTCCTCCTTCGGCGGAGGGCTGGGGCGGCTGCGCGAGGTGTGTGGAGCGGTCAGCGGCGCTTGCATGGTGCTGGGACTGGTCAAGGGCTACACCGACCCCGACGACAGAGAGGGGAAGCGGGCGCAGTATCGGCTGGTGCAGGAGTTCGCGGAACGGTTCAGGGAGCAAAACGGCTCTATCGTTTGTCGGGAGCTGCTCAGCGGCGTGCAGACCGTACAGGGACGCGACCCCGAGGAGCGGACACAGAGCTATTACAAAAAGCGCCCGTGTCCCGCGTTGTGCCGCTGCGCGGCGGAGATAGCGGAGGCTCTTTTGGGCGGGAATCGTTAGGAGCTTTTGTTAGTTAGGAGTGAGGAGTTAGGAGTTAGAAGTTAGGAGTTAAAAGTTAGGAGTTAGTAGTTAGGTAAGCACTGATTAATTACTATGCCCTCGGAATGACTGCAAAATGCAAACTGCATTAGTCAGTATTTACCTCAACTCCTAACTCCTCACTCCTAACTCCTAACTGAACGGGCTCCTCACTGAACCGAGTTTTAATTAAAAAGGATACGACGCTTTGCGTCAATGACAACTGCCGCCCTGAAAACAGGACGGCAGTTTTGTCATAGGAGATTGTCATGAAAAACTTAAGGGGGAATTCTCATTTATATGAAAAGGAGTTATCGGTGTTGACAGTCATGTTCTCTTTGACTGTGACTATATTGTAGCCTTATATTGTGAAAGGCGTTTGACGGGCATGTGAACAATCTGTTAAATAATCGCCGTCAGGCGGTTGCAACCATTCGACATAAATGCTATAATAAGCGCGAATCATTCGGCGCGGGAGTTTCTGAAACAATACCGGACGCGCCGTTAGGCGGAGAGAAAGCTATGAGCAAACTACCCGGGAAGCGTAAGAAAATCAAAAAGCGGTTTATCTTTTTACAGCTCGTCACCCTGATAATGGTGTGGTTCTTCGTGTGGTATATCGACGTTGCCGGCGACCGCTACGACCTGCATACCGCAATGTTTTTCAGCGAGGAGTCTCCCGCCGATATGGAAGGCTTTACGTTTACCTGCGATCCCGAGGGGGTCGTGGAGGCGGGAAAGCCGTATTTATCTGAGGAGCGGGAGGTCATTGTTCCGCTGGCGTCTCAGAAAACGGGAGAAGCGCACGTGACGATCAAGTTGAGTGTGAACGGCTTTGATGAGCCGATAATCAGAGAGGTGGATATCACCGTCTCCAATATGGGCACGATCATCGAACACAACCTCTATTATACCAACTTCAACGGCTATCAGCTTGTCAATATGCTGTTTTGGGGTTGGATCGGCTTGACGCTGGTCGTGATGCTCTATTCGTTTTATGAATGTGTGAAAAAAAGCGACTACTCTTACAGAATGATCGCCTACGGGGGTATCTCGCTGTTCTTGGCGGTAATGCTCGTCATCATCATGTATAAAATACTCAATAATGTTGTCAATTCCTTCTCGGCGCTGGTGGCGCTCGTGATGCAGACGGGCGAATGGTTTGTGATGCTGCTGCTTGTGCCGATGCTGGTGATGGCGGTCGCCCTGTCGGTCAGCAATATCCAACTGCTCCGCCGCGAGGGCTTTCGCCCCGCGAACGCGCTGGGGATCGGACTGAGCGTGGTGTGGCTCACGGGCTTGCTGTTTACCTTGGGCAACAATTTGTTCGGCGGGGGCTTCGGAGAGGAGAGCGAGCTTATGAGTGTACTGCGCTTTTTGATGACGTTCATCGTCACCTACTTTGAGTGCATGCTGATCTCGACGGCTGTCTGCGCCTTTCTCGCGACAAGATACACCCCGCCGTATGACCGGGATTATATCATTATCCTCGGCTGCGCGATCCGACGCGACGGCAGTCTGACCCCGCTCTTGAAGGGCAGAGCCGACGCGGCGCTGGCATTTGAAAAGCGCCAGTATGAGGAAACGGGCAAGCACGCCTGCTTTGTCCCCTCGGGCGGTCAGGGCGCGGACGAGGTGATCTCCGAATCCGAGGCGATGGAACGGTATCTGCTCAGTCAGGGCGTGGAGCCTGAATATATCAAGCGCGAGGACAAGAGCGTGAATACCTTTGAGAATATGAAGCTCTCGAAAAAGGTCATCGAGGAGAACACGGACGATATCAGCGCCGAGAAGATCGCCTTCTCCACCACCAACTACCATGTGTTCCGCGGGTATATCCTGGCGGCGAAGAACGGCTTTGAGGCGAAGGGTATCTCCGCCAAGACGAAGTGGTATTTCTTCCCGAACGCCTTTATCCGCGAGTTCATCGGTCTGCTGGTCGACCAGCTGTGGCGGCACCTGTCCTTCATCGGGGCGATGATACTGCTTTTGATCGCCATCGCGTGGATTATGTAGCGGATCGCGCGGCTTGAATCAACCGCCCTAACTATACGAATAAGGAGAACCATTATGATCTACTGTCCCTCATGCGGACACGGTCTGCGCTTTGATATCCAAACACAGCAGATGCTCTGCGACGCCTGTGACAGCCGCTTTGACCCCGCTACGACGGGCGTGATGAACAAGAACGCCGAGGAGCACAGGACGTATGACTCCTACGTCTTTACCTGCCCGTCATGCGGCGGCGAGCTGTTGACCACCGATCAGAACGACGCTGTCGGCTTCTGTCCGTTCTGCGGCGGCGCTTCCATGCTGTATCAGCGCATGGAGCGTCAGTGGGAGCCTGAATATATCATTCCCTTTCAGATCACCAAGGAGCAGTGCAAGGAGCTGTATCTCAAGGAGGCGAAGCGTTCGATCTTCACCTCAAGCAAGTACCGCGACCCGAAGTTGATCGAGGGCTTTCGAGGCATCTACATGCCGTACTGGAGCTATCAGGCAGTGCAAAAGGGCACTTTCATCCTCGACGGCGAGAAAAAGGGCGCCTTCACCAAGAAAACCTACCGTATCTCGGGCAACGTCGATTTAGAGCTCGACGGCTTCGGTCACGACGCGTCGCGGAGCTTTGCCGACCGTATCAGCGAGGACCTCGCGCCCTTTGACCCGAACGGTCACAGACCCTTTGCGCCGGGGTATCTGAGCGGCTTTTATGCCGACGTCGGCGATGTGAACGCCCACGACTATGACCAGCTCGCAAGGCGGGAGATCACCGAGGACACCGCGCGGCTGATGGCGAAGGAGAAAAGCTTTGCTCACGCGGACGGCGGAATGCAGAAGATCAGGATCGACACGAAGAAGGCGACGATCCCGACTGCCATCACCGCGGCTCACCGCACCCTCTATCCCGTGTGGTTCATGAGCTATCGCAATCAGGATAAGATCACCTATGCCGCTGTCAACGGTCAGACAGGCAAGGTCAGCGCCGACCTGCCCGTCAGTCCGTGGAAGATACTGATCACGGTGCTGATCGTCGGCGTACTGCTCGCGGCGGCGCTGTTCGTCCTGCCGTCCGTCAAGGCGGTCGGCGCGCTGGGGGTCAGCCTCGGTCTGCTGCTGACGGGCACGCTGATCCTGCGGCACAGCTTCCATATCGCTGTTACAAAGGAGAACGGGCTTTTCGATACGGAAGAAGCCGTTCGCTTTCGCAAGGGCGAGAAATGGCGGCTGATCACGATGATCGTCACCTTGGTGATCGGCGCGGGCGTGATCTACTTAGACCCCGCTTATAATATCATCACCTATCTGTGCTGTATCGGCGCGGCGGTGGAGCTGTTCACTTTTATGATCAGCCATATCCGCTTTCAGGCTGCGATCGCCAAGCGCGAGCCGCCCCAGTTCAAAAAGAAGGGAGCGGCGTATGATGAAAAGTAAGATCGCAAGATTCGCTGTCTGCCTGATCGCTGTCGTCTGCGTTCTGCCGCTGTGCCTGAGCGCTTTTGCCGTGCAGCAGAGCGGCGCGCAATATACGAATCCTAACACCGGATATCAGGCGCTGATCCGCGACGACGATGATCTGCTATCAGCCGAGGAAGAAGCCGCATTGGTGCAGAAGATGATCCCCATCACCGATTACGGTCATATCGTATTCTGGTCGACGCGGGACTACGCCTACGACGAGATCGAACAGGCGAAGGACATGCGCTACCGCCTTTACGGAAACGACAGCTCGGGTATCTTCGTCATCAATATGTACATGCGCAAGGTCACCTTTCAGTCGGACGGCGATATCTACAGCATGGTCAACCGCTCCTTTGCGCGGTCGATCACCGACAACGTCAGCGGGTACGCGTCCTCGGGCAACTACTATCAGTGCGCCGCCGAAGCGTATGACCAGATCCTGACGGTATTGCAGGGCAACCGTATCGCAGAGCCGATGAAATATATCAGCTTTATCGTGATCGCCTTTATGCTGGCGTTCGTCATCGTGGTGGGAATCGTGTTCGGCAAGCGGGTCAATCCGCTGATCAAGATCAACGACGATCCCGCTATCCTGAAGGGCAAGGGCATGCTGTCAGTGGGCAAGCCTGTCGCCAAGTGCACGGATTCCTCTCCGCGCATGTGGGTAACGATCCTGCTGATCATTCTCAGGGTCGCGTTCAGCGGCGGGGGCAGCTCCTCGGGCGGAGGCGGCGGTTCCTCGGGCGGCGGAGGCGGCTCGTCAGGAGGCGGCGGAGGCGGAGGTTCTTCCTCGTTCTGACAAAAGATATGATCACTGTGGTTCGCTGAGATGTCCTTTCAGCTACCGTGGCACGATTCAATACAAAAAGAACTGCCTGTTCGTCGGAACAGGCAGCTTTTTATATAAGGAGGGAATACGAATCCTCGTTGATCACTGATTACTTGAACTGGTCGAGGTCGGTGAAGTCGTTGGTGGGCAGGAACTTGACGGCTTTGCCGGCAGTGTTATCGGTCATAGCGGTCAGCTTGACAGTATCCTTCTCGAGTTTGACGGTGTTGTAGGTCGCTTCGCCGTCCTTGTTGGTGTACAGGCAGAGCTTGCCGCTTTCCTTGTCGGTGTAGGCGGTGACGTTTGCCGCGCTGAGCTTACCGACAGAGGTGACGTCCTTCTTGCCGATGGTGTAGAATTTGAAGGATTTCTTCGCTTCTTCTTTACCGAAGGTCAGGACCAGTACCTTTGCGTCGGTGCCCTTGATGGAAACGATCTTGTAGCCTTCCGCCTTGCTGTTCTTGATGGTGTTCTTCAGGGTGGCGTAGAGGTTGGTCGCTTCATCGGGAGTAGCGGGCTTGACGGGCTTTTCGGTGGGCTTTACGGTCGGAGCCTGAGTCGGAGCGGGAGCGGGCTTCTCAGTGGGCTTGACTGCGGGAGTGGTTTTCTCGGTGGGCTTTGCCGCGGGCTTAGCGGCGGGCTTCTCGGTAGGCTTCTCGGTAGGTTTTACAGTGGGATTAGCGGCTGTTTTCTTCGCGGCGGTCTTTTCGGTGGGCTTCACGGTAGGCTTGACGGTCGCCTTCACGGTGGGAGTCTGAGTCTCGGCCTTTGCGTCCTTCTTCTTGAGGTCGGCGTTCTTCTTCTCCGCCTTGTCGGTGGATGTGACGATCTCGGTGGGGTTGGTGTTCTGTTGGTTGTTATTGGAGCAAGCGGAGAGCGCCATAGCGGCGGTGCCTGCGACA
This sequence comes from uncultured Ruminococcus sp., assembly GCA_902798755.1. GTDB lineage: Bacteria > Bacillota > Clostridia > Oscillospirales > Acutalibacteraceae > Ruminococcoides. The sequence continues at coordinate 11,704 of CADBYC010000029.1, read as the reverse complement.
GTTGCGATCAGCAGGGAAGCGATGATGGTTTTGATAGTAGTCTTTTTCATGATGATTTCTCCTTTTCGAGTTGAATTGATTTTGTCGTTTGGGTTTGTTGTCTTTGTTTTTCCCTTGACTGTGGCTATAGCATAACACACCCACTATGACAAAACCCTGACAAAAATACAGACAAATCCATATTTCTTTGAAAAGTTTTTTGATACCCTTCAAAAATGGCTTATCCATGCGACTTTTGAAAGGTAAGAAATTGAGAAAAAGTTTGACTGCTGTCTGAAAAACGGAAAAAACATACGTAATACGGACAAAATCCCCGCGCGTTTTGTCCCTGTTTGGCAGCATATGCTATTGAAAAAAGGCGCTGTTCTGTACGCACTTTCTGTCAGAGGAGGGATAATCGCTCTTGCGAAAGGCGCGGCGATAGTGTACAATATACCTATTATATAGAAAATGTAAAGAGATTCAGAAATATGAAGCAGAAGAAAAGTCGTTTTACCGTATTTGCCGGTCATGTACGGCACTTCTTAAAAAAGAATTACCGCGACAATATCCCCGCCCTGTCGGGACAGTCGGCGTTCTTTGTCCTCTTGTCCATCGTGCCGATGCTACTGTTCGTGTTCTCGCTGTACTCGATCCTGACGGGCAAGGACCCCGAGAACATCGCAAGGTTCAAAGTACCGACGGCGAGTTTAGGCGAGGGCTCCCGGATCATCATCACCCTGCTGCGGTATGTGGAGGACTCCGTGATCCGCTCGAGTTCGGGCACCACCATCGTCACGGCGGTGATCGCCCTGTGGTCGGCGGGCAAGGGCATCTACTACGTCACAGAGGGCATCGCCCGCGTCTATCAGATACCGAACAACCGCTTCTGGATCTTCAAGCGCATTTACGCCATGGGCTACACCCTGCTCTTTCTTTTGATGATCATGATATGCACCGCCGTGATGATCATGAACATCATTCTTACGGGCGTTCTGCTGAGACTATGGCAGGAGGTCGTCGTGCGGTGGGTGATGATCATCTTTTCGTACCTTGTGCTCAGTATCCTGCTCACCCTGCTTTTGTCGCTGGGTATCAAGCTATTTCTGTGGCGCAAGGTCAAGAATAAAAAGTATTACTCTATTCGCGCGCTGTTCCCCGGGGTGTTCGTGACGGTCGTGGCGTGGAATATCCTCACGCTGGGGGTCATGCTCTACATTCGCTTCTTCTCCACTGCCTCCGTTTACGGCAGCTTGGGTACCGTGGTCGTGTTGATGCTGTGGCTCTACTACATGGGCTATATCCTGTTGTGCGGCGTTCAGCTCAATTATATCTACCGCGGACAGTTCAGCGAGAAGGGATGGTTCAGGCGCAGGAAAAAGGAGATCAAACGGCTCAAAGCGAAATGAGCGATATAACATATAGAAAAAGGGAGCAGTACCGACCGCTTGATGGCATCAGGCGGATTAGTGCCGCTATTCGTTAGCTTAAGTTAATACATGAGGGAAAAGATATGACATTAAAGGATTTGAAACAGGGTCAGTCGGCGGTGATCGACGCGGTAGGCGGAGAAGGGAGCCTCAGACAGCACTTTCTCGATATGGGCGTGATCCCCGGCGCGGAGGTCACCTTTGTGAAGCTCGCGCCGCTGGGCGACCCGATGCAGTTACAGATACACGGCTATGAGCTGACCTTGAGGCTCGATGACGCGAGCAAGATCGAAGTGACCCCGATCGCCGAGGCGACCAAAAGGGAGGAATACAAGCGGCAGAAAACCGAGCACCCCGGACTGGGTGAGGAGGGACGCTATCACGCAAAGGGCAGCGGCGACCCCCTGCCCGATGGCACGGTGCTGACCTTCGCGCTGGTGGGCAACCAGAACTGCGGAAAGACGACGCTGTTCAATCAGCTGACGGGCGCGAACAGCCATGTCGGCAACTTCCCCGGCGTGACGGTCGACCGCAAGGACGGCGTGATCAAGGGCTATCCCAACACCCTCATCACCGACCTGCCGGGCATCTACTCGATGTCGCCGTACACGGGCGAGGAGATCGTGTCGCGCAATTTCGTCTTACAGGAGAAGCCGAAAGCCATCATCAATATCGTTGACGCGACCAACATCGAGCGCAACCTGTATCTGACGATGCAGCTGCTCGAAATGAACGTGCCGATGGTCGTGGCGCTGAACTTTATGGACGAGATCACCTCTAACGGCGGCTCTATCGATATCAATACGCTGGAAGCGCTCTTGGGCGTGCCTGTCGTACCGATCTCGGCGGCGAAGAACCAGGGCGTAGACGAGCTGGTACGGCACGCGGTACATATCGCGCATTATCAGGAGAAGCCCGCGCGGCAGGATTTCTGCGACTCTACCGAGCAGGGCGGCGCGGTGCACCGCTGTCTGCACGCCGTGAGCCACCTGATCGAGGGTAAGTCGAAAGCGGCGCAGATACCGATACGCTTTGCGGCGTCGAAGCTCGCGGAGGGCGACCCGCTGGTAAGAGAAGCGTTAAAGCTCGATGAAGAAGAATTCGAGACGGTGGAGCATATCGTCCGCCGTATGGAGAAGGAGAGAGGGCTTGACCGCAACGCCGCGATCGCCGACATGCGCTTTTCGTTTATCGGCAAGGTGTGCTCCCGCACGGTGACAAAGCCGCGCGAGAGTCGTGAGCATAAGCGTTCGGGCAGGATCGACCGCCTGCTGACGGGCAAGTACACGGCGATCCCGATGTTTATTCTCATTATGGCGGCGGTGTTTTACCTGACCTTTGAGCTGATCGGCGGCAATTTGCAGACCTTGATGGAGAACGGACTGGACTCGCTGAACGGTATCGTGCGCGCAGCCTTAGAGGGCTACGGCGTGAATGCCGTTATCACAGGACTGCTGACGGACGGCGTTCTGACGGGCGTGGGCAGTGTGCTGACCTTTCTGCCCATCATCGTGATACTGTTCTTCTTCCTGTCTATCTTGGAGGACACGGGGTATCTCGCGCGCGTGGCGTTCTTTATGGATAAGCTCTTGCGCCGTATCGGTCTGTCGGGGCGCAGTATCGTGCCGATGCTGATCGGATTCGGCTGTACGGTGCCCGCTGTGATGTCTACCCGTACCCTTCCCTCGGAGCGCGACAGAAAAATGACGATCCTGCTGACGCCGTTCATGAGCTGTACGGCAAAGCTGCCGATCTACGCGTTCTTTGTCACGGCGTTCTTTGAAAAGCAGAAGTGGCTGATCATCACGGGGCTGTACCTGCTGGGTATCATCGTCGGCATCTTGGTGGCGCTCGTGCTGAAAAAGACCCGCTTCAAGGGCGAGGCGGTGCCGTTTGTGATGGAGCTGCCGAACTACAGGCTGCCGGGGGCGAAGAACGTTCTGCGGCTGCTGTGGGAGAAAGCGAAGGACTTCTTACAGCGCGCCTTCACTGTCATCTTTATCGCGACGATCGTGCTGTGGTTCTTGCAGCATTTCGACTTCCACCTGAGCATGACGAATGACTCACAGGGCAGTATCCTGTCGGTCATCGCGGGCTTTATCGCCCCGATCTTCACGCCCATCGGCTTGGGCGACTGGCGGCTGGTGACCTCGCTGATGAGCGGCTTCATCGCGAAAGAGAGCGTCGTAGCGGCGACCAAGGTGCTGTACCCCGGCTCTGTCAGCGCGGCGATATCCTCCCTGACGGCGGTGTCGATGCTGGTGTTCAGCCTGCTATATACGCCGTGCGTCGCGGCGATCGCTTCGGTCAAGCGCGAGATGGGTCACAAATGGGCGGTCGGCATGGTGCTGTGGCAGTGCGCGGTCGCGTATCTCATCACGATGGCGGTATACTATATCTGTATGCTGTGTGGCGTATAGGAGGAAAGTATGAATTTGTTGGAGATCATCCTGACGGTCGTGATTGCGGCGGCGGTCATTGCGGCAGTCGTCGTGATAGTGAAACGAAAGAAAAACGGCAAGGGTTGCTCCTGCGGGTGCGAGGGCTGTACCGCGCCGTGTCAATATAAAAACAAGCAATAATACTAATCCTTAATAAAAACCTTTATCATCTATTGCGCTATATTTCGTATAGCTTTGTTGTCGTCGTCGTTCGCTGTACTCGGTAGGCGAAGTGACAGGCGCCAGCCTGTCTGCGTCTCCCGTCGCGCTATCCGAAATATATCACTAATATCTGATTAAATCTTTTTATCAAGGATTAGTATAAAAAAAGAGGAGGCATGACGCTTCCTCTTTCTGCTTCTATTGTAGATGGTTTGCTGTATGCGCGGCAGACGAATATTCTCAGCCTACCAGAGCTTCGAGCGCCTCGGCGGACTGGACGCCGACAGCCTGATTCACCATCTTGCCGCCCTTGAATACCGCGAGCATCGGAATGCTCATGACGCCGTACGCCATGGCGAGCTCCTGCTCCTCATCGACATTGACCTTGCCGACCTTGACCTCGGGATGAGCCGCGGCAAATTCCGAGAGGATCGGGCCCTGCATGCGGCACGGGCCGCACCATGACGCCCAAAAGTCCAGCAGGACGGGCTTATCGCTGTTGGTGACCTCAGCTTCGAAATTGGCGGTTGTGATAACGATCTCACTCATATGAAACATCCTTTCATTTATGTTTATTCAGGTTAAGCATAGTATATGATAAGTCGAGGGAAAAAACAAGTATTAACCTGTGACTTTATTGTGAATTTTTTGATGAAATCGTTTGCTTCGAATAGACAACCGCGATCATATCTGTTATGATAGGGAAAAGGGAAAGGAGCGATGAGGATGTTCAAGTGGCATAAGGGCGGTCGGGTTGAAAGCGAAATGTTCGATCCCGAAAAGCAGGAAGCGGTTATACGCGGCTCAATATGTACGCGTGAGAAGGCGGCGGGCTTTCGGAACAAGGAGGACGGCACCTTCACCGAGATCATGCTGATCCGCTCGTATAAGGATATCGAGAGGTTCAAGGAGAAGTACGGGATCGATACCATCAAAACGGAATATTGATAACGATTAGTAAATCAAGGAGCTGTTTTAGACGGCTCCTTTTTTGATAACAAAGTTACCTATTGACATAGTAGGTTAATAGGGTGTATAATGGGTAAGACCTTAGAAAAGGAGTGATACCATGCAAATTTACGCTGATAACGCCGCGACCACCAAAATGAGTGAAGCGGCGATCAAGGCGATGACGGACTGCGCGAAAAGCTACTGGGGCAATCCGTCGAGCCTGTATACCATCGGACAGAAAGCCAAGGAACTGCTGGAGGAAGCGCGGGCAGATATCGCGCGGATCATCAACGCCGAGCCGAGGGAGATCCTGTTCACCTCGGGCGGCAGCGAGGCGGATAATCAAGCGCTGCTTTCCGCCGCTATGCTCGGCAAGAAGCAGGGCAAGACGCACATCATCTCGAGCGCCTTTGAGCACCATGCGATCCTGCATACGCTCAAAAGGCTGGAGCAAAACGGCTTTTCTGTGACCTTACTGCCCGTGCATGAGAACGGCGTCGTCGACCCTGAGGAGCTGAAAGAAGCGATCGACGACAATACCTGTCTTGTCACTGTCATGACCGCCAATAACGAGATCGGCACCATCCAGCCGATCAAAGAGCTCGGCGCGATCTGTCGCGAGCGCGGGGTGCTCTTCCACACCGATGCGGTGCAGGCGGTAGGGCATATCCCGCTCGATGTGAAAGCGCAGAACATCGACATGCTGTCGGCGTCCGCTCACAAATTCCACGGTCCGAAGGGCGTGGGCTTTCTGTACGCGAAGAAGGGCGTGCGGCTGAGTAATCTGATCGAGGGCGGCGCGCAGGAGCGCGGCAAGCGCGCGGGCACGGAGAACCTGCCCGGTATCCTGTCGATGGTCGCCGCGTTGAAGGAAGCAGTCGCGGGAATGGACAAGCATGCGGAGCATATGAAGAAGGTCAGAGATCACCTGATCGAAGGGCTGTCGCAGATCCCGCACAGCGCCCTGAACGGTGAAGCGGAGCGCCGCTTGGCGGGTAATGTGAATTTCAGCTTTGAGGGGATCGAGGGCGAGTCGCTGTTGATTCTGCTAGATCAAAGGGGTATCTCCGCTTCCTCGGGCAGCGCCTGTACCTCGGGAGCGCTCGACCCGAGCCACGTCCTGTTGGCGATCGGTCGTATCCACGACGTTGCGCATGGGTCTTTGAGATTGAGCATCGGCGAGGATATCACCATGGAAGAAGCGGACTATATCATCGAGAATGTCAGAGAGGTCGTCGAATACCTGCGGAGCTTCTCGCCCGTATGGCGCGACCTGATGACAGGCAAAAAGGAATTTATACTCTAAGGAGGCTATCATGGCTTTATATAGTGAAAAGGTAATGGAGCATTTTTTGAACCCGCAGAACGTCGGCGTGATCGAGAACGCTGACGGCGTGGGCGAGGTCGGCAACGCGAAATGCGGCGACATCATGAAGATGTATCTGAAAATAGATAACGAGGTCATCACGGATGTGAAGTTCGAGACCTTCGGCTGTGCCAGCGCGATCGCGTCGAGCTCGATGGCGACCGAAATGATCAAGGGCAAGCCCGTCGCCGAGGCGATGCTGTTGACCAACAAGGCGGTGGCAGAGGCGCTGGACGGTCTGCCGCCCCACAAGATGCACTGCTCCGTCCTCGCGGAAGAAGCGATACAAGCCGCGATCGAGGACTATGACAAGAAAAAAGCAGAATAAAACTTTCGTGAAGCTGCCCCTGAAACGCATAAAGAGCGTGTTTCGGGGGCTTTGCTTTGAAAAAAAGAAAAAATTTCTATTTACCTATTGACATAGTAGGTAAGTAGTGTTATAATACGGTTGTCGTTAAGGAAATCTTGCATACGGCAGGACCCGATCAAGAAAAGGTCGGGCTCGCCGCCCCTTAGTCCGACAATGAAATGAAAGGAGAACCGAAGATGTCAGTATCGTATTTCACGAATCAGGATACAATGATGTGGTGTCGAATGTTGAACTCCCGGGCGTGTCGAATGGCGGGAGCATATGACGCTACGTCTGTGCTCTGAAAGTGAAACGATCGTTGACGTTATCGTTTACAGCCATGTTGCCCGGGAGCCATGCCCTCGGGCACTATTTATTACTGAAAACTGAAGAATGAAAAAAGAAAAATGAATAATTGATGGAGGGATTCTCCCTCACCCAATCAATATCTGATTCAGAAAGGAACTTTATCATGAGTAATTATAAATTTGAGACCTTACAGCTTCACGTTGGACAAGAAACCCCCGATCCCGCTACCGATTCGAGAGCGGTACCGATCTATCAGACCACTTCCTATGTATTCCGTGATTCTCAGCACGCCGCCGACCGCTTCGGTCTTGCCGACGCGGGCAATATCTACGGCAGACTGACCAACTCCACGCAGGAGGTGCTGGAGAAGCGCGTCGCCGCTTTGGAGGGCGGCAGCGCGGCGCTGGCGCTGGCTTCGGGCGCGGCGGCGATCACCTATACGATCGAAGCCCTCGCCGCTAACGGCGGTCATATCGTCGCTCAAAAGACCATCTACGGCGGCAGCTACAACCTGCTCGCGCACACCCTGCCCCAGTACGGTATCGAGACGACCTTTGTGGACGCGCATAACTTATCGGAAGTAGAGAACGCCATCAAGGGCAACACCCGCGCGATCTACCTCGAGACCCTCGGCAACCCCAACAGCGATATCCCCGATATCGACGCGATCGCTGAGATCGCCCACCGTCACGGTCTGCCTGTCGTCGTTGATAACACCTTCGGCACGCCGTATCTGATCCGTCCCTTTGAGCACGGCGCGGATATCGTCGTTCACTCGGCGACCAAATTCCTCGGCGGTCACGGAACGACCCTCGGCGGCGTGATCGTGGAATCGGGCAAGTTCGACTGGAGCAAGAGCGGCAATTATCCGAACATCGCGGCCCCGAACCCGAGCTATCACGGCGTATCCTTCTACGACGCGGTTGGCCCTGCGGCGTTCGTCACCTTTATCCGCGCGATCCTGCTCCGCGATACGGGCGCGGCGATCTCGCCGTTCAACGCGTTCCTGCTCCTGCAGGGCATCGAGACCCTTTCTCTGAGATTGGAGCGCCACGCGGAGAATACCAAGAAGGTCGTGGAATACCTGAATAATCACCCGCTGGTCGAGAAGGTCAACCACCCCTCTCTGCCCGATCACCCCGATCATGAGCTGTATCAGAAGTACTTCCCGAACGGCGGCGCGTCGATCTTCACCTTTGAGATCAAAGGCGGCAGGGAAGAGGCGTGGAGATTCATCGACAATCTCAAGATCTTCTCGCTGCTCGCAAATGTCGCGGACGTCAAGAGCCTTGTCATCCACCCCGCTTCCACCACCCATTCCCAGCTCAGCACGGAGGAGCTGGCGCAGCAGGGCATCTTTGAGAACACCATCCGTCTGTCGATCGGCACGGAGCATATCGACGATATCATCGCCGATTTCGAGAACGCCTTCGCGGCAGTTTGATACACTTATTTCAGGAATGATCCTGTGATATAACTCCCCCTGTAAAACGGCTGAGGACCGGCGAAGTCCTCGGCTGTTTTTTTATGGTGTAAATCTTGACGAGTGACAGTAATTGATTTATAATGAAAATCTGAGAAAAATATAAAGGAGGATTCAAATGGAAGAAAATAAAAAGAATACAGCCCTGCGCTGGAAAGTGATCGCGGGAATTTTAGCAGTCGCGCTGGTTGTCGTATCATGTCTGTATGTGGTCGGCCTGACCAACAAGGCGAATCAGAACATTGCCGCCCCGACCGCGACTGAGGCTCTCGATGAAAAGTCTGAGGACGCGCTGTCCCTGTGGACGGAGTCCGCTCCGCTGAAAAAGGAGCTGACGAACTACATGACGACGATCACCGACGAGAAATCCGCGGATTTCATCCCTGTCGACCGCCGTATTGCGGTGTTCGATATGGACGGTACGCTGTGCTGTGAGACAGACCCCGGCTACTTTGACCACAAGCTCCTGTATCACCGCGTCGTGGAAGATCCTAACTACAAGGATAAGGCGAGCGATGAAGAGAAAGAGACCGCCGAGATCATCAAGGGCTACTTTGACTCGGGCGAGTATCCCAAGGGCCTGGACGTCAAGCACGGCACCGCTGTCGCGACCGCGTTCAAGGGCATGACGCTGAGCGAATTTGACGCTTACGTCAAGGGATACCGAGACACCCCGATGGAGAGCTACACCAACATGACCAACGGCGAGGCGTTCTACAAGCCGATGCTGCAGGTCATCGACTACTTACAGGATAACGACTTCACCGTTTACATCGTCAGCGGTACCGACCGTCTGATCACCCGCGGTCTGTGCGACGGCGTGATCGACATTCCGCTGTCACAGATGATCGGCTCCGACGAATCCTTGGTTGCTACCAATCAGGGCGACAAGGACGGTCTGGACTACACCTTCAGCAAGGACGATCAGGTCATCACCGGCGGCGAGTTCATCATCAAGAATCTGAAGATGAACAAGGTCAGCGCGATCGAGAAGGAGATCGGCTTACAGCCCGTACTGTGCTTCGGCAACAGCTCCGGCGACGGCGCGATGGCGAACTTCACCATCACCAACAATCCCTACAAGAGCGGCGCTTACCTGCTTTGCTGCGACGATCTCGAGCGCGAGAACGGCAACATCGAGAAGGCTGACAAGATGCGCGCGAGCTGTGAGGAAAACGGCTGGACAGCGGTTTCCATGAAGGACGACTGGACCACCATCTACGGCGAGAACGTCACCAAGAAATAATCAAGCAATAATACTGAAAGCCTGATTCTTCGGAATCGGGCTTTTCTTTATCGATTCCGTATTGATAGTTGCTTTTTTATTGATAATCGTTTATTATTGAACTGTAAAATGTAATACTAATCCTTGATAAAAAAATTAATCAGATATTAGTGATATATTTCGTATAGCTTTGTTGGGCTTTAGTATAAATGCAATTTTATTTGGATCTGAGTGTGAACAGGATGAAATTCTTTAAAAAGATGCGTTCGAGTATGTCGATGAATATCCTCGTTGTGATCGTGTCGCTGCTGTTGTTATTCGGAATCGGCGTCTGTATCATCGGCAACAACAGCTTTATCGGCGCGTTCAAGGACGAATACGCCTCCGTGACCTATCATATGGCGGATTCGGCGGCTACCTTCGTCAACGGCGATAAGCTCAGTTCGTATCTCGAGACGGGAGAGACCGCCGAGTACAAGGACACCGCGCAGAAGCTCGATCTGTGCTGTCACAAGCTGAATGTATCGCTGATCTATGTCATACAGGTGGACACGAGCGATTACGGCAGCTTTGTGTCGATCTTCAATACGGTGAACAACAACGTCGACGACTCTAAGTATACGCCGTGGGAGCTGGGGTATCAGCGCAAGGCGACAAACGAGGAATACAGTCAGAAATACCGGGCGCTGTATGAGAAAAAGTCCGACTATGAGACGGTCTTTCGTATGAATCCGACCGACGGTCAGCACCCGCATATCACGACGCTGGTACCGATCGTCAATTCGTCGGACGAGGTCACGGGACTGCTGTGTGTTCAGCGACCTGTCAACGAGATGGCAAACGCGTTCAGACCGTATATCATGCTGATCGTTCTCGGCGTTTTCCTGATGATCGCGGTCATCACCGCGTTCATCGTGCTGTTCCTCAAAAGGGCTGTCATCAAGCCGATCGAAAAGGTGTCGGACGAGGCGACCAGATTCGCGAGGGAGAACACCAAAAGCGAGCCGCTCGGCGATATCAGCAAATATGACGTGATCCTCAACCTCGCCCGCTCCATCGACTCCATGGAGACGGAAATGGTGGACTACGTCGAGCACCTTACCGCTGTGACGGCTGAAAGAGAGCGTATGGGAGCGGAGCTGTCGATCGCGGCGACGATCCAGAAGAACTCCCTGCCCAACTTAGCGGCGGCTTTCCCCGACAGGCACGAGTTCGACGTTTTTGCATCGATGACTCCCGCAAAGGAGGTCGGCGGCGACTTCTATAACGCCTTCTTTATCGACGACGATCACCTGGCGATGGTGATGGCGGACGTATCGGGCAAGGGTATCCCCGGCGCGCTGTTCATGATGGTCACGAATATCCTGATCAGCGATCGCGCGAAGATGGGAGGTACGCCTGCCGAGATACTGACCTTTGTCAATAATGAGATCTGTCAGTGGAACCGCGCGGATATGTTCGTCACGGTATGGCTGGGTATCCTCGAGGTCTCTACGGGCAGGATCATTGCCGCGAACGCGGGTCACGACGATCCCGCCGTTTACCGCAAGGGCAGGGGCTTTGCGATCGCCAAAGAAAAGCACGGCTTTGTGATCGGCGGTATGGAGAATATGAGATATTGCGATCATGAGATTCAGCTCAACAAGGGTGACAAGCTCTTCCTGTACACCGACGGCGTTCCCGAGGCGACGGACGCGAACGACAAAATGTATACGATCGACAGAATGGTCGTAGCGCTGAACGAGCATCAGGATTCTTCGCCGCGGCAGATCATCGAGGGTATCCGTCAAAGCGTCAATGCGTTTGTCGGCGAAGCGCCGCAGTTCGACGATATGACGATGCTGTGCATTGAGCTCAAAGACAAATCAGACGGCGAGGATAATCCTCTTTGATAAAGATGAATGGATTTTATACTACTCCTTAATAAAAACCTTTATCATCTATTGCGCTATATTTCGTATAGCTTTGTTGTCGTCGTCGTTCGCTGTACTCGGTAGGCATATCCGGTT